>NZ_JBHUBS010000007.1:51102-268729 GCF_042788835.1 Streptomyces sp. NPDC056883 | reverse complement strand
CCCCCCCCCGCCCCCCCCCCCCCCCGGGCCCCCTCCTGTTCCGTTCACCGGCTCGCGTTCACCGTCTCACGGGGTCACCGCGTGACCGCCGCGCAGTACGCCGGGTCGCTCGCCAGCAGGTGGCGGTGCGTCCCTTCGGCCGTGACCACCCCGTCGTCCAGGACGAGGACCCGGTCGGCCGCGTCCAGCAGGGCCGGGCTGCTGGTGATCACCACGGTGGTGCGGCCCCGGCGCAGCTCCGCCATCTTGCGTGCGACGAGCTGCTCGGTGACCGCGTCCACGGCCGTCGTCGGGTCCCGCAGCACCAGCACGTCGGAGTCCGCGGCCAGCGCCCGGGCCAGCGAGAGCCGCTGGCGCTGCCCGCCGGAGAGGTTCGAACCGCGGTCGCGGACCTCGTAGTCGAGTCCCTGGCGGTGCAGGGCGACGACATCGGTCAGCATGGACGCCTCGACGGCCTCGGGCACCGTCCGGCTGGTGCCCGACGGGTCGATGTTCGTACGGAGGGTTCCCGCGAAGATCTCCCCGTCGTACGGGTTCACCAGCATCAGTTCGCGGACCGCCTCGACCGACAGGTCCGCGAGGTCCTGCCCGCCGAGCCGCACCGTGCCGCCGTACGCGGCGGGCGGCACGTTCACCGCCAGGATCGAGGCGAGTTCGGCCGCCGCCCGCGGCTGGTAGACCGCGATCGCCGTGAACTGGCCCGCCGGGACGTGGAACTTCAGGCCCTGGAGGGACTCGTACCGGACGCAGTCGATCTCCAGGTCCCCGCCGGGTGCCGGGCGGGCCGTCCCCGGGGCCGCCACCGGCGGGGCGGACAGCACCAGGGCCATCCGCTCCGCCGAAGCGCGCGCCATCATCACGTACTTGGGCATGTCGGAGAACAGCCGGAGCGGCTCCATGATGAACTGCGCCAGGCCCACGGCCATGACGAGCTCACCGATGCTGATCTGCCCGTCGAAGGCCAGCCAGCCGGCGGTCAGGGTCACCGCGGCGGCGAGGGTCGAGTTCAGGGCCAGCGCGGTGCCCGTGTAGGCGCCGTTCACCTTGGCGACCGTGATCGCCTGCTCCTTGGCCTCCGTGCTGACCTTCCGGTAGGACCGGAAGGCCGCGTGGTTGCCGCCGAAGCCGTGCAGCGGGCGCAGGCCGGTGATCAGGTCGGCGACCTTGGCACCCGCCCGCGCCACCCGGGCCTGCTGCTCCTGGGTGCTGCTGCCGATCCGCTTCGACATCACGCTGAGGGTCGACAGGATCGCGACCGTTCCGATCATGACGAGCAGGCCGAGCCGCAGGTCCGCCAGGCTCAGCGCGACCGCCGCGACCAGCACCGCGACCGAGGAGCTGATCAGCATCGGCACGACCTCGACGATGTCGGAGGTCTGGTCGGCGTCCTCGGTGGCGATGGTGAGCACCTCGCCGGACTTGAGGTCCACGTCCCGGGCCACCGGCTGGAGGCCGCAGGACGCGACCCGCACCCTCCAGTGGTGGGCCTCGGTCGTGTTGGCCTTCTGCAGGATGCGCATCCCGTACCGCCACGACAGCGACACGGTCGTGATGATCACGGCCAGCGCGGCGATCGAGAGGGCGAGTGCCCCCGGGCTCCGTTCGCGCATCGTGTGGTCGACGATCAGGCCGAGCGCGATCGGGAAGGCCGTCTCGCCCGCCTGGTACAGGCCCATGAGGACGGTGCCCCAGACCATGGCGCCGACGTTGCGCCGTATGGCGGTCCGGAGGATGTCGGATCCCGCGCGGCGGGATCCGTGGACGTCAGGAGTTGTCATCAAGGTGCCGGGCAATCGCTTCGGGGGTTCGCAGGGTGAGCAGGTCGCGGATGGTGATCGTGGGGCCGAATTCCCGGCGCAGGAGTCCGACCAGGCGTACGGCCAGCATGGAGTGTCCGCCGAGGGACACGAAATCGCTCACGGCGCTCACCTCGTCGTCGTCCAGGTCCAGGGCTTCGGCGAAGAACTCGCAGACCAGGACCTCGGTCTCGGTCTCCGGGCCGCGCTCGCCCGAAGTGGTCAGCGCGCCCAGCGGCTTGGGCTCCGGCAGGGCCTTGGTGTCGGCCTTCCCGTTCACCGTGAGCGGGATGGCGTCGACCTGAGCGTAGTGCGTCGGGCGCATGTAGTCCGGCAGTCCGGTGCCCGCCTCGGCGGCGACCGCCGCCAGGTCGGCTCCGGCGTCCAGCACGAGGTACGCGGCCAGCCGGTAGGCGCCGTCGACCTGCGGGTCGGGCTGGGCGACGGCGGCGGTGAACCGGACCGCCGGGTGTGCGGCGAACGCGGCCTCCACCTCCCCCAGTTCGACGCGGTGACCGCGGATCTTGACCTGCTGGTCGGTGCGGCCGAGGTACATCAGGTTCCCGTCCGGCCGGCGGACCACCAGGTCGCCGGTGCGGTACATGCGCTCGCCGGGGGCGCCGAACGGCGAGGCGACGAACCGGTGCGCGGTCTGGGCCGGCTGGCCGAGGTACCCGCGGGCGATGCCGATGCCGGAGACGTAGAGCTCACCGGGAACCCCGTCCGGCAGCGGCCGCAGCCACGGGTCCAGGACGAACACCTCGGTGTTGTCGATGGCCACGCCCACCACCGGGTCCTGGCACTCGAAGGTGCCCACGCCCAGGGTGTTGATGGTGTATTCGGTCGGGCCGTACAGGTTGTAACCGACCGTCCCCTCGGTCTCGGCGAGCCGCTGCCACAGGGTCGAGGTGACCGCCTCGCCGCCCAGGAGCACCAGCGCGGGGCGCCGCTCCGGGTTGTCGAGCAGGCCTTCGGCCGCCAGCTGCTGCGCGTAGGTCGGGGTCACGTTGATGACGTCGATCCCGTGCTCACGGCAGTAGTCGACCAGTCCGGGTGCGTCGCGGCGCAGTTCCTCGTCGCAGATGTGCACCTCGTGGCCGTCGGCGAGCCACAGGAGCTCCTCCCACGACATGTCGAAGGCGAAGGAGACGGTGTGCGCGATCTTGAAGATCCGGTTCCCGTGCTCCGCCAGCACCGGTTCGAAGATGCGGCGCTGGTGGTTGATCAGCATGTTGGTGAGGCCGGCGTACTCCGTCACGACGCCCTTGGGCTTGCCCGTCGAACCGGAGGTGTAGATCGTGTACGCCGGGTGCCGCAGCCGGTTCGGGTCCTCCGGTGCGAACGTCACGAGCGGCTCGGCCTCCGGAAGGGGCCGGTCCAGTTCGATCAGCTCGCCGGTCAGCCTGGGTGCGACGGCGCTGACGGTGAGGATCACCTCGGGCCGGGCGTCCGCGACGATCGTGGCGATCCGCTCGTCCGGGTGGTCCAGCTCCAGCGGTACGTACGCGGCTCCGGTGCGCAGGACGGCGAACAGCGCGACGATCCACTCCAGCGTGCGCGGGATCGCCAGGCCCACCGTCTTCTCCGGGCCGATGCCGCGTCCGGCGAGCACGCCCGCCAGCAGGCGGCTGCGGTCCCGGAGTTCGGCGAAGGTCATGCTCCGGCCCTGGGCGACGAGCGCGACCCGCTCGGGTGCGCGGTCCGCCGCCCGGTCGAAGCGGTCGACCACCGTGTCGGTGCCGATGTCGGTGCGCTCGGCCGACCCGGGCACCGGCCCGAGGCCGGGCAGCGCGCCCACCGGTCCGGTGGAGCGGGCCAGGTCCTGGAGCAGGCCGACGTAGTCGTCGAGGAGCCGGCGGGCGCTGCCGGAGTCGCCGTGGCGGTGCTCCAGCTTGACCGTGAGCCGGTCGCCGGGGGTGACGACCCAGGTGAAGGGGTAGTGGGTGGAGTCGTCCGACTTCACCTCGGTGATGCCGTGGCGGGCGTTCATCTCGGCGAGCCCGTCCAGGTCCAGGAAGTTCTGGAGCACGAACAGGTTGTCGAAGAGGGTGTCGTGGCCGCTGGCCCGCTGGATCTCGCCGAGCCCCAGGTGCTCGTGCTCCATCGCGTCGACCCGGGCCGCCTGTACGGCTGCCAGGTACTCCCCGACCGTGTCCTGCGGCCGGGCCCGCGTCCACATGGGCACGGTGTTGAGCAGCACGCCGACGATGTCGGACAGGCCCTCGCCCTCGCGGCCGGAGACGGTCACGCCGAACACGGCGTCGCTGCGGCCGGTGTGGGCGCCGAGGAGCAGGCCGAAGGCGCCGGTGAGGACCGAGTTGAGGGTGACTCCGTGCGCCCTGGCCGTCTCCCGCAGCAGCTGCGACTGTTCGGCGGTCAGGGTGTGCAGGAGCGCGGGCGGCAGGTCGTCCGAGAGGGACGGCGCCGGTCCGGCGAGCAGCGTCGGGCCGGAGAGCCCGGTCAGGTGCTCGGCCCAGAACCGCTCCGAGACGGCCGGGTCCTTGGCGGCGAGCGATCGGGCGTGCTCCTCGAAGGAGGGCACGGCCGGGGTCGCGTCCGGCTGCTCACCGGCGATCAGGGCCCGGTAGGCCTCGAACAGGTCCCGCAGCACGATCGCGCGGGACCAGCCGTCCCACAGCAGCAGGTGGTAGCTGAGGAGCAGGCCGTCGCGGCCGTCGGGCAGCCGGATCACGGTCAGCCGGATCAGCGGTGGCTCGGCCGGGTCGAAGCCGGTGTTGCGGTCGCGGACGCGCAGGGCTTCGACGTCCTCCTCGGTCGACAGCTCGACCGTGTGGACGCCGACCCGGCGGCCCGCCTTGAGGATCTGGACCGGATTGCCGTCGTCGTCGGTGGTGAAACCGGCGCCGACGACCGGGTGTCGGGCCATGACCACGGCCATGGCCTCGGTCAGTGCGTCGGTGTCGAGGCGGTGGTCGAGGGCGAAGTAGCTCTGTGCGACGTAGTGTCCGGCCGTGCCGGCCAGCTGGGCCTGGAAGAACAGGCCGCGCTGGAGCGCGGTGACGGGCGCCGTGCGCTCGGCCGTCACGGAGGCTTCCGCGAGGGTTTCCAGGGCGTGCAGCCAGTGCGCGGTGATCTCGTCGGGGATCTCCTCGGCGAGGGTGAAGGTCGCGTGCAGGCTGCCGGTGGCCGCGTCGGTCCAGGCGTTGACCTCGACGGCGTACGGGCTGCCCTGGTCGCCGCCGGTGATGTGCAGGGCGCTGGACTCGCTGCCCCGGCCGAGGTAGTTGAAGAGCACCTGCGGGCGGGCCGTCAGCAGCGGGGCCGTCTGCGGGTTGAGGTAGCGCAGGCGGCCGTAGGCGAGGTGCCCGGACTCGTCCGGCTGGCGCGCCGCGAGCTCGCGGGCCGCCGCGACCGGGTCGGTGTGCGCGGTGAGCCGGACGGGCGCGATGGCGGTGAACCAGCCGACCGTACGTATGTAGTCGTGGTGCTCCAGTACGGACACCCGGCCGTGCCGCTCCAGTTCGATCGCGAGATCGGTGGGCGTCGGCTGGATCCGCGTCAGGGCGGTCCGCAGGGCGCCGCACAGCAGCTCGGTGAGCGCGACGCCGAGCGCCGCGGGGGCGGTGCGCGTCACCAGGTCGCTGACCTCGGGGCCGAGGACCACGGTGGTGTCGCGCAGCGCGCCGGACGCGGGCAGCAGCGCGGGGGCCCGGAGGGTGTCGACCCAGGGCCCGAGGTCGTCGGCGCCGGCGGCGGACCGCAGGGTGAGGGCGTCGGCGTACTCGGCGTACGAGGTGGTCGCCGGTGCGAGGGTCTCCCCGCGCAGGGCGGCGGCGAGGTCGTCGAGCAGGATCAGCCAGGACACCGAGTCGACGGCGATGTGGTGCACGGTGACCACCAGCGTGCCGGTCTCCGCGAGCCAGGTGAAGGCGGCGACCTCCCCGGTCTCGGGGTCGAGCCGTCCGGCTGCCTCGTTGGCGGCGGCCGTGGCGTCGGCCGTGTCCGTGCGGACGACGGCGGCCTTGCGCGCGGGTTCGGTGCGCAGGGTCCACACCCCGTGCTCGGTGTTCAGGCGCATCCGCAGGGCCGGGTGGGCGGCCAGTACGGCGTCGGCGGCGCGCTCGATGTCGGCGAACGCGGTGCCTTCGGCCACCTCGACGGTCCGGGCCTGGGCGAACCGGGCGAGGGAACCGCCCAGTTCGCGCTGGCGCAGGATGATCGGCGTGGGCGCCAGCGGGCCGTCCTCGCGGCGCGCGGGGGCCGGAGCCGGGGCGGCCTGGGTCTGCGGTGCGCGCGTGCCCAGGAGCTCGGCGAGGGCGCGCGGGGTCTTCAGGAGGAACACGTCGCGGGGGGCGATCGGCAGGCCGAGGGCCCTGGCGCGGTTGACCACGGTGATGGCGACGATGCTGTCGCCGCCCGCGCCGAAGAAGTCGGTGTCCGCGTCGGCGGCCGGGTGGGACAGGGTGTCGGCGAAGATCCCGACCAGCGAGGCGAGCAGGGAGTCGGCCGCGGATCCGGTGGCGGCCACGGGGGTGTCGTCCTGTGCGGCCGCCGCGATCAGGGCCTTGCGGTCCAGCTTGCCGTTGACGGTCAGCGGCAGGGAGTCCACGGGCAGGACCCGGCCCGGCACCATGTGTACGGGCAGCTTCTCCGCGAGGAGGGCGGAGAGGTCGCCGGGCACCCGGCCCACGACGTGCGCGACCAGGTGGTCGCCGCTGTCGGCCACGGTGACGGCCACGTCGACGACGCCGTCGAGGTCGCGCAGCGCCGACTCGACCTCGCCGAGCTCGATGCGGAAGCCCTTGAGCTGGACCTGGTCGTCGGCGCGGCCGGTGAACTCCAGCTCGCCGTCGAGGGTACGGACGGCCAGGTCGCCCGTGTGGTACATCCGGGAGCCGTCGTTCGCGAACGGGTTCGCCACGAACCGGCCGGCGGTGAGACCCGGCCGCCCGAGGTAGCCGAGGGAGACCTGGTCGCCGGCCACGTAGATGGCGCCCACCTGGCCCGGCGGCACCGGCCGGAGCCGGTCGTCGAGCAGGTGGGTGACCAGGCCCGGGATGGGTCCGCCGATCGGGCTCACGTCGTCGCCGAAGGCGAAGTCCCCGTCGGTCAGCACCCGGTGGGTCACGTGGACCGTGGTCTCGGTGATCCCGTACATGTTGACGAGCTCGGGCGAGGCGGCGCCGTGCCGCTCGACCCAGCCGCGCAGCCGTCCGAGGTCCAGTGCCTCGCCGCCGAAGATGACGCGGCGCAGGGCCGGAAGCGGCTCACCCGCGTGCCGGTCGGCCTCGACGAACTGGTAGAAGGCCGAGGGCGTCTGGTTGAGCACGGTCACTCCGCGCTCGCGGACCAGCCGGTGGAAGTCGACCGGGGAGCGGGTCAGGCCGTAGTCGGGGACGAGCAGCTCGCCGCCGTGCGCCAGGGCGCCCCACAGCTCCCAGACGGCGAAGTCGAAGGAGTAGGAGTGGAACTGGACCCAGACGTCGTCGGGGCCGAAGTCCATGTCCGGCTGGGTGTTGGCGAGCAGCGCCAGCACGCTGGAGTGCGGGACGACGACGCCCTTGGGCTTGCCGGTCGAACCGGACGTGTAGATCACGTACGCGGGGTCGTGCCAGTTGGCCTCGTCGGCGACGGGCTCGGCATCCTCTTGCGGCAGTTCGTCGCCCTGTACGAGGACCCGGGCGGCGACTCCCGCCCGCTCCAGCAGCGCGGTGAAGCGTTCGCGCTGACCGGGGTCCACGAGGACGGCCTGCGGGGCGGCGTCGCCGAGGACGTACTCCAGCCGGTCGTCGGGGTAGGCCATGTCGAGCGGGACGTAGGCGCCGCCCGCGCTGACGATCGCGACCAGGGCGACGACCTGCTCGATGGTGCGCGGGACGGCCACGGCCACGCGCCGGCCCGGCCCGACTCCGGCCGCGCGCAGGGCGGCGGCCAGTTCGTTCTTCGCGTCGGCGAGTTCGCCGTAGGTCAGGGAGCGGGTGGTGCCGTCGAGTGCGCACTGGGTGACGGCGGTGGCCGCCGGGTTCCGGTCCGCGGCGGCGTCGAAGAGCGCGCCGAGCGTGGTCGGGGTGATCCGTGCGGGGCTCCTGCCGCCCGCGGGCGCCAGGTCGCCGACCGGGGCGTCCGGCCGGGTGAGCAGGCCGGTGAGGGTGTCCGTGAACCGGGTCAGGATGTCCCGGGCGCTGCTCTCGCGGAGCAGTTCGCCGTCGTAGATCAGGTTGAAGCGCGGGCGCCCGTCGAGGGCCCGCTCCACGACCAGGGTCAGCGGGTAGTGCGGAGCCCCCTCGTTGACGAGGCCGGTGACGGCGAGGGTGTCGCCGGTGCGGCGCAGGGCGGCCACGTCGGTGGCCACGTCGAACACCACGAGGGTGTCGAAGAGGGAGCCGACGCCGGCCAGCCGGCCGATCCGTGCCAGCGAGACGTGCTGGTGCGGCAGGACCGCGCCCTGGTGCTCGCGCACCGAGGCGAGCAGTTCGCGCGCCGTGGTGCCGGCGGCCCACCGCGCGCGCAGCGGGACGGTGTTGATGAACAGGCCGACCATGTCCTCGATGCCGGGGACGTCCGCGTCGCGGCCGGAGACCGTGGATCCGAAGACCACGTCGGCGGAGTGCAGGATCCCCCCCAGGGTCACCGCCCAGGCGCTGTGCACGGCCACGCTCAGCGGTACGCCGGCGGCGCGGGCGGCGGCGTCGACGTCGAGGGACTGCGCCGGCTCGACGGAGGTGTCGGCGAACCGGTCGGACGGGGTGTGGTCCCGGGCCACCAGCGAGGGGCCGGGCAGCTCGGCGAGTTCGGCGCCCCACACGCGGTCGCTCTCGTCGGCGTCGCGCTCCGCGAGCCAGCCGACGTAGTCGGGGAAACCGCTCAGCGGGTAGGTGCTTCCCGGCGCGTGGTACTCGGCGAGCAGCGCGCGCAGCATCGGGGGCACCGACCAGCCGTCGGCGATGATGTGGTGGACGGTCTGCACGAGGACGTTGCGGCCGGACTCCGGGTCGCGGACCAGCGTGAACCGCATCAGCGGGCCGGTGGCCAGGTCGAATCCGGCGCGGCGGTCCCGCTCGGCGAGTTCGTGGAGTGCCTCGTCCGTGATGCCGGGCCGGTCGAGGGTGGTGAAGGGCGCCTCGGCGCCGCTTTCCAGTACGGAGACCACGCGGCCGTCGGCGAGGGCGGTGAACCGTGCGGCCAGGTTCGGGTACAGGGTGAGCAGCCGGGTGGCCGCGGCCCGGAGGCGGGCGGGGTCGAGCTCGCCCTCCAGCGTCAGCAGCTGCTGTTCTACGTAGCTGCCCGCGGAGTCGTCGTCGAAGACGGAGTGGAAGTACAGGCCTTCCTGGAGCGGGGTCAGGGGCAGGACGGCGCGCAGCGCGGGTCCGTCCAGGGCGTCGACGTCGGCCTGGGTCAGCCGCACCAGCGGGAAGTCGCTGGGCGAGTGGCCGCCCTCGTCGAGCGCGGCCAGGGCGGTGAGGGCGGCCTGGAAGTGCCCGCCGATCGCCTCGATGTCCTCGTCGGTGAACATCCCGTCGGGCCAGGAGAGGGTGGTGACGAGTTCGTACGCGCCGGTGGCGGCGGGTTCGGCGATCGCGTTGAACTCCAGGGCCCGCGGCAGGCGCATCTTCGGGTCGCGCTTCTCGCCGAGCTGGCCGGTGGTGCCGGAGAGCTGCCAGTCCCCCGACGCGCCCGCGTCGAAGCGGCCCAGGTAGTTGAAGAGGACCTGGGGTGCCGGGGCCGTGAAGGGGGTGTCGGCCAGGTAGCGCAGGGCGCCGTAGGAGACGCCGTTGCTCGGGACGCGGGCGAGGTCTTCCTTGACCGCCTTGAGGGCGGCGGCGAGGTACCGGGGGTCGGTGAAGTCGCCGGTCGTGCCCGGGTCCACGGTCACGGGGAACAGCGTCGTGAACCAGCCGACGGTCCGCGACAGTTCGGGCTCGATGCCGGCGGCGCCCGCCACGTGGCGGCCTTCGCGGCCGTGGCCCTCCAGCTCGACGTGCGCGAAGGTCTGCTCCTGGCCGCGGCCGCGGCGCCACCGGGCCAGGGTGACGGCGAGCGCGGTCAGCAGGACGTCGTTGACGCCCGCGTGGAACTTCGCGGGGATCTCGCCCAGCAGGGCGGCGGTGGCCTCGGAGCCGACGGTGAAGATCCGGTGCCGCTCCCGCTCGACGGTGTCGGCCTCGGAGGGGGCCCGCCTGCCGAGCAGCGCGTCGGGGCCGGGGAGGGGGCGCTCGAAGTAGGCGCGGTCCGCGTCGAAGTCCGCGTTGCCCAGGAGCTGGGTCCAGCGCCGGAACGAGGTGCCCACGGCCGGGAGTTCGATCTCCTCACCGGCGGTGAACTGGCGCCATGCCGTGGCCAGGTCCTCCATCAGGACCCGCCAGGACACGCCGTCGACCACGACGTGGTGGGCGACCAGGACCAGCTGGCGGGCCTCGCGGCGCCAGACGGCCCGCAGCATCACGCCGCCGTCCGGGTCCAGTCCTCCGGTGGCGAGGGCCACGCACGCGTCGAGCGAGCCGTCGCTCTCCTGCCAGTCGGCCGCGGCTCCGCCGGTCTGCGGGATGTCGAAGCTCCAGCGGTCTCCGCGTACGAGCCGGGCGCGCAGCATGTCGTGCCGGGCGACGACGGAGTCGAGGATCGGGCCCAGCGCGTCGGCGGTGAGGTCCGCCGGGGTGTTCAGTACGACCGCCTGGACGAATCCGTCGATCGCGTCCGTGGTCCGGCCCAGCCACTGGACGATGGGCGATCCCTCCACGGGACCGGTCGCCACGTCGGCGTGGTCCGCCCGGGTCACGTCCTCGCGGCCGGCCACCGCCGCCAGGGCGCCCAGGACGCTGTTGGCGAAGATCTGCCCCGCGGTGACGTAGAGGCCCGCTTCGCGCAGGGCGCTCAGCAGCGAGATCGCGAGGATGCTGTCTCCGCCGAGCTGGAAGAAGTCCTGGTCGACGCCGACTTCCTCCAGCCGCAGCACGGAGGCGACGGCCGCGCACACGGCGCGCTCCTCGTCGGTGGAGGGCCGTACGAACGCCCCGGTCACGATCTCCGGTTCGGGCAGGGCGCGCCGGTCGAGCTTGCCGTTCGCGGTGAGCGGGAACTCGGTCATCACGACGACGTGGGCGGGCACCATGTACTCGACCATGTGCTCGGTGGCCCAGGCCTTGACCTCGTCGGCCCGCAGTTCCTCGTGGCCGGCGGCCGGGATCACGTAGCCGACCAGGTAGGTGCCGCCCGCGCTGTTCTTCTTCGCGATGACGCAGGTGTGCCGTACCGCGGGGTGCTCCGCGAGGCCGACCTCCACGTCCTCCAGTTCGAGGCGCATGCCGCGGATCTTGATCTGGTTGTCGGCGCGGCCGAGGAAGTCCAGGGAGCCGTCGGGGGCGAACCGGGCGAGGTCGCCGGTGCGGTAGAGGCGGGAGCCGTCGGTGGCGAAGGGGTTCGCCACGAACCGGGACGCGGTCAGTCCGGGTGCGCCCACGTAGCCGCGGCCCAGGAGGAAGCCGCCGACGTAGAGCTCGCCGCCGACGCCGACCGGGACGGGGCGCAGCTCGTCGTCGAGGACGTAGAGCTGGGTGTTGGGGTTGGCCTTGCCGATCGAGGTGGAAAGGCGCTCGGCCTCGCCGCGGTAGATGACGTGGGAGACGCCGATGGTCGTCTCGGCCGGGCCGTAGCCGTGGTACATGGGGATGTCGAGCCGGGTGCGGAACCGCTCGTACAGCTCGGGGGTGAGCACCTCGCCGCCGCACCACACGTGGCGCATGCTGTCGAGGCGGTCGGAGTCTCCGGCGATCTCCAGCAGGACGTCCAGCATGGAGGAGACGAGGTAGGTGAAGGTGACGCGGTGCTCGGCGATCACGGCGAGCAGGTGGTGCGGGTCGCGTTCGCCGCCGGGCCGCAGGACGACGAGGCGGCCGCCGCACACGAGCGGGAGGAAGATCTCGTTGATGGATATGTCGAAGGACAGCGGTGCCTTGAACAGCGAGGCGTCGTCGTGGCCGAAGCCCAGGATCTCGTCGACCTGCCACAGCAGGCGTTCGCTGATCGCCTCGTGGCGGATCATCGCGCCCTTGGGGCGGCCGGTGGAACCGGACGTGAAGATCACGTAGGCCAGGGCGTTGCCGTGCGCGGTGATTCCGGTGTCCCCGGCGGGCTGGTCGGCGTACCGCCAGTCGTCGAGGTCGACGGCGGCGGCGGCCGGTTCCGCGGGGTCGTGCGCGCCGGAGTCGTTCAGCTGGAGCACGACCTGCGCGTCGTCGATGACGACGGCGCGGCGGGCGGCGGGCCACTGCGGGTCGAGCGGGACGAACGCGCAGCCGGCCTGGAGCACGCCGAGGAGGCCGATGACCATGTCGGCGGAGCGGCCCAGCGAGATGCCCACGACCTGCTCGGAGCCGAGTCCGCGTCCGATCAGGTGGTGGGCCAGCTGCGCGGACAGCTCCGCCGCCTGGCGGTAGGTCAGCGAGCGGTGTTCGTCGATGACGGCGATCGCGTCCGGCCGCAGGCGCGCCTGCTCGCGGAACATCTCCACGATGGTCGGCCGGACCCGGTCCGCCGCGTTGTCGTTCCACTCGGCCAGGGTGGTGAGCCGCTCCGCCACGGTGGACGGGCTGATGGTGCCGAGGGGCCGGTCGGGGAAGTCCGCCAGGTCGTCCAGCGCGAGCTGGGCGTCGGCCTGCGGGACGCCGGCCGGCAGGCCGTCGGCGGGGACCGCGATGGCCCAGCCGTCCGGTGCCGCCTCGCCGGTCTCCCAACCGCTGGGCGCCGTACCGCCGTTGTCGACCCATCCGAGGACGTCCGCGAAGAGCGTGCCGGGGGTCAGGTCGATTCCGTCGGGGCTGGCGCCCGTCGCCCAGTACGACAGTCCGATGGCACAGGCCTCGGCGATGGTCCGGTCGGAGTATCCGCCGGTACGCCGGCGCACGTCTGCCAGGCGCGTAGGAGAGATCAGCACGAGACGAGCGCTCGGTTCCATCATTGAAGACTCAACACCCTTCCAAGGTACGAAGGCTAGCCTAACCTAAATTAGGGTGACCTAACTAGCGTCTCTCCAGGCTCGCCAGAGTCGCGCGTAGCGGCCACCCAGGGCCACCAACTCCTCGTGCGTGCCCTGCTCCACGACGCGTCCCGCATCCAGCACGGCGATCCGGTCGGCGGCCACCGCCTGGGTCAGCCGGTGGGCCACGAACAGCGTGGTCCGCCCGGCGCAAGCGGCCAGTACGGCCCGCTCCAGCTCGGCGGCGCCCTCACTGCCCGCCTCCGCGGTCGACTCGTCGAGCACCACCACGGGCGCCCGGCCCAACACCAGCCGGGCCAGGGCGACCTGGGCCACCTTCGTACCGTCCAGCCGGGCACCGCCCTCGCCGACCGCGGTGTTCAGACCCTCGGGCAGCGCATCGACCCACTCGGCCGCCCCTACGGTGGCCAGCGCGGCCAGCAGTTCGGCGTCGCCCGCCTCCGGCGCGGCCAGTCGCAGGTCGTCGGCGAGCGGCCCGGAGAACACGTGCGTCTCCTGGGTCAGGATGCTCACCAGCGCCCGCGCGGCGGCCTCGTCCAGATCGGCGAGGTCGGTCGACCCGATCCGCACCGACCCGGCCTCGGGGGTCCCGATGCCGGCGACGAGCGCGGCCAGGGTGGTCTTGCCGGCGCCCGTCGCGCCCACCAGGGCCAGGGAGCCGCCCGCCGGGATCGTCAGGCTGACATCGCTCAGGACCGGTTCCTCGGCTCCGGGGTAACGGAAGGTCAGCCCCTTCACCGTCACCGCGTACGGCTCCTCGCCCGCCGCCTCGGCGGACGCGTCGCCCACCAGCCGGTCCTGCGTGGACTCCCCCAGCACCCCGACGAGCCGGGTCAGGCTCGCGCCCGACTTCTGGGCCTCGTCGAAGGTGAACATGATCGCGCCCAGCGGGGTGAACAGCCGGTGGAACACCAGCGGCGCAGCCGCCACTTCGCCGAGGCTGGCCGAGCCGGTCTCCAGCAGGGCGTAGCCCACCACCAGGATCAGGACCAGGCCGATGAACTCGGCGCGGTTCTCCCGGCCGACGAACCGGCCGAAGAAGTGGAACACCTCGATGCCGAGGTCCCGCACCCGCCGCGAATCCTCCGAGACCTTCTCGCGGAAGGCCTCCTCCAGGCGGTGCGCCCGTACCGTCTCGATGCCGTTCAGCCCGCTGATCAGCGCCTGCGCGCGCTCGGCCTGGGCCACCGCGCGCTTGCGGTAGAGCGGGGCCGACCGGGGCAAGTACCAGCGCAGGGCCAGCGCGTAGGCCGGCAGCGCACAGGCGCCGGCCAGGCCGAGCCGCCAGTCGAGGCCGAACATGCCGATGGTGGCGATGGCCACCAGGACCCCCGCGGAGAACACCGTGGGGATGGCCGAGCGGATGCCCTTGGACAGGACGGCGACGTCGTCGCCGACCCGGGAGAGCACGTCTCCGCGGCCCACTTGCTCGACCCGGGCGCTGGGCATGCCCAGGACGGCCCGTACGGCACCTTCGCGCAGGTGCGCGAGCAGATCGGCGCCGAGCCGCCCGATCAAGTAGGCGGACAGGGCGGTGGCCGCCGCGCCGAGCAGCGCGGCGGCCACCATCCATGCCCCGATCGTGACCAGGACCGAACGCGGTTCGCCCCCGGTCACCGCGTCGACCACCCGGCCGAGCAGCAGGACGGGGAGCATCTGGAGAGCCGCCCCGGCGACCGTGCTGAGTACGGCGCCGGACGTCAGCCAGGGCATCGTGCGGCAGTTGGCCACGACCCATCGGGCTGCTTCACGTCCGGACGTCGTACGCAGGGTTGCCGGGGCGACCCGAATGTCCGTGGTGCTCACAAACCTAGCCGACCGACTTGACGAGCTCGTCGATGGCGAACGGCAGGGCGGGCAGGGTGGCCTGGGACATGGCCGCGCCGGCCGCCGGGCCCTCGCTGTCCAGCAGGTAGGACACCTTGTTGGCCTTGGTGACCTTCAGGTTGGCGAAGAGCTCGGACTTCTTCATCGCGTCCGTGTCGGCCTTGTCGTTGATGACGAAGACGCGGTCGACGTCGATGAGGTTCATGCGCTCCGGGGAGAGCGCGAAGGAGAACTTGCCCTCCGAGATCTTGTCGAGCTCGGTCTGGGGCTTGAAGCCCATGCCGGTCAGCAGCTGGCCGCGCACGTCGGTGGAGGTGAAGGGGTTGACCGCGTCCTTGTACCAGGACACCGCGACGGCGGTCTGGGTGGCGAACTCGGGGTGCGCCTTCTTGACCGTGGCGAGCTTGTCCTGGATGCCCTGGATCATCGCCTTGCCCTCGGTCTCCTTGCCGACCGCCTTGGCGATCTGGAGGGCGTTGTCCGACCACGGAGCGCTGAAGGGCTCCTTCTCGGTCTTGGTGCGGCCGACCGTCGGGGCGATCTTCGACAGCTTGTCGTAGGCGGCCTGGTCGACCTCGGAGTAGACCGCGATGATCAGGTCGGGGCGCAGGGCCGCGATCTTCTCGAAGTTGGGGCCGGCGTCACCGTTGTTCATGATGACCTCGGGCTTGGTCTCGCCCCACTTGTCCTTCACCCAGGGCCACTGGGTGTTGATGTCGGGGCTCTGACCCGCCGGGTTCGGGTACTGGTCGACCATGCCGACCGGCTTGATGCCGAACGCGAGGACGCTCTGGTCGTCGGTGTAGCCGACGGTGACGACGCGCTGGGGGGCCTTCTTGACCTCGGTGGAGCCGAAGAAGTGCTCGACGGTGACGGGGAACGCACCGTTGGCGGCCGGGGCGTTGGCGGCGTCGTCCTTCTTCTTGTCCTTGTCGGCGGTCTCGGAACCGCAGCCGGCCAGGACGCCTACACCGAGGGCCGCTGCGGACACGGTCGCCGCCAGCTTCAGCCAGGGCTTGTTACGTGTCGTTCGGTCGAGGAGCATGCGGAATCCCTTGCTTTCGTGCTGTCCACTGCGGCCCCACTTAGGGCAGGCAAACCGTACCCCGGGGAAGTGAGGTAAGCCTAGCCTAAGTGGTAACGCTCTGGTTTCAGCTGCCCGCACTGTGGACGTGCGTCCGACCGATCGGCACGACGAGCGGCCGGTCGCCCACCGGATCGTCAATCACCATGGCACGCAGGCCGAATGCCTCGTGCAACAGCTCGGCGGTCAGCACCTCGCGCGGGTGACCCTGCGCCAGGACCGAACCGCCCTTCATCACGATCAGGTTGTCGCTGTAGCGCGCGGCCAGGTTGAGGTCGTGCAGCACCATGACCACGGTGCACCCCGACTCGTGCAGGTCGTCGACCAGGTCGAGCACGTCGACGGCGTGCGCCAGGTCCAGATAGGTGGTGGGCTCGTCGAGCAGCAGCAGATCGGTCCCCTGAGCGAGGGTCATCGATATCCATACGCGTTGACGCTGCCCCCCGGAGAGGGCGTCGACGGGACGGTCGGCCAGGTCGGCCACCCCCGTCATGGCCAGCGCGCGCTCCACCACGGAGGCGTCGTCCGAGGACCACTGGCGCAGCCAGCTCTGGTGCGGATGCCGGCCCCTGGCGACCAGGTCGGCCACGGTCAGGCCTTCCGGCGCGACCGGCGCCTGGGGCAGCAGGCCGAGCTTCTTCGCCACGTCCCTGGTCCGCAGCCGGGCGATGTCCTCGCCGTCCAGGACGACGGATCCGCTGGTCGGCTTGAGCAGCCGCGACAGGGTCCGCAACAGGGTGGACTTGCCGCATCCGTTGGGGCCGATGATCGTGGTCACCACACCCGGCGGGATCGTCACGTCGAGCGAGTCGATGACGGTCCGGTCGCCGTACCCGACCGTGACGCCCTTGGCCGCCAACCGCGGGACGCCCTCGGTCCCGGACTGGGCCTCGGTGATGTACTGAGCGACCACGGCTCCCCCTCTATTTAGGCTTGCCTAACCTTTCTATCACCTAGCGGCGGTTCGCCCGCACCAGGAGGTAGATGAGGAAGGGGCCGCCGATCGCGGCGGTGACCACGCCGACCGGCAGGGCCACCGGCAGCGCCGTACGGGCGACCAGGTCCGAGCCGATCAGCAGCAGCGACCCGACCACGGCGGAGGCCACCAACGGCGGCGTGGGGGACTTCGTCAGACGGATCGCCACCTGCGGAGCCACCATGGCCACGAAGGGGACCGGCCCCGCCGCGCTCACCGCGAAGCCGGCCAGGAGAACCGCGCACAGCAGCAGGACGGCCCGTACCAGCGCGTACCGGACGCCGAGGCCCGCGGCCACGTCGTCGCCGAAGTGCAGCGGCTTGAACTGGAAGGCCGCGCACGCCACGACCACCGCGAGGGCGAGGGTGCCCCAGAGGGCCACCGACACCTCGTCCCACGACCGGTTGTCCAGGGAGCCGACCAGCCACGCCTGGGCCCGCGCCACGTCCCTGATGTCGGCGGTGACCAGCAGCCAGGTCGTGAGCGCCTCCATCACGGCGCTCACGGAGAGGCCGATGAGGATGAGCCGGAAGCCGTCGACCCCGCGCCGCCACGCCATGAAGTACACCAGCAGACCCGTGCCGAGGCCGCCCGCGAGCGCCGCCCCGGACAGGCCCACGGAACTGACGACGGCGGCCGTGGCCCCGCCCGACACGGTCACCAGGCACACCGCGACCGCGCTGGCGCCTCCGGTGATGCCCAGGATGTCCGGACTGGCCAGCGGATTGCGGGCGATGGACTGGGTGATCGCCCCGGACATGCCGAGCGCGATGCCCACGACGAGCCCGGCCAGGGCCCGCGGCATGCGCAGATCCATGATCACGAACTGGTCGACCTGCTCGCCGCCGCCGAAGAGGGTGGCGACCACCTGCGACAGACCGAGGGGGAAGTCCCCCACGGCGATGGACAGGCAGAACAGCAGGAAGACCGCCGCCATCAGCAGCAGCGTGACCAGCACGATCCTGGGCCGCCAGACGAACGACATGCCGCCGAGCCGTATGCCCGGCGCCACGGAAGGCTTCCGCTCGGGCTTCCCGGCAGGCTTCACCACTGTCACGTTCATGCGCTCTTGAACTTTCCCCGCCACACCAGGACCGCGAAGAACGGGGCGCCGAGGAGAGCGACGAGGATGCCCGCGTCCAGCTCTCCCGGCCGCACCACGACGCGTCCCACGATGTCGCAGACCAGAAGGACGACCGCGCCGAGCAGGCCCGCGTACGGCACCAGCCAGCGGTAGTCGGGCCCGGCCAGATAGCGGGCCACGTGCGCCACCATGAGGCCGAGGAAGGCGATGGGGCCGCACGCGGCCGTCGCCGCGCCCGCCAGCAGCGTGATGGCGATGATGCCGACGGTCCGGATGAGCGTGATGTTCACGCCCAGTCCGCGCGCCACGTCGTCGCCCAGGTTCAGCAGGTTGACGGAGGGCAGGGTGGCCAGCGCCACCACCAGCCCGACCACGATGAAGGCGGTCACCGGCCAGATGACGTCGAAGCCGACGCCGGCCACCGACCCGGCGTTCCAGAACCGCAGGGCGTTCAGCGCCGCCTTGTCCGTCAGCGCGACCGCCGTGGTCATGGCCATCAGGAACACCGTGACCCCCTGCCCGGCCAGAGCGAGCGTCAGCGGGTTGCCCGCACCCCGGCCGATGCTCGACAGCCCGAACACGACGACACCGGCGAGCGCGGCGCCCAGGAAGGCGAACCAGACGTACTCGAACGGATCCGTGAGCCCGAGCAGGGCGATCGCCGACACCACGGCGAACGAGGCGCCGGTGTTCACCCCGAGCAGGCCGGTGTCCGCGATGGGGTTGCGCGTGTACCCCTGGATCAGCGCTCCGCCCACGCCCAGGGCGATGCCCGCCACGATCGCGAGGACCGTACGGGGCACCCGTACGGTCCTCATGATGAGCCGGGCTTCGGAGAGCTTCTGATCGGGGTCCGGATCCGCGAAGAGCCCGTGCCACGCCTCGGCGGGGCTGAGCGCCCGCGCGCCGACGGCGAGGGAGACCAGCGCCGCGGCCACGAGGAGCGCGAGGAGGGCGACCAGACCCACGATCCGCCGCCGCCGGGCCTGCGCGACGACCCGGGACGGCGCCGGGCGCCCGACCGCGGGCGGGCCGCCGGCGGGGAGGCGAGTACCAGTGGGCACGGACGTTCCTTCGGTATGGGACGGGGGTGATTGCACACTACTGCCGCACCTCTGGGGCGAGTACGCCCGGGAGGCACGGCAGTGGGTGGGTGTGCGCGGGTGGGTGTGCGCGGGTGGGGCCGGTCAGACGGCCGGCTGGCGGGCTGCGGCGCCCGCTCCCCCGGCGACCGGACGGGCCTGGTCGGGCACGGACTTGAGGTTCCGGTCGAGGATCGAGTCGAGTATCTCGCCGACGCGCACGGCGGTGTTGGACAGCAGGGAGGAGGTGATGCCGTGCGTGTGCTCGGTTCCGCCCTGGAGGTAGATGCCGCAGCTCAGCTCGAGGTCGGTCGCCACCCGGTAGTCGCGCTCGACGCGGACCCGGCCCTGCTCGTCGCGGTGGCAGCGGTCCGCGACCTCGCCGAGCAGGCCCAGGCCGTCGGCCTGCTGGTACCCGGTGGCGCACACCACGACGTCGGCGTCGAGCACGCTCTCCTCGCCGGTGACGAGGGACTTGATGCTGGCGCGGACCCCGTCGGCCGTCTCCTCCACGCCCGTCAGGCGCGAGACGTTCAGGAAGCGGAGCCGCTCGGTGCCGAGCACCTTCTCCTGGTACGACTGGCGGTACAGGTCGTCGATGAGGTCGATGTCGACCACGGAGTAGTTGGTGTTGCCGTGGTAGCCCATCAGCCGCTGCTTCACGTCCTCCGGGGCGGTGAAGTACTCGTCCACCGCCTGGGGGTCGAAGATGCGGTTGGCGAAGCTGCTGTCGTCCGCGGGGCTGTAGCCGTAGCGGGAGAAGACCGCGCAGACCTCGGCCTGCGGGAAACGGCGGTGCAGGTAGGCCACGTTCTCGGCGGCGCTCTGGCCGGCGCCGACCACGATGAAGCGGGTGGGCTCGCTGCCTTCGAGCGCGTCGACCTTCGTCAGCAGGTCGGTGTTGTGCCAGACGTGCTCGGTGCGCTCGACGCCCTCCGGCATGACGGGGCGCAGACCGGTGGAGATGACCAGGTTGCGGGCACGGTGGACGACGACCTCGTCGCCGGAGCGCGCGGTCACGTCGAGGTACTCCACGACGCCGTCGCGCATCACGGGCTCCACCGAGACGACCTGGTGGCCGTACGAGACCATGTCGTCGACCTTGGCGGCTGCCCACTCGAGGTAGTCGTGGAACTCGACGCGGAGCGGGAACAGGTTCTTGTGGTTGACGAAGTCGATCAGCCGGCCCTTCTCCTGCAGGTAGCAGAGGAAGCTGTATTCGCTGGTCGGGTTCCGGAGCGTCACCAGGTCCTTCATGAAGGACACCTGCATCGTCGCGTCGTCGATGAGCATGCCGCGGTGCCACCCGAAGCGGGGCTGCTGCTCGAAGAAGTGAGCGGTGACCGCCTCTTGCCTTCCGACGCGCACGTTGTGCTCGCTGAGCGCGATCGCCATGGCGACGTTCGACGGCCCGAAGCCGATACCGATCAGGTCGTGGATCAGTGGTGCGTCGCCAGGAAGAGCCTGTGACATGTCACTCCCATTTGGTGCGGGACAGCCGCCTGCCAGGCGTCGTGTCAGGGGTGGGGGAAAGGGGGAGTCCAGGCGCACCGGTGACCGGCAGCCGAGTGGAACTTAGGTAAAGCTAACCTGATCTGGACGACCTGTCGACCGGACAAACCGCACAAAACACCCGCACCCTGGTCAATCGAGCCCAGAATCGGGGCTGTTGCGCTGTTAGGTAAGCCTTGCTTTACTTACCTTTGCTCATTCGCTCTTCTGAGGAGGAACCCCGATGCGGGTCGTTATGTTCGGTTATCAGACCTGGGGCCACCGCACCCTCAAGGCGCTCCTGGACTCCGAGCACGACGTCGTGATGGTTGTGACCCACCCCAAGAGCGAGCACGCCTACGAGAAGATCTGGAGCGACTCGGTCGCCGACCTCGCCGAGGAGCACGGCGTCCCGGTCGTCATCCGCAACCGCCCCGACGACGAGGAACTCTTCCAGCAGCTCAAGGAAGCCGACGCGGACATCCTCGTCGCGAACAACTGGCGCACCTGGATCCCGCCGCGCATCTACACCCTCCCCCGCTACGGCACCCTGAACATCCACGACTCCCTGCTCCCGAAGTACGCGGGCTTCTCCCCCCTCATCTGGGCGCTCATCAACGGCGAGCCCGAAGTCGGCGTCACGGCGCACATGATGGACGAGGTGCTCGACGCCGGCGACATCGTCATGCAGCACGCGATCCCGGTCGGCCCGACGGACACGACCACGGACCTGTTCCACAAGACGGTCGACCTGATCGCCCCGGTGACGATCGCCGCCCTCGACCTGATCGCCTCCGGACAGACGGAGTTCACGAAGCAGGACCGCTCGCAGGCCACCTTCTTCCACAAGAGGGCCGAGGAGGACATCCGCATCGACTGGGCGTGGCCCGCCGCAGACCTCGAGCGCCTGGTCCGCGCCCAGTCCGCCCCGTACCCGGCCGCCTTCACCTTCCACAAGGGCAAGCGCCTGGAGATCCTCACGGCCGTCGTCTCCGAGGGCCGCTACGGCGGCACCCCCGGCCGCATCTTCTACCGCGAGGGCGAAGGCGTGGTCATCGTCGCCGGCGCGGACGCCCGCACGGGCCGCAACCACGGCCTGGCCATCACGAGCGTCCGCACGGAGGACGGCCGGGAGCTGCCCGCGTCCGAGTACTTCAAGTCCATGGGCGGCTACCTCACCTCCCGCCCGTAACCGGGCACACCCCCGAACCCCGGCCCGCCCCGGACGGTCCCCGGGCGGGCCGGCCCTCTTCGTACAAACCCCGTCGCCCCGGGCACAGACCCAGGGCGACGGGGTGGTGTCGGGGTCACGGCCCCGTCGGTCGGCAGGCTCAGCGCACGTCCACGTAGTCCTCACGGCCCTTGGACGCGTAGTGCGTCGAGGGGGCGTCCTCGTAGCGCATCTGCCAGGTGCCGTCCTGGTCCGCGGTGAACTTCCGGCTGAAGGTGCCGTTGGCCAGGGTCTTGGCGGTGCCCAGCTGCTTCCACGCGCCACCCGGCGTTGCCGGCTTGAAGTAGATCCGGACGGTCTGACCGGCGAACGGCTTCCAGGTGGTGCTGTACCTGTGCGTCAGCAGCCCCTTGGCGGTGATCGTCGTACCGCGGGCCACGCCCTCGGGCGTGACATCGTCAGCCGTGATCTGCGTAGGCCGGCGGATGAACTGGAAGGTCTGGCTGGTGGTCGGTCCCACGTTCGCGGTGCCGTGGCGCAGGCGCCACAGACCGGGCTTGGCGGAGGAGTACGGGTTCTTCAGGGTGAAGGGCGTGTTGTAGGTGGTGGTGGTGGAGCCGACGTAGGTCCAGGTCTTGCCGTTGTCGCCCGAGAAGTCGAAGTGGACCCGGGCGGACGCGCCGGCCGGGACGGTGCCGTCCTTGACGATCAGTTTCCCGCTGTAGGTGATGTTCCGGTACTTGTCCACGCTTCCCACAAGGCCCTCGAAGGCACTCATGTGGGTGGCGTGCACGGCGAAGGAAGAGGACGAGGGCTCGAACCAGGCACTGGAGAAGCCGACCGTCATCTTCGCATCGCCCGTGACGCGGAAGCCGTTCACGCCGTTGCCGCAGTCCTCCCGGTATACGGCGACGCAGCCGTCCTTGGTCACCTCGAGGCCCACGTCCAGGGGCTTCTGCGTGCCGTCGTCGGCCGTGCGCGTGAGGGTGCCGCGCACGGGGATCTTGGTGCCGAACCGTGCGGTCACCGTGGCGCCGGGCGAGGTCACGTTCAGCTTCGTGGCCTGCTTGCGGATCGGCGGGGACAGCTTGCTCTTCACCGACTCGCTGCCCACGAGCGAAGCCTGCAGAGAGGCCTCCGTCTCGTCGCCGCGGAAGGCGAAGGGGCTGGCGAACTGTCCCGCCCCGTCGGTGGTCAGCTTCGCGGTCTCTCCGCTGTAGGTGTTGACCTCGACCCCGGCGCCCACGAGCGGCTTGACCTCACGAGTCTTCGGATCCTCCGCGACCACCCTGCCCGAGGCCTGCCCCGAACGGCTGTCATAGGACAGCGAGGGCAGCGAGGACTTGAAGCCGTCGATCTTCGGGTTGAGGGCGTAGTTCAGCACCCCCTTGGCGGTGCTGACCTCCTCGTCGCTCTTGCCCTCGTTGCGGACCAACTCGAGGTCGTAGACGGCCATCTTGTCCAGCTTGGCGGGCGCGGACTTGTATTCGGCGTAACTGCAGGACTCGTCCCCACACTGGCCGCCGGTGATGCCGCCGACCCGCGCGACCACCGCACTTGTGCCCTTCTCCCGCACCCGGACGGCGAGGGCGTCGCCGATCTGCCAGCCGTCGCCTGACTGGAACTCGACGCGAAACGCCCCGTCGGACCCGACCGAGGCGGTCATGTAGTACACCTCGTCCAAACTCCCGCCCGCGGCCTGCGCTGCCGGGGCGGCGAGGAACGTGGACGCGGTGATACCGAGGGTGACGCCAAGCGCCGTGATGAATCGTTTAGTTGACATGCATGATGCCTTCCGGAGCGTGCAGGAGCGGGAAGCGTCGGCAGTACCGTCCTACGAGTGAGCCACTGCCACCCGTTCGACTCACGACTACGGGAGATGGTTGCCCCGCCCCCGAAAAAATGGAGGCGGCTTCCGGGGCGACGACGGGTTCGTCGTCGAGGACCGCCTGCCAACGGCCGTGGGTGCCCCCCTCCGCTGAGGGGGGCACCCACGGCCCCGCGGCGGCGCCCGGCCGCCCGGCCCCGGCTCACGCCAGCAGGGAGAGCACCGTGTCGCGGGTGGCCGGGTCTGCCAGCAGGCTCGCGCGCTCGTGCGCCGTACGCACGACCCGCGTGGCACGGGCCCCCGGCCAGTCCCCCTGGAACGCGTTGCCGGCGGACACGATGTTCACCACGTCCCCGCCCCAGGCGGGGGCCGCCCCGTGGTAGGCGGCGATCTGATGGGTCAGCAGGTCCAGGTACACCCGTACGATCTGCTCACTGGCCAGGGCGACCTCTTCGTCGTCGAAGAGGTCTTCCGCGAGGGAGTTCCTCGCGTACCGGGTCATCTCCTCCCGCATGGCCGCCACGAGCTCTTCGGGAGTGCCGATGAGGGAGGCGACGTCCGTCTGCGAACCGCTCTCCTCGAACCCCGAGGCGTCGATCTGCCGGAGGACGGCCGTGTAGTCGTCGGTGATGTCCTGCGCGGTCAGCGGCGCCGCGTCGAAGAAGAAGAGCGGGGGCGCTTCGCTCCCGGCCTCCACCATGTGCCGGGCGAGTTCCTGCGCCAGCGGAGCCGAGGCGCAGTAGGCCAGTACTCCGGCGATCTCCCGGTCGGCGACACCGTGCGTGGAGAAGAGCTTCTCCGCGTAGGCGCGTCCGGTCAGTTCGTCGGGGAGGGGCGCGGTCAGCAGATGTGCCACTTCGAATCCGTGTGCTTCGAGACCGAGGTCGGCGATCTTCGCCTCGGCGCGGCGCCCCGGGTAGTCCAGGGCCAGCAGCGTTCGTACCACGTCGGTGTCCTTCCGGGTCAGGGCTTCGCGGGGGTCTGAGCGGACCGCACGAGGAGATCGATCTGTTCGGCGAGGTCCTTCAGCACGGGGTGGTCGAGCACGGCCTGAACATCCAGGCCGATGCCCCACGTCTTGCGGGCGCGCAGGACGACCCGGGTCACGAGCAGCGAATCCCCGCCGGCGTTGAAGAAGTTCTGTTCCCGGTCCTCCTGCGGGGAGTTGAGGACCTCCTCCCAGATGGCGGCCAGCGCACGCTCCGTGCCGGTCCGCGGTTCGCGGGAGCGCGCGTCCGGGGAGTCACCCGGTGCACGGTGGGAACGGAGTTCCAGCGTGCAGCACTTCGCGCTGCCGCCTGCCTTGAGCAGCTCGGAGAGGTCGACCCCGATCGGGTTGAACCCCCGCTGCCTGAGCTGCTCGGCGAGGCCGGTGGCGGCCTCGGGCATGATCACGTTGAAGCCGTCGCTGAAGGCGTTGAGGCCGAAGACCGCCGCGTCCTCGGGAGAGGCCAGGATCGCGTCGGGGAAGAGCTCTTCCAGGACGGCCCGGCTGCCGGGCGAGAAGGCCTCCGGGTAGTACATGATCTCGGTGTCCGAGAGCACCGCGAGGGCGGTGTCCAGGTGGTAGTGGTTGGGGTTGACCAGGGTCAGGCCCGTGACGGGGACACCGAAGAACTCCTGGGCCTCCGCGTGGGAACGCGGGTCGGTGCGGAAGCCGGTTCCCGCCAGGAGGCGACGGCCGGCCAGGAGGTAGTCGCCCTCGCCCTCGTTGATGAACTCGGGCCACAGCACCTGGTCGAAGCCCTGGTCGTGGAGCCAGGAAAGGTAGGCGGGACCTTCGGCGGTCCGTTCGGCGTGACGGAAGCGGGCACCGAGGACCTTGCCGTCCACCACGGTCGCGCCGTTGGCGGCGAAGACCATGTCGGGCAGGCCGGGGATGGGGTCGATGACGTCCACGGTGTGGCCGAGCGAACGGTAGAGCTCGTACAGCCTCTCCCACTGGGCGAGCGCCAGGCCCGCGTCGCACGGCTTGTCCGGGTGCATCCACGGGTTGATGGAGTACACGACGTCGAAGTGCTCGGGCCGGCACATCAGCAGTCGGCGGGGGGTGGCCACGCGACGGCCGGCGGGCTGCTCGGCGGCCGGGAGGATCGCATCGGTGATGGGCACGGACTTGCTCCTACGGGGAATGAGGGGATGGCGCTCGATGCGCAAGGGAGGGACGCTCAGGCCTGTTTCGCGGCGCGGCGTCGAGGATGCGAAGAGGGCGGAGCGGATGAAGAAGACGGAGAGGACGGAGAGGACTACAGACTGCTCGCGAGGAGGTCTTTTCCGATCCGCTGGCGGTCGATCTTCCCGCTCGCGGTACGCGGCAGTGCCTCGACCACGGTGATCGACACCGGCACGGCCGGGGCGGGCAGTACCTCGCCGAGCCGTCGCAGGAGCTCGCCGGTGTCGGCGGGCGGTGCGTCCTCTTCGACGGTGATCACGGCGCGGAGGGTGCGGGAGCCTTCGGCCGTTTCGACGGCGACACAGGCGGCTTCGACCACGCCGGACTGTTCGAGCAGCCAGACGTCGACCTCCAGCAGGTTGACGCGGAAGCCGCGGATCTTGACGTCGTGGTCGCGCCTGCTCAGGAACTGCAGCACGCCGTCGTCGAGCCGGACCAGGTCGCCTGTGCGGAACGCCCGGGTGTGGCCCTGAGGGGACGGGTCGATGGTGACGAAGCGTTCCGCGTTGAGCTGCTCCTGGTTGAGGTAGCCGAGCGACAACGGCAGGCCTGCCACGAGCAGTTCGCCCACTTCGGGCTCGGCCGGGTCCACGGCGTCGATCAGGAGCTCGCACCCCGGCAGGGGGGTGCCGATCGGAGGCAGCGCCGGCCAGGTCGAGGGGGAACCGGTGAGGGTGTGGGCCGTGACCATCGCCGACTCGCTCTGGCCGTAGTGGTTGTTGAGCCGGCAGGCCGGCAGCCGCTCGAAGAACTCACGGATCGGGCCGGTGCAGACGAACTGCTCGCCGGCCGTGTTGATCTCCGCGAGGGCCAGGTGGTCCAGGGAGTCCTCCGCCGAGGCCGCGACGGCGAGCATGTTGAGGGCGAGGTAGGGCAGGAAGAGCCGCTCGATCCGGTTCTCGCCCAGCCAGTCCAGCAGGGAGAAGGCGTCCCGCCGCAGCTTCTCGGGCACGATGACGAGGGTGCCTCCCCCGCAGAGCGTGCCGAGGACCTCCTGGAAGCAGACGTCGAAGTTGAGGGGTGCGAACTGACCGGTGCGCAGGTCGCGCCGGACCGAGTGCTCCGTCTGCCATGCGGCCATGCCGTCCAGGCAACTGTGCGGAATGCTCACGCCCTTCGGCCACCCCGTGGTGCCGGAGGTGTAGATGACGTAGACGGGGAGGTCGGGGCGGCACGCGACCGGTCGCCACGGGAGGTCAGCCGGCACCGATCCCGGCTCCGGGATCCGGACCAGGGTCGCCGAGGTCTCGAACCCGGGCTCGTCCCCGGTGTACAGCAGCACCTTGGCGGCGCTGTCGTTCAGCATGTGGGCGAGGCGCTGCACCGGGTACTCCGGGTCGAGCGGGACGTACGTGGCGCCGATCGCGACCGTGCCGAGGAAGGCGGCGACCACCGCGGCGCTCCGCGGGCCGGTCACGGCCACGCGGTCCTCCGGGCCGATCCCCTGGGCGACGAGGAGTTCGGCCACCGCTCCCGCCCAGTCCCGGAGCCGGGCGTAGGTGAACTCGGTGTCCCCCTCGACGACGGCCACCGCGTCGGGCCGTTCGGACACGACCTCCAGGAACGAATCGAGCAGGCAGTTCGGGGTGGCAGGTCCACCCCACAGGTTCAAGGGCACGGAGGTCACGGCGCCTTTCGGGGTATCAAGCGGCATGGTCGCCGTCGAGGTAGAACTCGCGCATCAGCTGTCCGAGGTCGCGGCTGGGCCCGGCATCGGCCGTGCTGAACCGCTCGGAGACCCGGCTGCGGACCTCCGGCTCCTTCTCCTGGCTGAGTTTGAACATGCCGTCGGCCGACTCCACCTCGAAACGGAAGCCGCCGACGGCCGTTCCGATCCGGGCGAAGTAGTCGAGCGAGCCGTCCATCTGCCAGCCGTCACCGTGGGCCGCCTCGTAGGCGGCGACCGTCAACTGCACGACATCGAGGGTCTCCTCCATGCTCTGGAGCAGCCGCAGCTTGCCCTGCACGTGTACCGAGACGAAGTTCCAGGTCGGCGCCGCCGGCGTGGTCCGGTAGAGGGTGGGGGTGATGTATCCGTGCGGCCCGGTGAAGATGAGCTGGGCGCCGGCGCCGTCGCTCAGGGAGTCCCAGTGCGAGTTGGCCTTGTTCATGTGCCCCAGCAGCGTGGCACCCTCGGGGCCCCCGGTTCCCGAGGCGTCCTCGGGCGAGAAGATCACCGGCAGGTGCGTGGCGTACGGCACCTGGTCCCCGTTGGTGATCAGGGTGGCCAGGGGGTAGCGCCGGATGATGCGGCGGAGCCAGCCGCGGTCTTCGGGCTGATAGATGGACGGTACGTACATGACTATCCCTTGAGGATGGAAGCGGCGATCTCTCCGGAGCGGACCGCGGTGTTGGACAGGAGGCCGGCGGCGAGACCGTGGGAGTGCTCCGTGCTCGCGCCCTGGAGGTAGATCCCGCAGCGGACCGCGTCCGACGTCGTGACGCGGTAGTCCCGCCCCACCACGAGCCGGCCCTCACCGTCCCGCTTGCAATCGGCGAGCAGTTCCCCGAGGAGGGGCAGCGGGTCGCTCGGGCGGTAGCCGGTGGCGTAGACGACCACGTCCGCGTCGATGACCCGGGACGAGTCGCCCGCGAGGGAGTCGACGGTCACGCGCACGCCGCCCGGGTGTTCCTCCACGGCGGTGGCCCGCGCGGTGTTGATCATGTTGAACCTGCGGGTCCCCAGGACCTTCTCCTGGTAGACGCGACGGTAGAGCTCTTGCGACAGATCGAGGTCGACCACCGAGTAGTTGGTGTTGCCGTGGTAGTCGATCAGCGTCTGCTTCACGTCCTGGGGCGCGGAGTAGAACTGGCCCACGGCGTCCGGGTCGAAGATGCCGTTCACGAACGGACTGTCGTCGGCGACGCTGTACCCGTAGCGCGAGAGCACGGCGTTGACCTCGGCGTCGGGGAAGGTGCGGTGCAGGTAGTCGGCGGCTTCGGCGGCGCTCTGCCCGGAGCCGACGACCACGAAGGTGCGGGGCGTACGGGTCAGGGCGGCCGCGCGGTGCAGCAGTCGGGAGCTGTGCCAGATGCGGTCGCTCTCCACGACCCCTGCCGGCATCCTGGGCGAGAGTCCCGCGCCGATCACCACGTTGCGGGCGCGGCTCACGACGGTCGGGGCGGCGTCGGGAGACGTACGGGCGAGGATGTCGAGGTATTCCACCGCACCGTTCTCGACCACCGGGCGGATTCCGGTGATATCGGATGCGTACGACACCACCGAGGTGAACTGTTCGGCGACCCATTCCAGGTAGTCGTGGAACTCGACCCGGAGCGGGAACAGCGTCTTGCCGTTGATGAATTCGGCCATCCGGTCCTTCGCCTTGAGGTAGGAGACGAAGGTGTAGGCGCTGACGGGATTGCGCATCGTCGCAAGGTCCTTCAGGAAGGAGACCTGCATGGTCGCACCTTCCATCAGCATGCCACGGTGCCAGCCGAACTCCTGCTGCCGCTCGAAGAACCGCATGCCGATGGCGGTGTTTCCCGCATTCGATCCTGCCGATTCTTCCAGGGCGATCGCGAGGGCGAGGTTCGAAGGGCCGAATCCGACCCCGACGACATCCTCCGTGCGCGGTCCTGACCGTGCAGTCATGCTGTGGACTTCCTTCCCGTGTTCATATCGCCCGATCGGCGAAGTAGGTGTACCGGCGCCATATCTTCCCGCCGCGGAAGAGGTGGAAGTCCGCCCAGTTGACGGACACTTCCTCGGAACTCTTCAGCCGGCCGGTGAACACTCCGCGGGCGGCCACCCAGTTTCCGTTCTCCACGATCGAGGCCACCTCGTGCCGACCGGAATCGATGATCCTGTCGGCCAGATAGAAGCGTTTGAATTCGTCCATTCCGACGATCGTTTCGGTGCCGCCACGCTCGTAGATCAGGTCTTCGCAGAACATGTCGAAGACCGCCTCGTAGTCGGCCGCGTCCACACGTTCGTAGTATTCACGGACCGCATTCTCACGACTCGCTGCCATGTTCCCGCTACTTCTCGTGGAGGGCCATGGCGCGGATCAGCGACGTGGGGCGCAGATCGGTCCAGTGTTCGTCGACGTAGTCGAGGCACGCCGCCCGGTCGGCCTCGCCGAAGACGGTCGTCCAGCCGGCCGGGATGTCCGCGAAGGCCGGCCAGAGGGAGTGCTGGCCCTCGTCGTTGGTCAGCACGACGTACACGCCGTCTTCCTTCTCGAACGGGTTGCTCATGGTGTTCTCGCCTTCTGGTCGTTCTTGTCAGTTCGTTTCGCCGCGCAGGGCGGCGGCGACGATTTTTCCGATACGGGCGATCATGCGCGGCTGGGTCATTCCACCGTGATCGCAGTCGAGATCGTGGTTGTCGATGCGACCGTCGACGTGCGGGCCCCAGGCGTCGTGTCCGAATGACTTCTCGGTTCGCCCTTGCAGTGCGGTGAAGAAGAGCATGTCACCACGGAAACGGTCGGGTTCGAAGATGCGAAGCTGCCTCATGCTGTTCAGGCAGATTTCCTTTACCGCTTCCAGGTGGGATTCTTGCAGCTCACCCAGGACGCCGCCTTCTCGGCGGATCGTCTCCATCAGCAGATTACCCTGGAGCAATTCGCCCTTGGTGTGATCGAGTTCCCGCATCACGACCTGGAACAGCGCCGGGAGCACTTCGTCCTCGGGCACGTGGAACATCGCCTCGTCCTGGACCGGGAATGCGTCCATGAGGGCCAGGAGTGCGACTTCTTCGCCCTGCCGCTGCAATTCGGTGGCCATGGCGTAGGCCAGATGCCCGCCGAATGACCAGCCCAGCAGATGATAGGGGCCGTTCGGCTGGACCTTTCGGATCCTGTCCACGTACTCGACGGCGGATTCCGCTATGTCCTCGGGAAGCCGGCCGTCATCGGCCAGCCGCGGGGATTGGAGACCGTATATCGGTCGATCCTTTCCCACATGCGGAACGAGCCCAGAATAGCACCAGCTCAGACCACCGGCCGGATGCATGCAGAAAAGGGGCGGGAGTTCGCCGCTGGTGCGCAAAGGAAGAAGGACGTCAAAGGCATCGTGATGCGCGACCTCGTCCAGCTGTCCGGCCAGCGCGGCGGGCGTGGGGTTCTCGAAGAGGTGGCGCAGCGAGAGGTCCGCACCGAGCGCCACACGCACCTTGCCCATGAGGCGGGTCGCGGCGAACGAGTGGCCTCCGAGTTCGAAGAAGTCGTCCTCCAGACCTACCCGGTCCACTCCGAGCACCTCGGCGAACAGCTCGCACAGGATCTGCTCCCGCGCCGTTCGGGGTGTGCGGTCGCTGCGGCCGCCACCGGAGTCGGGTACCGGCAACACCGCCCGGTCCAGGGCGCCTTCCTCGTCGAGGGGAAGGCGGTCCACGACCATGAGGACCTCCGGCACGAGGTACTCCGGCAGGAGGCCGCGCGCCGTCTCCCGGACGCTGCTCACGAGACCGTCCCGGGCGCCCGCGCCGTCCTCGGGGACCACGTACCCGACGAGGCGCCGGACTCCGGCCGCGTCCGTCCGTGCGGCCACGGCCGCGCCGGCGACCCCCGGGGTCCGGGCGAGTACCGATTCGACCTCGGCGGGCTCGACCCGCATGCCCCGGACGTGCGTCCGGTCGTCCGTACGCCCGATGAACTCGAGCACGTTCCCGCTTCCCCAGCGGACCAGGTCACCGGTGCGGTGCATCCGCGCGCCCGGGGGGCCCGAGGGATCGGCCACGAAGCGCTCGGCGGTCTCGCCCGGCACGCCGTGATAGCCGCGGGCCACCCCGGGGCCCGCCACGTAGAGCTCTCCGGGAACGCCCCGCGGGACGGGGCGCAGCCGCGCATCCAGCACGTGCACCCGGCGGCCGGCGAGCGGACGGCCCATCGGCACCGACCGGCCGGACACGGGCCCGTCGCCGGACACCGGCCCGTCGCCAGGCACCGGCCCGTCGTTCGGCACCTGGTGCGTGACGGGGCCCGCGGCCTCCGCCAGGCCGTAGCCGTGGGCGACCGTCGTCCCCGGGCAGGCGGCCGCGACCCTCTCCACGGCTTCCGCCGAGAGCACGCCGCCGCCCGCCGCCACGTACGGGACCTCCGCGAGCAGGTCGGGCCGCCGCTCCGCGACGAGCTCGAACTCCTCCGCCGACATCACCAGTCGCTCGACCGGGGTGCCGGCCGGCAGGGCCGTCAGGGCATCGACGGCCGTGTCGCCTGCGGGCGCCACCGTCAGCCGTCCGCCGGAGAGCAGGGGTGCCCACCATTGCGCCGTCGGTCCCGCTTGCACGTGCGCGGGGAGGAGGATCGTCCGGCCCCGGTGCGTCACCGGACCCCCGTCCGTGACGGGGCCCGCCATGTCGCGGTGGGTGAAGGCGATGCCCTTGGGCCCCGCCGTCCCCGACACGTACCGCACGCAGGCGAGCCGGTCCGGCTCGACCACGAGCCCGAGGTCGGCCGTACGGCCGCCGTCCGCCTCGTCGTCGATGAGCAGCTCCGGCGGGTTCGCCGTACCGTCCGTCCCGGTACCGGGCCGGTCGACGAGTACCAGCCGGGCGTCCGCCGCCGTGAGGACGGCCTGCCATCGGGGCGCCGGAGCGGACCCGGCCAGGGTCACGTACGCGCCTCCCGCCTTGGCCACCGCCACCGCGGCCGCCATCAGGTCCAGGGGCCGCTCCAGGCGCAGGGCGACCCGGGCTTCCGCCGTCACGCCGGCCTCGACGAGCCGGTGGGCCAGGCGATTGGCCCGTGCGTTCAGCTCCGCGTACGTCAGGGTCGCGCCGTCGGCCTCCACGGCCACCGCCGAGGGGGTCAGCGCCACCTGTCGCTCGAAGAGCGCGGCCAGGCCGTCGGCCGGGGCCGGCGCCTGCGTGCCGCTGCCGGTGCCACTTCCACTGCCCGTGCCGGCCGCGAGGAGTTCCTCGCGCTCGCCCGGGACCAGCACCTCGTACCGTCCGATCGGCAGCGCCGGGTCCGCCACCGCCGCCGCCAGCAGCCGCTCCAGGCGCATGCCCAGCGTGGCCACGTCCTCGCGGTCGAAGAGGTCCGTGGCGAACTCGACGAATCCGGCCACTCCTTCGAGGGTTCCGTCGGCGGAGAGCTGCTCCCGGAAGAAGAAGGAGAGGTCGAACTTGGCGGTGTGCGTCCCCATGGGCTCCACCGCCATGCCCAGGCCGGCGAGCTCGAAGTCGGGGGTGACCATGTTCTGCAGCACCAACAGCACCTGGAACAAAGGCTGATGGGCCTGCGACCGGATGGGATTGAGCGCTTCCACGAGCCGCTCGAAGGGCACGTCCTGATGTGCGTGCGCGGCCAGGTCCGTGTCGCGGACCCGCTCCAGCAGCTCCAGGAAGCCGGGATCGCCCGAGGTGTCCGTACGCAGCACCAGGGTGTTCGCGAAGAACCCCACCAGGTCGTGCAGCGCCTCGTCGGTCCGGCCGGCGACGGGGGTGCCGATCGGGATGTCGGTTCCGGCCCCCATCCGGGTCAGCAGGGCGGCGAGCGCGGCCTGCAGGATCATGAACAGGCTCGTGCCGGTCTCCCGCGCCAGCCCGAGCAGCCCCGCGTGCAGTTCGGGCGACAGGCTCAGGTCCAGCATGTCGCCCCGGTAGCTCGCCACGGGAGGCCTGGGGCGTGCCGCCGGCAGCCGCAGGCTCTCGGGCACACCGGCCAGCGCGTCCCTCCAGTACGCGAGTTGGCGCGCGGCACGACTGCCGGGGTCGCTCTCGTCGCCGAGGAACTCGTCCTGCCAGAGGGTGTAGTCGGCGTACTGCACGGGGAGCGGGTCCCACTGCGGCGCCTCGCCGGCCGTCCGGGCCCGGTAGGCCTCGGCCAGGTCGCGGGCCAGCGGAGCGAGGGAGGATCCGTCGCCGGCGATGTGATGGATGAGGAGGGTCAGGACGTGGTCGTCCGGCGCGAGTGCGAACAGGCTGGTCCGCACGGGCGGGGTGGTGGCGAGGTCGAAGGAGTGGGACACCGCGTCCGCGAGCAGGCCCGGCAGGGCGTCGGCGGTCGTGTGCACCGTGTGCAGCCCGCCCCAGGCGTCGGAGACGTCCAGGACCTGCTGGCAGGGGACGCCGTCGGTCTCGGGGAAGACCGTGCGCAGGCTCTCGTGCCGCTCGGTCACCCCGCGCAGGGCGGCTGCCAGGGCCTCCCGGTCCAGTGCCCCGGACAGCCGCAGCACCAGCGGGATGTTGTAGGTGGGGCTGGGGCCTTCGATCCGGTGCAGCAGCCACATGCGGCGCTGCGCGAAGGAGAGCGGAACGGTCTCCGGTCGCCGTACGGGACGCAGCGCGGGCGGCGCTTCGTCCGCCTCGTCCAGCCGCGCCACCAGTCCGGCGACGGTGGGGGCGTCGAAGAGGAGCCGGATCGCCAGGTCCACGCCGAAGGTGGCGCGGATCCGTGCCGTCAGACGGGTCGCGAGCAGCGAGTGCCCGCCCAGGAGGAAGAAGTCGTCGTCGATGCCGACGCCCTCCCGGCCGAGGACCTCGGCGAACAGGGCGCAGAGGATCTCCTCGCGGGGTGTGCGGGCCTGCCGGCCGGCCGGCCGCTCCTGCGGGGCGGGGACCGGAAGGGCCTTGCGGTCGAGTTTGCCGCTGGCGGTCGACGGGAGCGCGTCCAGGACGACGAACGCGGCCGGCACCATGTGGCCGGGGAGGCCTCCGGCCGCCCGGGCGCGCAGTTCCGCCGGGTCGAGCGGCTCCGACGCGGAGCGGCGGGCCACGTACGCCACGAGGCGCTGGTCACCCGGCGGGTCCTCGCGGAGGACCACCACGGCCTGGGCCACCCTCGGGTCCTGCTCCAGCACGGCTTCGATCTCGCCGGGCTCGATGCGGAATCCCCTGAGCTTCAGCTGGTGGTCGGCGCGCCCGGCGAACTCCAGTTGGCCGCCGGCCGTCCAGCGCGCCATGTCTCCCGTGCGGTACATGCGGGAGCCTGCCGGGCCGAAGGGGTCGGCGACGAAGCGTTCGGCGGTCAGTGCGGAGCGGTGCAGGTAGCCGCGGGCGAGACCGGAGCCGGCGATGTACAGCTCGCCCACCACGTTGGCGGGCACCGGCTGGAGTGCGGAGTCCAGGACGTAGACGCGGCTGCCCGGAACGGGGCGGCCGATCGGGGGCGCTCCGGCGCCGGCCAGCGGCTCGCTCATCGTGGCGGCCACGGTGGACTCGGTGGGTCCGTAGGCGTTGATCATCCTGCGGCCCCGCGACCACCTCGCCACGAGGGCCGGGGAGCACGCGTCGCCGCCGACCACGAGGGTGGCGAGCGAGGGCAGTTCGCACTCCGGCATGCTCGCCAGGGCGGCCGGGGAGATGAACGCGTGACTGACGGCCTGTCCGGCCAGCAGCTCGGCCAGTTCGCGGCCCGCCAGCGGACCGTGCGGCGCGACGACGAGGGTCGCCCCCGCGGCGAAGGCCATGCAGATCTCCAGCACCGACGCGTCGAAACTGGGTGACGCGAGCTGGAGGACCCGGCTCGCCGGCTCGACGCGGAATCGCTCCACCTCGGCGGCGGCGAAGGCGGCGATGCCCGAGTGGGTGACCAGGACGCCCTTCGGCCGGCCCGTGGAGCCCGAGGTGTAGATCACGTAGGCCGGGGTGGCCGGCCCGGTCTCCACGGCCGGGTCCTGCGCCGGGTACCCGGCCAGGGCCTGACGGCACTCCGCGAGGTCCAGCAGCCCCGGGAACCCGAGCACCGCGGGGGGCACGTATCCGGTGCCGGTGTCCGCGACGACGTGGGCGGGAGCGGCGTCGGACAGCATGAAGGCGATCCGGTCGTCCGGGTAGTCGGGGTCGACCGGGAGGTAGGAGGCTCCGGTCTTGAGCACGGCCAGTACGGCCACGATGAGCTCGGCGGAGCGGGGCAGCGCGAGGGCGACGATCCGCTCCGGACCCACGCCCCGTGCGAGCAGCAGGTGCGCCATGCGGTTGGCGGCGGCGTTCAGTTCCGCGTACGAGTACGCGTCCTCGCCGGACACCAGAGCGGTCGCGGCGGGCGTTGCGGCGACGTGCCGTTCGAAGATCGTGTGCAGGCGGGTGGCCGGCACCGGCTCGCCGGTTTCGTTCCACTCCCCCAGGATCTGCAGGCGTTCGGCCGGGGCGACCACCTCGACCTGGCTGAGGGGCAGGTCCGGCTCGTCCGTGACGGCGGTGAGCAGTCGCACGAAACGCTCGCCGATGCGCCGCGCGGTCTCCTCGTCGAACAGGTCGGTGCTGTACTGGATCCAGCCCTCGACGCCTGCGGCCTTGCCCTCCTCGGTCCGGTTCTCGCTGAGGTGCACCGAGAGTTCGAACTGGGAGAGTCCGAGGTCGACCGGTTCCAGGCGGGCGTCCGCCCCGGGCAGCCGGAAGACCGGCCGGGTGTTGTTCTGGAAGGCCAGCATGACCTGGACGAGGGGCTGGTACGAGGACGTGCGCGCCGGGTTGAGCGCTTCCACGAGCCGCTCGAAGGGCAGGTCCTGGTGCGCGTAGGCGGCCAGGTCGGCAGCCCGTACACGCTTGATCAACTCACGGAAGCCGGGGTCGCCGGAGGTGTCCGTACGCAGGACGAGCGTGTTGACGAAGAGCCCCACCAGGTCGTCCAGGGCGTCGTCGGTGCGGCCGGCGATCGGGCTGCCGACGGGGATGTCCGTACCCGCCCCCAGACGGGTCAGCAGTGCCGCCAGACCGGCCTGGACCACCATGAACAGGCTGGCCCGGTTGCTGCGCGCCAGGTCCCACAGCTTCTGGTGGAGTCCGGCGTCGAGCCGGAAGGGCACCGCGTCCGCCCGGAAGCTCGCGACGGCGGGGCGCGGCCGGTCGGCGGGCAGGTTCAGGTTCTCCGGGAGGCCGTCCAGGGCCGTGGTCCAGAAGTCCAGTTGGCGGGCGAGCGGGCTGTCCGGGTCCGCCTCGTCCCCGAGCGTCCGGCGCTGCCACAGGGCGTAGTCGGCGTACTGGACCGGCAGCGGCGACCAGGACGGCGCGCGGCCGTCGCACCGGGCGGCGTACGCCTCGGCGAGGTCGTGCGCGAGCGGCGCGAGGGACCATCCGTCCCCGGCGATGTGGTGCAGGAGGAAGAGCAGGACGTGCTCCTGCGGGCCGGTCCGGAAGAGCGTGGGCAGCACCGGGGGCTCGGTGGCGAGGTCGAAGGTGTGCCGTGCGGCCTCGGCGAGGGCCCGGGGCAGTTCGGCTTCCGGGACGTCGGTGATGCGCAGGCGAGTGGGCAGGGCCTCGCGGCCCAGGACGACCTGATGGGGTCCGTCGGCCGTCTCGGGGAAGACCGTGCGCAGGCTCTCGTGGCGCTCCATGACGTCGAGGAGCGCCAGTTCCAGCGCCTCCGGGTCCAGGTGCCCGGACACCCTGAGGGCCGGCGCGATGTTGAGGGCGGGGTTGGCCCCGTCGAAGTGGTTGAGGAACCACAGGCGGCGCTGGGCGAAGGAAAGCGGTACGCGTTCGGGCCTCGTCGACGCCGTGAGGGGGTCGGCGGCCGACCGGCCGGTGCGGAGCACGTGCGCGAGGGCCGCCACCGTCGGTGCGTCGAACAGCGCGCGGACGTTGAGGTCCACGCCGAGGGTGGAACGGATGCGGCTGGTGAGCCGGGTGGCCAGGAGGGAGTGGCCGCCGAGGTCGAAGAAGTCCTCGTCGACACCGACCCGCGGCAGGCCGAGGACCTCGGCGAACAGGCCGCACAGGACCTCCTCCTGGGGGGTCCGCGGCGCGCGGCCCTCCCGGGGGACGGCGGACTGCGGCGATGCGGGCGCCGTCGTGTCCGTCGTGTCCGTCGTGGGTGCGGCCGCCGGATCGCCGGAGCGGCGTACGGGCTCCAGGGCTCCCGCGGACGTGCGGCGAACGAGCTCGCCGGTCCGGTACATCCGCTCGCCGGGAGCTCCGAAGGGGTCGCAGACGAAGCGTTCGGCCGTCAGACCGGCCCGGTGCGCATAGCCCCGTGCCAGTCGGGTTCCGCTCAGGTACACCTCGCCCACCGCGCCGGGCGGCACCGGCTGGAGGGCGTGGTCCAGCACGTGCGTCCGGATGTTCGGTGTGCGCCGTGCGGTCGGGGCGGCCCCGGTGGCCTCCGACCGTCCCCCGGAAGCCGGTGCCGGCAGGCCGGGCCGGGCCTCGATCGTTCCGCCGCTCATCAGCGCGGGGAAGAGCGCCAGCGGCGAGACGCCGGAGGTGAAGAGGTCGGGGACGCCGACGCCGGACCGGCGGGGGGCGTCCTGTACGAGGTCCACGACGTTGGTGTGGGGCAGCAGGACGCAGGAGCCGTCGGCGGAGGGCAGGATGCAGGCGGTGTTCGACGGCAGGAGCGGGCGGCGGCGATCGGCGTCCGCGAGGTCCGTCTCCGGGCCGGTCCGCAGCGCCGCGGCGTTCTCCGGGGAGTCCAGCACCACGGTCGCCAGCTCCGCGGGGAGCGTGAGCGCGGTGCTGGAGTCGACGAGGGCGCAGACGGGCCGGGCCTCGGCGAGGATCCGGGCGAGCCGGTCCTGCGGGGTGTCCGCCGCCAGGGGAAGGCACGCCGCTCCCGCCTTCAGCACGGCCAGCAGGGCCACGACGGTGTCGGCGGTCTTCGGCAGGGCGAGGGCCACGACGTCCTCCGGGCCGGCGCCGCGCCGGACGAGGAGGCGGGCGAGCCGGTTGGCCCGTACGTTCAGCTCGTCGAAGTCGATCCGTGCGTCACCGCCGGCGATGGCCACCGCCTCCGACGTGAGCCCGGCCTGCGTCTCGAACATCGCGGGAAGGGTGACCGGCTCGGTCTCGCGCGCCGTGTCCTGGTCCCCGCCGGGCGCCGTGGCGACGTCCCGGGGAGCGGACCGGCCGACCCGGCCGATCGCCTGGTGCGGGTCGCGGGCCACGCATTCCAGCATCTCCAGGAGACGGTGGGCGAGTTGCTCGGCCGTGTCCCGGCCGACGAGGTGGGGCTGGAAGTCCAGGCGTATGAGGAGGCTCTCGGCCGGAACCACGAGAAGGGTGAGCGGGTAGTGGGTCCCGTCGTGGGTCTGCACGCCTGCGATGCGCACCCCGCCGGTGTCGGCCTGGAGCGCGTCGGGGTCGCTGGGGTAGCTCTCGAAGGCGACGAGCGTATCGAAGAGCTCCCCGTGGCCCGCGAGTTGCTGGATCTCCGCGAGCCCGACGTGCTGGTGGTCCATGAGGGCGCTCTGCCGCTCCTGGAGGCGGGACAGCGCGCTCAGCACCGTCTCGTGCGCGCTGAAACCGACGCGCACCGGCAGGGTGTTGACGAAGAGGCCGATCATGCTCTCGACGTCGGGGACCTCGGGCGGACGGCCCGAGACGGTGGCTCCGAAGACCACGTCCTCCCGGCCGGTCATGCGGCCGATCAGGAGGCCCCAGACCCCCTGGAAGACCGTGTTCAGCGTCAGGCCGTTCCCTCGCGTCACGGCCGTCAGGGCGGAGGCGAGCGCCGGCGGCACCTCCAGCGTGACGCGCTCCGCGGCCACGGGCACCGAGTCCCGGGCCCGGGGGGCGACCAGCGTCGGACCCGTGAGCCCGCGGAAGGCCTCGCGCCAGGCGGTCTCGGCGCCGTCCCGGTCCCGCGCGGCCAGCCAGCTCACGAAGTCCCGGTAGGGGGCTGCCGGGCGCAGGGCCTTCTCGTCGCCGCCGTTGCGGTACAGGGCCAGCAGGTCGGCCATGAGCAGCGGCACCGACCAGCCGTCGATGAGGATGTGGTGGACGCTCAGGACGAGGCTGTACTTCTCCTCGTCGAGGCGGACCAGGGTGCAGCGCATCAGCGGCGGACGGGCGAGGTCGAACCGGCGGGCCCGGTCGGCCGCCCGTACGGCCGCGAGGGCCTCGGGGCGGGCGTCTTCGGGCGTGTCGCGCAGGTCGACCTCGGCCCACGGCAGCTCGCACCGGCGGGGGATCACCTGGACGGCCTGGCCGCGGCCGGTGATCCGGAAGCCGGCGCTCAGGTTGGGGTGCCGGCGCAGGAGCGCCTCGGCCGAGGTCCGCAGCGTGGACGCGTCGAGCGGCCCGTGCAGTTCGAAGGCGAACTGCACGAGGTAGAGGTCCGCGGCCTGGTCGTCGTAGAGGGCGTGGAAGAGGAAGCCCTCCTGCATGGGTGACAGCGGGAGAACGTCCTTCAGCCCTGACTGCTTCACGTTAAAGCTCCCACTCGGAGTCGAGGTCGTCGAGATCATCGAGGTCGTCGATGTCTTCCTGGCTCAGCGAGACCAGGGGCAGGTCGGACGGGGTGTGGCCGCCCGCCCGGTAGGTGTCGATGCGTCCGGGCAGGGCCCGGAGCGTGGCCACGAGGGTGTCGGCCAGGTCGTGCACGGCGCCCTCCGCGAGGAGGGCCTCGGGCCACATGAGGCTGATGTCGAGCCGGGGCCCGTCCGCCTCGTCGCGGGTGAGCATGGCGACTTCCAGCGCGTGGGCCACCGGCATGTCCTCGTCCGAGCCGCTGCCGAGCAGGTCCTCGGCCGGAGCGGGGGCCCAGTCGCCGGCGGTCGGGGCCGAGAACCGACCCAGGTAGTTGAAGCCGATCTGCGGCGCGGCCTGTGTCTCGAGCTCCTGCGCCGACCGCGGGTTGAGGTAGCGCAGCAGTCCGTATCCGATGCCGTGGTCGGGCAGGGCCCGGCGCTGCTCCTTGACCCGCTTGAGGCCTTCGATGAGCGAAGGGCTCGTGCGCCAGTTCGCCACCTTGGGGTCCACGCGCACCGGGTGCATGCTGGTGAACCAGCCGACGGTCCGGGAGAGGTCGACGCCTTCGCCCAGTTCCTCCCGCCCGTGCCCCTCGACGTCGACGAGCACGGCGGTGTCGTCGCCCGCACCCCGGCGACGGCGCCAGTCGGCGGTCGCCAGCGCGAGGCCCGTGAGCAGGACGTCGTCGACGCCGCCGTTGACGGCCGCGGGCACCTTGGTCAGAAGGCTCTCGGTGAGGTCGGCCGGCAGCTCGCGGCGGACGTAGCGCACGGTGCGCGCGAGGTCCCGGGCCGGGTCGAGCGGGCGGTCCGTCAGCAGCGGTTCGGGGGCGGCGAGTACGCGCCGCCAGACGGGCAGTTCCGCCTCCCGGGTCGGTGCCTGCGCCTGCGCGTGGAGCAGCTGCGACCAGCGGCGGACGGACGTGGCGCCGTCGGCGGGCTCGGGCTGCCGGCCGGCCGCCAGGGCCTGCGCGGCGGCCGCCAGGTCGGGCAGCAGGATCCGCCAGGACACGCCGTCCACGGCGAGGTGGTGGATGACCAGCAGCAGGCGCCCCGGGCGCTCCGGTCCGGCGTCGAACCAGACGGCCTGCAGGATCCTGCCGTCCTCCGGAGCGAGCCGTGCCCGGGCGGCCTCGGCGTGCCGGCCGGGCCAGGAGTCGCCTTCGGCGGCGAGGTCGACGCGGTGCAGGCAGTCGGCGGCCCGGACGGCGCCCTTCGGCGGGATCTCCAGCGTCCAGCGCCCGGGGGTGCGGCGCAGGATCGTGCGCAGCGCGTCGTGACGGTCGAGGAGGACCTGCAGGGCGTCGCGCAGCAGCTCTTCGTCGAGCCCGGCGGGCACCTGGACGGTCATCGACTGGTGGAACCCGTCGATCGGCCCGCCGAGTCCGCGCAGCCATTCCATGACCGGTGTGGGCTTCAGTTCGCCGACGGGCTCGTCGGCGACGGCGTCCGGGGCCGCGTCCACGCTGCGGGCGGCGGCGGCCAGGGCCTCGACGGTCTTGAGCTCGAACACCTGGCGCGGGCTGAGGACGAGTCCGGCCTTGCGGGCCCGCCCGACGAGCTGGATGGACATGATGCTGTCCCCGCCGAGGTCGAAGAAGCTGTCGCCGACCCCGACCCCCGGCACTCCGAGCACGTCAGTGAAGAGGGCGCACAGCGCCTCCTCGCGGGGCGTGCGGTGCAGTCGGCCGACCGGGGCGTGCTCGATCGCAGGCCGCGGCAGTGCGGCCCGGTCCACCTTGCCGTTGCGGGTCAGCGGCAGTTCGTCGAGGAGGACGAACGCCACCGGGACCATGTACGCGGGAAGGGCGTCGGCCGTGTGGCGGCGCAGTTCCCCGGCGTCGACGGCCGTGCCCTCGGCGGGTACCACGTAGGCGGTGAGCCGCTTGTCGCCGGGCCGGTCCTCGCGGACGACGACGGCGGCGCGGGCGACGGCGGGGTGGCGGCCGAGGACGGCGCCGACCTCACCCGGCTCGATGCGGAAGCCGCGGATCTTGACCTGGTCGTCGGCGCGGCCGACGAACTCCAGTGCCCCCGCCGTGCCCCAGCGCACGAGGTCGCCCGTACGGTACATCCGCGAGCCGGGCGCCCCGAAGGGGTTGGCGACGAACCGCTCGGAGGTGGCCGCGGACCGCCCCAGGTAGCCCCGGGCCAGGCCCGCTCCCGCGACGTGCAGTTCACCGACGGTTCCGTGCGGTACGGGGCGCAGCCGCTCGTCCAGGACGTGGACCTGGTGGTTGTCGAGCGGACGGCCGATCGGGACCGACGCCGCGGGCGCCGCGCCGGCCGTCATCCGGTGGTGGGTGGCGAACGTGGTCGTTTCGGTCGGCCCGTAGCCGTTGACCACGGCGGTGCCGGGGCAGTGGTCGAGGACCCGGCGGACGGCCTCTGCGGGAACGACGTCACCGCCGGTCCAGACCTCCCGCACACCGGCGAAGAGCTGCGGTTGCTGCTGGGCGGCCAGGTCGAAGAGCCCGGCGGTCAGCCACAGCCGTTCCACCCGCTCCTCGGTGACGACCCGGGCCAGGGCGTCGATGTCCAGGTCGCCCGCCGGGGCCACCACGAGCCGGCCGCCGAAGAGCAGCGGCACCCACAGCTCTGCCGTGGAGGCGTCGAAGGCGTGCGGTGCGTAGACCAGGGTTCGGGCGGGCCCGGTGGCGTCCCAGGCGCGGTCGTACGCCAGGCTCACCACGTCGCGGTGCGTGGCGGCCACTCCCTTGGGCTCACCGGTTGAGCCCGAGGTGTACATGACGTACGCCAGCCGGTCGGGGGTGCACGGCAGTCCGAGATCCGCGTACGGCCCCTCGTGCGCCGCGTCGCCGATGACGATCTCGTGGATCCCGGGACCGCACTCCCGGCCCCGGCCGGCCCGGTCGACCAGGACGACCCGGGCTCCGGTTTCGGCGGCCGCGCTCTGCCACCGGCTGCTCGGCGAGTCCGCGTGCAGCGGAACGTACGCGCCGCCGGCCTTGAGGATCGCCAGGATCGCCACGACGAGGTCGGGCGAGCGGTCCGCCAGCAGCAGGACGCAGCTCTCCGGTCCGACGCCTTGGGCGACCAAGCGCCGTGCCAGCCGGTTGGCGAGGACGTTCAGCTCCGTGTACATGAGCTGGACCTCGCCGGACACCAGGGCCACGGCGGTGGGCGTCCGCCGGGCCTGCGCCTCGAACAGTGCTGTCAGATCGCGCTCGGGGAGGGCCGTGGAGGCGCCGTTGCCGGGCTGCTGCGTCTCCGTGGCCGGGGACGGGAGCGGCGTGAGCGCTCCGATCTCCCCGACCGGCGTCAGCGGGTTCTCCGTCATCGTGACGAGCAGTCGCTCCAGCCGGGCCGCGATCGCCGTGACGGTCTCCCGGTCGAGCAGATCGGGCCGGTGGTCCAGGCGGAAGCGCAGACGCGGGCCGGGCATGGCCGCCACGGTGAGCGGGTAGTGGGTGGCGTCGTAGCTCTTGGCCCGGGTCACCCGCAGTCCGCCGGCGGCGGGCAGCGCGTCCGGTTCGAAGGGGTAGTTCTCGAAGACCAGGAGCGTGTCGAACAGGTCCCCGGCGCCGACCTGTCGCTGGATGTCGGCCAGCCCGATGTGCTGGTGCTCCATCAGCAGGGCCTGGCGGCCCTGGAGGGCGCGGCAGGCGTCCAGCAGGGAGTCGGTGCGCCGGTAGGGGAAGCGCACCGGGACGGTGTTGATGAAGAGGCCGACCATCGACTCGACGCCGTCGATCTCGGGCGGCCTTCCCGAGACGGTCGTACCGAAGACCACGTCGTCACTGCCCGCGAGACTGCCCAGCAGCAGTCCCCAAGCGGACTGGATGAGGGTGTTGAGGGTCAGGCCGTTGCGGCGGGCGGTGGCCTCCAGCTCCGACGAGAGCTCTTCGGACAGCTCCAGTTCGACCGTGTGGGGCATGACGGTGGCCCGCTCGTGCTCGCCCGGGACCAGCAGGGTGGGCGCCTCGAACCCGGCGAGCGCCTCGCGCCAGGCGGCGAGGGCGGGCTCGCGTTCGCGTCCCGCCAGCCAGGCCAGGTAGTTCTTGTACGGGACCGCCCTGGGCAGGGCGCCGCCCTCGTAGAGCCGGAACAGCTCGTCGAGCAGCACCGGCAGGGACCAGCCGTCGAGCAGGATGTGGTGGTTGGTCAGGACCAGGCGGTGGCGCTCGGCCCCCAGCCGCACCAGGGTGCAGCGCAGCAGCGGGGCGTCACCGAGGTCGAACCGCCGGGCCCGGTCCCGCGTGAGCAGGTCCTCGAACGCGCGGTCCTGCTCGCTCTCGGACCGCCCGCCGAGGTCGGTCTCCCGCCAGGGGAGCTCCACCTCGTGCGGGATGACCTGCATGGTGCGGTCCAGGCCCTCGTGCCAGAACATCGCGCGCAGGTTGGGGTGCCGGCGCAGCAGGGCTTCCACCCCGGCCCGCAGGGCAGGGGCGTCCAGCGGGCCCTGGAGGTCCAGGACGAGCTGGGTGTTGTAGAGGTCGGGGGCATCCGTGTCGTACGAGGAGTGGAAGTACATGCCTTCCTGCAACGACGTCAGCGGCAGGATGTCGGCCAGCCCGGAACGCTTCACTTCCTATTCCTCCATACGGCTTCAAGCAGGTCGATGTTGGTCTGGTCGAGGGAGACCAGGGAGAGGTCCGAGGTGGTCAGACCGCCCGCTTCGGGGGCCGCGCCGTGGGCGACGAGCCCGTCGAGCGCGGCGGCCCAGAGATCGGTCAGTTCGTGCACCTCGGCCTCGGTCAGCAGCCCGTCGGGCCACGACCAGGTGCAGATGAGGCGGGGTCCTCGGCCGTCGTCCCGGGTGAGGGCGTTGAGTTCGAGGACGTGGGCCGCCGGGGTGCCGGCGTCCGTGCCGCCGCCGAACGCCCCGTCCTCGGCCACGGGCGCCCAGTCGGTGTCCGCCGCGGCGTTGAAGCGCCCCAGGTAGTTGAAGGCGATCTGCGGGCGCGTGGCGAGGGCCGCCAGGCCCGCGGTGGCGGGGTTGAGGTGACGCAGCAGTCCGTAGCCGATGCCGCGGTCGGGCAGGGCCCTCAGCTGCTCCTTGACCCGCTTGACCGCGCCGCCCACCGCGGGGCCGCCGGCGAGCACCTCGCTCCAGGCCACGGCGCCGGGGTCGAGTCGCGCGGGGTGCATGCTGGTGAACCAGCCGACCGTGCGGGAGAGGTCCGTGCCCTCCGTGAAGGGCTCCCGGCCGTGATCCTCCAGGTCGATCAGGACCGCGCTGTTCCCGCTGCGCCCCGTGGTGCGCCGCCATTCGGCGACGGCGAGGGTGAAGGCGGCGAGCAGGATGTCGTTGACCGTGCCCCGGAAGGTCGACGGCAGGGTCGTCAGCAGCGGTTCGGTGCTCTCCGCGGACATCACCCGGGTGAGGCTGCGGGTCGTGGCGTGCGTGTCCCGCCGCGCGTCCAGGGGGCGCTCCCCCAGTTCGGGGTCGGGAGTGGCGAGCACCTCGGTCCACAGCGGCAGTTCCGCCAGCCGATGCGGCGTGCGGGCCTCGTCGAGCAGGGTCCGCGCCCAGGTCCGCAGGGTGGTGGCGACCGAGGGCAGTTCGGCTCCCCGGTCCTGCCCGGCGGTGGCCAGGTCGGGCAGCAGGATGCGCCAGGAGACTCCGTCCACCGCGAGGTGGTGGACCATCAGCAGCAGCCGTCCGGGCCGCTCCGGTCCGGCGTCCAGCCAGACGGCCTGGACCATGACGCCGTCTTCGGGGCTCAGCCGGAGCTGGGCGGCCGCGTTCTCGGCGGCCAGCACGGCACGCATCTTTTCGTCGGAGAGTCCCGCGACGTCGACCCGTGTCAGGAAGCGGCGCGCGTCCGCGGTTCCCGGCGGCGGCACTTCGAGCGTCCACCGCTCCCCCGAGCGGTCCGTGCGCAGGCGCAGGGCGTCATGGTGGTCGATGAGGGTCTGCAGCGTACGGCCGAGATGTGCCTCGTCGATGCCCGCGGGGACCTTCACCACCACCGACTGGTGGAAGCCGTCGATGGGGCCGCCGCGCTCGCGCAGCCAGTGCACGATGGGCAGCAGGTCGACTTCGCCCGTGCCGACGTCGGGGGCCCGCTCGGGTGCGGACTCCAGGGGGCGTACGACGGAGGCCAGTTCGGCGACCGTCGGGTTCTGGAACACGTCCCGCGGGGTGACCTCCAGACCGGCCCTGCGGGCTCGCCCGACGAGCTGGATGGACATGATGCTGTCGCCGCCGAGGTCGAAGAAGCCGTTGTGCACGCCGACCGAGGGCACTCCCAGCACCTCGGCGAACAGCTCGCACAGGCTCTCTTCGAGCGGTGTCCGCGGCGCCTGCCCGGCTGCCTCCGCGCCGTAGTCGGGGGCGGGCAGGGCGCCTCGGTCGATCTTGCCGCTGGAGGCCAGGGGGAAGGCGTCGAGGAGAACGACGGCGGCGGGCACCATGTAGTGCGGAAGCCGGCCCGCGAGGTGGCTCCGGAGGTCTGCCGCGGACGTGGAAACGCCGTCCACCGGTTCCGCGTAGGCCACCAGGCGCCGGTCGCCCGGCCGGTCCTCACGGACCGTGGCGACCGCCCGCGCGACGTCGGGATGGTCCGACAGCGCGGCGGCCACCTCCTCCAGCTCGATGCGGAAGCCCCGGATCTTGACCTGGCCGTCGGCCCGGCCGACGTAGTCCATCCGGCCGTCCGGCCTCCAGCGGACGAGGTCGCCGGTGCGGTACATGCGCTCTCCCGGCGCCCCGAAGGGATCGGGCAGGAAGCGCTCCGCCGTGAGGCCGGGACGGTTCAGGTAGCCGCGGGCGGGGCCCGCCCCGCCGACGTAGAGCTCTCCCGTCACCCCGGCGGGCACCAGGCGCAGGTGCTCGTCGAGCACGTACGCCCGCACGTTGGGCAGGGGCCGGCCGATCGGCGGGGTGCCGTCCTCGGTCAGGGCGGTGCTCACCGTGGCACAGACCGTGGCCTCGGTGGGCCCGTACGCGTTGAGCAGGCGCACCCGGCGGGACCAGCGGCGGACGACGTCCGGCGGGCAGGCCTCGCCGCCGGTGAAGATCGTGGTCCCCGGACCGAAGGCGTCCTCGGGCAGGACGGCGAGCGCCGACGGGGGCAGCAGCGCGTGGGTGATGCCGGCCTCCCGGGCCAGCTCCGCCAGCGGTCGTCCGGGCGCCAGCCTGGCGGCCGGTGCGAGGACCACCGCGCCGCCCGACAGCAGGGGCATGAACAGCTCCATGACCGACGCGTCGAAACTCAGCGAGGCGAACTGGAGGAACCTGCTGCCGGGACCGACGTCCGCCGCCCCGTTCAGGGCGCGGACGAGGTTCGGGATCCCCGAGTGCGGTACGAGGACCGCCTTGGGGCGCCCGGTGGAGCCCGAGGTGTAGATGGCGTAGGCGGTGTTCCGCGTCGTCAGCGGGGCCACCCGGTCGGTCTGGGCCGGGGCGTGATCGGGGCCCGCGGCCAGCTCCGCCGCGACCTCGTGCGCGTCCAGTGCCAGCATCCGTGCGGCGGGGGCCGGCGCGAGCAGCGCGGCGGCCTCCTGCGTGGTCAGGATCACGGCCGGATCGGCGTCGGACAGCATGAAGGCGATCCGGTCCGCGGGGTGTTGCGGGTCGATCAGCATGTAGGCGGCGCCGGCCTTGAGCACGCCGAGTACGGCGACGGCCAGATCGGTGCTCCGGGGCAGGGCCAGGGCCACGAGCGCCTCCGGTCCCGCCCCGCGCCGGATCAGCGCGTGGGCGATCCGGTTGGCCCGCGCCTCGACCTCGGCGTACGAGAGCTCGGTGCCCTCGAAGACGACGGCGGTGGCCCCGGGGGTCCGTGCGGCCTGGAGCTCGAACAGCTCCCCCACGCAGCCGTGCGTGACCGGCGGCGTGCCGGTGTTCCCGTACCCCAGGAGTTCCTCCTGCTCGGCCGGGGAGAGGACAGGCGCCTGGCTCAGCCGGGCGTGGGGATCGGCCGCCATGGCCTCCAGGACCCGTACCCAGCGCTCCGCGAGCCGCTCGACGCTGGACCGCTCGTAGAGGTCCGTGCTGAATTCGACGAAGCCGCTAGCGCCGGCGGGCGCACCGGCGCCGTCCTGGCGCTCGGTCATGCCGAAGGACAGGTCGAACTTGGCGACTTCCAGCTCCACCGGTTCCGCGGTGACCGCGATCCCGGGGAGGCCGAGGTCGTACGCAGGAACGTTCTGCAGCGCGAGCATGACCTGGACGAGCGGCTGGACCGAGAGCGAACGGTCCGGCTTGAGCGCGTCCACCAGGTGCTCGAACGGCAGTTCCTGGTGGGAGAAGGCCGCCAGGTCCGTCGCGCGGACCCGGTCCAGGAGTTCGTTGAAGGTCGGGTCGCCCGAGGTGTCGGTGCGCAGCACCAGCGTGTTGACGAAGAAGCCCACCGCGTCGTCGAGCGCCTCGTCACCGCGTCCGGCGACCGGGGTGCCGATCGGCAGGTCGACACCTGCTCCCAGCCGGGTGAGCAGGGCGGCCAGGCCGGCCTGGAGCACCATGAAGAAGCTGGTCCCCCTGCCCCGTGCCAGCTCGTGCAGCGACCGGTGCAAGGTCTCCGGCAGGTCGAAGGCGACCATCGCTCCGCGGTGGCTCGCCACTGCCGGCCGGGGCCGGTCCGTGGGCAGTTCGAGCCGGTCGGGCAGGTCCTGCAGGGCGCCTCGCCAGAAGGCGAGCTGCCGGGCCGCGAGGCTGGACTCGTCGTCCGCCCCGCCCAGGACCTCGCGCTGCCACAGCGTGTAGTCGGCGTACTGGGCCCCGGGCGGCGTCCAGCCGGGTTCCTGTCCCGCGGTCCGTGCCCGGTAGGCGGCGCCCAGGTCGTCGGCCAGCGGTGCGAGGGACCAGCCGTCGCCCGCGATGTGGTGGAGCACGAGGTGCAGGACGTGGGTGTCGCCGTCCAGGCGGAACGTGTCGACGCGCAGCGGCGGTTCGGTGGCGAGGTCGAAGGCGTGGCCCGCGGACGCGGTCAGGGCCGCCGGCAGGTCGGCCTCCGCCACGTCGGCGAGCCGGAAGACCGACGGCAGGTCCGTCGCCGGCAGCACCTTCTGGTACGGCACCCCGTCGTGCGCCGGGAAGACGGTGCGCAAGGACTCGTGGCGGCCGATCACGTCCTGGACCGCCGTCCGCAGCGCCGGGACGTCCAGCGCGCCGCACAGCCGGAGCGCGAGGGAGATGTTGTAGGTCGCGCTGGGTCCTTCGAGGTTCTGTACGACCCACAGCCGGCGCTGGGCGTACGAGAGCGGCAGCTCGGCCGGGCGCTCGGCCGGGCGCAGGGCGGGGAGGGCCTGCGGTGTGCCGGCGATGCGGGTGGCCAGTCCGGCCACGGTCGGCGTCTCGAAGAGCGCACGCATCGGCAGCTCCACGCCCAGAGCGGACCGGACGCGGCCGACGAGGCGGGTCACCAGCAAGGAGTGGCCGCCCAGTTCGAAGAAGCTGTCGTGGATGCCGGTCCCGCTGACGCCGAGGACTTCGCGGAAGAGGGCGAGGAGCACCTCCTCCTCGTGGGTGCGGGGTGCCTCGTCCTCTCCTTCGGCGCTCTGGCCGAGGGCGGGGTGGGGCAGCGCCGACTGGTCCAGCTTTCCGTTGGCCGTCATCGGCATGGCGTCCACGGTCACGAAGGCGGCGGGCACCATGTGTTCGGGCAGGTTTCCGGCCAGGTGCCGGCGCAGCTCGCCGGCGCCGGGAGCTTCGTCCCCGTCGGCGACCACGTAGGCGACCAGGCGCCGGTCGCCCTCGCCGAACTCCCGCAGCACGACTGCCGCGCGCAGGACGGCCGGGTGCTCGGTGAGTGCCGTCTCGATCTCACCGGGCTCGATCCGGAAGCCCCGGACCTGGACCTGGTGATCGGCGCGGCCGAGGAACTCGAATCCGCCGCCGGGGAGCAGGCGGGCCAGGTCGCCGGTGCGGTACATCCGGGAGCCGGGCGGGCCGAACGGGTCGGCGACGAAGCGCTCGGAGGTCACGCCGGGCTTGTTGAGGTAGCCGCGGGACACCCCCGGGCCGCTGACGTACATCTCGCCGATGACGCCGGTGGGCAGCGGCTGCAGGGCCTCGTCGAGCAGTCGCACCCGGAGGTCGGGCAGGCCCTCGCCGATGAGGCTGCGCTGGGCGGCGGTGGCCTCGTGCCCGAGGGCGAGGTGGCTGACGTGCACGGTGGTCTCGGTGATCCCGTACATGTTGACCAGGACCGGGGCGTCGTCGGCATGGCGTCCGTACCAGTCCGCGAGCTGCCCCAGGTCCAGCTGTTCGCCGCCGAAGACGACGCGGCGCAGGGCGAGTCCGCTGCCGAGCCGGGGGTTCTCGCGATCGCTCCGCATCAGCTCGTAGAACGCCGAAGGGGTCTGGTTGAGGATCGTGACCCCTTCCTCGACCAGCAGGGCGAGGAGGTCCGCGGGCGACCGGACGATCTCGCGCGGGATGACGACGAGGCGTCCGCCGTGCAGGAGCGGTCCCCAGATCTCCCAGACGGAGAAGTCGAACGCGTAGGAGTGGCACAGGGACCAGACGTCCTGCGCGTCGAAACGGAACGAGCTCTCGGTCGTCCCGAACAGGCGGACGACGTTGTGGTGCGGGACCACGACCCCCTTGGGCGTGCCCGTGGAACCCGAGGTGTAGATGATGTACGCGGCGTTGTCCGGCCGGGCCGGACCGGACGGGTGCGCGGACCCGAGGTCGAGCGGCTCCCGGCCTGCGAGCTCGTCGATCACCGCGGGGTCGTCCAGCAGGATCGTCGCGACTCCGCCCGGCAGGGCGTGCGCGACGGCGGAGGTCGTCACCGCGCACAGCGGCGCCGCGTCGTCCGCCATGAGGGCCAGCCTCTGCGCCGGATAGTCGGGGTCCATCGGCAGGTACGCGGCTCCGGACTTCAGCACTGCCAGGATCGCCACGATCATCTCGGGCGAGCGCGGCAGCAGCAGGGCGACGACCCGCTCGGGGCGGGCGCCCCGGGCCACCAGGAGCCGGGCCAGCCGGTTGGCCCGCTCGTTGAGCTCGCGGTAGGTCACGGAGGTCTCGCCGAAGGAGACCGCGATGGCCTCCGGGGCCCGCCGGACCTGCTCCTCGAAGAGCTCCGGCAGGGTGGGGCCGGGCGCCTGGGACGGGCTGGGCGCCGGCGTCAGCCTCGGAGTCGGCGTCGCCGTCGCCAGGAGGCGGTGTTCGGTGTCGGTCAGCACGTCGATGGCCGCGACCCGGCGCGCGGGATCGGCCACGGCCGCCTGCAGGAGGCGCGTGAACCGTTCGGCGATGGACTCGGCCGTCGCGCGCTCGAACAGGTCGGTGCTGTACTCCAGGCCGCCGACGAGTCCGCTCGGGGTGCCGTTGCCCTCGTACCGCTCGGTGAGGTTGACGAGCAGGTCGAACTTCGCGGCCTGGGCCTCGATGGGCTCGAGGCGGCTCGTCGCGCCGGGGAGGCGGAGCGTGCCGTCCTCGTTCCCCTGGAGCGCCAGCATGACCTGGAAGAGCGGGTGGCGGCCCAGGGAGCGCGGCGGCTTGAGGGTCTCCACCAGGTGCTCGAACGGAACGTCCTGGTGGGAGTAGGCCGCGAGCGCGCCGTCGCGGACGCGGCCGAGCAGGTCCTCGAAGGTCGGGTGCCCGGAGGTGTCGGTGCGCAGCACGAGGGTGTTGACGAAGAATCCGACCAGGTCCTGGAGGTTCTCGTCGCCCCGGCCGGCGACCGGGGTGCCGATCGGTATGTCCGTACCCGCCCCCAGCCTGGTGAGGAGGGCGGCCAGCGCGGCCTGGAGCACCATGAAGACACTGGTGTCGGTCCGGGCGGCGAGGGCCACGAGCTCCTGGTGGAGTTCTCCCGGCAGCCGCAGGGGGACGGTTTCCACCCCGTGGGTCGGCCGTGAGGGGCGCCCGCGGTCGCTCGGCAGCACCAGTTCGTGCGGGAGGCCTTCGAGCTCCTTGCGCCAGAAGGCGGTCTGCCGTGCCGCCGGGCTCTCCGGGTCGTCGATGTCGCCGAGGACGGCGCGCTGCCAGAGGGTGTAGTCGGCGTACTGCACGGGCAGTGCCGTCCACTGCGGCGCGCGGCCGGCGGCGCGCGCGGTGTAGGCCTCGGACACGTCGCGCACGATGGGGCCGAGCGACCAGCCGTCGGCGGCGATGTGGTGGAAGAGGAGCAACAGGACGTGCTCGGCGGGACCCAGGCGCGCCACGGTCGCGCGCAACGGGAGATCGCCGGTCAGGTCGAATGCGGCGCGTGCCGCTTCGGCGAGTACGGCGGTCGTCGCCGCTCCGGCCCGCGCGCCGGTCTCGTCGGCCTCGCCGGTCTCGTCCGCCTCCACGAGACGCACGTCCACGTGGACCTCGCCGGGATCCAGGATCCGCTGGTACGGGTCACCCGCCAGGACCGGGTACACGGTGCGCAGGACCTCGTGGCGGTCCACGAGATCGCCGAGGGCCGCACGCAGGACGGTGAGGTCGAACGCGCCGGAGATCCGGAAGACGAGGGGCACGTTGTAGGCGGGCGCCGCCTCCTGCACCTCGTTGAGGAACCACAGGCGGTGCTGTGCGTAGGACAGCGGAACGAGGCCGGGGCGGGGCCCGGCCACGAGCGCCGGCCGGCCGGCGGTGCCGGCCTCTTGGGGCAGCGCGGCGAGCTGGCCGACGGTGGGCTTGTCGAAGAAGGAGCGCAGCGTGAACTCGAGGCCCAGCTGAGTACGGATCCGGTTGATCAGCCGGATCGCCAGGAGCGAATGGCCCCCCATCTCGAAGAAGTGGTCGTCCACCCCCACGGAGGGCAGGCCCAGCTCCTCCGCGAAGAGCGCGCACAGCTCCTCCTCGCGGGGATTCGACGGCCCGCGCGAGGCGCTCTTCGCCCCGAACTCCGGGGTCGGCAGCGCGGCACGGTCGAGTTTGCCGTGGCTCGTGAGCGGCAGGCCGTCGAGCAGCACGAAGGCGGCCGGGACCATGTACCCGGGCAGGATGCCGGCGGCGTGGTCACGGAGCCGTTCCTCGTCGGGCGCTTCGGGACCCGCCGCCGGTACCACGTACGCGATCAGCCGGTCGTCCCCCGCCCGGTAGCGCCGTACGAGGACGGCGGCCCGGGTCACTCCGGGGTGCCGGGTCAGGGCCTCCTCGATCTCGGCGAGCTCGATGCGGAAGCCGCGCAGCTTGACCTGGTCGTCGGAGCGGCCGACGAACTCCAGCTCCCCGTCGTCGCAGCGGCGGACGAGGTCGCCGGTGCGGTACATCCGGGAGCCCGCCGGGCCGAAGGGGTCGGCGGTGAACCGTTCGGCGGTCAGCCCGGCCCGCCCGGCGTAGCCGCGCGCCAGTCCGGCCCCGGCCACGTAGAGCTCACCGGTGCTTCCCGGCGGGACGGGCAGCATCGCGCCGTCGAGGACGTAGAGCCGCATGTTGTCCAGCGGCCGGCCGATGGGAACCGCCGTGCCCAGCACCTCGCCCGCCGAGATCGGGTTGCGGGTGGCGAAGACCGTGGTCTCGGTGGGGCCGTAGCCGTTGACGACCGTCAGCTCCGGGTTCTCGCCCAGGGCGGCGCGTACCGCCCCCGGCGAGACCACGTCTCCGCCGGTCCACACCTCCCGGACGTTGCGGAAGCATTCCGGGCTCTGCTCGACCAGCAGGTGGAACAGACCGGCCGTGAGCCAGAGCGCGGTGATGTGCTCGTCGACTATGAGCGTGCGCAGGGTGGGCAGGTCCAGGTCTCCGGCAGGTGCCAGGACGACCTCGCCGCCCGTGAGCAGCGGCACCCAGGCTTCGAGGGTGTAGGCGTCCCAGGCATGCGGTGAGTGCAGCAGGACGCGCGCGGTGGCACCCGTCTCCCACCAGCTGTCGTGGGAGAGCTGCGCGATGTCGAGGTGGGTGATCGCCGCGCCCTTGGGACGGCCGGTGGAGCCGGACGTGTACATCACGCAGGCCAGTTGCTCGGGGTGGACCACGACGCCGGGGTCGGTCGCGTCCGTGCCGGCCCAGGTGTGGGCCTCGTCCACGACGAGGACGGTCGCTTCGTGCGTGAAGCGGTCCTCGCGCAGGGCGCGGTCGGTGAGCAGGACCGGGGCCGCGGTCTCCTCCATGATCACTTCCCGACGGGCGGCCGGGTAGCTCGGATGGATGGGTACGTACGTCCCGCCGGCCTTGAGGACGGCGAGCGTGGCAACGACCAGGTCGGCCGAGCGCTCCATGAACACCGCTACGGGTGTCTCGGCGCGCACTCCCGTGATCAGGAGCTGCCGTGCCAGACGGTTGGCGCGCGCGTCCAGCTCCCGGTAGCTGAGCCGCTCCTCCCGGGAGCGCAGCGCCGGCGCGTCCGGACGTGCGGCCACGAACTCGGCGAACCGGTCGACGACGGTCCGGGCGCGGCCCGTCGTCTCACGGCCCGTCGCGTTGTCGGCGACCAGGACCTGCTCGCGTTCCCGTTCGTCGAGCAGGTCGATGCGGCCGACGCGGCCGCTCGGGTCGGCCGCCATGGCGTGCAGTACGGCGAGGAAGCGGCGGCGGTGGGTCTCGACCTCTTCGGCCGTGTACATCTCCGGGTTGGCATCGAAGTCGATCCGTATGCCCCGGCCGTCCATGCGGTCGTGCACGACCACGGAGAGGTCGGGAACGGGCCCGGTGGAGAGGTTGTGCGCGACCGACGTGCAGTCGCCGAAGCGGAGGTCGTAGCCGAACCGCATCACGTTGATGATCGTGCCGAACAGCCGACGGCCGTCGCCGACCTGCTTGAGGTCGCGCCGGAGGTCCTCGTAGCGGTAGCGCTGATGGGCCAGCACCTGACGGACTTCCCCGGACACCGCCGCGACCAGCTCGGCGACCGTGTCCTGCGGCCGTACCGTCAACCGGAACGGCATGATGTTCGAGGCCATGCCGGGAACGGCGCGCTCGGTATCGCTCACCCGCCCCGTTACGGGCAGCCCCAGGACGACGTCGGTCGCCCCGGTCACCCGGTGCATGTAGGCCGCCGTTGCCGCGATCACCAGCCTGGGCCAGCTCGCACCGATCCCGCGTGCCGCGTCGCCCAGGGCCTCCACGGCTGCCGCGTCGAGGTGCGCACTGCGCCTGATGAACGTGGACGCCGTGACCGCCGGCCCCTCGGCCAGCACCGGCACCTCGGGCAGGTCGCCGACGCGGTCGAGCCAGAACTCCCGGTCCGCCTCGTGCTCCCCGGAGCCTCGGTAGTCCCGGTCCTCGTCGAGCAGCAGCCGGAGCGGGCCGAACGCCCCGTCCTCGTAGGGGGTTCCGGCGACCAGCGCGGTGTACACCTCGGCGACGCGGCGCACGATCAGGGAGAGACCGAAGCCGTCGATCATCACGTGGTGGATGCGCTGGTACCACAGGACCCGGTCCGGTGCCGCCCTGAACAGGACCTGCGTGAAGGCGGCTTCGCGTTCGAGGTCCATGGGGCGGGAGAGGTCCGCGCGCATCCACTGCTCCGCGGCGAGCGCGGGGTCGGGCTCCTCGCTGACGTCGATGTGCCGGAGCGTCAGGCCCGCGTCGGGCCGGACCGCCTGCCCCACCGCGCCGGAGCCGGTGACCACGCGCGCCCGCATCGTCTCCGCCTCCCCGATGACGGCCCGCAGCGCCGTCTCGAAGAGTTCCGTGTCGAATTCGCCCCGGATCTCGAGGTATTCGCCCCACGTGAAGATGGGGTTGTCGGGATCCAGCTGCTGGGCGAACCACATGCCGGACTGGGCAGCGGACAACGGCCAGTGGCCGTCCACGGGGGCAGACACGGTAGATCGCCTTCCGGTCGTACGTGAGATCAACTAAGGGACGGAGAGGGGGCTTCGAGGGGGCTCCAAAGAGCCTTCAGTCGACGAGGTGCAGCCATCGGTGGGAATCCGGCCGGCGGCCGTACTGAATTCCCTGGAGCGCCTCGGACAGTGCGGCGGTGACCGGACCGACGGACCCGTCACCGATCTGCCAGGAGGCGCCGGCCGAGCGGACCTGCCCGACGGCCCTGACGCCTGCGGCGGTGCCCGAGGCGAAGACTTCGGCGATCCGGCCGCTCCGGCAGTCGTCCTGCCACTCGTCGACCGACACACGGTCTTCCAGGACGTTCATTCCCATGTCCCGGGCCAGGACGGTCAGGGAATCCCGGGTCACTCCGGGCAGCAGACTTCCCGACAGCGGCGGGGTGACGAGCTCGTGGGACTGTCCCGTCTTCCGGACGAAGAAGAGGTTCGTGGCACCGAGTTCCTCGACCCACCGCAGCTCGGCGGGGTCCAGCCACACCACCTGATCGCAACCGTTTTCCCGGGCCAGGGACTGGGCGCGAAGGGCCCCCGCGTAATTGCCGGCGCACTTGACGTTTCCGGTTCCCCCGACGGCGGCACGGGGGTGGTCCTCGTTCACCCACACCTTCAGGGGCCGGGGCTCGGAGCCGAAGAGCCCGTCGGTGACGAAGGCTATGAGGAGGAACTGGTACTCGCGGGCCGGACGTACGGCCAGGTCCGGCTCGCTGGCGAACATGAGCGGACGCAGATAGAGACTGGCCGACGATTCGGCGGGAACGAAATCCCGGTCCTGACGCACGAGCTCGTCGAGCGCGTCAAGGAAAACCGTCTCGGGGATCTCCGGCATCATCATGCGGCGCGCCGACACACGGAAACGGCGAGCGTGATCCTCGGGACGGAACACGGCCAGTCGGCCGTCGGCTCGGCGGAATGCCTTGAGCCCTTCGAAGATGACCTGGCCGTAGTGCAGGCCGACCATCGCGGGACTCACGGGTATGGCCGCGTGAGGCAACAGCTTCGGGGCTCCCCAACCGCTCCCCTCGCGCCAGTTCGCCATGACCATGTGATCCGTGAACGCCGAACCGAACGGATAGCCGACAGGAGACGGCAATGCCCCAACCCCTTACTGGACGGATGATTGACCTATTGGCCGAGAACAGGCCGACGGGTGGGGTACCGCATCACCGGGAAAGCACCCACCAGGCAAGATCGTCCAGAATCTAACCCGGTACGCACAATCAGGCCAGCAAGGCCGGATACTCTGTCACTAATCCTCCGGACAATGCGGACATTCTTATTGTTTCGGGCAACAAGTCCGGTGAATAAGGTGCAAATCGACCACCTGCCTGCACCGGAAGCGGTCGATGAATGAAATTGACAGGAGCCGCCGAACAGGCTTCTCTATATCCCCGTCGGCAGGTCCGACTCCCGCAACAGCGGATCGGGGGAAGCGTGCCACTGGCCGCCGGCACCGGGTCGGGACTCGACAAGCACTCCACCGGAGCACACGAGGATCGAATGGCTGTAATATCCGCCAACGGAATTGATCTCAGCTACACGGAATCCGGATCCGGGGATCCCGTCCTGTTGGTGATGGGCACGGGCGCCCGCGGACACGTATGGAACCTGCATCAGGTTCCGGCACTGCACGCGGCCGGATATCGGACCATCACCTTCGACAATCGCGGAATATGTCCCTCTTCGACACCGGACCGATTCACTCTCGACGATATGGTCGGGGACACGGTGGCGCTCATCGAAAAGCTGGGTCTGGCACCTTGTCGCATGGTCGGTGTATCGCTCGGGGCATTCATCACACAGGAACTCCTCACCACCCATTCGGAATGGGTCGAGCAGGCCGTCCTGATCGCCACGCGCGGTCGCACCGATGCGCTGCGAGCGGCGATGTCGGAGGCGGATCTAGCCGCGTGCGAAGCGAACACCCGCCCGTCGAAACACGATGCGGTCAGCCGGGTCCTGCAGAACCTCTCGCCTCGCACCCAGAATGACGACGTTCTGGTCAAGGACTGGCTGGACCTCTTCGAGATGTCCCCGCAGTACCACCCGGACGCACGGGCCCAGTTGGCCTTGGACAGGATCCCGGACCGTCGTTCCGCATACGCGGACATACGGACCCCCACCCTCGTGATGTCCTTCCGCGATGACGTCATCTGCCCGCCCCACCTCGGGCGGGAGGTGGCCGACGCCATTCCCGGAAGCCAGTACGTGGAGGTGGCCGACAGCGGACATCTGGGCTACCTGGAGCAACCCGGGACGGTCAATTCCCGGATGGTGGAGTTCTTTTCCGACCATCGACGACGATGACTTTCAGTTCTGCCACCTTCGGCACCGCGCGCTTAGGGGAACGAGTGAACATTTACATATCAGGACGCGGATTCTTCGCGGTGGAGGTGGCGGAGGCTCTGGTGGATGCCGGCCACGAGGTGGTCGGCGTGGCCTCTCCGGCCCTCCGTGACGGGCACTCCGACGAGGGCAGCGCCCTGTCATGGGACCGGCTCCGCTCGTGGGCCTTTCCACGGGACGTTCCCTGGACGGATTCCAAGGCCCTGCGGGCCCGTCACGTGCCCGACTCGGTCGACGTCATTCTCGCCGCCCATTCCCACGCGTTCATCGGCCGCGAGACGCGCGCCCGGGCCAAGGTGGCCGCCATCGGGTACCACCCCAGCCTGCTGCCCCTGCACCGCGGCCGGGACGCGATCCGCTGGACCATCCGCGACGGCGACAAAGCAGCCGGCGGAACCGTCTACCACCTCACGGAACGCACCGACGGCGGCCCGATCGCGGCCCAGGAACACATTCTCGTCCCTCGCGGGTCGACGCCTCGGAGCCTGTGGCGCGAACAACTGGCCCCGCTCGGTGTGCACCTGCTCCTGCGCGTGGTGAACGACCTCGCACAGGGCCATCGGGTCGAAGTGCCGCAGGACGACGAACTCGCCACCTGGGAACCCGCCATGGATTCCGCCCCGCTGTTCAAGCCCGAACTCATCGCGCTGCCCGGCAGTACGCCGGACGCCGTCGTCAGTGACAGCTGGGCCCTGCGCACGGGGTGATCCACTGCCCCCCAGGGGCACGAAAACCGGATGACGAAAACTGGCTGAATTCCATCGCTGGTCGGCACGCTCGAAAAACCGGCCGGACTGACCCAATAGGCTTGCACCATGGCAGAGTTGATTTACGCAATGCGCAACGTCCGTAAGGCGCACGGCGACAAGGTAATTCTCGACAACGCGACGCTTTCCTTTCTCCCGGGAGCGAAGATCGGTGTCGTCGGCCCCAACGGTGCCGGCAAGTCCACCGTCCTCAAGATCATGGCCGGCCTGGAGCAGCCGTCCAACGGCGAGGCCTACCTCACGTCCGGCTTCACCGTCGGCATCCTCATGCAGGAGCCCAAGCTCGACGAGTCCAAGACGGTCCTGGAGAACGTCCAGGACGGCGCCGCCGAAACCATGAAGAAGGTCCGGCGGTACAACGAGGTCGCCGAGCTGATGGCGACCGACTCCTCGGACGCACTGCTGGACGAGATGGGCAAGCTCCTGGAAGTCCTGGACCACACCAACGCCTGGGACCTCGACGCCCAGCTGGAGCAGGCGATGGACGCGCTGGGCTGCCCGCCCGGCGACTGGCCCGTCACCAACCTCTCCGGTGGCGAGAAGCGCCGCGTGGCGCTCTGCAAGCTGCTGATCGAGGCCCCGGACCTGCTCCTCCTCGACGAGCCCACCAACCACCTCGACGCCGAGTCGGTGAACTGGCTGGAGCAGCACCTCTCCAAGTACGCGGGCTGCGTGGTCGCGGTGACCCACGACCGGTACTTCCTGAACAACGTCGCCGAGTGGATCCTGGAGCTCGACCGCGGCCGCGCGATCTCCTACGAGGGCAACTACTCCACGTATCTGGAGAAGAAGCAGGCGCGCCTGAAGGTCGAGGGCCGCAAGGACGAGAAGCGTCAGAAGCGCCTCAAGGAAGAGCTGGAGTGGGTGCGGTCGAACGCCAAGGGGCGTCAGACCAAGTCCAAGGCCCGTCTCGCCCGCTACGAGGAGATGGCCGCCGAGGCGGACAAGATGCGGAAGCTGGACTTCGAGGAGATCCAGATCCCGCCGGGCCCGCGTCTGGGCTCGATCGTGGTCGAGGTCAACAACCTCTCCAAGGCGTTCGGTGACAAGGTCCTCATCGACGACCTGTCCTTCACGCTGCCGCGCAACGGCATCGTGGGCATCATCGGCCCGAACGGCGCCGGCAAGACCACGCTCTTCAAGATGATCCAGGGCCTGGAGACGCCGGACTCCGGCGCCATCAAGGTCGGCGAGACCGTCAAGATCTCCTACGTCGACCAGAGCCGCGCCAACATCGACCCGAAGAAGACCCTCTGGGCCGTCGTGTCGGACGAGCTGGACTACATCAACGTCGGCCAGGTCGAGATGCCGTCGCGCGCGTACGTCAGCGCCTTCGGCTTCAAGGGCCCGGACCAGCAGAAGCCGGCCGGCGTCCTGTCCGGCGGTGAGCGCAACCGCCTGAACCTGGCGCTGACGCTCAAGGAGGGCGGCAACCTGCTGCTCCTCGACGAGCCCACCAACGACCTCGACGTCGAGACCCTGTCCTCGCTCGAGAACGCGCTCCTCGAATTCCCCGGTGCGGCCGTGGTCATCTCCCACGACCGCTGGTTCCTCGACCGAGTCGCCACGCACATCCTGGCGTACGAGGGCGACTCCAAGTGGTACTGGTTCGAGGGCAACTTCGAGTCGTACGAGAAGAACAAGATCGAGCGGCTCGGCGCGGAAAGCGCCCGGCCCCGCCGCGCCACCTACAAGAAACTCACCCGCGACTAGGCTCTGAAATGTCCACCTGAGACGAAGAATCCGAGCCCCGTATCACCTCTGCGGGGCTCGGTTCGTCCGGTGCCACGCTGGTGGGTCTGTCGCAGAAAGGACCCCTAGTTGTCCAGGGTCGTCGAATTGGCCGAGCGGATCATCTACCGGGCGAAGCTCACGTTCCTGGAAGAAGTCGCCCTGGCCGGCCTCGCCCATGTCGAAGGCCTTGCCCTCGCACCCCTTTGTCCGCCCTCTCAAGTGATACAAGTCGTCTCCTACAGTGGGCGTCACCTCGGAAGAGTGCGCCAACAGCAGGAAGAGGGCTGGCTCGCCCTCATGAAGGGCACGGCCCATGCGACAGGTCCCTACGATGACGCCCGAACGGCGGCGGAATCCCTGTACGTGCAGTGCATCCTGAGTACCCCTCACGAGATGCCGCGGGAGGGCTGAAGACTGAAGGACTGAGGACTGAAGGACTGAGACCCGCCCGTTCCCGGGGTTCTCAGACGCCCCCGAGCATCAGCGCCGCGTACGCCGCCGAGGCGAGCGTCATGTGGCGGTGCCAGCCCTCGTAGGACCGTCCTTCGAAATCGCGCAGCCCGACCTTCGCGCCGGTACGTACGCTGTCGTGGTCGACCGACTGGGCGAGGACGGTGAGCCGGTGCAGGTCGGTGGCGACCGCGCAGGGCGTCGTGGCGACCCAGAACTCCACCGCGTCGGGCTGTCGCTTCGGCCATTGCGCGAAGAGGGTCAGCCCCTGCCCCTGCCCAGCGGCGCCTGCGCCAGGCCGAACCGGTGACCCATCCGGCGCCCGGCCCGCCGACGGCAGCGCCACGCGCGCGGTGGCCGTCCGCATGCCGGGAGCGGGTTCCGCGCCGGACAGCCAAGGGGCCTGACGGGCGGCCAGGATGCGTTCCGCCGACATCGTGACGGCCTCGCTGAACCGCCCCGAAGGCGTGAACGGCCGGAACGCCGCGTCGGGCGTGAGCCGCACCATGGCCTGCATCCGCTCCACGGGCAGCAGGCGCAGCAGACCCGCCACGTCGCGCACGGGGCTGTCCCACACCAGGGGCGCCGCGGGCAGCGCCGGAAGGGGCGCGCCTTCGTCCAGCTGTTCCGTGATGGGGTGCCGGCCGGCCAGGGAATGCGGGGCGGCCCTGATGGTGCCCGGGCTCAGGCTCCAGTCGACCGGGGTGTTCAGCTCCCGCCCGGCGTACCAGAGGCCGTGCGCCCGCTGACCGCTCTCCACCCGCCCGCTCTCGGGCACGAAGCGCCGGTGCACCCCGACGGAGCTGGTACCCGTCTTGGGGATGAGCATGCGGCGCACCACCCACGCCTCGGGCCGCGCACGGTCCGCCAGATGCCGTGCCAGGGCCCGCCTGACGAGCTTCCAGCTCCACGGCGCATTGCAGATGAAGTGGTGCAGCCTCTGGGCGGCGCTCTCGTCACCGAGGGAACGCGCGATGTTCTGGATGGACTTGCGTCCGGAAGCGGTGAGCAGGCCGCGCAGGTACTGCTCACCCTTCACGTGGTGGTCAGCTCTGCGGAAGGAGGAGAACAGCTCCGCACAGAGAGCCTCGATCACTTCTTCCGACGGGGTGGTCGCCTGGGTGTGCCGGGCTTCGGTGTGGAGCGCGGACATGGTTCCCCCTGTGAGCTGGTCCGTAGCTGACCCGTCGACAATACAGAACGTTCTCTATGTTTTGCAGCGAGGGGGCCCGAGGGAAGGAAACCAGCAGGTGGCGAGCCCCCTGGGGGCTCGCCTCAGGCAGTGCCTGCGGGCAGGAGCTCCGGTTCGTCCGGCCTTGCGACCCTGTACATGCCGGCCAGCACCTGCCATGCCAGGGTGAGCTGCTGCCGCAGGCCGTGACCGAGCGACGTCCCACTGGCCAAGGGGTACGCGTGAGCCGCCGCCTCCACTCCCGCGACGAGCAGGGCGACCAGGCCCTCGAAGTCCTTCGGGTCGGCCCCGAGCGCCCCCTCGGCCGCGGCCCGGGAGAGGATCTCCCGGAGGGTGGGGATCCACGCCGCGTTCCAGTCCCCGGAGGTACTCGCACCGTCCCGGGCGAGGCGGGCCGCCGCCCGGACGCCGACTTCCTCCTCCAGCAGCTTCGCCAGCGTGTGCGTCAGGTCGATCGCCGCCTGCAGCGGAGGAACGCGTTCCTTGTGGAGATCCCGTAGCGCCGCGTTCGTCCGGGCCGTACCCCAGGCCTGCACCACGGCCGCGAGTTCGTCCTTGGCTGCGAAGTGAAAGGTCAGCGCGCCCATGGAGACCCCGGCCGCACGGCTGACACGGGACAGCGAGGTGCCCGCATAGCCGTGCTTGTCGAATTCCGCCGAGGCTGCGGCAATGAGGGCACGCCGCGTCAGCTCAGCCCTGTCTTGCCTTGCCACAGATCGGAAGCTACCCACGGGACGGTCCCGGGTGGAAGGAAAACCGGGATTTCGTGAAGACTTTGGCAGTATCTCGGGTACCTACGCGTCCGCGAGGGTGTCGAGATGAGCCCGGTACCAGGGGGCCGAGTCGGCCAGCCGGGCCAGCGGACCGGGCCCGGCAGGGCACTGCGCGAGCCGCCAGATCTCTTCGCTGCGGTACCAGTGGTCGGTGGCGAGCAGGGCGAACTGACGCTCGCTCATCCTTCCCGGCGTCTCGCGCAGTCGCCGCAGACACTGCTCCCACGTCCACTCCCGGGACACGGGCGGCAGTACGCCCAACGCCGTGAGCTCCGCCAGCAGGTCCGCACTGTGCACCGGTACCGGATGGCTCGCGTGGTAGATGCCGGAGGCGACGGCTCGGGGCGCGCGCGCCAGCGCGGCGATCAGCCGGGCCAGGTCGGCGACGTCCACGACGGACAACCGTGCGGGCCCGTCACCCCACCGGGCCGGGACCCGCTGCCGGAGTTCGGCCAGCGCCGGCACCACCCACCGGTCGCCGGCCCCCTGGATCAGCCCGGGGCGCAGGACCACGCCGTCGGCCGCGAGGGCGTACGCCTCTCCGGCGAGCCGGGTCCGACTGGCCGGCGACACGGGCGCGGGGACGATCTCGTTCTCGCGGATTCCGTCGTGCGGCCCGGGACCGTAGACGGCCGAGGTGGAGAGGTGGACGATGCGCCCGACGCCCGCCCGCCGCGCCTCCCGCACCAGTGCCCGTGTGCCCTGGACGTTGACGGCTTCGCACTGGGCCTCGCTTCCGGCGATGCGCGACGCGAGGTGGACCACGGCGTCCACGTCCTCGGCCAGCCCGTCCAGGGAAGCCGGGTCCGTGAAATCGGCGGAGGCCCACTCCGTGCCCGACGGCTCCGGACTCCCGCCCGCCGGGGCGCGAGTCAGCGCCCGCACGACGACGGCGCGCCCGTCCGCGGCCACGGAGCCGTGCAGTGCGCGGAGCACCGCCGTACCGACGAAGCCGGTCGCCCCGGTCAGCAGGACGCGGTACGGCATCACTACGACTGCCCGGCCTCGCCACGTGCGGCCTCGCCGCCCCCGTCACCCGTCGCGCCGACGCCCTCCCGGACGATGACCAGCTCGCCGAGCGCCTGCGGCGTGGCGACGGCCCGCAGCAGATAGCGCCACATCAGAGCGATCTGCTCGGGCAGGTCCGCGTGCCCCGTGGAGATCTTGGACATGACCTGGGTGCCGGTGAACGAGGCGACGAGGACCCGGGCGAACTGACCCTCCTCGACTTCCGGAAGCAACTGGCCCATCTCGCGCGCAGTGCGGAGTTCCGCGGCGAACTGCTCGACCCAGTACTCGTAGACGGCGAACTCCCGCAGCCCCGACTCGCCCTGCTCGACCGCGAGCTTGACCCCGGCGCGCAGCAGGACGTTGTTCTGCAGCTCGGTCGCCAGGTACATGGTCATGTCCAGCAGCTGCTGGAGTCCGGCCTCGCCCTCGGGGAAGGCGAGATCGGCCGCCTGCTCCAGGACCACGGCGCGGGCCAGGCCCTCCTTGGACTTGAAGTGGAAGTAGAGCGCTCCCGCGGTGGTGCCCGCGCGCTCGAGGATGCTGTTGATCCCCGCGCCGGAGTATCCACATTCATCGAACACCTGTGCGGCAGCACGCAAGATCGTCTCGCGTGTACTTACTGCCCGATCCTGCTGCGGACGCGCCATGGAAGTGTGATCCTCAACTCGGTCGACAAATAAACAGAACGCCCTTTATGTTAGCCATGCCGCCACAAGCTTGTTGCCTGACCAGGGAAGATCTCACATGCTGTCGCACCTGACTGCCACACTCGACCGTGCGCTGCCCCTCGCAGTGCCCCAGGCGTACACGCACAAATCGAACCCCGGAGAAGTGCTCCTCGCCACCTGGTGGCAGACGGGCGTCGACGCCTACACGATAACCGCGCGCTGGCCCGCCTCCCACGGCTTCTACCGCGGCCGGAACGGGCTGCACGACCCTCTCCTGCTGAGCGAGACGATTCGCCAGACGCTGCCCTTCCTGTCCCACGCCGCCTACGACGTACCCCTCGGCCACCAGCTGCTCTGGCAGTCCTTCGCCTGGGAACTCACCCCCACGGCACTGCGGGCCGAGCGAGGATCGGACGCCGAGATCGAACTGCGGATCGTCTGCCCCGAGGTCACGTACCGCAAGAACCGCGCCGCCTCGATCGCCATGGAGGTGGAAGCCCTGCGCGACGGCACCTTGCTGGGCACCGCACGGACCCGCTTCACCATCCAGGACCCCGCCGTCTACCGCCGCCTGCGCGGCCCGTACGCCGACATGGCCGCGGCCAACGCCGGCGCCCTCCCCCCGGCACGCCCGATGGCCCCGCACCGGGTCGGCCGCGAGAGCGACCGGGACGTGGTGCTCTCCCCCACGGGCAGCACCGGCTGCTGGGAACTGCGCGCCGACACCAGCCACCCGATCCTGTTCGACCACCCCGTGGACCACGCCCCCGGCATGCTGCTGATCGAAGCCGTACGACAGGCCGCCCAGGCGGCGAACTCGCCACGCCCCGTCGTACCCGTAGCCATGGACCTGACCTTCGCCCGCTACGCCGAACTCGACACGCCCTGCCGCTTCCACGCCGAGCGCCTCTCCCCCGACGCCCTACACATCCGCGCGGAGCAAAACGGCGCCCTGATCTTCACCGCCAACGTGACCGTCGCGGACGTCCCCCGACACTGACCCGCCGAGGAACCCGCAGGTCAGGCGTCCTTCGCCACCCGTTCCAGGATCGCCACGCACTCCACGTGGTGGGTCATCGGGAAGAGGTCGAAGGCGCGGAGGGTGCGGGGCTTGTAGCCCGCCTCCTGGAAGTAGCCCAGGTCTCGGGCCAGGGCTGCGGGGTCGCAGGCCACGTAGGCGATGCGGCGCGGGCTGAGGCCGGCGACCTGGCGGACCGCCTGCTTGCCCGCGCCCGCGCGGGGCGGGTCCAGGACGACCAGGTCGCATTCCGTGATGCCGGTCTTCGGGAGGATCGCCTCGACCTTGCCCTGCTCGATGCGGACGCGGGGGAAGTCGGCGAGGTTGTGGCGGGCGTCCTCGACCGCGCGCTTCGTCGACTCGATGCCGAGGACGGCGCCCGTCTCGCCGAGGCGCTCCGCCAGGGCGCCCGCGAAGATGCCGACGCCGCAGTAGAGGTCGAGGGCCATCTCGCCCTTGCGCGGCATCAGGCCCTGCATGACGGCCTTGATCAGGGTGTCGGCGGCCTGGGGGTGGACCTGCCAGAAGCCGCCCATGCCGACGCGGTACGTACGGCCGTCCGCGCGCTCGCGCACGAAGGGGCGGCCGTGGACGCGGTGGACTCCGCCGTCCTTCTCCTCGACGCGGAGGACGGAGACCGGCTTGTCGAGCTCGACGAGGGGGAGGCGGCCGCCCGGGCGGGGGGTCAGGACCACCTGGCGGTCCTGGGAGCCGGTGGCCGCGATGGCCTCCACCGTGGCCATCTGGGGCCAGTCCTGCTGCTCGATGCCGAGTTCCGAGACGCCGGGGGCCGCGATCATGCAGTGGTCGACCGGCTGGATGTCGTGCGAGCGGTGCTTGCGCAGGCCCGCGACGCCGTCCGCGTCGATCGCGTACTGCACGCGGGTGCGCCACTGCGGGACCTGCCCGGCGGGCACCTTGTCGCCCTCGGCCGGCATGACCGTACCGTCCCAGCCGGCCTGCTCCGGGGTGAGCCCGGCGAGCCGCAGCAGCTGCTCGGCGATGACCTCGCCCTTGAGCCGGCGCTGGGCGCCCGGCTTGGCGTGCTGCCAGTCGCAGCCGCCGCACTTGTCGGGGCCGGCGTACGGGCAGGGGGCTTCGACGCGGTCCTTGGAGGGGTCGAGGACGGTGATGGCGTCGGCGCGCAGGAAGCGGGAGTCGACGTCGCCCTCGGTGACCTTGGCGATGACCTTCTCGCCCGGCAGGGTGTGCCGGACGAACAGGACGCGGCCCTCGGCGGTCCGGGCGATGCAGTGCCCGCCGTGCGCGACGGGGCCGACCTCGACCTCGTACTCCTCCCCGACCAGTGACTGCTTCTCGTTCTGCTCGCCGCTCGTCATGGTGGGAAGACTCCAAGGAGGTAAGAAAAGGAACGGCCGGACGGCCGACCCACCAGTTTACGTGGATCTCGTCCGGCCGTTCGCCACCCTGCGGCGGCGTGCTCCGTCAGCCCTTGGCCGCCGGGTCCTTCGGCCGCGGGGCGTCCACCGGCCCGCGGCGCACCGCGCCCGGGGCGTTCCACTCCGCGCGCTTCTTCGCCCGCCTCTTGGCGAGCTCGGAGGACTCCAGCTGGTAGGGCACCGAGGTGACCATCACGCCGGGCGTGAAGAGCAGGCGGCCCTTGAGGCGCAGCGCGCTCTGGTTGTGGAGGAGGTGTTCGTACCAGCGGCCGACGACGTACTCGGGGATGTACACGCTGACGGCGTCGCGCGGGTTCTCGCTGCGCAGGCCCTTCACGTACTCGACGACCGGGCGGGTGATCTCGCGGTACGGGGAGTCGAGGATCTTGAGCGGGACGTTGATGCCGCGCCGCTCCCACTCCTCGCGCAGGGCCTTGGTCTCGACCGGGTCGACGCTGATGCTGAGCGCCTCGAGCCGGTCCGAGCGGGTCAGCTTGGCGAAGGCCAAGGCGCGCAGGGTGGGCTTGTGGACCTTGGAGACCAGGACGATGGAGTGGACCCGGGAGGGGCGCACGCTGTCGTCGCTCGGGCCCTCTGCCGCGGCGATCTCCTCGGCAACCCGGTCGTAGTGCTTGCGGATCGCGGACATCGTTCCGTAGAAGATGACCATGCCGAGCAGGGCGACCCAGGCGCCGTGGGTGAACTTGGTGGCCAGGACGACCACCAGCACCATGCCGGTGAAGAAGGCGCCGAAGGTGTTGATCGCCCGGGACCGGTGCATCCGGCGACGGGCCGCCGGATCGCGCTCGGCGCGCAGGTGGCGGTTCCAGTGCCGGACCATGCCGATCTGGCTCAGCGTGAAGGAGACGAAGACGCCGACGATGTAGAGCTGGATCAGCTTCGTCGAGTCGGCGTCGTAGATCCACACCAGCAGCATCGCGGCGCCCGCGAGCAGCACGATGCCGTTGGAGAAGGCGAGGCGGTCTCCGCGGGTGTGCAGCTGGCGCGGCAGGTAGCGGTCCTGGGCGAGGATCGAGCCGAGCAGCGGGAAGCCGTTGTACGCGGTGTTCGCGGCGAGGAAGAGGACGAGCGCGGTGGCCGCGGCGAGCAGGATGAAGAGGAAGCTGCCGTTGCCGAAGACGGCCTCGGCGACCTGGGAGATGACCGGGTGCTGGACGTACCCGCTGCCGACCGGGACGCCGTTCTCCAGCAGGTCGGTGGCGGGCTTCTCCGCCATCTTGACGTCGGTGGCCATGGCCAGGCCGATGATCCCGCAGAACATGGTGACGGCCAGGGCGCCCATGAGGGCGAGGGTGGTCGCCGCGTTCTTGCTCTTGGGCTTGCGGAAGGCGGGTACGCCGTTGCTGATGGCCTCGACGCCCGTGAGGGCCGCACAGCCGGAGGAGAAGGCGCGCAGCAGCAGGAAGACCAGCGCGAAGCCGGCGATCCCCTGGTGTTCGGCCTTGATCTCCAGGCCGGCCGTCGGGGCCTCCATCGTGTCGCCCATGACCAGGCCGCGCCAGGCGCCCCAGGCGATCATCACGAAGACGGCGCCGACGAACACGTAGGTCGGGATCGCGAAGAGATTCCCGGATTCCTTCACACCGCGCAGATTCATCAGCGTGAGCAGCAGAATCATGATCATCGCGGAGAGCACTTTGTGCTCGATGACGAAATCGACGGCGGAGCCGAGATTCTCGACCCCGGAGGAGATCGAAACGGCGACCGTGAGGACGTAGTCGACGAGCAGGGCGCTCGCGACGGTCAGACCGGCCCGGGGTCCGAGATTGGTGTTGGCGACCTCGTAGTCACCGCCGCCGCTGGGGTACGCGTGGACGTTCTGCCGGTAGGAGGCGACCACGGTGAACATCAGCACGACGACCGCGACGGCGATCCAGGGGCTGAAGTGATACGCCGACACGCCTGCGATCGACAGGACCAGCAGGACCTCGCCAGGGGCATATGCCACCGAGGAGAGCGGGTCGGACGCGAAGACAGGGAGGGCGATCCGCTTGGGAAGGAGTGTTTCCCCGAGGCGGTCGCTGCGTAGCGCCCGGCCGATCAGGATCCGTTTGGGCACGTCGGTCAGTTTGGACACGCAGAGGATCGTAAGCGTTCGAAATCGGCCTGACGAACCCCCCACCCCTATACGACGTGAAGTCCCACCACATCCGGGGCAAAGGAGCGCCGCATCCAGGGCAAAGGAACGCAGCCGGCCGCCCAAATGGTCACACTGGTGACCGCCCGTGTGTAGCTTGGGCCATGGTCTGAGACCCTGTTAAGCCAGAGCAGCAATGAGGCTGGAACCCAGCGAGCCGCTGACAGCCGGAAGGACGGCCGTGCACATCGTCATTATGGGCTGCGGAAGAGTGGGCTCCGCCCTCGCGCAGACCCTGGAACAGCAGGGGCATACGGTCGCGGTCATCGACCAGGACCCCACCGCATTCCGTCGGCTGGGAGCCGGATTCGGCGGCCGTCGCGTCACCGGGGTCGGCTTCGACCAGGACACGCTGCGCGAGGCCGGCATCGAGGACGCGGGCGCCTTCGCCGCGGTCAGCAGTGGTGACAATTCCAACATCATCGCCGCCCGGGTGGCCCGTGAGATGTTCGGCGTCGAGAACGTCGCCGCCCGCATCTACGACCCCAAGCGCGCCGAGGTCTACCAGCGCCTGGGCATCCCCACCGTCGCCACCGTCCGCTGGACGGCCGACCAGATGCTCCGCCGGCTGCTGCCTTCGGGCGCCGAGCCGCTGTGGCGCGACCCGAGCGGCGGTGTCCAGCTCGCGGAGGTGCACACCTCCACCGCCTGGATCGGCCAGAAGGTCAGCCGGCTGCAGGAGGAGACCGGCGTCCGCGTCGCCTTCCTCACCCGGCTGGGCGAGGCCATGCTGCCGACGTCGGCGACCGTCCTCCAGGAGGGCGACCTCGTCCACGTGATGATGCGCACGGACGAGATCGACAAGGTGGAGGCCGCCTTCGCCGAGGGTCCTGAGGAGGCACACGCATGAGGGTCGCGATCGCCGGAGCCGGCGCGGTGGGGCGTTCCATCGCGGGTGAGCTCCTGGAGAACGGTCACGAGGTGCTCCTCGTCGACAAGGCCCCGACCGCCATCTCGGTGGAGCGGGTCCCGCAGGCCGAGTGGCTGCTGGCCGACGCCTGCGAGATCACCTCGCTCGACGAGGCGGCGCTCCAGCGCTGCAACGTGGTCATCGCCGCGACCGGCGACGACAAGGTCAACCTGGTCGTCTCCCTCCTCGCCAAGACCGAGTACGGGGTCCCCCGGGTCGTGGCGCGGGTGAACAACCCGAAGAACGAGTGGCTCTTCAACGAGTCCTGGGGCGTCGACGTGGCCGTGTCCACGCCGCGCCTGATGTCGGCGCTGGTCGAGGAAGCCGTCAGCGTCGGCGACCTGGTCCGGCTGCTGCGCTTCAGCCACGGCGACGCCAACCTCGTCGAGCTGACCCTGCCCGCCGACTCCCAGGTCGCGGGCAAGCAGATCAGCGAGATCACCTGGCCCGAGGACACCTCGCTGGTCACGATCATCCGGGGCAACCGGGTGCTCACGCCGCACGGCGAGGAGACCCTGGAGCCGGGCGACGAGCTCCTCTTCGTGGCCGCCCAGGCCCGCGAGGAGCAGTTGGAGGACCTCCTCCAGGCCGCGGACTGACCTGCGGTCCCGCTGAACGTCCGAAGGGGCGGCTGACCATCACGGTCAGCCGCCCCTTCGTGCATCGCCGGGGGTACGGGCCTGCGTGCGCGGCCGGGCCGGTCTGCGCGGCGGTGCCCTGCGGGGCCGTCCCCTACCCGCCCTTCCACCGTTCCCCGGGCTGCGCCCGGACCCCTCCCGGGGCTCCGCCCCAGACCCCGCGCCTCAAACGCCGGCGAGGCTGATTCAGCCCTTCGCCGCCTTCGCCGCCTTCTCCGCGGCCTCCTCGGCCTCCCATTCCTCGATCACGTTGATCGGCGGCGGCGCCTGCGCCAGGAAGAGCCACGTGAAGTACACGGCGAGCACCATCGGCGGCAGCTTCAGCGCGATCAGCACCCAGCCGAGCTGCGTCGCGTCGCCCCACCAGTACAGCGGGAAGAGGATCGCGTACTTCGCGAGGAAGATCAGGCCCCAGGCCAGGCTGGCCTTGACGTACGCCTTCTTGCGCCCGGGGTTGCGCGTGCGCCAGGAGAGGTTCTCCTTGAAGACCGGTCCCAGGATCACGCCCAGCAGCGGGAAGCCGACCAGCGCGGAGAGCGTGAAGGCGACGCCGAGACCGGCTCCGTAGATCATGCCGGGCAGGTAGAAGCCCTTCGCGCTGCCCGTGAACAGGGCGAAGGCCACGCCCACGCCCACGCCGAAGACGCCGCTGAAGGCGTGCTTGACGGTGTCCTTGCGCGCCAGCCGCACGATCACCAGCAGGACCGCGACCGCGCCCGCCGCGATGGCGGACAGCTTCACGTCCTTGTTGATCGTGTAGATCATGACGAAGAGCAGGCCGGGGAGCATCGTCTCCACGGTGCCCCGGATGCCGCCGAAGGCGTCGAAGAGGGCGGCCTGCGTGACGGCCTTCTGGTCCGCGGTCGGTTCCGCGGCGGGATCCGTCCCGGGCGTGGTCGGTTTGTCGAGTGACGTCACCGTCAGTGCTCCTGTCCGAGCGGTCGGAGTTCGTACTTCGGGTTGAAGAGCACCCGACGGCCGTGGCTCATCGAGATCCGCCCGGAGGCGATCATGCGACGGCCGGGTTCGATTCCCACGATCGAGCGACGCCCGAGCCAGACGACGTCCAGCGCGGCCGAGCCGTCGAACAGCTCGGCCTCCAGGGCGGGGACGCCCGCGCGCGGGCGCAGGGTGACGGTTCGCAGCGTCCCGGTCACCTTCACTATCTGACGGTCGTGGCAGTCGCAGATCCGCGTGCACCCCGCGGCTTCTGCGTCCTCCTGCAGCTCCGCCGAATGCAGCTCCTCCTGCGAGGTGGACAGCCGCTCTATCATCCGGCGGAACCGGCCCGCCGGCCTGGCGGACTTCGCCGGCTTGGCGGGCTTGTCGGGACGCGGTTCAGCACTCATACAGGAAGCGTACCGGCGCCCCCACTACCTCTCGAAGCGGTATCCCATGCCCGGTTCGGTGATGAAGTGCCTCGGGTGCGAGGGGTCGGCCTCCAGTTTGCGCCGCAGCTGGGCCATGTAGACCCGCAGGTAGTTGGTCTCGGTCCCGTACGAGGGCCCCCAGACCTCCTGGAGGAGCTGCTTCTGGCTGACCAGTTTGCCGCCGTTGCGCACCAGCACCTCCAGCAGGTGCCACTCGGTGGGCGTGAGGCGTACGTCCCGGCCGTCGCGCACCGCCTTCTTCGCCGCGAGGTCCACCGTGAAGGTTTCCGTCTCGACGACCACCTCGTCCTCGCCGGCCCCGGCGCCCGGTTCCGCCCGCCGGACGGCGGCGCGCAGCCGGGCGAGCAGCTCGTCCATGCCGAAGGGCTTGGTGACGTAGTCGTCGGCGCCCGCGTCCAGCGCCTCGACCTTCTCGTCGGAGCTGTGCCGGGCGGAGAGGACCAGGATCGGGACCCGGGTCCAGCCGCGCAGCCCCCTGATCACCTCGACCCCGTCCATGTCGGGCAGGCCCAGGTCGAGGACGACCACGTCGGGGTGGCGGGCGGCCGCGAGTTCCAGGGCGCTCGCCCCGTCGGAGGCCGCGTCGACCTCGTACTTGCGTGCCTTCAGGTTGATCACGAGGGCCCGGACGATCTGGGGTTCGTCGTCCACCACGAGCACCCGGGTCATCATTGAGGTCCTGCCTTCTGTCGTATCGAATCGAGATCGGAATCCGCCGGGTGTCCCCCGGCCCCGCCCGGCTCCGGCCCTCGGGACCCGCCGGGCGCGCTGCGCCCCTCGCCGTCCACGCTCACGGGGACCTGCGGCCGCCCGCCGGTCACCGCCCGGAGCGTGAGCACCATCGTGAGCCCGCCCCCGGGGGTGTCCTCGGCCTCCAGGGTGCCGTCCATGGCCTCGGCGAAGCCGCGCGCGACGGCCAGCCCCAGCCCGACCCCGGCGCCGCGCGGCGCGTCGCCGTGCCGCTGGAAGGGGGCGAAGATCCGGTCCTTGGCCTCGTCGGGCACGCCCGGCCCGCGGTCCACGACCCGTACCTCGACCCGGTCGCCGAGGAAGCTGGCCGCCACGAGCACCTGGTCCTCCGGCGGGCTGTACTTCACCGCGTTCTCCACCACGTTGGCCACGGTCCGCTCCAGCAGCCCGGGATCCACGGCCACCATGGGCAGGGTCTCCGGGACGTCGAGCAGCACGCTGCCCTCGGGTACGCCGCCCAGCGCCATCGGGACCACCTCGTCGAGGTCGATCTCGCGGATCAGCGGGGTGACGGTGCCCGTCTGGAGCCGCGACATGTCGAGCAGGTTCCCCACCAGGTGGTCGAGCCGGTCGGCGCCGTCCTCGATGCCCTCCAGGAGCTCGGCCCGGTCCTCCTCGGACCATTCCACGTCGTCGGAGCGCAGGGAGCTCACGGAGGCCTTGATGGAGGCCAGGGGCGTACGGAGGTCATGGCTGACGGCGGCCAGCAGCGCGGTCCGGATCCGGTTGCCCTCCGCCATCCGCCGGGCCTCCTCCGCCTCTCCGACCAGCCGCTGCCGGTCGAGCACGACGGCGGCCTGGGCGGCGAAGGCGCCGAGCACGCGCCGGTCCTCGGCGGGCAGCACCCGTCCGGACAGGGCCAGCGCCATGTGGTCGCCGATCGGCATGTCCACGTCGGCGTCCTCGGGGCGGGTGACCGGGTTCGGGCCGACGCTGCCGGCCGGCTGCCAGGGCTCGACGTCGCTCTCGCGCTCCAGCAGGGCCACCGACTCCATGGCGAAGGTCTCGCGGACCCGTTCCAGCAGGGCGTCCAGGGTGGTCTCCCCGCGCAGCACGCTGCCGGCGAGGAAGGAGAGGATCTCGGACTCGGCGCGCAGCCGGGCGGCCTGGTGGGTGCGGCGGGCGGCTGCGTCGACGACGGAGGCCACGGAGCCGGCGACGCCGAAGAAGACCACGATGGCCACGATGTTCTTCGGGTCCGAGACGGTGAAGCGGTGGATGGGCGGGGCGAAGTAGTAGTTCAGGAGGAGCGAGCCGACGGCGGCGGAGGCCAGCGCCGGCCAGAGCCCGCCGAGCAGGGCGGCGGCCACGGTCAGGGCCAGGAACAGCAGCATCTCGTTGGCGAGGCCGGGGTCGGTGTCGATGTGCGTCAGCAGGGTCGCCAGGGCCAGCGGCAGGGCCACCCCGACCGCCCAGCCGGCCAGCAGCCGGGTCCGGCCGAGCCGGGCCGCCGAGCGGGCCACGGGCCGCAGGCCGCGGCCCTTGGCGACCTCCTCGTGCGTGACGATGTGCACGTCGAGGTCGGGCCCGGAGTCTCGGGCGACGGTGGCGCCGACCCCGGGGCCGAACACGTACCGCCAGGAGCGGTGGCGGCTGGAGCCGAGCACGATCTGGGTGGCGTTGACCCCGCGGGCGAATTCGAGGAGCGCCTCGGGGACGTTGTCGCCGATCACATGGTGAAACGTTCCGCCAAGGTCCTCGACCAGCGTCCGCTGGACCGCGAGCTCCTTGGGCGAGGCAGCGGTCAGCCCGTCGCTGCGGGCGATGTAGACGGCCAGGATCTCGCTGCCGGAGCCCTTGGCCGCCACCCGGGACGCGCGCCGGATGAGGGTCCGCCCCTCCGGTCCGCCGGTGAGGCCCACCACGATCCGCTCGCGCGCCTGCCAGGTGGAGCGGATGTTGTGCTCGCCCCGGTACTGCTGGAGGTACTCGTCGGCCCGGTCGGCGACCCAGAGCAGCGCGAGCTCGCGCAGCGCGGTCAGGTTCCCGGGGCGGAAGTAGTTGGACAGGGCCGCGTCGACCTTGTCGGACTTGTAGATGTTGCCGTGCGCCATGCGGCGGCGCAGGGCCTGCGGGGACATGTCGACGAGCTCGATCTGGTCGGCGCGCCGCACCACCTCGTCGGGAACGGTCTCCCGCTGCCGCACGCCGGTGATCGACTCCACCACGTCGCCCAGGGACTCCAGGTGCTGGATGTTGACCGTGGAGATCACGTCGATCCCGGCCCGCAGCAGTTCCTCCACGTCCTGCCAGCGCTTGGCGTTGCGCGAGCCCGGCACGTTGGTGTGCGCCAGTTCGTCCACCAGGGCTATGGCGGGCTTGCGGGCCAGCAGGGAGTCCACGTCCATTTCGGTGAAGGCGGCGCCCCGGTAGACGAGCTCCTTGCGCTCCACCTGCTCCAGGCCGTGCAGCATGACCTCGGTGCGCGGCCGCCCGTGGTGCTCGACGAAGCCCACGACGCAGTCGGTGCCGCGCTCGACCCGGCGGTGGCCCTCCGAGAGCATGGCGTACGTCTTGCCCACGCCGGGGGCCGAGCCGAGATAGATCCTGAGCTTGCCGCGTCCCATGGCGCCATTCTCCGGGACGTCCGCCCCGTTCACGCGCCGATGACCTGCTGCGGACCGATCCCTGACGGTTCCCTGACGCCCCCGCCGGGGTGTACCCCGGCGGGGGTGCACCGCCGCCGGGTACGGCAGTGGGCCGCACCCCCGGAGGAGTGCGGCCCACGGCCGTACGGGATCGTGCCGGGGTCAGCGGACCTCGGTGATCTCCGGGCCGCGCTCCAGCTGGCCCATGCCGCCGCCGAAGCGGGAGCCCTCCTGGTCCGCGGCGTCGTCGGTCTGCACGCCGTCCGGCACCATCTGCGCGTCGTTCGGCAGCTTCAGGACGATCGGGTCGCGCGGGGCCATCGGGCCCTCGCCGCGGACCACGACGGTGTCCAGGAAGATCCGCTCGAGCACCCCGGCCGACTCGGGACGCACCGCGCCCTGGCCGGAGATGACACCGCGCAGGAACCAGCGCGGGCCGTCCACCCCGACGAAGCGGACCAGCTGGGCGCCGGTCTGCCCGTCCGGGAGCGGTACGGGGACCTGCGCGCGCAGCTCCCAGCCCAGCGGACCCTCGACTTCGTCGATGATGCCGCCCTGCTTGGTGATGCCCTCGGCGATCTCCTCGCGGACCTCGCCCCAGATGCCCTCCTTGCGGGGGGCCGCGAAGGCCTGCAGCTGCACGGCACTGTCGCCGAGCACCACGGTCGCGGCGACGATCGCGTCTCCGGCGACCTCGACCCGCAGCTCCATGCCCTCGACACCCGGTACGAGGATGCCGCCGAGGTCGACCCGGCCTTCCTCGGGGTTGCCGGGGACCTCCGAGATGTCCCACGGGCCGTCGGGACGCGGGGCCGGCGGCAGGTTCACCCTGCGCGGCTGGACCGCGTCTGTTTCCTCCGTGCCGTCCTGCTCATCGGCACCGACGCCGTCGACGACCTGCTCGGCCGCGCCGCCGTCCTTGACGGAGTCGTTCTTCTTGCGACGTCCGAACACGTCACTGTCCTTCCCGGTCGGATACGACCGAAGCGTAGCCATTCCCACCCTGCTGACCAGCGCCGGATCCGGCCACGGCCGCATGACCACCGGTGGAGCCGAAACCCCCCTCGGCCCGCGCCGAGTCGGGAAGCTGCGCCACCTCGCGGAAGCGCACCTGCTCGACTCGCTGGACAACCAGCTGGGCAATGCGGTCGAAACGCTCGAACCTGACGCTCTCGCGCGGGTCGAGATTGACCACGATCACCTTGATCTCCCCACGGTACCCGGCATCCACCGTCCCGGGGGCATTCACGAGTGCGATCCCGCAGCGGGCGGCCAGGCCCGAGCGCGGGTGCACGAACGCCGCGTACCCCTCGGGCAGTGCGATGGAGATCCCGGTGGGCAGGACCGCCCGCTCCCCCGGCTCCAGCTCCGCGGCCACGGTGGTGACCAGATCGCAGCCGGCGTCGCCGGGGTGCCCGTAGGCCGGAATCGGCACCTCCGGGTCGACGCGCCGGATGGCCACGTCCACGCCGGTGTTGTTCTCAGACATCAGGGGTTCACCTCGAAGGCGCGTGCGCGCCTGACCTGGTCCGGGTCGGCCATCGCCGCCCGGATCTCCTCGGGCCGTCCGTTGTCGATGAAGTGGTCGACCTTCACCTCGATGAAGAGGGCGTCGGCGCGCAGCGCGACCGGGCCCTCGGGTCCGCCTATTCGGCCGACCGCGCTGGAGTAGATCTTCCGGCCGGCGACGGCGGTGACCTCTGCCTCCAGGTACAGCACGGTGTCCACGGGCACGGGCCGGACGAAGTCGGTTTCCAGCCGGCCGGTGACGGCGATGACGCGCAGCAGCCAGTTCAGGGAGCCCAGGGTCTCGTCGAGCGCGGTGGCGAGGACGCCGCCGTGCGCGAGGCCGGGCGCGCCCTGATGGGCGGGCTTGACGGTGAACTCCGCGGTGACGCGCACGCCCTCGCCCGCGCGGGCCTCCAGGTGGAGTCCGTGCGGCTGGCCGTCGCCACAGCCGAAGCAGTGCTCGTAGTGCGCGCCGAGGAGTTCGCCGGGGGCCGGGGCATCGGGGTGCCGCACCGGCGCCGTGGCATCGGCGGGGGGCGTCAACGCTGTGTTTCGTCCACTCACAGCCGCAGACCTTACCCGCGCGGCTACCCGCCGGTCGCCTCGTGGCAGGCTTGGCCGCATGCAGCTCTCCCCCGCGCACCACGACGAACGCCTGACAGCCCCCCGTTCCTGGTGGGCCATCGCCGCCCTCACCGGCCTGGCCTGCGCGCTCATGCTGTTCCCGCTGGGCACGCTGCCGCTGTTGGCCGGGCTGGTCGGGGGCACCGCGCTGACGGGGCTGATGGTGAGTTCGTACGGTTCCCAGCGCGTGCGCGTGGTGGGCGGCGCGCTGGCTGCCGGAGAGGCCCGGATCCCGGTGGCGGCGCTCGGCGACCCGGAGGTGCTGGACGCCGAGGAGGCCCGCGCCTGGCGCACGTACAAGGCCGACGCCCGCGCCTTCATGCTGATGCGCGGCTACGTGCCGACGGCGGTGCGCGTCGAGATCACCGACCCGGCCGACCCGACCCCGTACGTCTACGTCTCCACCCGCGAGCCGCAGGCCCTGGCGGCGGCCATCCGCGCGGCGCAGGGCCGGGACTGACCCCGGCCGGGCTCAGTCCCGCGGATCGACGCTGCGGGGATCGACGCGGGGATCGACGGCCCGCGGATCGGCGACGGTCGGATCGATGGCCCGCGAGTCGAACACCCGGCCCTCGACGGCGGCCCTGACCGCCTCGGGAAGGGCCTCGACGGGCCGCTCCAGGGCCGGGAGCTGCGGCAGCGCGTTCCAGGGCACGGCGCGGGCCCGCAGGTCCGCACGCACCTTCTCGGCGAGTTTGCGGGTGTCCCGGCGGTTCATGACCGCTCCGACCGCGGCGCCGACCATGAACGGCATCAGGTTGGGCAGGTTGCGGAACATCCGCTTCATGATCTGCTGGCGCAGTTCGCGCTTCATCTGGCCGCCGAGCGCCGCGTTCAGCGTGGTCGGCTTGGTCAGGTCGACCCCGCGCTCCTCCGTCCAGGACGTGAGGTAGGCGACGCTGCGTTCCTTGAGGTTGCCGTGCGGTCGCAGGCCGTAGACCTCGTGGAGTTCGGCGATGAGCTTCAGCTCGATCGCGGCGACCCCGGTGATCTCGGCGGCGAGTTCGGCCGGCATGGCGGGGGGCACCGGCAGCATGGCGGCCGCGCCGATCCCGGCGCCGACCGTGGAAGTGGCGTTGGCGGCGCCCGAGATCAGCTTGTCGGCCAGCTGATCGGGCCCGAGGCCCGGGAACTGCGCGCGCAGGGTCGCGAGGTCCCGAACCGGAACGCGCGGTGCGTTCTCGATGACTCGGTCGGTGAGGTGAAGGGCGGCGGCCCTGGCACTTTCGCCGCCCTTGCGCACACCGTTCTTGACGGCTTGCAGCCGACGGACCCCGGAGTTCTTCCGGGGCCCCTCGCCGGCCTCGGAGGCCGACGGCACCGCCGTGGCGGTGTCGGGGAGCACGGCGGGTACGCCGGGGGCTCCAGGGCCTGTTTCCAGGCCCTCGGTTCCCTCGTGCGTCACCGCCGGATCACCAGCTTTTCGGAAGCGCCGCTTCCGAAAGGGTGTCGAGCCAGTCACGGCCGACGCCTCTCAGTCGCATTCGCGGCAGATCGGCTGACCGTTCTTCTCGCGTGCCAGCTGGCTGCGGTGGTGCACCAGGAAGCAGCTCGTGCAGGTGAACTCGTCGGCCTGCTTCGGCAGGACCCGTACGGCCAGTTCCTCGTTGGAGAGGTCTGCGCCGGGAAGGTCGAGGCCCTCGGCGTTGTCGATTTCGTCCAGGTCGACGTTCGAGGACGACTTCTCGTTGCGACGAGCCTTCAGCTCTTCGATGCTGTCGTTGTCTACGTCGTCGTCGGTCTTGCGCGGGGTGTCGTAGTCCGTTGCCATAGTTCGCTCTCCCCCTCTGGGATTTAGCGGGTGTCTCAGCGCACGTAACGCGCGAGAGGCCGGACTTGTGCCCGACCTGAGGCGGAGATTTTGCCTCACATCAAGGTCTGTTACTCAATCGACACCCAGCCGCACATTCAGAAGAGCGATTGGCTGGGATGACGACCGGGACCGTACACGGTCCGGGGGCCGTCTTGCACAAACGCCACCCCATGTATTTCCCGCCGCTAGGGGGGCCGGAAACCCGGACTTCCCGGGCTTTCCGGCCCCGCCAAGGTCACTGAGCGCATAGGGACGGACACTCGACACTGTGATCGATCGCACAGAAGTCACTGTCTTCATGACCCAAGCATTCAGCCAACAGCGAACACGGGGTGGCCGCCCTCACAAGGGCAGAGTGACACGCATCACGAGGCCACCGCCCTCGCGCGGGACCGCCTGGATCCTCCCGCCGTGTGCGCGCGCCACGGAGCGCGCGATGGAGAGGCCGAGCCCGACACCCTTGTCGCTGCCCGTGCGCTCCGTACGCAGCCGTCTGAAGGGCTCGAAGAGGTTGTCCACCTCGTACGCGGGAACCACGGGACCCGTGTTCGATACCAGCAGGACCGCCTGCCCGTGCACGGCCTCGGTGGTGACCTCCACCCAGCCGCCCTCGGGCACGTTGTAGCGGACGGCGTTCTGCACCAGGTTGAGCGCGATCCGCTCCAGCAGCACGCCGTTGCCCTGGACCACGGCCAGCGCGCGCTCTCCGCGGATCTCCACGCCCTTGGCCTGCGCCTCCCCGCGCGCCTGGTCGAGGGCGCGCGAGGCCACCTCGGCCAGGTCCACGGGCTTGCGCTCGATGATCTGGTTGTCGCTGCGGGCCAGCAGCAGCAGGCCCTCGACCAGCTGCTCGCTGCGTTCGTTGGTGGCGAGCAGGGTCTTGCCGAGCTGCTGGAGCTCCACCGGCGCCCCGGGATCGGACAGGTGCACCTCCAGCAGCGTCCGGTTGATGGCCAGCGGGGTCCTCAGCTCGTGCGAGGCGTTGGCCACGAACCGCTGCTGGGCCGTGAAGGCCCGCTCCAGCCGGTCGAGCATCTCGTCGAAGGTGTCGGCGAGCTCCTTGAGCTCGTCGTCCGGACCGTCCAGCTCGATCCGCCGGGTGAGGTCGGAGCCGACCACCCGGCGGGCGGTGCGGGTGATCTTGCCGAGCGGCGAGAGCACCCGGCCGGCCATCGCGTAGCCGAAGGCGAAGGCGATGATGCTCAGCCCCATCAGCGCCATCAGCGAACGGCTCAGCAGGTCGTCCAGTGCGTGCCGGCGCTGTTCGAGGATGCAGGTGTTGATCGCGGCGTTGAACTGGTCGACCGCCTGCCCCGAACCGTTCACGCCGGGGCAGCTGCTGGAGACCCGGATCGGGCCCCCGTCCACGATCGTGAACGGCAGCGCGTTGCCCTGCCGCAGCGCCTGGGCCGCCAGCAGGTAGATGATCGACAGCAGCAGGATGCCGGCGATCAGGAACATCCCGCCGTACAGCAGCGTCAGACGTATCCGGATGGTCGGCCGCAGCCAAGGGAAAGGACCCTCGGGCTGGCCGGGGTCCCAGGTCGGTTTCGGTGGCGCGGAGGGTGGCGCCGGGGTCGCTGCCACCCGCGTCAGATCCGGTAGCCGGAACCGGGGACGGTCACGATGACCGGCGGCTCCCCGAGCTTGCGGCGCAGCGTCATCACCGTCACGCGCACCACGTTGGTGAAGGGATCCGTGTTCTCGTCCCACGCCTTCTCCAGGAGCTGCTCGGCGGACACGACCGTGCCCTCGCTGCGCATGAGGACCTCCAGCACCGCGAACTCCTTCGGCGCCAGCTGCACCTCCTTGCCCTCGCGGAACACCTCGCGCCGGTTCGGGTCCAGCTTGATCCCCGCACGCTCCAGCACGGGGGGCAGCGCGACCGTGGTGCGCCGGCCGAGGGCCCGTACCCGGGCGGTCAGCTCGGTGAACGCGAAGGGCTTGGGCAGGTAGTCGTCCGCCCCGATCTCCAGGCCCTCGACCCGGTCGCTCACGTCGCCGGAGGCCGTCAGCATGAGCACGCGGGTGGGCATGCCGAGCTCGACGATCTTCCGGCACACGTCGTCGCCGTGCACGAGCGGGAGGTCCCGGTCGAGCACGACCACGTCGTAGTCGTTCACTCCGACGCGCTCCAGGGCCGCGGCACCGTCGTACACGACGTCCACGGCCATGGCCTCCCGGCGCAGTCCGGTGGCCACCGCATCGGCGAGCAGCTGCTCGTCCTCGACGACGAGTACGCGCACGTCGTTTCCTTCCTCAGAGCCCGTCAGGGCAGGTGTGTCATGTGGCCTCCATCCTGCCCCTTTCGCCGGTAAACCGGCTGTAAGACGCCGCACGCGGGTGCTCGGGCGGTGACTCCGGGGACGGAAGTGAGGATTCCCTCGCCTCACGAGGTTTCTGGGTCCAACGCGGCGGGGAGGACGACTTCACACCCCGAACACCTCCCTGACGGCGCACTGCCACGTGCCGCCGCCGACCCACGAAGAGGGGGCGAACCCACCATGGACGCATTCACCGCGGGTCTCCTGCAGCGCATCAGGAGCACGCAGTCGGACCTCAGGCAGGCTCGCGAGACCGGCGACGACTTCCTCGTGGAAGTGGAACAGGCGGAGCTGGAAGACCTCCAGCGCATCGCAGCCGATCACGGCGTTCCGGTCACCGTCGCCGCCTGCTGACTCCAGCTGCCGGGAGCCATCCACCGGCATGCACACCCCCCGGACCCCGGAGGCCGCCACGCGGCCGCCGGGGTTCCTTCACGTCCGGGCCCCGCGGGCGCGCCCGCTCAGTCGTGCCAGGCCCCGGCTTCTTCCAGCAGCGGCCGCAGCGAGGCGAACACCGCGGGGGTCGCCGCGATCGCGAGCTCGCCCGAGGCGGGCTCCCCGGGACGGCCGCCCGTGACCGCTCCGGCCTCCCGGGCGATCAGCTCGCCCGCCGCCAGGTCCCAGGGGTTCAGCCCGCGCTCCCAGTACCCGTCCAGCCGTCCGGCGGCCACGTCGCACAGGTCGATCGCCGCCGAACCGCCGCGCCGGACGTCCCGTACCAGCGGGATGATCCGCTGCGCGACGTCCGCCTGGTGCGCCCGCCGGCTCTGGACGTACGCGAACCCGGTGCCGATCAGCGCCTGGTCCAGCGGCGCGGCCGGCCGGCAGGCGAGGCGGGCCCCGCCCAGCCAGGCACCGCGTCCCAGCACCGCGTGGTACGTCTCCCCGCGCATCGGCGCCGCCACGACCCCGGCCACCGTCTCCCCGCGGTACTCGGCCGCGATGGACACGCCCCAGGTCGGCAGCCCGTAGAGGTAGTTCACCGTGCCGTCCAAGGGGTCGATGACCCACCGCACGCCACTGGTGCCGGCCGACTCCGAGCCCTCCTCGCCCAGCAGCCCGTCCTCGGGCCGCCGCTCCGCGAGGATGCCGGTGATCAGCTTCTCGGCCGCGATGTCCATCTCGGTCACCACGTCGATCGGGCTCGTCTTGGTCGAGGCGACCGCCAGATCGGCGGGCCGCCCGTCGCGCAGCAGTGCGCCCGCCCGGCCGGCCGCCTCCAGGGCCACGTCCAGCAGTTCGGTCTTCAGCTCTTCGGAGATCACGCCGGGCTCCCGTTCATCGACTTCTGCGGACTTCACTGCACACACCGGCCTGCACACACCGGACCGGGCACACCGGCGGCTACGCGTACGGGCTGTCCACGCCCGCCGCTGCCGGCCGGGGCCCGCGCGCCGGGCAGCAGCCCACGGCGCACAGGTCGTGGCTCGCTCCGAGCAGGCCGAGCGCGCAGCGCTCCACGGCCTCCCCGCGTTCCGCCGCGGCCCGCTCCAGCACGAGGTCCCGTACCGCCGCCGCGAACCGGGGATCGGCGCCGACCGTGGCCGAGCGGGCGATGGGCAGCCCCAGCTCGGCGGCCTTCGCCGTCGCCTCCGTGTCGAGGTCGTACAGCACCTCCATGTGGTCCGAGACGAAGCCGATGGGCACCATGACCACCGCGGGGGCGCCCGCGGTGTGCAGGGCCTCCAGGTGGTCGCAGATGTCCGGCTCCAGCCACGGGATGTGCGGGGCGCCGCTGCGCGACTGGTAGACGAGCTCCCAGGGCAGCTCGGTGCCGGTCTCGGCGCGCACCGCGTCGGCGATCAGCTCGGCGACGTCCAGGTGCTGCTTGACGTAGGCACCGCCCTCGCCGCCCGCCGTGTGCTCCTCCACCGGGCCGGAGGCGTCCGCGGCCGCGTTCGGGATGGAGTGCGTGGTGAAGGCCAGGTGCGCCCCGGCGCGCACCTCCTCGGGCAGCGAGGCCAGCGAGGCGAGCACCCCGTCGATCATGGGCTGCACGAAGCCGGGGTGGTTGAAGTAGTGCCGCAGCTTGTCGACCCTGGGCAGGTCGGCCTCGGCCACGCCCTCCTCCACGAGCAGGGCGAGCGCGTCGGCGAGGTTCTCGCGGTACTGCCGGCAGCCCGAGTACGAGGCGTACGCGCTGGTCGCGAGCACCGCGATGCGGCGGCGCCCGTCGGCGGCCATCTCGCGCATCACGTCGTTCAGGTACGGAGCCCAGTTGCGGTTGCCCCAGTAGACCGGCAGGTCCAGCCCGTGCCCGGCGAAGTCCTTGCGCAGGGCGTCCAGCAGCTCGCGGTTCTGACCGTTGATCGGGCTGACGCCGCCGAAGCCGAAGTAGTGCTGTCCGACCTCCTTGAGCCGCTCGCGCGGGATGCCGCGGCCGCGCGTGACGTTCTCCAGGAACGGCACGACGTCGTCGGGCCCCTCGGGGCCGCCGAAGGACAGCAGCAGGAGGGCGTCGTAGGGGGCGGCGGGGCCTTCGGCCGAGCCGGGGGCGCAGGCGCGGAGCTGGTCAGACATGCTTCGAATCCTGCCACCCGCCGCCGTCCCGCGGAAAACAGGCCCGGCCCGCGAGACCGCCCGGCCCTGCCCGCGAGACCTCTCGGTCGGGGCGCGGGCCCCTCCGGCCGCTGTCCGGTTCCTCCCCGCGCGGGCGGCTTGTGCGCGGTCGTAACCTGTATGGGCCAATGACGTCCCTTACGGAGGGCACCCCTTGCCCAGTCCCTACCGCGCGATCTTCGCCGCCCCCGGGAGCCGGGGATTCAGCGCGGCCGGCCTCATAGGCCGGCTGCCGCTGTCCATGGTCGGCATCGGCATCCTCACGATGATCTCCGAGCTCACCGGCCGGTACTCGCTGGCCGGCGCCCTCACCGCCACCCTCGCGCTCTCGGCCGCCGTGATCGGTCCGCAGGTCTCCCGCCTGGTCGACCAGCACGGCCAGCGCCGCGTCCTGCGCCCGGCTGGCCTGCTCGCGGCCCTGGCCATCTCCGGGCTGCTGCTGTGCGCGGCCAACCACACGCCCGACTGGACCCTGTTCCTCTTCACGGCGCTCGCCGGCTGCGTGCCCAGCGTGGGCGCGATGATCCGGGCCCGGTGGACGGCCATCTACCGGGACTCGCCGCGCGAACTGCACACGGCGTACTCCCTGGAATCGGTCCTGGACGAGGTCTGCTTCATCTTCGGGCCGATCCTCGCCATCGGGCTCTCCACCACCTGGTTCCCCGAGGCGGGCCCCCTGGTCGCCGGGGTCTGCCTGCTCGTGGGCGTGTGGTGGCTGACCGCGCAGCGCGCCACCGAGCCCGCCCCGCACCCGCGCGGCGAGGACTCCGACCGGACCTCGGCGCTGCGCTCCCCAGGACTCCAGGTGCTGGTGGCCACCTTCGTGGCCACCGGGGCCATCTTCGGCTCCATCGACGTGGTCACCCTGGCCTTCGCCGAGGAGCAGGGGCACAAGTCCTGGGCCAGCTTCATCCTCGCCATCTGGGCGGTCGGCTCCTGCCTCGCCGGCATCGTCTTCGGCCTGCTCCACCTCAAGGGCAGGGCCGAACCCAGGTGGGTGCTGGGCATATGTGCGATGGCCGTGAGTATGATCCCCCTCCTACTGGCCGGGAACCTTCCGTTTCTGGCCGTGGCGCTCTTCGTTTCGGGCCTCGCCATCGCTCCCACGATGATCACCACGATGGCCCTGATCGAGACGCACGTCCCCCGCGCGAAGCTGACCGAGGGGATGACCTGGACGGGCACCGGCCTCGCGGTCGGGGTCGCGCTCGGGTCCTCCGTGGCCGGCTGGGTCATCGACGCCGCCGGCGCGAGGACCGGGTACGTCGTCTCCATCTCGGCGGGGGCCGCCGCGGCGGCGGTTGCGTTCGCGGGTTACCGCCGGCTGACGAGGCCGGCGCAAGGGGAGGAGCCTTCCAACGATGGCGACGACGGGGACAGCAGGCAGCGGCGGGACACGGACCGCCGCGTGGCATAACTGGGCGGGCAACATCAGCGCCACGCCCGCGCGCGTGGTCACCCCGGCATCGGTCGGGGAGCTTCAGGAGGCGGTCCGCCGGGCCGCCGGGGACGGGCTGAAGGTGAAGGCGGTCGGCACCGGCCACTCCTTCACCGCGGCCGCCGCCACCGACGGCGTACTGATCCGCCCGCAGGCGCTGGCCGGGATACAGGCGATCGACCGGGATGCGGGCACCGTCACGGTGGCGGCGGGCACGGTCCTCAAGGACCTCAACCTGGCCCTCGCCAAGGAAGGCCTGTCGCTCACCAACATGGGCGACATCATGGAGCAGACGGTCTCGGGCGCCACCAGCACCGGCACCCACGGAACCGGCCGCGACTCGGCTTCCATCGCCGCCCAGATCCGCGGCCTGGAGCTGGTCACGGCGGACGGCACCCTGCTGACTTGCTCCGAGAAGGAGAATCCGGAAGTCTTCGCGGCGGCCCGCCTCGGCATCGGCGCGCTCGGCGTCGTCACCGCGATCACCTTCGCCGTGGAGCCGCTCTTCTTCCTGACCGCCCGTGAGGAGCCGATGCCCTTCGACCGGGTGACGGCCGAGTTCGACCAGCTCCACGCGGAGAACGAGCACTTCGAGTTCTACTGGTTCCCGCACACCGGCAACTGCAACACCAAGCGCAACAACCGCAGCCAGGGCCCGGCCGCCCCGCCCGGAGCGGTCTCCGCCTGGGTCGAGGACGAGCTGCTGTCCAACGGCCTCTTCCAGGCCGTCAACTCCTTCGGCCGCGCCGTCCCGGCGGCCATCCCCTCCATCGCCCGGATCGCGAGCCGCGCCCTGTCGGCGCGCACCTACACGGACATCCCGTACAAGGTGTTCACCAGCCCGCGCCGGGTGCGGTTCGTGGAGATGGAGTACGCCCTGCCGCGCGAGCGCGTCGTCGAGGCACTGCGGGAGCTGAAGGCCATGGTGGACCGCTCCGCCCTGCGGATCAGCTTCCCGGTGGAGGTGCGGACGGCTCCGGCGGACGACATCACCCTGTCGACCGCCTCGGGCCGCGAGAGCGCGTACATCGCGGTGCACATGTACAAGGGCACCCCGTACCAGGCCTACTTCACGGCCGCCGAGCGGATCTTCACCGAGTACGGCGGGCGCCCGCACTGGGGCAAGGTGCACACGCGGGACGCGGAGTACTTCGCCGGGGTGTACCCGCGCTTCGGGGAGTTCACCGCGCTCCGGGACCGGCTGGACCCGGACCGGGTCTTCGGCAACGACTACCTGCGGCGGGTCCTGGGGGACTGAGCCCTCAGGGGGCCGGCGACTCCTGGCCGGTGCCCGGCGCCGGGGACTTCGGGGGCGTGCTGCTCGGCGAAGGATCCGGCTTCGGGGGCGTGGTGCTCGGCGAAGGATCGGGCTTCGGCGGGGTCGGGCTGGGGCTGGAGGACGGGTCCGCGGACGGCGAGGTGTCCGGGTCGGGCTTCGGGCTCCGACCGCCGTTCGACTGCGAAGGGCTCGGGGAGGTCCCGGCGTCCGGGGTCTTCCCGCCCTTCCCGCCCTTCTCGCCGGTGCCGGTGCCCTTGTCCGACGGGTCCTTGGACGGGTCCGGCTTGTAGTCGCGGGCCTTGCCGACTCCGCCGGTGAGGATCGTGCCGCCGCCGGCGCTGATCGAGGTGCCGGCCACGGCCTCGTAGGTCCCGAGGCCGCCGAGCGCTATGACGAAGGCCGCCCCGGAGGCCACCGCCGTCCGCTTCCAGCCCCGCATCCGGGAGCCGTGGACGGTGGCCTCGCCGAACTCCCCGTCGGGCTCCCCGTCCGGCGGCGGGCCGCCGGCCGCGACGGTGCCCAGCAGCATCGTGCCGTCCGGCGCCCGCCCCGCGGGACCGGCCCCGGCCCCGAAACCGGAGCCGAAACCGGAGCCGGAGCCGGAGTCCGGGTCGGCCACCGGGACCTGACGGGCCTTCGGCCGGGCCGTCTCGCGGAGCTGGTCGCCGGTGCGGCGGAAGAAGTGCTGGATGACGGGTCCGCCCGCGGTGGCCACCACGCTCACCACGCCGGCGCCGAGGATGGTCCCGTAGACGCCCATCTGCGAGGCGAGCAGGGCCGCGGCGACCGTGGCGAGGGAGGAGCCCGCGACCTGAGCCGCACTCAGATCGAGCTTCTTCTTCTCCTTCTCCTGCTCCGGTCCCACGTCCAGCAGCGTCTTCTGACCCATCGCCATCCCCTGCGTGTCCTGCCCCTTGCGCTCCAACGCCTTCTCCCGTTACTGACACATCAGCGAAACGGATAGTTCCGTTTCCGGAGATTCTGTGAAGCAAGACACCCGAAAACGGGCGCACGCGCAGGTCCGCCCGGATGTGGACCCGATCCAGGGCAGCCCAACTCCCGCCGTCCGGGACAAGTTCGGCGGCGCGGCGGTCCACCCAGGTGGCCCGAATGGAGTACTGTGGCGAGCCCTGGGGCCGTCCTTCCTTTCGGATGTCCGGACTCGGGAGAGGGGGCCGGCTGATGGAAAAACGGCACTCGAGACCGGCGATGCCGCGGTATTGCACGGGATCCTGCTGCGCACAGTAATCATTCGGTCACTGTGCGTGCCCAACAGGTAACCGTGCCATAACAGCGATCAAGGGCGCATGCCCGACACGCCGGTTTAACTCGGCAAGGTAGTGGCAGGCTGCACCCGGGCAGGCCACACTCGACTAGCGGAAGCAGCGACGCACGTGACGTCGGCAGGCACCACCCGGGAGGTCCCCATGCCCGAACTGCGTGTCGTGGCCGTCTCAAATGACGGCACACGACTGGTGCTCAAGGCTGCGGACAGCACGGAGTACACGCTTCCGATCGACGAGCGTCTCCGGGCTGCCGTGCGCAACGACCGTGCGCGCCTGAACCAGATCGAGATCGAGGTGGAGAGCCACCTCCGCCCCCGCGACATCCAGGCCCGCATACGGGCCGGTGCCTCCGCTGAGGAGGTCGCTCAGCTCGCGGGCATCCCCGTCGACCGCGTACGCCGCTTCGAGGGCCCCGTGCTCGCCGAGCGCGCGTTCATGGCGGAGCGGGCCCGCAAGACCCCCGTGCGACGGCCCGGCGAGAACACCGGACCGCAGCTCGGCGAGGCCGTGCAGGAACGGCTCTCGCTGCGCGGGGCCGAGAAGGAATCCGTCCAGTGGGACTCCTGGCGCCGCGACGACGGCACCTGGGAGGTCCTGCTGGTCTACCGGGTCGCGGGCGAACCGCACTCGGCGAGCTGGACGTACGACCCGCCGCGCCGGCTGGTCGTGGCCGTGGACGACGAGGCCCGCTCGCTGATCGGCGAATCGGACGACCTGCCGGCGACCCCGGAGCCGAGCTTCCCGTTCGTGCCGAGGATCGCGCGGCTGCCCCGCGACCGACCGCTGGACCGGGCGCTCGACCGGCAGATGGAACGGCCCACAGCGCCCGCTCCCCCGCCGGAGCCGGAGCCCGAGGAAGAGCGGGACACGCTGACGGCACTGCTGGAGGCGGTACCGAGCTTCCGCGGCGACCTGGTGGTCCCGGAGCCGGTGACCGAACCGGAGGTGGAGGAGCCGCCCGCCGCTTCGGCGTCGGCCGGCGCGGGTTCCGCGTACGCGGACGTCCTGATGCCGCGCACCGTGGCGGGACACCGGGACCGGCTGACGGGCACGACCGACCGGCAGGCGGAGGCCGACGGAGTGCGCCCCGGCCGCCGCGCGGCGGTGCCGAGCTGGGACGAGATCGTCTTCGGCACCCGCCGCAAGAAGCAGGAGTAACCCCGGACCCGTCCGGTCCGAGGCGGCGGCGGAGACCGCCGCCGCCTCGGACCGGAGCCGGTGCAGTCCCCCGCTAGCCCGGCAGCTCGCCGACCGCCACCTCGCGCGTCGGGTCCGCCGACCATTCCGACCAGCTGCCCGCGTACAGCGCCGCCGGGATGCCCGCCGCCGCCAGTGCCAGGACCTCGTGGGCGCCCGAGACGCCCGAGCCGCAGTACACCCCGACCGGGGTGGCGGTGTCGGCGTGCACGCCCAGGCCTTCGAAGCGGGTCCGCAGGGCGGCGCGGTCCAGGAGCAGGCCGTCGGATCCCGTGTTCTCGGTGGTCGGCGCCGACAGCGCCCCCGGGATGTGGCCCCCGACCGGATCGATCGGTTCGACCTCGCCCCGGTACCGCTCGCCCGCCCGTGCGTCCAGCAGCACACCCGTCCGGGCCAGCGCCGCCGCTCCGTCCGCGTCCAGCAGTCCGATGGCACCCGGATTTGGCTTGAAATCACCCTCGCTCACAGGAGTGACCTCGGCCGACAGCGGACCGTCACCGGCCTGCCATGCGGCCAGTCCCCCGTCCAGGACCCGCACCCGCGGGTGACCCGTCCAGCGCAACAGCCACCACGCGCGCGCCGCCGCCCAGCCCAGTCCGCCGTCGTACACGACCACGGGCGTGTCCGACGAGACGCCGGCCCGCCGCATCACCGCCCCGAACTCCTCGGGATCCGGCAGCGGGTGCCGGCCGCCGGAGCCCGCCTGGCCTGCCAGTTCCGAGTCGAGGTCGACGTAGACCGCGTTCGGGAGGTGTCCGGCCTCGTACGCGGGCCGCAGGTTCGGGCCGCCGAGCTGCCAGCGGACGTCGAGGAGCACCGGGGGCAGCGGGCCGGTCAGCTCCTCCCTCAGGTCGGCGGCGGAGACGAGCGGTGAGCGGGTCGGGTTCGCAGTCATGCGGGCCATTTTGCTCCCCACCACGCACCCCGCGTAACAAGTCGGACATCCATGGGGCCCGACGGGCCGCACTGATCCGGTCATCTCTCCCGGCTCCCGGGAAACCCGGCCGGTCGGGGCGCGCCGGGCCCGCCGGAGTGGAAGCATCAGCTCCGGGAAGGGTCACGAGCGTGACCCGGAGGAGACGGCTGACATGACCGAGGCATCGGAAGCAACGCGGCGCACGCCCGGCACGCCGTGCTGGGCGAGCCTGATGGTGCACGGCCTCGGTACCACCGAGGACTTCTACGCCGACCTGTTCGGCTGGGAGTACGAGCCCGGCCCCGAGCAGCTCGGCCCGTACGTCCGGGCCATGCTCGGCGGGCGGGAGGTGGCCGGCATCGGCGAGATGCCGCCGGACCGGCAGCTCCCGGTGGCCTGGACCACGTACCTCGCCACGGACGACGCCGACGCGACGGCCGAGTCCATCCGCTCCTGCGGCGGCACCGTCGCGGTGGGCCCGCTCGATGCCGGGGTCGCGGGACGGGTGGCGATCTGCTCGGACCCGCTGGGCGCGATCTTCGGGCTCTGGCAGGCGGATTCCCACCTCGGGACCCGGCTGGCCGGGGGGCCGGGCACCCCGGTGTGGCACGAGCTGGTCACCCAGGACACCTCGACGGTCGGCAAGTTCTACGAGCACGTCTTCGGCCACGAGGCCCGCGCGCACGCGGACGCCTGTGAGGACTTCGACTACCTCACGCTGTCCCTGCAGGGCCGGCCGGTGGCCGCCGTGCACGGGGTCGGCCGCTCCCTGCCCCACGACCGGGGGCCGCACTGGATGACGTACTTCGAGGTGGAGGACACCGACGCGGCCGCCGCCCGGGTCCAGCGGCTCGGCGGCGGGATCGTCCAGCCGCCGCGGGACGGCCTGAGCGGGCGGCTGGCCGTGGTCACGGACCCGGAGGGCGCGGTGTTCACCCTGGTGCACGGCCGGAGCTGAGCGGGGCGGCCCGGGCGGGCGCCGTCGGGGCCGTCGCCGTCAGCCGACGGGCACCCCGGCGCTCGCGGCGTCCCGGCGGGCGGGCCTGGCAGTGAGCATCGGCCCGGCGACCGCCGCCGCGACCAGGGCCATGCCGAAGGCCCACCACAGGGCGGTGGGGTGACCGGCCCTCAGGAGGGGCAGGATGCCGAGGGTTTCGCCCGCCTGCTGCGCCGCCAGGGCGCCGGCCGAGAGGACCCCCGCCCCCCGAAGGGCGGAGCCCGCGGTCGCGGTGGCGAGGAGCGGGCCGAGCGCCGTGCCGGTGCCGAGGCCGGCGAGGATCGCGCCGGGCAGCAGGGCGATGTACGAGTATTCCTGCGCGGTGCGGACCAGGAGGAGCAGGCCGGCCGCCAGGATCAGCAGGCCCGCGGCCGTCAGGACTCCGGGGGTTGTCCGGTGGGCCAGCCGTGCGGAGACCTGGGTGGAGCCGACGAACATCGCCGCGACCATCGGGAGGAGCATGAACCCCACCTGGAGCGTGGCGTATCCGATCCCGGCGCTCAGGTGAAAGGTCAGGAACTGGGACAGGATCACGGTGGCCGTTCCGGCCAGGAGCAGGGTCAGGACGGAGCCCGCCCGGTCACGGCCCCTGGGACCGGAGGGCGCGGACACGCCGGCGGCGGCCCGGGTCAGCCGCCACAGGTACGTGCCGGTCAGCGGGGCTCCGGCGAGGAGCAGGAGCAGGTCCAGCGCGGTGAACGTGCCGGTCTGTCCGAGGTGGAAGAGCCCGTAGAGCAGGAGCGCGAGTCCGCCGGATCCGAGCAGGGTGCCGGGCAGGTCGGAGCGGACGCCGGGGCGTGCGGGTTCGGCGGGCAGGGCCGCCGTGAGGAGCAGGCCGACGAGGGCGAAGGGCACGAGGGCGAACAGGCCGACGCGCCAGTCGATGTTCTCGACGAGGGGGCCGGCCAGGAGCAGCCCGAGTGCCGGGCCGCCCGCCGTGAGCGTGACGTAGACCCCGAAGGCCGTACCGCGCTTCCTCGGGTCGGTGTGGCCGGTGGCGAGCAGGGACAGCGTCGCCGGGGCCAGCAGCGCCGCGAAGGCGCCCTGGAGGGCGCGGGCCGCCATCATCGGGCCCGGTCCCCCGGACAGCGCGGCGAACACGGATGCCGCCCCGAAGCCGGCCAGGCCGACGAGCAGGACCCGCTTGCGTCCGACGCGGTCCGCGAGGTGCCCGCCGAGCGGCAGCAGGGCGCCGAAGGCGATCCAGTAGAGGCTGAACAGCAGGTTCAGGGCCACGGAATCGGCGGCCAGATCGCTCTGCACGGCCGGCATCGCCCGTTCGGAGACCGCCACCGCGAGCGCCAGCATCAGCTGGACGAGGCAGACCACCGCGAGGGACCGCCGGGGCCGGGCCGCCGGGCCCGCGGAGTCGCGTGCGGGCTCCGCCGCCGCGGTCGCGCCCTCCGGGGCGCCCGGGCCCGGGCGCGGGCCCGGGCCGGGAGGCGGTCCAAAACCGCCCGCGCCCGCTGTGGCCGTCGGGGCGTACGCGGGGGGCAGGGGGTAGGGCCGGGGCGCGGGCACCCGGGGGTCCGAAGACCCGGGGGCGGGCTCCTCGCGGGCCGCCGGGGCGAAGTCGAGCAATTGGGCGGCGTGGCGCCCCAGTTGGGCGAGGACCGGGCCCGGGAGCCATTCCCCCTGCTGGTCCCCGGCCGTGCGCTCGGCCACCTGCCCGGGTGTGGGCCGCAGGGCCGGGTCCTTGTGCAGGCAGGCGCCCACGAGGTCGGCCAGGCTCTCCGGTACGCCCGTCAGGTCCGCCTCCTCCTCGGCGACGCGGAAGAGGTGTGCGTTGAGGCCGCTGTCTCCGGCGCCGAAGAGGAGCCGTCCGGTGGCGGCGTAGACGAGGACGGCTCCGAGGCAGAAGACGTCGCTGGCGGGCGTGAGTTCGCGGCCCCGGACCTGCTCCGGCGACATGAACCCGGCCGATCCGATCAGCATGCCGGTATGGGTCAGCAGGCTGTCCCCGGCGAGGCTGTCCATCGCGCGGGCGATGCCGAAGTCGATGACGCGCGGGCCGTCGACGGTGATCAGGACGTTGGAGGGCTTGAGGTCGCGGTGGATCAGGCCCGCCTCGTGCACGGCCTGCAGGGCGAGGGCGAGCCGGTTGGCGAGGGTGCGCACGGAGTCCTCGGGCAGCGGCCCGAAGTCCTTGGCGACCACGGCGTGCAGGTCGGGCCCCGGGATGTACCGGGTCGCCACCCAGGGAACGGCGGCCTCGGGGTCGGCGTCGAGCACGGCCGCGGTCCAACTCCCGCCCACCCGCCGCGCGGCGGCCACCTCCCGGGCGAAGCGCCTGCGGAACTCAGGGTTGCCGGCGTACTCGGCCTGGACGACCTTCACCGCGACGGTGCGCCCGCCCTCGGACCGGCCCAGGTAGACCAGGCCCATCCCTCCGGCCCCCAGCCGGGCGATCAGACGGTACGGGCCGATACGGGTCGGGTCTTCGACGATCAGCTGATCCACGCGCCGAGGATAGGGGAGCCGTCCGGCACACGGGGGTGCATCGGCGGAATCCATGGCATCGGCCGGATCGGCAGATGGTCACGGCGTGGACGGTCCGCGACTCCTCCCGCACCCGAACCGGTCAGGAAATGGGCTGTTGACGCCTGACCCCTCCGGCCAAGTGATCAGATACCGGCAAGATCGGGTCATCGTGCCGTGCTCTATGCGTGGCACGTGAGGACGGTAGGACCCCGCAGGTCTACACCGAGATCATCGAGGTGACACCCGCAACGTGTGCGGACTGGATGGAGAAGAGGACCTGTAACCGGAGACGTTCGCCGCCATCGACGGCGGCCGCGTCCGCACCGCGGGGGACTTCGTATCCCAGCTCACCGGCATGAGGCAGAGCAATTCCAATGTGTACGGGGCCACGCTGAAGGTCCTCACCAACCGCGCGGCGGGACTCCACTGGACGCGATGGACCAGTGGCCGGCTCACCGCCGAGCAGCTTCAGGAGTTGGTGTCGAAGTGGCCGGTCACGGAGGCGCGCATCCTGCGTCTGGTCGGGAAGGGGAAGCAGTGCCATGCCAGCGCGACCGGCCTGGCCGTCGCCTACGAGGTCATCACCGAGGCGTGGCCCGAGCCCGTCGCGGACCTGTTCTTCGACCGCATCGGTGACGCCAGTCGCGAGCTCGTCGGAAAGGATCCCCGGGCCACGTACACGAACACCATGCTCAACGTGAACCGGGAGATCGTCAGCCGGGACAGCGTGCAGCAGTCCGCGCAGGCCGTCAAAGCGTTCAACGCCCTGGTCTCGGGCGAATCCATCGGTTCCCTGAAGAAGATGAAGATGGGCGGCGTGAAGATCGTCGCCGACCGCCGGACCGGCGAGGAGGTCCAGCAGGAATACCTGGCGGACCGCTACCCCGAGGTCATTCCGGCTTCGACCCCGATCAGTGACAGGTGGTTCGAGGCCGACGGCACGAAGCTCTTCGAGTAGGCGCGCACGGGGACGCGCAAGGGGGACAGCCGTCGGCGTGCGCGCGGTCAGTCCTCGGCGCTGGGGCTGCGCTCTCCGTGCAGGCGCAGGACGTCGGCGTCGCTGCGGAAGCGGTGGGCCCAGCGACGGCCGTCGAAGACGCTCAGGCCGGGGATGTGGCGGGTCTCCAGCGCCAGGATCACGAAGGCCGTCGCCGCGGCGGCCAGGGCGAGGCGCCCCTGGCCGGCGGCCGCTCCGATCGCGGCCGCGGAGAAGATCGCTCCGGCGGTGGTCACCCCGTGCACGAGGTCGCCCTCGGTGCGGCTCTGACGGAAGACCAGGCCGCCTCCGATGAATCCGACGCCGGTGACGACTCCCGCGAGGGCGTTGGGTGCGCCGTCCAGGGCGAGGACCGCCACGAGGGCGGCGCCGACGCCGATCATGGAGAACGTCCGGTTGCCGGCGGCGGCTCCCCTCAGGGTGCGTTCGAAGCCGAGGAGATAGGTGAGGACGAAGGCCACCGCGAGGTGGCCGATCGTGACGAGGGTGGAGGTGTCCGCCTGCCGGTAGTCCATCGGCCGCCCGCCCTTCCGCTCCACTGGCACGGCTGTCCGTGCCAGTAGAGCGCGCGGGGACCGTTCGGGGCACCGGGCGCGCCGTCGCGGGAGTCAGTTGTGCGGGGCCGTTCCGCTGACCCGGTGGTCGGCGTGGCTGAGGGCTTCCAGGACGAGTCGGCGCAGATGCCCGTCGCGCAGGCTGTAGTGGATGCGCCGGCCCTCTCGGCGGGTGTCCACGAGGCCCGCCAGCCGCAGTTTCGCCAGGTGTTGGCTCACCGCGGTCCTCGACGCTTCGCACCGCTCGGCGAGCGAGCCGACGTCCGACTCCTCCTGGGCGAGCAGCCACAGGAGGTGCAGCCGGGTGACGTCCGAAAGCATCGCGAAGACCTCGGTCGCCTCGATGAGGCGCGCCCTGTCGGGATCCCGTAGGTGCGCATCGGGTGCAGGTGGCTGGGGTTCGCGAGCGGACATACCCCACAGAGTAGGTCGCTCCGGGGCGGGCCGGGGCGAGAGCGGAGCCGCAATCCATCAGACATGTGCGCAGGTGCGCATGTGTGGATACATTGGAGGCCCCGCCCCACCACCCGCCCCACCACCGGCCCGGAGAGGAATCGCATGCCGAGCGTGCTGCGCGACCGCACCTACCGCCTCCTGTTCGGCGCCCAGGTCATCGCCCTGACCGGCACGGGCCTGGCCACCGTGGCCCTCGGCCTGCTCGCGTACGACCTCGCCGGCGCCGACGCCGGTTCGGTGCTCGGCACGGCGCTCGCGATCAAGATGGTGGCGTACGTGGTCATCGCCCCGGCGGTCGCCGCGGTGGCCGACCGGCTGCCGCGCCGGGCGCTGCTCGCCGGAGCCGATCTGATCCGGGCGGGGGTGGCGCTCTTCCTGCCGTTCGTGAGCGAGGTGTGGCAGGTCTACGTCCTGATCTTCCTCCTGCAAACCGCCTCGGCCGCCTTCACGCCGGCCTTCCAGGCCCTGATCCCCGAGGTCCTGCCCGAGGAGCGCGACTACACGCGGGCCCTGTCCCTGTCCCGGCTCGCCTACGACCTGGAGAGCCTCTTCAGCCCGGCGCTCACGGCCGCGCTGCTGTCGGTGGTCACGTACGACCGGCTGTTCCTCGGCACGGCGGCCGGATTCCTCGGCTCGTCCGCGCTCGTGCTGTCCGCCGTCCTGCCCCGCCGGGCGCGGGCCTCCGCCGAGTCCGGGCCGGGTGCGTACGCCAAGGCCACCGCGGGGACGCGCCTGTTCCTCGGCGCTCCGCAGCTGCGGTCCCTGCTGGCCATGAACCTCGCGGTCGCGGCCGCCGGAGCCGTGGTCACGGTCAACTCCGTCGTGTACGTACGGGATGTCCTGGGGCTGCCCCCCGAGTCCGTCGCCCTCGCCCTCGGCGCGTACGGAGCCGGCTCCATGTCCGTGGCCCTGACCCTGCCGCGGATCCTGGAGAACCGCCCGGACCGGCGGGTGATGCTCACCGGCGCCCTGCTGCTCCCCGCGGCGTTCGGCGCCCTCGGCGTCATCACCTCGGCGCACGGCGGCGGTTGGCGGTGGCCCGCACTGCTGGGCACGTGGGCGGTGTTCGGGGCGGCGTGCTCGATGGTGCTCACGCCCGCCGGCCGGGTGCTCCGGCGGGCCGCGCCGGAGGGGGACCGCACCGCGGTGTTCGCCGCCCAGTTCTCCCTGTCGCACGCCGCCTGGCTGCTGACCTACCCGCTCGCGGGCTGGGTCGGCGCGAAGGCCGGGCTCGGGTGGGCGACGGCGGCCCTGGGCGCGATCGCGCTCGCCGCCGCGGCCCTCGCCGCCCGCCTCTGGCCGGCCGGGGCCGCGACGGAGGCGGGCCGGGGGCACGTACACGAGCACGAGCACCGCGGGCTGAGCCCCGGGCACCCGCACCTCCGCGGGGCGCGCCCGGCCGGTGCGGGGTGGCGGCACAGCCACCACCACTTCACGGACGAACTGCACGCCGCCCACGGCTGAGCCGGGGCGAGGGCGGACACCGTAGGGCCGACGGGCTGAATTCGATCACCCGTTAGTCATAAGCGATCACATCGGCCGCACCCTTCCTGCCTATTTGTGTGAATAGATCACCGCACTGGTCCTCCTTGGGGCGAGTCCTCCTTCCCCGAAGGGCAGCCGATGCGACGTGTCGTGAGAAGCCGCGCCGGTGGCCCGTACCGGCGGCGGCGCACGGTGGCCGCGCTGTCCGCTGTGGCGGCGTGCTGTTTCCTCTCCACGGCGCCTTCCGCGGCATCGGGTCCGGCGGACCCCGGTACGACCACGTCCGAATCCTCCGAGCCCGCCGAGCCCGCCGAGCCCGCGGAGCCCGCCGCGTCCGCCGTACCGGCCGCGCCGGCTGCCGGTACGGGGCAGCCGTCCTCGGAAACGGGACCCGGTGGCGACGCGGGACGGGTGGAGGAGCCCGGGGAAGGCAGCGGAGCCGCCGCCGCGCAGCTCCGGGAGAGCGCGGATCTGACGATGTCGGGCATCCTGCGGCCGACGGCGACCGCCGACCGGGAGAGCGCCGCCTCCGCGGGGCGGGAGACCTTCGACTACGTCGTGACGGTGACCAACCGGGGTCCGTCGACCGCCCGGCAGGTGCGCGTCACCGACCGGTTGCCGCTCGCCCTGGAATTCGTCTCGTCCCGCGACGGCTGCACCGCGAGCGGCCGGACGGTGGTGTGCGGGCCGCTGGCCACGCTGGGGGTGGGCGCCTCGCACGCGTGGGTGATCACCGTACGGCTCGCCGCCGGCTACCGCGGAGACGGTACGGACATCGTCAACGAAGCGGTCGTCGACTCGGCCACGTCGGACCCGGACTCCCGCAACAACACCTCCTCCCTGACCGGCCTGGAGATCCCGCCCAGCGCGCGGACGGCGGACCTGTCGCTCCGGAAGACGGCGGTGCTCGCGAGGGGACGGGAGCACGTCCGGCCGGGCGAGAAGTTCACCTACCTGATCACGGTGCGCAACGAGGGCCCGGCGACGGCGCGGCAGGTCCAGGTCACCGACCGGCTGCCCTCCTCGCTGGCCCTGCTCTCCTCACCCGACGACTGCGCGGTCGCGAAGGACGGGGAGCGGCTGGTGGTCTGTCCGCCGCTGGACCGTCTGGCGGCCGGGGAGAAGGCGGAGTACCGGATCACGGTGCGTGCCGTCACCGAGGACCGGGCTGCCCGGCCGCCGGCCGACAGGTGCACGCCCATCGAGAACGTCGCCCGCGTCACCTCGGCGAGCTTCGACCCCGACCTCTCGGACAACGCCAACCGGCCGGGGACCACGGGGCCGGGCGGCGGCCGGCTGTGCCTGGTGTCCGAAGGGCGCGGGGAGCAGCACGACGGGCATGGCGGGCACGACGGGCACGACGGTCGGGGGGACGGTCACCACGGCCACCACGGCCGCGACGACCACCACGACGGCCGGGAGCAGCACGGTGGCCGCGGCGACCTGGCCGACTCCGGGGCCACGGTCCCGGCCTGGCTGCTGTGGACCTCCACCGCGCTGGTGGCCGCGGGGGCGGCACTGCGGACGGCCTTCCGGGTGCGGCGCCCGTGACCGGCGGTTCGCCGCGGCCCCCGCGGCGGACGACCTCCGTGCGCCCCGCCCCCGCACGCCCCGCCTCAGCGCGAGAAGACGAGGAACGTTCCGGTATGACGATGCCCCGGAGTGCCCGGTGGCGCAGGGCCGCCGCCGCCCTGCTGTGCACGGCGGCGCTCGTCCTGCCCGCGGCCCTCGCCACGCCCGTGACGGCGGCCCCGGGCTCAGGGGCCGACCCTGCCGGGGGCGGCCCCGGCCCCCGTGCGCTCGCCTTTCCCGTCAACGAGACCTTCGACAGTTCCACCAACCTGGGCAGCACTAGCGGCAACGCGAGCTATCCGGAGGGCGGCGGCTGGCTGCGGCTGACGTCCGCGAGCTCCACCCAGGCCGGCACCTGGAAGATGAAGGACTCCTTCCCCTCCAGCCTCGGCATCCTCGCCGAATTCGGCTACGCCACCTACGGGGGAACCGCCTTCGAGGGCAAGCGCGGTGACGGCCTGTCGTTCTACCTGGCCGACGGCGCGGCGGCCGACGGGGTCGGCCCTTCCGGCGGGGCCCTCGGCTACGCCTGCTCGGGCGCGGCGGACGTCTGCGTCACCTCGGGCGTACCGGGCGCGTACCTCGGCATCGGGCTCGACGAGTTCGGCAACTTCTCCTCGAACTCGGTCGGAGTCGGCGGCCCCGGCACCCAGCCCAACAAGATCGTGGTGCGCGGCGGCGGCAACGGCAGGTCGGGATACCGCTTCGCCACGTCCGCCGACGGGCCGGGCAAGACCGTGGAGACCGGCAGCCGTGCCAAGGAGCGCACGGTGCGCGTGTCCCTCCTGCCCAGCGGTACGAAGATGCTGCTGTCGGTGTGGTCCGACAGCGGCCCCGGCACCGCCATGACCCAGCTGATCACCGACGTCGACGTCGCGGGCATCACCGGCCAGCCGAAGCTTCCGGCCACCCTCAAGGTGGGGTTCTCCGGGAGCACCGGCGGCGCGACGAACGTGCACGAGATCAACGGCCTCAAGATCAACGTGCCGGCGGACCTGACCCTCGCGAAGACGGGCTCCCCCGCGACCGTGCCCGCCGGCGGCGGACCGGTGACCTACACCCTGGCCGTCTCCAACAGCCAGGCCAACGAGGTCACCGGCGCCGCCGTGCGCGACACCGTGCCCGGGCTGACCGACGTGACCTGGACCTGCCGCGCCGGCACCGGCGGGACCTGCGGGCAGGCCTCCGGCAGCGGGAACGTCCTGAACACCACGGCCGACTTCCAGCGGGGCGGCTCCGTCACCTACACGGTCACCGGTACGGCACCGGCCCAGCCCGTCACCCTGTCCAACACGGCCACCGTGACCGCCCCGGCGGACCGTACGGACACCAATCCGGCGGACAACAGCTCCACGGCCGCGGCCACGGTGGTGACGGCGCGCGCCGACGTGGCCGCGGAGAAGGAGGGGGTCGGCTCCGGACCGGTGGTCCCGGGTCAGGAGTTCGCGTACCGGATCACCGCACGGAACCTGGGGCCCTCCCACACGAGCGCCGTGCAGGTCTCCGACACCCTTCCCGGGCCGCTGCGGTTCGTCTCCTCCGCCGACGGGTGCACGGCCTCGGGACAGCAGCTGTCCTGCCCGGTCCGCGAGCAGCTGAGCGCCGGGACGAGCGCCTCGTGGACCGTGCGCGTACGGCTGGACCCGGCCTACCAGGGGGACGGCTCGGACCTCGGGAACGTCGCGGCCGTGCGGCACGCCCTCCCCGACCCGAAGCCCGCGAACGACACCAGCGCGGCCGCCGCTCCGCCGGGCGGGGTGACGGCCGCCCGGGCCGACCTCTCGCTGGTGAAGACCGCCGAGGCCCGGTCCCCCGTGGCGCCCGGGGAGACCTTCACGTACACGGTGACCGTACGCAACTCCGGCCCGTCCGTGGCCCGGAAGGTCACGGTCGCCGACCCGCTGCCGGCGGCGCTCGACTTCGTCGCCTCGGCCGGGGGCTGCACCGCCGTCGGCCGGGACGTCACCTGCGGTACGGCAGCGACGCTGGACCCGGGCGGGGAGCGGTCGTGGACCTTCACCGTGCGCCTCGACCCGGCGCACACCGGCGACGGGACGGGCCTGCGGAACACCGCGACCGCCCGCGCGGACACGGCCGATCCGAACCCCCTGGACAACAGCGGCTCCGCCGGTGTGCCCGGCGGACGCGTCCGCCCGCCGACCGCCGACATCGAGCTCGCCAAGCGCGCGACGGCGGGCTGACGGGGCGCCCCGCCCCTGCCCGCCCTCCTTTGAACTCCCGTACAGCTCTCTCTGTACGGTCCTCTCCCGCACGAAACGGAAACGATGCGCGATGACGACGACACCAGGCCGGCGGCCGGCGGTGTGGGCCCTGGCTCCGCTGCTCTGCGCCGCGGCCCTGTGGGCCGGACCGGTCCCCGGGGCCGCCGCCCTGACCGGCGGGGGGCCCAGGATCGAGGTGACGGCACAGCGGGCCAAGGCTCCCGGTGACCTGATCACCTACACGCTGACCGCGAGGAACAAGGGCCCGTCGGTGGCCCGCAAGGTCACCGCGACGGACAAGCTCCCCAACGGGATCTCCTTCGTCGGCTCCTCCGACGGCTGCACCGCCGTCGGCCAGACCGTCACGTGCGGGCCGGAACCGCAGCTTTCCGCCGGGGAGACCAAGAGCTGGAGCTTCCAGGCCAGGCTGAGTCCCTCGTACCAGGGCGACGGCTCCGACCTCGGCAACAGCGCCACGGGCAGCTCCGAGGCCACCGATCCCGACCCGGCCAACAACAAGCCGGATCCGGTGCTGCCTCCGGGGCCGTTCGATCCCGTGTCGGACCTGGCCACCGTCAAGACCCCGCTGGGCGCCGGGCCGACGGTGCCGGGCCAGGAGTACGAGTACGAGGTCCGTACGACCAACAAGGGACCCTCCGACGCGCGCAACGTCGTGGTGACCGACGCCCTGCCCGTCGGGCTGGACTTCGTGTCCTCCGCCGACCCGTGCGCGGTGTCCGGACGGACCGTCACCTGCGGTCCGCTGGCCCGGCTCGTCCCCGGCGGCGAGGTGGTGTGGACCTTCAAGGTGAAGCTGGACGCCGCCTACTCCGGTGACGGCAGCGACCTGCGCAACACGGCGACCTCCGCGTCCGCGTCCAAGGATCCGGAGCCCGCCGACAACACCTCGCGCGCCGTACTGCCGCCGGGCGGGGTCACCGCCCCGCAGGCCGACGTGTGGACGACCAAGCGGCCGGCCGACGACACCCCGATCGCACCCGGGCAGACCTTCGCGTACGTGGTGACCGCGACCAACGACGGCCCGTCCCGGGCACTGGGCACCACCGTCACCGACAAGCTGCCCGCACAGCTCGCCTTCGTCTCCTCCCCCGACGGCTGCTCGGCCACGGACGGTACGGTCACCTGCGGCCCGGTGGCCGTACTGGAGCCCTCGGCGGCCCGGACCTGGCGGTTCGTCGTCCGGCTGGACAGCGGGTACACCGGCAACGGATCCGACATCCGCAATACGGCGACCGCCACCTCGCGGACCAAGGACCCCAAGCCGGAGAACAACACGAGCAGCCCGGCGGGCCTGCCCGGCAGCACCGTCAACAAGCCGACCGCGGACCTGGAAGTGGTCAAGGAAGCCGTCGGCACCAAGCCTCCGGTGCCGGGCGAGGCCTTCGACTACCGCATCCGTATCACCAACAACGGCCCGTCGGCCGACGCCTTCAACGTCAAGCTCACCGACGCCCTTCCCGAGGGCCTCTCGTACGTGGCGTCCTCCCCGGCCGGATGCACCGTCGCCGGTCGTCTGGTGTCGTGCAAGCGCACCGGCCCGCTCAGGGTGGGTGAAACGGTCGAGTACCTGCTCAGCGTGAAGGTGGATCCCGCCTACGCCGGAGACGGCAGCGACCTGAAGAACACCGCCCAGGTGACGGCCGACAACATCGACCCGGCGAGCGGGAACGACAAGAGCACCGCGACCGTGCCCGGCGGGCACGTCGCGGCTCCCGCCGCGGACCTGGCCATCACCAAGAAGCCCGTCCAGACCAGCCCCGTGGCCCCGGGCGAGACCTTCGACTACGCCCTGACCGTCACCAACAACGGCCCCTCCCAGGCCGAGCAGATCACGGTCTCCGACACGCTGCCGACCGCGCTGAGCTTCGTGTCCGGCGACGCCACCTGCACCTCGGGACGGACCGTCACCTGCGGCGCACTGCCGCGGCTGGCGCCCGGGGCCTCGATGACCTGGGTGATCACGGTGAAGCTGGACCCGGAGTACACGGGGAACGGCTCCGACATCCGCAACACCGCCACCGTCGACTCCCTGACCGCCGACCCCAAGCCCGCGAACAACACGAGCGCGGCCGCCGGCCCGCCCGGCGGCACGGTCAAGGACCCGACGGCCGACCTGGAGGTCGGCAAGACGACCCCCTGACCCCGTCCCCCCACGGAAGGCCGGCAGGGCACCCCGCCCTGCCGGCCTTCCGGCGCGCACGGGGCCTCCCCGCTCCTGCGGATTCACCCGAATGGCGGCGCTCGAATGTCCCATCGCTCGCCCGCCGCGGACGCTGGGCGCAGCGCAGGACCCTCGGCGTCCCGCCCGACGAAGGAGCCTCTCGTGGCACAGGCAACGCCCCCCAGCAGGGCCCCCGGCAGCAGATACACCGACGAGAACCCGTGGGCGGCGAGCGGCGCCGTGTTCGCCGCCGTGCTGATGCTCGTGGAAGGCGTCATCGGCATCCTGAAGGGAATCACCGGCATCGCGAACGACGACGTCTACGCGAGGGTGGGCGACTACACCTTCAAGTTCGACGTCACCGCCTGGGGCTGGATCCACCTCCTCCTGGGCATCGTGCTCGTGGTCGTCGGCGCCGGCATCCTCAAGGGTGCGTCCTGGGCCAGGGCCACGGGTGTGGTGATCGTCGCGCTGGACATCATCCTCAACTTCCTGTGGCTGCCCTACACGCCGCTCTGGGGCCTCATCTCGATCGCCATCGGCGTCTTCATCATCTGGGCCCTCTGCACGGAGAAGGGCTCCCGCTCCCTCGTCTCCTGAACGGGGCACCGGGCGTCCTTCCCGATCCGCGCACCGGCCGACGGCCGGGGCGGCGGACGGGAAGGACGCCCGTCGGTGCGTTCACCGGCAGGTTCATACCTCTGAGTGAGGTCGGTGAGGTTCGCGAGGAGAGGGAGCCGACATCTGCCTAGGGTGACTCCCGGTGGGCGGGCGGCCGCTCCGACCGGCGTGTCGACTCATGGATGTACGGGAGCTTGCGTGGCGCAGCAGCACACGACGTCACTGCGGCTCCGGCTCCGGTACCGCTTCGACCATCTGGTCTCGGGCGGAACGACCGCGCTCATCGGCTGGCTCGCCCTGGCCTGCCTGGTCGTCGTCGTTCCGGCGAGCACGGTCCTGGTCTGGTCCGACCGGTCCGCTCCGACCACGCTCTCCGGCCGGCTCACCGCCGTGTGGGTCAGCGTCGGCCAGACCCTGAAGATCGGGGGCGCCGTCGGCTCCCCGCTCTACGTACTGGCCTCCGTGTCCCTCGCGCTCGTGGCGCTGCTCTTCGTGTCGACGCTGGTCAGTCTGATCACCACGGGGATCAACCGGCGCATCATGTCGCTGCGCCTGGGTCACTCCACCGTGCTGGAGACGCGGCACACCGTCGTACTGGGCTGGTCGGACCAGGTCTTTCCGGTGATCGGGGAGCTGGTGGCCGCGAACGCGAACCAGCGCAGGTCCGCCATCGCGGTGCTCGCCCCGCAGGACAAGGTGGGGATGGAGACCGAGATCTCCACCCGCGTCGGCGACAGCGGCCGGACGCGGATCATCTGCCGCAACGGGAGCACCACCGACCCCACCGAGCTGTGCCGGGTGAGTCCGCACACCGCGAAGGCCGTGCTGGTGCTGCCTCCGACCGGGGACGGCGGTGACGCCCACGTGGTGAAGACGCTCCTCGCCCTCGACGCGGCCGTGCCCGGTTCCGGCGAGGGGGACGCGGTGGCGGGCGAGGGGCGAGCGGTGGTGGTCGCCGCCGTCCGTGACTCCCGCAACCACGTCACCGCCAGGCTGGCCGCCGGGCCCTCGGGGCACGTCCTGTGCGTCGACGACATCGTCGCGCGGCTGCTCGTCCAGACGGCCCGGCAGCCCGGACTTTCCCTCGTCTACTCGGAGTTGCTGGACTTCGCGGGAGACGAGTTCTACCCGGTCGACGCCGGGGACCTCGTGGGACTGCCCTTCGGCGAGGCGCTGCTGTCGTTCGCCACGTCCTGCGCGGTCGGCCTGCTGCACGCCGACGGGAACGTCAGCCTCAACCCCGGCCAGGAGATGGTGATCGGCCCGGCGGACCGGATCATCGTCATCTCCCGGGACGACGACACGGCCGTACGGACGGACGCGGCCTCCCTGGCCTCCCTGGTCGACGAGGAGGCGATCGTGTCGGCCGTGCCCGGGCCCGCCCCGGCCGAACGACTCCTCCTGCTCGGCTGGAACCGCCGCGCCCCGCTCGTCATCGAGCAGCTCGACCAGTACGTGAGCCCGGGGACGACCCTGGACGTCGTGGCGCTCGGCGAGTACGCGGCCACGCACGCCGCCCGCGCCGTCACCGCCGCGCGGTCCCGCCTCGACGTCTCCCTCCACACCGGCGACATCACCGACCCGCTGACCCTGGCCAAGCTGGACGTGCCCTCGTACGACGGCGTGATCGTGATCGGCGAGACGGAGCACGCCGCCCCGGACGCGCCCGGCACCCTGCTCCCTCCGGACCCGGATCCGGATCCGGAGGGGCGGGCGGACGACAGGACGCTGGTGGCCCTGCTGCACCTGCGGGCCATCGGGGACGCCGCGCAGCGGGAACTCGCGCTCACCACGGAGATGTCCGACGACGGCAACCGGCTCCTGGCACCCGCCCGGGGCGGCGCGGACTTCATCGTGAGCGGCCGGCTGATCAGCCTGCTGATGACCCAGATCTCGGAAAGCCCCTATCTGGCCGAGGTCTTCGAGGAGCTGTTCAAGGCGGAGGGGCACGAGTTCCACCTCAAACCGGCCGCGGACTACGTCCGGACCGGCTCCGAGGTCTCGTTCGCCACGGTCGTCGAGTCGGCGCGAAGGCGCCGCGCCTGCGCGGTCGGCTACCGACTGCGCGCACGGAGCGCCACGGCCCCCGACCACGGCGTCCGGATCAACCCCGACAAGCGGCACCTCATCCGGTTCTCCGAGGAGGACTGGGTGATCGTGCTCGCCGAAAGCTGAGGGCTGCACCGGAGTCACCGGTGCAGCCGGGGTCCGCCGCTATGCGGTGTGGACCTCCAGGGCGGTGCGGATCGCCGATTCGAGGGCGCCCTCGATCCATGCGGGCTTGATGGACGTGTGGCAGCCGGCGAAGTGGAGGTTGCCCTCGGCCTTTCGGACGTGGGGGAAGAGCTCGGTGTGCTGGCCGGGCAGGAGGACGGAGGCCTCTCCGTAGGCGTACGGGTCGCGCATCCAGGACTGGGTGCGGCCGACGCCGGTGTAGAACACCTCGATGCGCTGGCCGAACACCTCCTGGACGCCCGCGAGGGCGCGCGGGTAGCGCTCCTCGTCGTCCAGGGAGTCCCACTTCAGGGCGTCGTCCGACCAACTGTAGGAGGCGAGGACGACTCCGCCGGCGCTGCCTTCGACGGGGTAGGAGGGCTGGAACATGAAGCGGTTGGGGTTGTCGGTGGCCGAGCCGCCGCCGATGACGCCGGCAGCCTCGGGCTGGTCGCGGGTGACGGCGCGGCTGGCGGCGTAATGGGCGCGCTGGGCCTCGGAGATGTGGCCGTCGGGTACGGAGGGGTGGGCGCCCAGCAGGGCCCCGTCCGCCGGGGTCTTCGCGACCTGGTAGCTCCGGTAGAGGCCGGTCTTCACGGCCTCCAGTTCGCGCTTCCAGTCGGCCTCGTCGAACTCCCACCAGCGGCGGCTGAATTCGAGCAGCACCTTGGTTGCGGCGTCGTAGTGCAGCTCGGTGACCGCCCGCCGCTTGCCGTACGAGAGCGCCGGGGTGATGGGGATGTGGCGGAGCCCGGAGAAGGGGACCGTGATGATGGCGGTGTCCCCGGTGAAGGTCTCGCGGCGTACGGGGCTGCCGCCGCGGCCCTCGGAGACGGTCTCGACGGTGACCTTGCCCTCGCCGTGGGTGATGCGGGTGGCGCGGCGGTCGAGCCGTACGAGGTCCTTGACGCGGGCGTACATGGCATCGGCCAAGGTGGCGGTGCCGTCGGGCAGTTCGTAGAAGGCGGTGTCGGGGCTGATCAGCGAGGCGCCGATGAAGCTGTGCACGAAGGCGAGGTGCAGGCGGGAGGTGAGGTTCTCGACGGTTCCGATCAGGTCGATGGTCCGCTCGTCGAGCTCGGCCTCCTCCGTGAGGAAGCGGTACATCGACATGTGACCGTAGCGCTGGATGACGCGCGCCCAGCCCTCGACGAGTTCCTTGTCCTTCTTGCCCTCGATCTCCTTGCGCACGGGGGCGAAGGCCTCGCGGACGATCTGCGAGGCGGGCACGGACTCGTAGGCCTGCGGCACTCCGAAGGAACGATTGAGCGTCTGCGGGGCGCGCGCGTAGTCGGCGCGGCGGACGCGGATGCCGTTGACGTAGATCCACGTCCGGTACGCGGGACGGCCGGTGGCGTCCACGTCGACCAGGTGGAAGCGCCGACGCTTGAGGCCGAGGCCGTCCATCAGGCCGGTGACCAGCGGGTGGCTGTCGGGGATGCGCATCGCGCCGGCCTCGGCGTACTGCTTCGGGTCGGCGAAGGGCTGGGCGGCCTTCTCGTGGCCGCCGGTGCGGAAGGTCTTGATGCGGCCGCCCACCCGGTTGCCGTTCGCCTCGATGACGGTGACCTGGTGGCCTGCTTCGCGCAGGAGGTGTGCGGCGGTGAGGCCGGCCGGCCCGGCGCCGACGATCAGCACCTTCTTCCCGGGCCGGCCCGAGCGGGGCAGGCCGTTCTTCAGCAGGATGTCGGCGTACCGCGGTACGAGCGGCTGGTCCTCCTCGTCCCGGACGAGGATGGCCCGCGCGATCGTCAGGCAGGTGCCCCAGTCGGCGACGGCGGCGCCGGGGACGGCCTGCGAGGTCTCGGCGGAGGTGACGGCGACCGTCAGGCCGCCGGTCGCGGCGACGGCGGCCGCGCCGGCGATGACGGTCCGGCGGGAGGGCCTGCGGGCGGGTCCGCGGGAAGGCCGGCGGGAGGGTGCCGGTGCGCCGCCGTCCGGGGTTCCGGACGGTTCGGGGGTTTCGGAGTGGGCATCGGGATCCATGATCATGAACCCACCTTCGCCGTCCGCGCGGTCCCGATCGGCCGGATCGCGCCCGCACGGGCAAGGACCACCCGGACGTGCGTCGGGCGCCGTCCCGTGCTGACGAACTGGGTTTCGTACGACCACTCTTGCCACGGGCGACGCCCCCGTACGGAGCGTCAGGAGGTCGGGGCCGCCCGCAGGATGGACGAGAGGGTGCGGTCCAGGATGTCGGGGACGTCCTTGACCTTGAGGTGCCGTGCGTCGGCCTCGGCGCCCGCCGCGTGCAGCAGGCTGTAGAAGGTGGTGACCAGCCAGGAGAGCGGCAGGTCGGTGCGGAACACGCCCTCCGCCTGGCCGCGGACCAGGACCCGTTCCACCCGCGCGAGGACCCTCTCGTGGTGCGCACGACGGCGGGCCGGCGTGATGACCCCTTCGGAGGCGGCGAGCAGGAACGCGTGGCGCTCCAGGATCCGCCAGCCGGACCGGACGAGGCGGGAGAACGCCTCGTCCGCCGGGCCCTCGTCGAGCCCCTGGGCCTGGAGGGCGGCGTCCGCCTGTCCGACGGAGTGGTCCAGTACCGCGTCGACCAGGGCCTCGCGGGACGGGAAGTGCGCGTACAGCGTGACCCGGCTGACCCCGGCCGCACTGGCGACGGCGGTCAGGCTCACGTTGGGGTCCTGTCGGAAGCAGTCGATCGCGGCGGCGACGATGGCCGCGATGCTCCGCTCCGCATCCGCCCGGCGGCGGGGTTCCTCCCGGCCTGCTGCAGGGGTGCGGCGGGCTTTCTGAGACGGCGTGGACATGGGTGGGAGCGTATGCCACCTCCTTCGCGGCACGCCAGGTCACTGCCTCCCCCGCGCGCCTGATTGCCCATCAACTTGAACAGCACTGTACAGAATACGGGCGGCGTGCCTACAGTAAACCTGACAGCACTGTTCAACTTAAGGGAGTGTGCGGTGAACCTGGAGAGTCATACCCGAGTACCGCCGGACCCGCGCCGGTGGCTGATCCTCGCGCTGCTGTGCACGGCACAGTTCATGCTCATCGTCGACGTCACCGTGGTGAACGTCGCACTGCCCACCATCGGCGCCGAACTGGGGCTGAACGCGGGTGCGCTGACCTGGGTCGTCACCGCTTACACGCTGTTCTTCGGCAGCCTGCTGCTGCTCGGCGGCCGACTCGGCGACCTGCTCGGCCGGCGCCGGATGTTCCTGGTGGGGCTCACGCTCTTCACCGCGGCCTCACTGGCCTCCGGCCTGGCCGAGAGCGGCGGCTTACTGATCACCGCTAGGGCCGTGCAGGGCATCGGCGCGGCCGTGATGTCGCCCGCGGCCATGGCGCTGATCACGACGGTGTTCCAAGGGCCCGAACGCAACCGGGCGCTCGGGGTCTGGGCCGCGATCGGCGCCACCGGCGCCGCCTTCGGCGTCCTGCTGGGCGGGGTGCTGGTGTCCGGTCCGGGCTGGGAGTCGATCTTCTTCGTCAACGTGCCGATCGGCCTCGCCGTCCTGGTGGCGGTTCCCGCCCTCGTCAAGGAGACGACGACCGCCGGACACGGACCCGGCCACGGCCACGGCCACGCCGCAGCCCCCACCGGGTTCGACCTGCCGGGCGCGCTGACGATGACGGCCACCCCCGCCCTGCTCATCTACGGCCTCGCCCGGGCCCGGGACAATGGATTCGGCGACATCGGCGCGCGGCTCCCGCTCCTGGGCGCGCTCGTCGGAGCCGTGCTGTTCGTCGTCGCGGAGCGCTCCGCCACCGCACCCCTGGTACGGCTTCCGTTCCTGGCCCGGCGCTCGCTCATCGGCGGCTGCCTGCTGATGCTCGCCGCGTCCGGGGTCCTGATCTCGGCGTTCTTCCTCTGCTCGCTCTACCTCCAGCACGTCCTCGGCTTCAGCGCCCTGCGCACCGGCCTGACGTTCCTGCCGGCCGCCCTGGCCACCCTCGTCGGCGCACACCTCGGCTCGCAGGCCGTGGCGCGGCTGGGATGGCGGGCGACCGCCGCCGGCGGCATGGCGGTCGCCGTGGCCGGGGCACTCCTGCTGACCGGCCTGGAGCGGGACGGCAACGCGTGGACCCAGGTCATGCCGGGCTTCGTCCTGCTCTCGTTCGGGCTGGGCATCGGCTTCGTCTGCGCCATCACCAGCTCCATGCACGGCGTCGAGCACGAGGACGCGGGGCTGGGCTCCGGCCTGGTCAACACCTGCCACGAACTGGGCGCGTCCCTGGGCATCGCCGTGATCGCGGCGGTGGCCGGCGCGAGCCTCGAGGGCACCACCCCGTCGGTCGACGGTTTCGGCAGCGCCTTCACCGCCTGCGCGGTCATCGCCGCCGCGGCGGCCGTGGCCGGCCTGACGCTGCTCCCCAAGGGGCTGCCCGACCCCTCGGCCGGGCCGGTGTTCGCCCACTGAAAGAGCCGACTCGAACCGTCGGTTCGCTCCGCCGGCACATCGTGGACAGCCGCTCACGGCCGTTCCTGCACCGCCAGGGCTTCCCCGACGCGCAGCGCACCCACACCGGACCCGACTAGGCAGACCTTCCCGTGGTGCATTGCGTCGAGCACCTCCCGGGGATGCCCGTACCACTCGATCTCCGTCAGTTCCACCGTTCCGTCCGCCGGCGACGGCAGCCGGTAGAGCGTCCCGATGGGTGCGGAGCCGTACAGGCTCCGCACCACGCACACGGCCCGTGAGGCGTCTGCGCTCTCGACCGAGACGATGAGGAGCCGGTGGGCATCAGCCCCCGTGCTCATGAGCCCTCCACCTCTCAGCCGCCTGGCGATGTCGATGTCGTTCCGGAGCGCGCTGAGACGGGGAAACGGCTCGCGGGCGGCGTCCAGCACGCAGACGTGGAGCTTGTCGCCGGCTTGCGGTGGCGCCACGTTCTCGTCCCGCCAGGACGGATGCTTCACCTGGTCGACGAACCCGAAGAGGCCGGCGGATCCGTCCACTTCCACCTTCGCGCCCACGGGAGCGACCGCGACCACCGTCACGTCGAGTTCTTGATGGTCATGGAACATCGATCGGGCCCTCCAAGCCGTCCCCATCGGCGAGCGGGACGGCAGCGGTCAGGACGGCGCCCTCTCCGGGGGCCGACTCGATGGTCAGGGTCCCGCCGAGCTGGCGTATCCGGGCCCGCATCGCCGGAACGCCGTGTCCGCGCACGCCCGACGGGGCCTCGGGGAGGGCGGTGGGGTCGAACCCGTGCCCATTGTCGGCCACGTCGAGGACGACCTGGTCGTCGAGCCGGGTGAGGGTGAGCGCGGCGGTGGTGGCGCCGGAGTGCTCCCGTACGTTGGCCAGCGCGCCCTGGGCGATGCGGAGCAGTGCGGACTGCACGCGTTCGGGCAGCGGGGCGGTCCGCCCGCCCGCGTCGATGTGGACGCGCACCGTGAGTCCGGCGCCGGATTCCCGTTCCGCGAGGGCGTGCAGCGCGGCGTCGAGGCCGCCGCCGTGGGCGAGGTCGGCGGGTGCGAGGTCGTGCACGAAGCGGCGGGCTTCGGCGAGGTTGAGCTCGGCGATGGACGTGGCAGAACGGACATGGCTACGGGCCTTGGCCGGGTCGGCGTCCCAGGTCCGGTCGGCGGCCTGGAGCAGCATCTGCTGGCTGGACAGGCCCTGGGCGAGCGTGTCGTGGATCTCCATGGACAGCCGTTGGCGTTCGGCGAGGGTGCCTTCCCGGCGCTCGGTGGCGGCGAGCTCGCGGCGGGTGCGGACGAGGTCGTCGATGAGGGCGTGCTGGCGGTCGGCTTGCCGCTGCATGTGGAGGAAGACGGCGGTGGTGAGCGCGGAGACGGCCGCCGGTCCGATCACCAGGTCGAGGTTGAAGCGGGGGGCCAGCGTCAGCTGCGCGAAGATCACGAGGAGGGTCAGGAACGCCACGAGGACGTACGCGGCGACGGGCGGCAGGGTGCGCAGCACGGAGTAGAAGAGGGGGACCGCGACCCACGCGAAGCTGGGCGCGAGGAGGACGAGGACGGCCCACGCGGTGACGACCATGCCCAGCCAGGCCAGCCGCGGGGCCGGAGGCCACGGCGCGCGGCCGCGGGCCTGGTGCGCCTTGACCTCGGTGGCGGGGCCCAGCAGGTAGAGGACGGCGAGCACCACGGCGAGGGCGATGACCCAGGGCGCGCGGGCTTCCTGGGTGTGCCGCTGGACGAAGCGGGCCATCGAGGTGCCGATCAGCACGAAGAAGGTGACGCGCATGACCAGCGCCAGCCACCGGTCGTCAGGATCGCTGCCGGAGCCGGCGGGGTCGCTGGGGTCGGGCCGCACGTGCACCTCTTGACATTGGGTCCCTGAACTGGACAAACAGTCACATTGTCGCCGAGTGGAACCGTGCCGGGGTCGACCGATCGGATGACCCGCGTGTCCCCCTCCTGCCCGCCGTACGCAGCCGCCCAGTCGACGGGTCGGGGCCGCCGCCGGGCCCAGGATGGATATCAGAGCGGGGCAGCCGGAACGGACGTCCCCCACACCCCTCATCAAGGAGTCGGTACACATGAAGCAGGTCAAGGTCTCCCAGCGCACCCGTGCGATCACCGGCGGCGCTCTGGTCGCGGCCCTCGCCCTCGGCGGCTTCGGCGCCTACGCCGCCAGCGCCGCTCCGGCCCAGGCCCCGGCCCCGGCCCCGGCCGCCCAGGCCGATGCGAAGACGGACGCCAAGAACAAGAACCTGACCGAGTCGACCCACCTGACCATCGACGCCGCCACGAAGGCCGCCCAGACGGCGCTCGACGCCGCGAAGAAGGAGAACCAGCGCGTCACCGTCGCGGTGGTGGACCGCAACGGCAACACCATCGTCACGCTCCGCGGCGACGGAGCCGGCCCGCAGTCCTACGATGCAGCCCAGCGCAAGGCCTACACCGCCGTGTCCTGGAACGCCCCGACCTCCGTACTGGCCGGCCGCCTCGCCCAGACGCCGACCCTGAAGGACATCCCCGGCACCCTCTTCCTCGGCGGCGGCGCCCCGGTCACCGCGAAGAACGCCCCCATCGCGGGCATCGGTGTCGCGGGCGCACCCTCCGGCGACCTGGACGAGAAGTTCGCCCAGGCCGGTGTCGCAGCGCTGAACAAGTAACCCTGCGGGACGAGTAGTCGTGCGAGCCTGACGGCGCGACTCACCCCGACCCACCCGAGGAGGACCCCCATGCCCGCTGCCGACCGAGGCCTGCTGGCCGCCGCCGACGAGGGCGACGCCGACGCCGTGCGCGCGGCACTCGCCGCCGGCGCCGACATCGAGGCCCGCGACGAACACCGCCGCACCCCGCTCCTGCTCGCAGCCCTCGGCGACCGCGTGGAGGCGGCCGAGGTCCTCGTCGCCGCCGGGGCCGACCCGAACGCCCAGGACGACCGCGACGACAGTGCCTGGCTGGTCACCGGTGTCACCGGCAGCGTCCGCATGATGCGCACCCTGCTCCCGGCCCGCCCCGACCTCACCCGGCGCAACCGTTTCGGCGGCATCTCCCTGATCCCCGCCGCCGAACGCGGCCACGTCGACTACGTGCGGGCCCTGCTCCGGGAAACCGACATCGACGTCGACCACGTCAACCGGCTCGGGTGGACCGCACTGCTCGAAGCCGTCATCCTCGGCGACGGCGGCCGCGCGCATCAGGAGATCGTGGAACTGCTCATCACCGCCGGCGCCACGGCGCACCTCCCGGACGGCGACGGCGTGACCGCGCTCGAACACGCGGAACGCCGCGGATTCACGCAGATCGCCGGCCTGCTGAGGTCCGTACGGTAGGAACGGCCACGGGACAGGCAAGGGACGGGCGAGGGGCGGGCAAGGGGCGGGGCGGACCTCGGCGGACGCGCCCGAGCACGCTCTGTCCTGTGTAGGACATGTCGATTCCAGGACACCCAGGAACCCTGGAACACCCCTTTCACCTGCGGCAATCTGATCGAGCAACCGGCGCCCCGGCCCCGTCCCCGCCCCGGGGCCCGAGCCACACGGTCGAGTTGCTCGTTCTGCCTCCCCTTGCCGCCGCGGCACCGCCCGCTCGGTGCCTACTTCCTGGAGCCTGTCTTGAAGAGATCTGCTGTGGCCGTCGCGATGGCCGCGGGCCTCCTGCTCGGCGCCCTGCCGGTGGGCCTGGTGCCCCTGGTCGGGGCGGCCCCGGCGGCGGCCGAAGAGGTCCCGGTGGACCCGGCTTTGGAGACCGGGACCGACGGCACCGGCACGGTCCGGGTGAACGTGGTGACCCAGACCCGCTCCGATGTGGCCGCGGCCGCCGCGGCGGGCGAGACGGAGGTGGCGTACGACCGGCTGCCGATGGTCACCCTCACGGTGGACCGGGCGGGGCTCACCGCACTCCGCTCCAACCCGGACGTGGTGAGCGTGACGGAGGACGTCCCGGTTCCCCCGATGCTCGACAACTCGACGATCCGGATCGGCGCGGACAAGGCGTTCGCCGGCGGTGCCACCGGGGCGGGCACCGCGGTCGCGGTGATCGACACCGGTGTCGCGAAGGGCCACCCCTTCCTGAGCGGCCGGGTGACGGCCGAGGCCTGCTTCTCGGTGAACGACGAGAGCTACGGCGCGACCAGCCTCTGCCCGAACGGCGGGACCGCCCAGGAGGGCACCGGCAGCGCCGACGCCGATGCCGGCAGCTGCGCGGAACTGGGCGCGGGCTGCTCACACGGCACCCACGTGGCGGGCATAGCCGCCGGCAACGGGACGGGCCTGAGCGGCGCCCCGAAGCGCGGGGTGGCCCCGGGCGCGAACATCGTGGCGATGCAGGTGTTCTCCCGCGTCAACTCCGACGCCTACTGCGGCGCCGGCAAGAGCCCCTGCGTACTGAGCTTCACCAGCTCTCAGATCAAGGCGCTGGAGAAGGTGTACGCGCTGAAGCAGTCCGGCATGGACATCGTGGCGGCCAACATGTCGCTGGGCGCCGGACGTTGGACCGCGGCCTGCAACACCGACCCCCGCAAGTCCGCGATCGACAGCCTGTACGCGGTGGGCGTGGCGACGGTGGTCGCGGCCGGCAACAACGGGTACGGCGACGCGGTCAACGCCCCCGGCTGCGTCCCGTCGGCGGTGACGGTCGGCGCGACGACCAACGACGACCAGGTGGCCACGTTCAGCAACCGCGGCCCGCTGCTGGACGTGATGGCGCCCGGCGCGGCCGTGGTGTCCTCGGTCCCGGGCGGCGGCTACGCGGCGAAGAGCGGCACCTCGATGGCGGCCCCGCACGTGGCGGGTTCCCTGGCGGTGCTGCGCCAGAAGTACCCGGCCAAGAGCATCGGGGACCTGGTGGCGATGCTGGGCACCACCGGTACGCCGATCACGTACACCGGGGCCGTCACCCCCCGGACCGACCTCGGCAAGGCCATCGGCGGCACGCCCGCCCCGGAGCCGGCGCCGGCCGCCCGGCCGCGTCCCTCCCAGGTCTTCGACGACACCGACCGGCCGATCCCGGACCCGGGCACCGTGGAGGCCCCGCTGACCGTCACCGGAGTGCCCGGCAACGCGCCCAAGGCGCTCCGGGTCGAGCTGGAGGGCACCCACTCCTGGCGCGGTGACCTCAAGATCGACCTGGTGGCCCCCGACGGGAAGCTGTACCGCCTGAAGTCCGCCTCCGGCACCGAGGGGGCCGGCGCGCTCGGCGGCTTCACCGTCGACGCCTCCGCCTCCCCCGCCTCCGGCACGTGGAAGCTGCAGGTGCAGGACACCTCGGCCGGCTCCACGGGCACCCTCCTCGGCTGGTCGCTGAACTTCCCCACGCCCTTCGCCATGACCGGCAACCTCAGCGTCCCGGACGGCGGTTCGGTCACCTCCGGCCTCACGGTGGCCGGCATCGGCGGGCAGGCCCCGGCCGCCCTCCAGGTCGCCGTGGACATCACCCACGAGTGGCGCGGCGACGTCCGGATCGACCTGCTCTCCCCGGACGGCCGGACCTACCCGCTGCGTTCGGCCTCCACCGCCGCCACCGAGAACGGCGGGGTGCTCCGCGAAACCTACCGGGTGGACGCCTCCGCCTCGCCCGCGGACGGCGCGTGGACGCTGAAGGTCTCCGACCCGTCCACCGGCGCCGTCGGCACCCTCAACGCCTGGTCGATGACGTTCCCCGCGTACGAGGTGCAGACCCCGCACTCGGTCCCCGACCCGGGCACCGTCGAGGTCCCGGTCACCGTCACCGGCATCGCGGGCAACGCGCCGAAGAACCTCCAGGTGTACGTGCACGCCACCCACAGCTGGCGCGGTGACCTGGACGTCAACCTGGTCGCCCCGGACGGCAAGGTGTACGTGGTCAAGGATTCCGTGGAGGACGAGGGCGAGGGCGTGATCCAGCAGATCTACACGGTGGACGCCTCCGCTTCCCCGGCGAGCGGGGTCTGGAAGCTCCGGGTCGAGGACATCTCGGCCGGCTCCGCCGGGACGCTCGACCACTGGACCCTGAAGTTCTGACCGGTCCCGACCGGACCACTCCGCACCACTCCCGAACCACTCCCGAACGCGCGGCCCCCGGCATCCCCCGCCGGGGGCCGCTGCTGCACCCCTGCATCCCTGCATCCCGCACACAATCCTTCCCACCTGTCCCTACCATCTGGGCATGGGGGATGACATGTTCGCGCCGGGCGGGTCCGTGGCCGACGGTCGCTACCGCATCGACGGGGTGCTCGGGAGCGGGGGCATGGCCACGGTCCACCGGGCCTGGGACACCTCGCTGTCCCGGCCCGTCGCGATCAAGACCTTGCTGGTGCGCCCGGAGGCGGACAGCGAGGCCGCGACCCGCTTCCAGCGCGAGGCCCGGGCCATGGCAGGGCTGGCGCACCCGCACGTGGTCACCGTGTACGACACCGGCGCCGAGCCGCAGGCGGACGGGCCGCCCGTACCGTACTTCGTCATGGAACTGGTGACGGGGCCGTCCCTCGCCGACTCGCTCCGCGAGCGGGGTGCGTTACCCGTCGCCGAGGCGGTGCGGATCGCGGACCAGGTGCTGGCAGCGCTGGAGGCCAGCCACGCCCGCGGGATGGTGCACCGGGACATCAAGCCCGCGAACGTCCTGCTCTCCGAGGACGGCACCGCGAAGGTCGCCGATTTCGGGATCGTCCGTGCGGGCGCGGGCGACGGCACCGCCCTGACCGGCACCGGCTTCACCATCGGCACACCGGAGTACATGTCTCCCGAGCAGATCCAAGGGCCGGCGGAGATCGACGGCCGGTCGGACCTGTACGCCGTCGGGTTGCTGCTGTTCGAGATGCTGACCGGCCTCCGGCCCTTCGCCGGGGCGAACCGGCTGACGATCGGCTACCACCACGTGCACGAGCCCCCGCCGACGCTCACGGCCGCAGGCCTACCGGGCCAACCCGGCCTGGAACGCATACTCACCGCCGCCCTGGCCAAGCTTCCCGAACACCGCCCCCGTGACGCCGCCACGATGCGCACCGCACTCACGGCGGCGGCTGCGCCCCACCCGGCCACGGAACTCTCCCACCCGGCCCCACTGGCCGAAACCCTGACCGCCGTGGCCGCCGCCCCGCAGTTCCTCGGCGCCCTCGCGCCCCCGCCCCGGCCCCCGTTCCCACCCACGCCGACGGCGACCGCCTGGCAGCCGCCGGGCCGCCCCCGCCGATGGCGCCTGCGCTTGCGCTTGCGGACACCCCGCTCCCTCTGGGTCAGGGCCCTGTTCCTCGTGGTCGCACTGCTGCTGGCCCTGCTGCACCTCGGGGAAGCGAGCTCGCTGAACGAGTCTCCCCGCCCGGTCGCGTTCCTCCTCGTCGGCATACCCGGGCTGCTCTGCACGTTCTACGGCCGGTCCCGCTCCCGAAAGGGGCCCTCCACCGGATGCCTGTACATGCTGTACGACACCCTCACCGGAGTCATCCTGGTCGGGCACGGCATAGCGGTGGTGTTTGCACTGACCACGCTCGGCTGGCCGGCATGAGGCACGACGGCGTCCACCGCCTTTCCCGGCCGCTGAACTCGGTTCCGGTCACGGCCGGTTCGGCCGTACAGATCCATGCCCTCCGGCGCCTCCACCGCCTCCGTCACCAGACCCAGACGGGAGGAGAGCTTGCCCTCCCCCGCCCGGTCGTCACGGGTGAAGATCACGCCCTGCAGGCCCCGCGCATCGCGGTTGTGGGCGATCTGGAGCGCCGGCGTGCTTTTGCCTGGGCATCCACCACGTTTCAGCTCGGTCCCTGCACCGCCAGGGCTTCCTCGGCACGCAGCGCACCCGCACCGGAACCAACGAGGCAGACCTTCCCGTGGTGCATTCCGTCCAGCACATCCCGGGAATGCCCGTATTCCAGCAGGGGGTCCATGTCCGCCTGGCTGATCCGACCGGGGACATGGATGCCCATGGGTACCGTGCCGTCTCGGCCCGGGTCACACGGGGCGGTCCTCGAAACGGTGGACGACGATCCAGTAGTCGTCATCCTCCTCGGTGAGGGCGCACAGCCTTCGGCCGTCCGGGGACATCGCGATGACCATGGAGCCGGCCCCGGGTACGAGGGCGGCGGAGAGCGCGGTGTGCGAGGTGCCACGCACCCGGACCCAGTCTCGATCGGCCCCCCGGACCAGGAAGCAGCCCTCGCCATCGATGACGGCAGCGGTCCGTGCGTGCTCCACCCACAGCCGGTCGGCCTCCGCCGGCGCCCCCGGCGCCGAGCGCGCCACGGTGGCCTGCGGGACCACCTCGACGTTGACGACGGCCTTGAAGGCCCGCGCGTACGAGGGCAGCCCCTCGGCGACGCCCTGCGCCACGACCTCCAGCCCGGCCTTCGCCAGCTGCGGCGCCGGCGCGCTCCCGCTCTGTTCGTCTGTCATCCTCAGCCACCGTTCTCGTAGAACAGGTGATGGTCGCCGCCTTCTTTGTTGATCTTGGCGTAGCGTTCCATCTCCTTGTAATTGCTGTTGTCCCAGCCGAAGTTGACGAATTGACCACCGTCGGGACGCTCACCCATGGCCTTCGGCATGCCCGCGTGGAAGTGCGGGCCCGCCGGATCGTGGGTGTGCTCCACGACCACGCGGGAACCTCCGCCGTTCTTGAGCTCGTACTGCCAGAAGGTACCCAGGTGGGAGGCGTTGTCGGAGTAGGTGTAGCCCTCGACATGCTTGAGACCGATGTCGTCGGTGACCTTCCAGGTGGCCCACAGGTCGTCCACGGCGGGGTCCACCCCGGCCAGCCTGTGCGCGGCCTCCCGGGCCTCCTCCCTGGTCTTGAACGGGTTGCTCTTCTCGCCCTTGGGCGGGCAGCCGTCCGGGGCCAGGCCCAGCGGATCGGCCCAGATGTGCGGGTTGACCACGTAGGTCGAAGGATTCGGCGCGGGGGCCAGGCCCAGCGGGTCGGGGCTGAGGTAGCGGGCCGTCAGCGGGTCGTAGTGACGGAAGACGTTGTAGTGCAGACCCGATTCCGGGTCGAAGTACTGACCCGGGAACCGCAGCGGGGTGTAGGCCGTCGCGTCCCGGTTCCAGGTGGTGCTCCCCCAGAGGGTGGAGCGGGTGCGCCAGGCGACGGCGCCCCGCTCGTCGACCAGCTCCGTCGGGGTGCCGACGAGATCCGTGACGATCGCGAAGAACCGCTGGTCGACCTCGCCCTGGTCCGCGGTGCGTATGCGTTCGGTCTGCGCCAGCGGATGAAGACCGCGGTGCTCCCAGGTGAGGGTCACTTCCCGGGCCGAGCCGGCCGTGCGCGTCGTCTGCTCGCACAGGGTCGAGCCGTCCCAGGTGAACACCACCTCCTCCGCGACCTCGCCGGCGTGCGTCAGCCGCTGCTTGGCCGTGCGCCGGCCCAGTTCGTCGTACCGATAGCGCCAACGGGTCCCGTCCGGCGTCCGCACGGCGACCAGTCGGTCCTGGCCGTCCCACTCGTAGCGCCAGGTGTCGGGCTTGCGCGAGAGCCGGGGCTCCTGCCGTAGTACGACGCGTCCCAGCGCGTCGTACTCGTAGCCGACCCGGCCCGCCCGGGTCAGCCGCGTCCCCTCGTAGGCGCGGAATCCGGTGGCGGACTCACCGCCCGGGTGGGACTCGGGCCAGGACGCCGACCGCTGGTTGCCCGCCTCGTCGTACGCGTAGCGCTCGGTCCACTGCGCCGCCCGCACGGCGATGACCCTTCCGGCCGGGTCCAACTCGAACCGCCGTCGGCCGCCGTGCGCGTCGTCGATCTCGACGAGCGATCCGTCGGGGCGGTAGGAGTACCCGCGGCGCTGGATCAACCTGCCGTCGTGACCGGTGACGGCCTGGTCCGCCAGCCGGCCCCGGTCGTCCCAGGTGCTGGAGAGGGTGAGGTGTTCGCCGATCCGCCGCACGAGCTCGCGGCCGGCCGTGTCGTACTCGAAGGTGATCGTGCGGCCGGAGGCCGTCATCTCACGGCAGTGGCCGGCCTCGTCGAAGCTCCACGCGCTCACGGATCCCGCCGGGGTGGTGCGCCCGGTGCGGCGGCCCAGCTCGTCGTGCTCGTACGTCAGCGTGCGCCCGTCGACGGTCTCCGAGCGCAGCCGGCCGGCGCTGTCGCGCAGGCGGGTCAGCTTGCTGTGCGGCCCCACCGCGTGGGCAAGCTTCCCGAACACGTCGTATTCCAGGGTGGTGACCACCCCGTCGCACTCCCTGCGGACGATCTGCCCGAGGTCGTTGCGGTGGTAGACGCTCTGCCCCAGGGCATTGGTCCGGCTCAGCAGCCCGCCCGCCGCGTCGTAGGCGTATGCCACGGTCCGGCCGTCGAAGTCGGTCTCGGCGATCAGCCGGCCCGCCGGATCGTAGGTGTACGACCAGTGCAGGCCCTGGGGGTTGGTGACCCGGGTGAGCTGGAGGTCGGAGTCGTGTTCGAAGGCGTGGCGCACCCCGTCGGGCCCGGTACGCGCCACCAGGAGGTCGAAGTCGCCGTACTCGTAAGAGGTGACACCGCCCAGGCCATCGGTGTGGCGCACGCAGTTGCCCTCGCCGTCGTACTCCCAGGCCTGCTCGGTGCCGTCCGGTTCGGTTCGGCGCAGCAGACGGCCCTCGGCACTCCAGGTGAGTCGGGCCGTGTTGCCGAGCGGGTCCGTGACGGCCACGGGGCGTCCGAAGGCATCGCGCCGGTAGCGGGTCACGGCTCCCAGCGGGTCCGTGATCCGCAGCGGCAGTCCGGCACGGTCGCACAGGATGGCGGTGGTGCGGCCGAGCGCGTCGGTCAGCGACGCCAGGTTCCCCCGCTCGTCGTAGGTGAAGGTGGTCGCGCTGCGGGCGCTGTCCGTCGCGGAGGTGATGTTGCCGCGCTCGTCGTAGGTTCGGCGGACCGTGGTGCCGTCGTGGCGGGTGAGGTGGGTCGGGCCTCCGTGACCGCCGTACCGGGCGGTCGCCTCTCGGCCGTCCGGCCGGATCAGGGAGACCAGTCGGCCGTCCTCGTCGTACGCCATGCGACTGCAGCGGCCGAGGGGATCCGTCCGGGAGACCAGTCGGTTGAACCGGTCATAGGCGAAGCGGGTGACGGATCCGTTGGCGTCGGTCTCGGCCACGATCTGGGCCCGCTCGTTGACCTCGTACCGGCGTCGGTGTCCGAGGGCGTTGACGACGGTGGTGACGCTGTCGCCGTACTCGAACCGGGCGTTGAGGTGCCCGTTGGTGCCGGACTGGGCGACGCAGCGGTCGCGGTCGTCGTAGACGTAGTCGAAGTGGCGGTCGTTGGTGTCGGTCCAGGAGATGATCCGGCCATGGTCGTCGTAGCCGAACCGAAAGGGCAGGCCCGAGGAGTTGGTGACCTCGCAGAGGTGGCCGTCGGTGTAGCCGTAGCGCAGGATCTCGGTCCCGTCGGCCAGGGCGAGCCGGGTGATCCTGCCCGCGGTGGCGGTCAGCTTCAGGTGGTAGCCGCCGCTGTGGACCACCTCCTGAGGGGCGCCGTCCTCGTCATGGGCGAAGGAGACGTGGTTGCCGTTGCGGTCGTCGATCTGCACCAGGAGCGCCAGCTGGTCGTTGTGGACGGCGAAATGCCATACACGGCCGCTGCGGGGGTCGGTGATGTGGTACCCGGCGCCGTCGGCGTCCCGGGAGAGCGGCCAGCGGTGGCCGTGCGTGGGGTGGACGGGGACGCCGGGCGCCGGATGCGGGTAGGCCAGGACACTGGAGTCCTCCCGCACGAAGACGATGCCCTCGGCATCGATCTCCAGCCGCTGGTCAATGGTGCTGGCCCAGGCCGGGCCGAACCACCGGCCGGCCCGGTAGGAGGACTCGAAGGTCCGCTCGAAGAGGAGCGGCAGGGTTCCGGGTAGGGCCACGTCGGTCTGGGTGAGGATCATGCGGCCGGTCGCGACGTCGACCGGGTCCTCCTCGCACGTCTTGTCCTTGGACGAGTCGCGGGAGGAGCTGTCCGGGCCGTCCTTTTCAAGGTGACTGCGGCCCAGCCCCTTGGCATCGTCGGCGTGTTTGGCGGCGGAGCCGACCTTCTTCAGCGCACCGAGCCCCTTGGAACCGATGAGTTCCGGGATCATCTTGCCGATGCCCTCGGAGGGGTCCTTCATGAACTCGTCGAGCATCTGCTTGCCCGCCCCGAGCGGGTCGTTGGCCATGGTGACCAGACCCGCGGCCGTCGAGTTCAGGTTCGTCACGTACTCGGCCGGATGCGTCAGGTTGTACGGGTCCATCGGGTTGAGCGCCCGCGCGAAGTTCACGATCCCCGCCGTGCCCTTGAACACACCACCCGCAAGGTGCGTCTTGGCGAGATCCATGTAATCCATGCCGTCACCGAGCTGCTTCGCGTACGAAGGCTTCGGCGGAGCAGCGTCCCGCGCCGCCCGCACCGCCGTACGGACCGTCTCCGCCACGTCGTTGCGCTGCTTGCGGGCGCTATCGAGCTTGTCCTGCGCGGCCGTCGCGATCGCGGTCCCCGGATCGGTGAAGTTCTCCGAGGGGCGGGGCGGCAGCGGATCCTGCTTCGCCTTCAGCGCAGTGTTGTAGGTGTCGACCAGCTTGTTGTGCGCGGTGCGGGCCTCGGTGGAGACCTTCTTCGCCCGGTTGTACTCCTCCAGCGCTTCCTTGGCCTGGCCCTGCGCCCATTCCACGGTCTCCGCGAACCGGCCCATCGCGTCGGCGGCCTTCCCGAAGGCCTCGGCCGCCTTGAACCAGCGCGGTGGCTCCTTCGCCACCGACTCCCGGAACGCATCGGCCGCCTTGCCCTTCAGGCCGTCCGGCTCTCCCATCCCCTTCAGGCCGTTGCCGACCTTGTCGAAGGAGGCCTTGAAGTCGTTCAGGTGGGACACCTGCGCCCGGATCTTCGACACGCTGCCGTAGACCAGCCGGTTCGGGTCCTCGGTCTGCCCAAGCTCCAACTCCGCAACATCCGCGCCGAGCTGGTTGGCAGCCGAGCGGCTCTTGTCCCGGATCCAGTCCCCGGCGTCGTCCAGGCCGACGTCCTCGGCGAAGTCGGCCGTCTTGTCACCGGCCCACTCGACCGCGTCACCGACCTTCTCCGCACCCTTCTCGACACCGTCCTCGATGACGTCCGGTACGAAGTCCCGCCAGCCCATCAGTGACCGCCCCCGTCACGCTTCGCCTGCTCCAACAAGTCCTTGAGCGAACCGATCTTCCCGCTGGAGGTCAGCTGGTCCCCCGTGTCCGACCAGGTCTGCTTCATCTCCTCGGCACTCTTCTCGAAGGACTCCGCGCTGTAATCGGGCTTGTAGGCGTCCGCGGAGAAGATGTCACCCCAGGACTTCTGCTCGATCTCGTCCTCGGAGGCGTGCGGATTGCCGTACGCCGCGTTCGCGACCACCTTGAAGGTGCCGTGGAGGTACTGCTCCTCCTCCCACACCGTGCCTGCCGCGATCCCCAACGACCCGGCGAGGGTGCTCGCGTTCTGCACGAGGGCGCGAACACCCCACTCCCAGCGCTCGCAGAAATCCTCGAAGTCCGTGGCGAGCCCGGCGTGGCCGGCCTCCATCCCCGTCATCGACAGGTTCTCGAACCCCGCACCCATCGAAGCGCCGGCCGCGTCCCCCGACTCCCGCAGCTCCCCGATCGCCGCCCGCAGCCCGTCCTGGATGTTCTTGACCGCCGCCGGCGAAACCTCAAGATCCCCGCTACCCGCCATCAGGCAGCCACCCCGCCGTCAGTGAGATCCACGGCGCTGCCGTCCGGAACGATCCCCGCGACCGGCGGGAAGAACATCGACCCGTCCCCGTCGGCGACGTTCACCACCACACCCGCCGGACCGTCCGCCAACGGAACCACCGCGTCCACCAGCCGCGCACCCAGCACCGAGAGGAACTCCCACTCCCGGCCGGACTCCGCCTCACCCCGCGCCACCGCGAACCGGGCCAGCGCCTCCTCATCCGTAAACGCGTAGATCCAGCGGATGCCGCCGGACACGGCCGACATCAGACCGCCGTCGGGGCCGTCGGCCAGCGGAACCAGCAGGGCAGCCCGCCGGAACTCCCCCACCAGACGTCCGGGATCACCCGCCCCGTTCCGTATAGCCGCGATCTCTGCGGTCAGTTCCATGGGCTGCATCCCTCCAGTGCCGGTCAGCATCTAGGAAGAACACGCTATCGGGGACCCCATCGGTTCCCTCAGGCCCCCTGAGGCCCTGGAGCCCTGTCAGGCGTGGTTGACCGGGAGGACGTCCGGGGAGAGGGCGCCGGCGTGGGCGGCGGCCGAGGTCATGCGCCTGCGGTGGTGGCGGCGGCAGAGGACCTCGTAGCCGATCTCCTCCGCCGGGCGGTTCACGTCGCCGACCACCACCTGGGCGCCCTCGACCACCATCTCCCCGCCCACCGTGCGGGCATTGTGCGTGGCACGGGCCCCGCACCAGCACAGGGCCTCCACCTGGAGCTGCTCCAAGCGGTCCGCCAGCTCGATCAGGCGCTGCGAGCCGGGGAAGAGCTTCGTACGGAAGTCCGTAGTAATGCCGAAGGCGAAGACGTCCATGTCGAGGTCGTCCACGATGCGCGCCAGCTGGTCGATCTGGACAGGCGCCAGGAACTGGGCCTCGTCCACGATCACGTAGTCCACTCTGCCGCCCGCCGACAGCTGGGCGACGAGGTACGCGTACAGGTCCATGCCCTCCGGCGCCTCGACCGCCTCCGTCACCAGACCCAGACGGGACGAGAGCTTGCCCTCCCCCGCCCGGTCGTCACGGGTGAAGATCACGCCCTGCAGGCCCCGCGCATCGCGGTTGTGGGCGATCTGGAGCGCCAGCGTGCTCTTTCCGCAGTCCATCGTTCCGGAGAAGAACACCAGCTCGGGCATGGGGAGTACAGCGCCTTTCGAAGGGAGGGTGAGGGGAGGCGGGGCGGCGGCGGGAGCGTCAGGAGCGGATTTCGAGCAGCGGGACGAGCTGCTCGGCCGGGGTCATCGAGCCGTGCATGCCCGCGAGGGCCGACTCGTTGGGCTCGGCCCGCGAGGCGGTGATCGCCACGTCTGCCTGGGCGGCCGCGATCACGTCGCCGATGCGGCCCAGGACCCGCTCGTCGCATGCGCCCGGCGCCCCGAACCAGCCCAGGTCCAGGGCTTCCGCGCGGCTCGCGACCCAGAAGCGGTCACCGAGCACCTCGCGCCAGACGGTCAGCACGTCGGCCTCGGCGCCCGGTACGGCGTACACGTGCCGGGCCCGGCCCTCGCCGCCCAGCAGGGCCACGCCCGCGCCGAGTTCCCAGTCGTCGTCGTAGTCGATGCGGGAGTCCTCGTCGAAGGGGACGTCCACCATGCCGTGGTCGGCCGTCACGTAGAGGGCCGTGCGCGGCGGGAGTTGCTCGGCCAGGCGCTGGACGAGGCGGTCCACGTACATCAGCTGGCCGCGCCAGGCGTCGGAGTCGACGCCGTGCCGGTGGCCGGCCCCGTCGAGCTCGCTGTAGTACGTGTAGACCAGGGAGCGGTCGCCCGCCCCGAGGCGCTCGGCCGCGAGGTCCATGCGCTCCTCGCCGGTCATCCGGCCGAGGAAGGTGCCGCCGCTCAGCGCGACCTTGGTGAGCGGGGTGGTCTGGAAGGCGGGCGAGGACACCTGCGCCGTGGCCACTCCGGCCGCGTCCGCCTGCTGGAAGACGGTCGGGTACGGCTGCCAGGGCTTGGGCGAGGTCCACGGGTGCCAGCGGAGCTGGTTCATCAGTTCGCCGGTGGCCGGATTGCGCACGGTGTAGCCGGGCAGGCCGTGCCGCGCGGGCGGCAGGCCGGTGCCGACGGAGGCCAGCGAGGTGGCGGTGGTCGCCGGGAAGCCCGCGGTGATCGGGCGGCCGGTGCCGCCGCGCGAGCTGCCGAGCAGCGAGGTGAGGTACGGGGCCTCGTCCGGGTGGGCCTTGATCTGCTCCCAGCCCATGCCGTCGACCAGGAACACGCAGTTCCGGTCGGCCGGGGTCAGCTCGGCGATGGAGGCCTCGAAGCCGGGTACGCCCTGGCCGGCCACGAGGGTGGGCAGCAGGTCGGCGAGCGAGCCGGTGCCGTAGTGCGGCACCGGGGCGCCTGCCAGGTCCAGCAGCTCGGGCTCGTCCTGCCAGCTCTGCGCGGCGGAGTACGCCATCAGCGGGCGGGGGTGGAGGTGGCCGCGGTCGCTTCGCTGAGTGCCTGCGCGAAGACCAGGGTCTGGCGGACCGCCTCGGGACCGTCGCCGGCCTCGCTGACGCGCAGGCTGAGGTCGTCGGCGGTGGAGTTGCCGGTGTAGCCGTGGTCGGCGTCGCAGTTGGCGTCGCCGCAGGCGGCGGGCTCCAGGTCGATGCGCGAGACCGCGCCCCAGCCGATGGTCAGGACGACCTCGCGGGGCAGCGTGCCCGGGGTGTAGGACTCCGGGTTGGCCACGACGCGGCTGAGCACCACGGAGGAGATGCTGGCCAGCTTGACCGACTCGGTGGAGGTGGTCGCGTACGGCGACGGGGAACCGGCGTCGGCGGCCTGCTCGTCGGTGTGGCTGACGATGAAGCGGTTGCCGGTCAGGACCAGCACGGTGACGTGCCGGCGCACCTCGTTGGAGTCGAAGGTCGTCTCCTGGTGGACCAGGTACGACGAAATCGGCTCGCCGCCCACCGCGGCCTCCACGGCCTCGGCCACGAGGGCCGGGTAGTAGCCGCTGCGCTCGATCGCCGTGCGCAGCCCCTGGGTCGTCGTACCGGATTTCGCCATGAGGTCCATCCTAAGGCCCGTAAGGGGCACCTCGGCCGCCCTGGTGCCCGCCGGACCTCAGTAGCTGGGCAGGGTCCGCGGGCCGAGGTCTCCGCGGGCGGGCGGGTGGGCGACGCGGACCGTCGCGCTGAGCACGGACAGGCCCTCGGTGGCGACGACGACGGGCTCCAGGGCGACGCCGACGACCTCGGGGTGGTCGTCGACGAGGCGGGAGAGGCGCAGGAGCAGTTCCTCCAGGGCGGGGGTGTCCACGGGGTCGCTGCCGCGCCAGCCGAAGAGCAGCGGGGCGGTGCGGATCGAGCGGATCAGGCTCGCCGCGTCCTTGTCCGTGGCGGGAACCAGCCGGTGGGCGGTGTCGCCGAGGAGTTCGGAGGCGACCCCGGAGAGCCCGAAGGACAGGACGGCGCCGGCGGCGGGGTCGATGACGGAGCGGATGACGGTGTCGACGCCCCGCGGGACCATCGACTGGACCACGGGGAGCAGCTCCTGCGGTTTGCCCAGCGCGTGGGTGAGCTCCTCGTACGAGCGGCGCAGCTCGGCCTCGGTGGTGAGGTCGAGGCGGACCCCGCCGAGGTCGGCGCGGTGGCGCAGGTGCGGGGCGGTGGTCTTGAGCGCCACGGGGTAGCCGAGGACCCGGGCGGCGCGGACCGCGGCGTCGGCGCTGGGGGCCGGGAGCGTGGAGAGCACCCGGATCCCGTAGCGGGCGAGCAGCTCGCGGGCATCGGGGTCGTCCAGGGTGGCCACCTCCTCCTCCCCCACACCGGCCAGCAGGCGGGAGAGCTGCCCGGCGGCCCCGCTCTCGTCGATGTCCTCGAACTCGGGCACCTGCCCGACCTCGGCGACGCCCCGGCGCCACTGTCCGTACCGCACGGCTTCGGCGACGGCCTTGACGGCCCGCTCGGCGGCGGGATAGCTCGGGATCCGGGCGGTTCCGGGAGCGGGCACGGCCGCGCTCCCCGCACCCTCGGCTGCCGGCTCCGGCCGGAAGGGCGCCGCCGCGGCGGCGGGCACGGCCTCGGGCTCGGCGTCGGAGGCGGGCACGGCGTCGGAGGCGGGCGCGGCATCGGAGGCGGACACCGCGTCGGAGGCGGACCCGGAGCCCAGGGCTGCCAGAGCCGTCGCGGGCGTCGGCAGCGTGGCGGGCAGTGCGTCCGCGAGGTCCGTCGCGGCGGTCGGCGCCGTGGCCGCGGAGAGCGCCTCCGCGAGGGCGCCCAGCTCCACGTGGACCACCGCCACCGGCTTGCCGGGGTGCGCGGCGGCGGCCGCCCGCAGGGCCTCCGCCAGGTCGTCGGCGAGCGCGTGCTCGCTCACCCAGGGGATCGCGGTGACGACGACGGCGTCGGTGTCCGGCGAGGCCAGCGCGGCGGAGACGGCCGTACGGAAGTCCTCCGGCGAGGCGGCCGTGGTCAGGTCGAGCGGCGGCAGCGGCCGCAGCCCCTCGGTCAGGCAGGCGTCGTAGGTGAGGACCCCGAGCGATTCGGAGTTGCCGAGGATGGCCACCCGCGGGCCGGCCGGTACGGGCTGCGAGGCCAGCAGCAGGCCGACGTCCACCAGCTCGGTCACCGTGTCGACCCGGATGACGCCGGCCTGCCGCAGCAGCTCCGAGACCGTCGCCTCGGGCAGCCGGGTGCCGGGGACCACGTGTCCGGCCGGGGTGTGCCGGCCTCCCTTGGCGACGACCACGGGCTTGACGGCCGCGGTGCGCCGGGCGAGCCGGGTGAACTTCCTCGGGTTGCCCAGGGTCTCCAGGTACATGAGCGCGACGTCGGTCGCCTCGTCGTCGTACCAGTACTGGAGGATGTCGTTCCCGGAGACGTCGGCCCGGTTCCCGGCGGAGACGAAGGAGGACAGCCCCTCCCCGCGCCGGAGCAGCCCGGAGAGCAGCGCGATGCCGATCGCCCCGGACTGGGTGAAGAGGCCGACCCTTCCCCGCGCGGGGGCCGGAGCGGGGGCCAGGGAGGCGTTCAGCTCCACCTCGGGGGCCGTGTTGATCACCCCGAAGGCGTTCGGTCCGATCAGCCGCATCCCGTACGAGCGCACCTGGCGCACCAGTTCGCGCTGGCGGGCCATGCCCTCGGGCCCGCTCTCCCCGTATCCGGCGGACAGCACGACCAGCCCCTGCACCCCGTGTTCACCGCAGGCGGCCACCGCGTCCGGGACCCGGTCCGCCGGGACCGCGATGACGGCGAGGTCGACCGGGGCGCCGACGGCGCCGAGCGTGGGGTAGGCCCGTACGCCGTCGAGCAGATCCCGGGTGACCGCCTCGTTGACGGCGTAGAGGTGGCCGTGGAAGCCGCTGTCGCGCAGGTTGCGCAGGGCCGCCGCGCCCACGCCCGCGAGGGAGCGGCTGACGCCGATCACCGCCACCGAGCCGGGGGACAGCAGCCGCTGGACGGAGCGGGCCTCGGCACGCTGTTCGCGGGCGCGCTGGACGGCGAGGGACTCGGCGGTCGGTTCGAGGTCGAGGGTGAGGTGGACGGAGCCGTCTTCGAAGCTGCGCTTCTGCTGGTAGCCGGCGTCGGTGAACACCTTGATCATCTTGCTGTTGGCCGGCAGCACCTCGGCCGCGAAGCGGCGGATCCCGCGTTCGCGGGCCACCGCGCCGATGTGTTCGAGCAGGGCGGAGGCGACTCCGCGTCCCTGGTGGGCGTCCTGGACGAGGAAGGCGACCTCGGCCTCGTCGGAGGGCCCGGTGGCCGAGCGGCCGTCGGCGCCGATCCGGTCGTAGCGGACGGTGGCGATGAACTCGCCGCCGATCGTCGCGGCGAGGCCGACCCGGTCCACGTAGTCGTGGTGCGTGAAGCGGTGCACGTCGCGGTCGGAGAGCCGGGGGTAGGGAGCGAAGAACCGGTAGTACTTGGACTCGTCCGAGACCTGCTCGTAGAAGCTGACGAGCCGGCCCGCGTCGTCGGTGGTGATGGGCCGGATCCGGGCGGTGCCGCCGTCCCGAAGGACGACGTCGGCTTCCCAGTGATCCGGGTACGAGGGGTCGGACGCGGTCGTCATGGGGTCACCTTAAGGCTCGAACGCTTCGAGTGGCCTGGGCGCGGCGCATCGGGCAAGCTGGCTCGAATAAGGGCAAGCTGGGGTAGGTCGAACGGCGGGAAAGTCGGGCCGAAGGTCGGTTCGACCATTCCGGACGCCGTGAGAGACTGGTCTAGACAACCCGTAAGAACCTGAAGGGCATCACCATGGCAGAGCGCCGCGTCAACGTCGGCTGGGCCGAGGGCCTGCACGCTCGTCCCGCCTCGATCTTCGTCCGCGCGACGACCGCTTCCGGCGTCCCGGTGACCATCGCGAAGGCCGGCGGCGACCCCGTCAACGCCGCCTCCATGCTGGCGGTCCTGGGCCTGGGCGCCCAGGGCGGCGAGGAGATCGTCCTCTCGTCCGAGGCCGACGGCGCCGAGGCCGCACTGGACCGCCTCGCGAAGCTGGTCGCCGAGGGCCTCGAGGAGCTCCCCGAGACCGTCTGACCCCTTCGGGTTCGACCCGCAGGACTTGCTGCACTTGCACGACGAAGCCGTTGCCCCCGACCACCACGGTCGAGGGCAACGGCTTCGCTGCTTTCCGCACGGGAGTCCGGCCGGACATACCTGCGCCGCCATTGCGGCGCACTCCATTCCGGCGCACCCCATTCCGGCGGCCGGAATTCAGGCAGGAATAACGTGCGAGACGCCGGGCACGCGAGCCGAATTATCCGGCCCGGATATCCCTCCTTTGTATACGGCGTTTGTTAATGCGGAACGCTTGCCGTGTTTACGGCAGGTTGCAAAGTCCTCACGCGCATCCGGTGGGCCCCCGCCGCCCGGTCCACGTGCGCCGCGGTCAGCGCCCGCGCCCGCTCGGCATCACCCCGGGCCACCGCGTCCACGATCGCGCCGTGCTCCACCCAGGACTCCACGGGCCGCACCGGGGCCTCCACCACGTACATCCAGGCCACCTTGTGGCGCATCTGGGTGAGCAGTGCGATGAGCCCGGGACTGCCCGAGGCCTGGGAGAGCGTCTCGTGGAACCAGCCGCCCAGGGACCGCAGGTCCTCTCCCTGCCCCCTCCTGGCCCGCTCCTGGCCCAGCCTGACCAGGCCGCGCAGCACCTTGAGGTGGGCCTCGCTGCGCCGCCGGGCCGCCCGGGCGGCCGCGAGGGGCTCCAGGAGCATCCGCAGCTCCAGGAGGTCGGCGGCCTCCTGTTCGGTCGGCTCGGCCACGCAGGCACCCGCGTGCCGGCGGGTGGTCACGAACCCCTCGGACTCCAGCGTGCGCAGCGCCTCGCGCACCGGGACGCGCGAGACCCCGTACCGGCGGGCCAGCACCTCCTCGGTCAGCCGGGCGCCGGGCCCGAACACCCCGGAGACGATGTCGTCGCGGATCGCTGTGCATACCGTGTGCGCGGGAATACGCAAGACCGGACCTCCGCCTTTTTCGTATGGCTGTGCGCGTTGCGACTCTATTGCAACACACGATAATTTCCGAGGACGGCCGGAAATACGAAACATTCACACATCGCGCAGCGCGAAGTACCCGGCACTGGACACTCGGCACGACGAAGGCCCCGGCTCTCAAAGAGCCGGGGCCTTCGCGGAAGACGTGTGCTGCGGAGCGCAGCGGGTCAGACGGTGACGCCGTGCGAGCGCAGGTACGTGACCGGGTTGATGTCCGTACCGTAGTCGGCGCCGGTGCGGGCCTCGAAGTGCAGGTGCGGGCCGCTGGAGTTGCCCGTGGAGCCCGACAGGCCGATCTTCTGGCCCGGGGTGACCTGCTGGCCGACGGAGACGCTCAGCGAGGACATGTGGCCGTACTGGGTGTACGTGCCGTCGGCGTGCTTGATGACGACGTTGTTGCCGTACGCGCCGCCGTAGCCAGCCTCGACCACGGTGCCGAGGCCCACGGCGTGCACCTCGGTGCCGGAGGCGGCGTGGAAGTCGATGCCGGTGTGGCTGCCGGAGGACCACATGCCGCCACCCGCGTGGTACTGGGTGCTGACGTAGGTGTCGTCGAGCGGGGAAACGAAGGTGTTGAGGCGCTTGCGCTCCTCTTCGCGGGCGGCGCGCTCGGCGGCCTCGCGCTCGGCCTTGGCCTGGGCTTCGGCCTGCGCCTTGGCCTCGGCGGCCCGCTGCTTGGCGTCGGCCTCGGCCTGCGCCTTGGCGGCGGCGGCCTCGGCGGCCCGCTGCTGGGACTGGGCCTGGGCCTCGACGTCACCGGCGAGCTCGTCGGCCACCACGATGGTGTTGAGGGTGCCGGTGTCCTCGATGGAGGGGCTGTGGTCCGCGGCGAACGCGGGACCGGCCAGGGAGCCGACGACACCAGTGGTGGCGAGGGCGGCTATGCCGGCGTAGCCGGCGGTCCTGCGGCTGAGACGACTCGAACCACGGTGCTTGCCGGAACCGGAACCGGCGGCACGACTGCCAAACGCCATGAAGGGGTTGATCCTTTCCTTCCCTCTCGCCTACCGGGTTAGCTGACGGGTTCGGAGCAGGAAGGTCTCCTACGGGCCCCCTCTTGCGAGGCGGTCCGATTCACCCCAGGGACACAAGTGGGTCCCCGGCTCCCCAGGCTCGCGCCTGACGGGGACTCGGCGATCGCTGCCCGGTGCCGCGGACGCGGCGGTTACAACTGACGGACAGCACGGCCGACGCTAGGCGGATCATCAGTCAATCGCCAAACAGACACGCCTTTTTGTTGCGTACGCCACACCACATACAAGCAACCACACCACTAAAGGCCAGATAAAGGACAAAAGGGACCCCGGCGGACAAGCCGCCGGAGCCCCTTGAATGGCGGGCCAGTTGACGGCCCGCCGGAGATCAACTGACGATCAGTTGGTGACCACGGTCACTTCGCCGATCCCGAGGGCCCGCACCGGCTCCTCGATCTGCGAGGCGTCGCCGACCAGGACCGTGACCAGACGGTCCACCGGGAAGGCGTTGACGACCGCCGAAGTGGCCTCCACCGTCCCGGTTTCGGCGAGCCGCGCGTACAACTGCGCCTGGTAGTCGTCCGGCAGCTCCTGCTCGACCTGGTCGGCGAGCGTGCCTGCGACGGAAGCGGCCGTCTCGAACTTCAGCGGGGCCACCCCCACCAAGTTCTGCACGGCCACGTCCCGTTCGGCGTCGGTCAGGCCGCCCTGCGCGAGGGTGCGCAGCACCGTCCAGAGGTCGTCCAGGGCCGGGCCGGTGTTGGGGGTGTCCACCGAGCCGCTGATGGCGAGCATCGAGGCGCCCTTGCCGTCGGCGGTGGAGCGCAGCACCTGGCCGAAGGCGCGCACGCCGTACGTGTACCCCTTCTCCTCGCGCAGCACCTTGTCCAGCCGGGAGGTGAGCGTGCCGCCGAGGCAGTACGTACCGAGCACCTGGGGCGCCCAGACCCGGTCGTGCCGGTCCGCGCCGATGCGGCCGATCAGCAGCTGCGTCTGGACCGCGCCGGGCCGGTCCACGATGACCACGCGGCCCGTGTCGTCGGCGGTGATCGGCGGGACCGGACGCGGGGCGGTGGTGTCACCGGTCCACGCGCCCAGGGTGTCGGCCAGGACGGCGTCCAGGTCGATGCCGGTCAGGTCGCCCACGACCACCGCGGTGGCGGTCGCGGGGCGCACGTGGGCCTCGTAGAAGGCCCGTACGGCCGCGGAGTCGATGCGGGCGACCGTCTCCTCGGTGCCCTGACGCGGGCGCGACATCCGCAGGGTGGCCGGGAAGAGCTCCTTGGAGAGCTGCTTGGCGGCGCGGCGCTGCGGGTTGGCGCTCTCGTGCGGGATCTCGTCGAGCCGGTTGCGCACCAGGCGGTCGACCTCGGCGTCGGCGAAGGCCGGCGTGCGCAGCGCCTCGGCGACCAGCCCCAGCGCCTTGTGCAGGCGGGACGCCGGGACCTCCAAGGAGACCCGCAGGCCCGGGTGGTCGGCGTGCGCGTCGAGGGTGGCGCCGCAGCGCTCCAGCTCGGCGGCGAACTCCTCGGCGGAGCGCTTGTCGGTGCCCTCGGACAGGGCGCGCACCATGATGGTGGCCACGCCGTCGAGGCCCTCGGGCTCCGCGTCGAGCGGGGCGGCGAGGTTGATCTCGACCGCGACCACCTGCTGGCCCGGGCGGTGGCAGCGCAGCAGGGTCAGGCCGTTGGCCAGGACCCCGCGCTCGGGGGCCGGGAAGGCCCACGGCTGCGGCTCGCCGGCCTCGGGGCGCGGGTGGAAGGTCATCGTGACGGCTGCGGTGTCGGCTGCGGTGTCGCTCACTGCTCCGCCCCTTCGTTCTCGTCGTTCTCTGCGTGCTCGTCGTGCTCGTCCGCGGCGATCGGCTCGTAGACGAGCACCGCCCGGTTGTCGGGGCGCAGTCGGGCAGCGGCCACGGCCTGCACTTCCTCGGCGGTGACGTCGAGGACGCGCTGGACGGCGGTCAGAGCGAGCTGCGGGTCGCCGAACAGCACCGCGAAGCGGCACAGTTCGTCGGCGCGGCCGGCCACCGTGCTCAGCCGGTCCAGCCATTCGCGCTCCAGCTGGGCCTGCGCGCGCTCCATCTCCTCGGCCGTCGGGCCCTCGGCGGCGAACCGCGCGAGCTCCTCGTCGACGGCCGCCTCGATGGCGGGCACCTCGACGCCGCTGGAGGTCTTGACGTCCAGCCAGCCCAGCGAGGGTGCGCCGGCGAGGCGCAGCATGCCGAAGCCGGCCGCGACGGCGCTCTGGTCGCGGCGCACCAGGCGGTTGTGGAGCCGGGAGGACTCGCCGCTGCCCAGGACGGTCAGCGCCACGTCGGCGGCGTCGCACTCGCGGGTGCCGTCGTGCGGGAGCCGGTAGGCCGCCATCAGCGCGCGGGCCGGAACCTCCTCGACGACCTCCTCGCGCAGTTGCTCGCCCATGATCTCGGGCAGCGAGCCGTCGCGCGGCGGCTGCTTGCCGTCGTGGCCGGGGATGGTGCCGAAGTACTTCTCGACCCAGGCGAGGGTCTTCTCGGGGTCGATGTCGCCGACGACCGAGAGCACCGCGTTGTTGGGCGCGTAGTACGTACGGAAGAACGCGCGCGCGTCCTCCAGGGACGCGGCGTCCAGATCGGCCATGGAACCGATCGGGGTGTGGTGGTACGGGTGGCCCTCCGGGTAGGCCAGCGCCGTCAGCTTCTCGAAGGCCGTGCCGTACGGGACGTTGTCGTACCGCTGGCGGCGCTCGTTCTTGACGACGTCGCGCTGGTTCTCCATGGACTCGTCGTCCAGGGCGGCCAGCAGCGAGCCCATCCGGTCCGCCTCCAGCCACAGCGCGAGCTCCAGCTGGTGGGTCGGCATCGTCTCGAAGTAGTTGGTCCGCTCGAAGCTGGTGGTCCCGTTGAGGGAGCCGCCGGCGCCCTGGACCAGTTCGAAGTGGCCGTTGCCGGAGACGTTCTTCGAGCCCTGGAACATCAGGTGCTCGAAGAGGTGAGCCAGGCCCGTACGTCCCTTGACTTCGTGGCGCGAGCCGACGTCGTACCAGAGGCAGACCGCGGCGACCGGGGTCAGGTGGTCCTCGGACAGCACCACGCGCAGGCCGTTGGCCAGCCGGTGCTCGGTCGCTGTGAGGCCGCCGGAGCCGGCGTGAGCTGTGGCCGTGTGACCCATGGGCATGTGGTCCCTTCGATCGCGATGCAGAGATTCCTGTCAGACCTGCCACTGTATGCAAGCGTGTCGGCCGGCGGAGAAGTTCCCGGCCCAGTCCTGGGTCGGAGTCGGCGTTGTCGGTGCCTCGGGCCACAATGGTCCGCGTCACCCCTGTCCGAAACCGGTCCGCACCCGTACCGGCACCGCCCCAGCACCGTCCCCGTCCCACCCCCCGCCCCACCCCGTGAGAGCTCAGCTCATCCCGATTCTTGGTTAAGGAGCCGCGCAGCGATGGCCCGCCGCAGCACGAAGACCCCGCCGCCGGAGGATTTCGAGGAGAAGATCCTCGACATCGACGTCGTCGACGAAATGCAGGGCTCCTTCCTCGAGTACGCGTACTCGGTGATCTACTCCCGTGCCCTTCCCGACGCCCGCGACGGCATGAAGCCGGTGCACCGGCGCATCGTCTACCAGATGAACGAGATGGGCCTGCGCCCCGACCGCGGCTACGTGAAGTGCGCCCGCGTCGTCGGCGAGGTCATGGGCAAGCTGCACCCGCACGGCGACGCGTCGATCTACGACGCCCTCGTGCGCATGGCGCAGCCCTTCTCCATGCGGCTCCCGCTGGTCGACGGCCACGGCAACTTCGGCTCGCTCGGCAACGACGACCCGCCGGCCGCGATGCGGTACACCGAGTCGAAGATGGCCGACGCCGCCTCGTTGATGACGGACGGGATCGACGAGAACACCGTCGACTTCGCCGCGAACTACGACGGCCAGGAGCGCGAACCGGTCGTCCTTCCCGCCGCGTACCCGAACCTGCTGGTCAACGGCGCGTCCGGGATCGCGGTGGGCATGGCCACCAACATGGCCCCGCACAACCTCGGCGAGGTCATCGCGGCCGCCCGCCACCTGATCCGCTACCCCGAGGCGGACCTGGACGCGCTGATGCGCTTCGTCCCGGGTCCCGACCTGCCCACGGGCGGCCGGATCGTCGGCCTCGCGGGCATCAAGGACGCCTACGAGAACGGCCGCGGCACCTTCAAGATCCGCGCCACGGTGGCCCTGGAGGACGTGACCCCGCGCCGCAAGGGGCTGGTCGTCACCGAACTGCCCTTCACGGTCGGTCCCGAGAAGGTCATCGCGAAGATCAAGGACCTGGTCGGCTCGAAGAAGCTCCAGGGCATCGCGGACGTCAAGGACCTCACGGACCGCTCGCACGGCCTGCGCCTGGTCATCGAGATCAAGAACGGCTTCCACCCCGAGGCCGTGCTGGAGCAGCTGTACAAGCTGACGCCGATGGAGGAGACCTTCGGCATCAACAACGTCGCGCTGGTCGACGGGCAGCCGCTGACGCTGGGCCTCAAGGAGCTGCTGGAGGTCTACCTCGACCACCGCTTCGAGGTCGTCCGCCGGCGCAGCGAGTTCCGCCGCGGCAAGCGGCGCGACCGGCTGCACCTCGTCGAGGGCCTGCTCGTGGCGCTGCTCGACATCGACGAGGTCATCCGGATCATCCGGGACAGCGACAACTCCGCGCAGGCCAAGGAGCGCCTGATGGAGCGCTTCTCGCTGAGCGAGATCCAGACCCAGTACATCCTGGACACCCCGCTGCGCCGGCTCACCCGCTTCGACCGGATCGAGCTGGAGTCCGAGCGCGACCGGCTGGCCGGCGAGATCGACGAGCTGACCGGGATCCTGGACTCCGACAGCGAGCTGCGCAAGCTGGTCTCGGCGGAACTGGCCGCGGTGTCGAAGAAGTTCGGCACGGAGCGCCGTACGGTGCTGCTGGAATCGGCGGGGACGCCGGTCGCGGCGGTCCCGCTGGAGGTCGAGGACACCCCGTGCCGGGTGCTGCTGTCCTCCACCGGCCTGCTCGCCCGCACGGCCAACGCGGACCCGCTTCCCGAGGAGGAGGGCGGCGCCCGCGCCAAGCACGACCTGATCGTCTCGCAGGTCGCGGCGACCGCGCGGGCCGACATCGGCGTGGTCACCTCGTACGGCCGGCTCCTGCGGCTGTCGGTCATCGACCTGCCGCAGCTGCCCGACACCCACGCCGCGCCGAACCTGGCGGGCGGGGCCCCGGTCTCGGAGTTCCTCTCCGGGCTGGAGGCGGACGAGCAGGTCATCTGCCTGACCTCGCTCGACGAGTCGGGGCAGGGCCTGGCGCTCGGCACCGAGCAGGGCGTGGTCAAGCGGGTCGTGCCGGACTATCCGGCCAACAAGGACGAGCTGGAGGTCATCACCCTCAAGGACGGTGACCGGATCATCGGGGCGGTCGAGCTGCGCACGGGCGAGGAGGACCTCGTCTTCATCACCGACGACGCCCAGCTGCTGCGCTACCCGGCGGGCCAGGTCCGTCCGCAGGGCCGCCCGGCGGGCGGTATGGCGGGCATCAAGCTCGCGGACGGCGCCAAGGTGATCCACTTCTCGGCGGTGGACCCGGCGCGCGAGGCCGTGGTGTTCACGGTGGCGGGCTCGCACGGGACGCTGGACGACTCGATGCAGTCCGGAAAGCTGACCCCGTTCGACCAGTACCCGCGCAAGGGCCGGGCCACCGGCGGAGTGCGCTGCCAGCGCTTCCTGAAGGGCGAGGACGTCCTGCTGCTGGCCTGGGCGGGCGGTTCCCCGGTCCGCGCGGCGGCGGCGAACGGCACTCCGGCCGCACTGCCCGCGGCCGACCCGCGCCGCGACGGCTCGGGCACGGCCCTGCCGGCGGTGGTCGCGGCGCTGGCGGGTACGGCGCTGTAGGAAGTTCCAGCCCATTCGGGTGGTACGTCCGAGGGACGTACCACCCGAATGGCGACTAGTGTTTTCCCTCTTGGCACTGTCGGGTGGGGCGGGGAGACACAGAACTGATGAGTCGTCGGTCGGGCGGATTGATCAGTGACTGGGCCGAGGCCCAGCGCCGGACGCAGCAGACGCAGCTGATCCAGCAGCGCGAGGCGGAACGCCGGCAGCGGGCGTACGAACGGGACGTGGCCCGGGGGCAGCGCGAACAGCAGGCCGCCTATAAACAGCACCGCGACGCCCAGGCCCGGCGGGCGACCGAGCAGCTCGACGCCCGGGTCGCGGCCCTGCAAGGGCTGTTGGCCGCGGGCTGCCGTGCCCCGGCGTTCCGGCTGGCCTCCCTGGTCAGGCCCGAGCGGCTCGACCCCTTCGATCCGGGGAACCTGGCGCACCCCGTGCCGCTGCCGCAGCTGCACCACTTCCAGCAGCAGAGCAGCGGCTGGACGCTGGGCTCGAACCGGCGGGCGCAGGCGGAGCGGGAGGCGCACGCCCGGTACACGCAGGCCTGGCAGGCGGCGCAGGCCGCGGAGGCGCAGCGGCAGCAGCAGCTGGCGGCGTACCGGCAGCAGTACGACCGCTGGGCAGCGGAGCAGCTCGCCGGGATCCGCGGGCACAACGGCGGGCTCACCGAGCTGGCCGGCGCGCTGCGCGCGGGCGACGCGGAGGCCGCGGTGGAGTACTTCTCGGCGGCCCTGTACGCCTCGGCCGGCTGGCCGGAGAACCTGCCCCGACAGGTGTCGGCGGCCTACGACCCGGCGCGCCGCCAGCTGGTACTGGACTGGGAACTGCCCGGCTACGAGGTGGTGCCGGAGGCCAAGTCGGTGCGGTACGTGCCGAGTACGGACCAGGACAAGGAGACGGCCCGCCCGGCCACGCAGCGGCGGGCGGTCTACCGGGACCTGCTGGCGCAGTGCGTGCTGCTGGTGGTCCGCGATCTGTACGCGGCCGACGAGTTCGACGCCCTGGACTCCGTCGTCGTCAACGGCTTCGTGGACGCTCACGATCCGGTGACGGGGCGGGAGGCGCAGCTCGTGCTCGCCTCGGTGTCGGCGCCCCGGTCGGCCTTCACCGGGCTGCGGCTGGAGCTGGTGAGCGCGGTGGACTGTCTGGTGGAGGGGCTGGGCGGGCAGTTGTCCGCACGGCCGGACCAGCCTGCCGCCGTGCGCCCGGAGCGTCGGCCCGGTGAGGTGGGCGGCGTCGTCCGTCACGGAGGTCACGCCGGCCGCGACGAGGACGAGCCGGACCTCTTCGCGATGGACCCGATCGCCTTCGAGAACCTGGTCGCCGAGCTGTTCCGGGCGATGGGCATGGAGGCGGTAACCACACAGCGCTCTGGCGACGGCGGGGTGGACATCGAGGCGAACGACCCGTCCCCGATCACGGGCGGGCGGATCGTGGTGCAGGTCAAGCGCTACCGCAACACCGTGTCGCCGACGGCCGTCCGGGATCTTTACGGCACGGTGCAGGACAAGGGGGCGAACAAGGGGGTGCTGGTCACCACCGCGACCTTCGGACCCACGTCGTACACCTTCGCCGACGGCAAGCCGCTGGAGCTGGTTCACGGCGCCGCCCTCGTGGAGCTGCTGCACCGGCACGGACTGCGCGGCCGCCTCGGCCCGGGCGCGGCGCCCTCGGTCCCGGCCCAGCGGACGGCCGAGCCCGAACCCGCCGCGGACCACAACGTGCTCGGCATGTCCTGGGCGGGGTCGGTCGCGCTGGACGTGTGCGCGCTGGTCTGCGAAGGCAACCGGGTGCTGAGCGAGGACCACTTCGTGTTCTTCAACAACCCGAACACCCCGGACGGTTCGGTACGGACCCATGCGCACGCGGCACCGGACAAGGCGGCGCTGCTGGTCGCCTTCGACGCGTTGCCGCAGCGGTCCGACCGGCTGGTCCTCGTCGCCGCGATCGACCCCGAGGCCGATCCGCACGCCGATCTGGCCGGCTTCACCGACGCCCGGATCCGGCTGCTGGGGGCGGGTGGCGAGGAACTGGGCCGGTTGGAGGTCTCCGACGGCCGCGCCGGCGAAACCGCCCTGGTCCTCGGCTCCTTCCGGCGCCGCCCGGGCGGCGACTGGGACTTCGTCCTCGGCGGCAAGGGCTACCCGGGCGGCCTGGAGCCCCTCCTCGGCGACTTCGGCATCGAGGTCGCCTGACCCTGCGCGGGGCGGCCCCTAGTAGTCCTCGGGATCGGGATGATCATCCGGATCCGGATCCGGATCGGATTCCGGATCGGGATCCGGAGCCTGCTCCGCCGGGCGGTGTACGTAGCGCAGGACGCCCCACATGCTCTCCGGGGCCGCGTGCCACGGCTCCGGTTCGCGGCAGTCCTCCAGCTCGCGGAGCAGCGCGGGGCCGTCGGTGCCCGAGCCGATCAGGACGAGCTGCGTCAGGCGCGGCTCGCCCCGGCCCCAGGGGTGCGGGGCGAAGCGGAGGAAGCGGCCGACCGCGTGGACCTCGTAGCGCTCCTCGTGGCCGGGGACGCCGAAGTAGACGGAGCCCTTGATCCGGTAGAGGCCGGCCGGGCGGCGGTCGAGGAACTCGATGAACCGGCGCGGGCCGAGTGCCTGCTCGGACACGAACTCCGTGCTCTCGTAGGCCGCGTGGACGTGGTCCGCGTGTTCATCGCCGTCGTGGTCGCGGTCATGGTCGTGTGCCTGGGCCAGCAGGTCCTCGAAGGACAGCTGGCCGCGCGTTTCGGTCCACGGGCGGCGGTCGAAGAGCAGCTCCGGGTCGATCCGCCCGTGGTCCGCGCCGACGACCGGGATGCCCGGTGCGCAGAGCGCGGCGAGCGCGCCCTCGATCCGGGTGCGTTCGGCGGCGTCGATCCGGTCGGTCTTGTTGAGCACCACCAGGTCGGCGACGGCCAGGTGCCGGTCGGTCTCGGGGTGCCTGGCCCGGGTCGCGTCGAACTCCGCCGCGTCGACGATCTGCACCATGCCGCCGTACCGGACGCCCGGGTTCTCGTTGGCGACGAGCATCCGGACCATCTCCTGCGGCTCCGCCAGCCCGCTCGCCTCGATGACGATCACGTCGATGCGGTGGACGGGGTCGGCGAGCTTCTCCAGGTACGCGTCCAGCTCGCTGCCGTCCACGGCGCAGCACAGGCAGCCGCCGCCGAGGGAGACCATCGAGTCCCCGACCTGGCCGGCCACCGCCATCGCGTCGACCTCGATGGAGCCGAAGTCGTTGACGACGACCCCGATCCGGGTGCCGCCCCGGTTGCCGAGGAGGTGGTTGAGGACGGTCGTCTTGCCGGATCCGAGGAATCCGGCGAGGACGACGACGGGGATGCTGTTCACCCGATCGATCGTAGCCAGCGTCAGCCGAGGGCGGGCACCGGCCGGGGCGGGGTCGGACCGGTGTAGCGGGCTGCCGGCCGGATGATCTTCGAGTCTGCGGCCTGTTCCAGGACGTTCGCGCTCCAGCCGACCACGCGGGCCGCGCAGAAGGTCGGCGTGAACATCTCGCGCGGCAGCCCGCACAGCTCCATGACCACGCCCGCGTAGAACTCCACGTTGGTGTGCAGCTCCCGGCCCGGCTTGAGCTCGGCGAGGATCTCCTCGACGTGCCGCTCGACCTCCACGGCGAAGTCCACCAGCGGGCCGCCGAACTGCAGGGCGATCCCGCGCAGCATCCGCGAGCGCGGGTCCTCGGTGCGGTAGACGGGGTGGCCGAAGCCCATGATCCGGTCGCCCGCGAGGACGCGCTCGCGGATCCACGGATCGATCCGGTCCGCCGTGCCGATGGCGTCGAGGGTGTCCAGGGCCCGGCTGGGGGCGCCGCCGTGCAGCGGGCCGGAGAGTGCGCCGATCGCCCCGGTGAGACAGGCCGCGACGTCGGCGCCGGTGGAGGCGATCACGCGGGCGGTGAAGGTGGAGGCGTTGAAGCCGTGGTCGATCGTGGAGATCAGGTACCGCTCGACCGCGCGGGCCCTGACCGGCTCGGGTTCCCGTCCGGTCAGCATGTGGAGGTAGTTGGCCGCGTACGGGAGGTCGTCCCGCGGTTCCACCGGCTCCAGCCCCTGGCCGAGCCGGTACAGGGCGGTGAGCAGGGTCGGTACGGCGGCGCAGGCGGCCAGCGCGTCGGCGGCCCGGCATTCGGGGGCCAGGTCGTAGACCGGGCGGAAGCCCGCGGAGGCGCCGAGCAGGGAGAGCGCCGTGCGCAGCCCTGAGAGCGGGCCGGACAGGGCGGTGGCACGGGCCAGGGCGGGCAGGGCGTCCCGGACCTCGGCGGGGAGCCGGCGCAGCGGGGCGATCTCGGCGGTGAAGGCGGCGCGCTCGGCGGCGTCGGCGGGCAGTGCGCCGCGGAACATCAGGTGCCACACGTCCTCGAAGGTGCGGCTCTCGGCGAGCTCGACCGCCGAGTACTGGCGGTAGTGGTAGAAGCCCTCACGGCCCCTCACGTCACCGAGCTGGGTCTCGGTGACCACGACTCCCGCGAGTCCGCGGGGGGTTTCGGCGGGTGCGACGGTGGTGTTCATGGATCGACCATCCATGATGCACTCAATCACTGTCAATATTGATCGAATCAACATATGTAGGGTGTGCGTCATGAACGACGAGCCCGGTGAGCGAAGGATCGGCACCCAGGAAGCGGCCCGGCTGCTGGGGGTGAAGCCCGCGACCGTGTACGCGTACGTCAGCCGCGGCCAGCTCACGAGCCGCCGCGACCCGGTCGGACGCTCCAGCAGTTTCGACGCCCGCGAGGTGGAGGCCCTGGCCCGGCGCAGCCGACGCGAGGCGGCGGGTCCCCCCGGGTTCGCCGCCTCCGCCGGGGAGCTCTCCGTACGCACCGCGCTCACCCTCATCGAGTCCGACCGGTACTACTTCCGCGGCGTGGACGCCGTGGAACTGGCCTCGCGGTACCGCTACGAGGAGGTCGCCGAGTGGCTCTGGACGGGGACCCTGGTGCGCGGGGCCCGGTTCACCGCTCCCCCGGAGTCCCTCGCCGCGGCCCGCCGGGCGGTCGCCGCGCTCCCCGAGCACAGCGGGCCGATCGACCGGCTGCGGGTGGCCGTCGCCGCCGCGGCGGTCGCGGACCCGCTGCGCTTCGACCTGTCCGAGTCCTCCGTACTGGGCTCCGCACGCGCCCTGATCCCCACCCTGGTCGGCGCCCTGCCCGAGGTGGGCCCGGCGCAGTGGGGCGGGGACGGCCGCCTCTCCCGGCAGCTGTGGCCGCGGCTCTCCGCCCTGGACCCCGATCCGGACGCGTTGGCCGTCCTGGACCTGGCCCTGGCCCTGCTGACGGACCACGACCTGGCCGCCTCGACCCTGGCCGTACGGGTGGCCGCGTCGGCGCGCGCACATCCGTACGCGGTGGTCTCGGCCGGGCTCGGCGCGCTCGAAGGCCCCCTGCACGGAGCGGCCGGGCGGCTCGCGCACCGGATGCTGGTGGAGGTGCTGGAGCGCGGCGGCGCGGCTCCGGTGGTGGCGGAGTACCTGCGGGCCGGACGCAGGGTGCCCGGGCTCGGGCACCGGCTGTACGGGGCTGAGGATCCGCGGGCGACGGCGCTGTTCGCCCGCCTGGAGCCGCTGGCGCAGGCCGGTCCGGCGCTGGGCGCGGCGCGCGAGGTGGCCGGGGTGATGGCCCGGCACGGCGGCGGCCTGTACCCCAACGTGGACCTGGCGCTCGCCGTGCTGACGGTCTCCTGCGGGATGGCTCCGGAGGCCGGGGAGACGGTCTTCGCGGTGGCCCGTACGGCCGGCTGGATCGCGCACGCGTTGGAGGAGTACGAGGAGCGCCCGCTGCGGATGCGACCGAGCGGGCAGTACCACGGACCCCGCCCGCCACAGCCGTTGCCGTGACGGGCGGGGTGTCACCGGGCGGGGTGTTCCCCGGCGGGGTGCCGGGGCTCAGCCGGCGTAGGCCTCGAACTCGCCGAGCTGCCCGGCCGGCCAGCCGGTGTTGCCGGTGAAGGCCAGCCGCAGGTGGCGCAGGTTCGTACCGGCGGGAAGGGTGATGGTCACCTTGTTCCCGCTCGCCGGGTCGAAGACGTGGCCCTGGGGGGCGACGACGGTGGTGAAGGAGGAGCCGTCGGTGCTTCCCAGGACCGACAGGGTCTGGGTCCTGGCCCCCCAGGCTGCCGGCGGCGGCAGTTTCAGGACCAGGCGCTTGACGGCCGTGGTGGTGCCGAGGTCGACCGTCACCGACTGCGGGAAGGCGTTGTTGAGGCTCTCCCAGTAGCTGTTCGGGTCTCCGTCGACGGCCTTGGCCGCGTCATAGCCCTGGGTGTGCGAGGACTCGGCGACCGGCCGGCCCTGGGCCAGGTTGCGGGTGGGGTCCGGGGTCGGAGTCGGGGTCGGGGTGGGCGTCGGAGTCGGGGTGGGCGTCGGCGTGGGAGTGGGGCGCGGCGTCGGAGTCGGCGTCGGGCTCGGCGTGGGAGTGGGCGTCGGGCTCGGCGTCGGTTCCGGTCCCGGCTGGTCGGTCGCCGGGGGGAACGGCCCGCAGTAGGTGTTCGGCAGCTTGGTGTTCCAGCCGGAGTTCCCGCTGCCCTGCGTCAGCTTCAGCTGCGCGCCCAGGCAGCTGTAGACCGGCTCGGTGAAGCCGATCCGGGTGGCCCTGACGTTGCTCATGGAGAGCTCGGCCGGGTCGTTGAACTGGAGCGCGAACGTCCCGGTCTTGTCGATGGTGATGTTGTCGAAGTGCACGCCCTTCGTGCTGCCGGACACGAAGTGGATGGCAGCGTAGGAGCTGTCCAGGATGTCGCTGTCGGTCACGTTGATCGCGGCCTTGTCGATGGAGCTCGACCGGCTGTCGAACCACACGGCGCCGATCGGGAAGTTCCACCCGTAGTCGGTGTTCCCGGTCCGGATCAGGGTGTTGCGGGCCAGCGTGAAGGTGCCCGAGACGTCCGTCCCCTGGCCGGGGGTGACCCCGGGATAGCGGTTGCCGACGTGCAGGCCGCCGCCGTTGGACAGGGTCTCGGCGGCCACGTTGTCGGTGACGCTGATGTCCTTGCCGCCGTAGATCGCGATGTTGTTGGCGAGGATCGGCAGGACGACGGTGTTGTGGCTGAAGGAGTTGGCGACGTTGTTCTTGGTGTCCGCCCACATGGCGAGGCCGTCGTCGCCCAGGTTGCGCAGGAAGGTGTTCTCCACGGAGGAGCGGGTGACGCCCCAGTGGAAGTTCACCCCGTCCGCCGTCTGGTCGAGGATCCGGCTGTTCCTGATGTGGAAGTTGTCCATCGGGCCGTCCATCCAGGCCCCGACCTTGGTCCGCTGCATCCACACGTTGTCGACGACGGAGTCGCTCATCGCGCCCCCGATGGCGTTGACCTGGTCGTCGTCGATGCGGTCGGCGATCTCGCCGATGATCGCGAAGTCCTTCAGCGTGACGTTTCTGCTCGGCCCGCCGCTCTCGTGCGCACGGATCTGTCCGCCGTATCCGCCGCCCTGTACGTACTTCCCGTAGATCCCGGCCGCGCGGCTGCGGTCGGTGGGGTGACGCCCGGTGAGGACGGAGTACCAGGGTCCGGCCCCGCGCAGTGTCACCTTGTCCACCACCACGTGATCGGTGAGCTTGAAGGTGCCCTGCGGGATCCACACCTCCTTCGCCTGCGCCGCGCCCGCGTCCACCGCCTGCTGGAAGGCGGCCGTGGAGTCGGCGGAGCCGTTCGGATCGGCCCCGAAGTCGGTCACCGACAGCGAGCCGGGCGGCCGCGTCCCGGGGGGCGCGACCTCCTCGAAGTCGGCGAGGTCCACGATCGCCCACGGGGTGGCGCCGAGGGAGGAGAGGGTGAGCCGGACCTTGGAGCCCGCCGTGAGGGTCTTCCCGAAGAGGGTGCGGGTCTCCTCGTAGAAGTGGTGCGGCTTGTCGCCGTTCGGCTGGTTGGTGAAGGGGTAGCTGCCGTAGAACCAGCTGTACTTGGAGGTGAAGTCCAGATCCTTCAGCTTGGTCCCGTCCAGCTTCAGCTCCACGGGTGCGCTGATCCCCGTACCGGCCGCGTTGTCCGGTACCGAATAGCGCACGCTCATCGCGTTCGCGGGTTTGGTCAGCGTGAACTCGACGTACTCCCCCGCCGCGTCCAGCCGTACGGCGCTGCGCCCGGAGGCCTCTGCGGGCAGGCTCGTGTAGGTCCGGTCGGGCCCGATCACCGACCCGTTGGTGGCCGCCCGCTCCGCCTCCTGCTCGGTGAAGGGCACGGTCGCCCCGCGCCCCGGGACGTCCAGCGGGGACAGGACGGCAGGGGCGGCCGTCGCGCTGGGGGCCGCCACCAGCGGGAGGGCGGCGGCCGCCCCGAGGACGGCGGTGGCGGCCAGCGCGGCGAGCAGTGCGCCGGCCGGCCTCCCGCGTGCTGCGATGCGTGCTGCTGCGCTCATGACGGTGGGACCTCTCCATGCGGTGCGGGGGTGTGCACGGGCGGATCTACGAGGTGGGGCGCGGGAAACAGGTGGTCCTGGCGGTCCGGCTGCGGCGTCAGGTCCGCAGCCAGACCGCCGTGTCCTGTCCGAGCAGCCCGTCCGCATCCAGCGCGGAACTGCTCAGCAGGAGGCTCGTGTGGGCCGGCAGCGGGACCGGCTCCGGGGACAGGTTGGCCACGCAGACCAGCCCGTCGGGGCGGCCGAAGGCGAGCACTCCGGGCGGCGCGGGCAGCCACTCCAGCGATCCCCCGCCGAAGCCGGCCGCGGCCCGGCGCAGTCCGAGGGCCGTCCGGTAGAGGGTGAGCATCGAGTCCGGGTCCCCGGCCTGGCGGTCCGCGGCGTACGCCGGCCAGTCCGCGGGCTGGGGCAGCCAGGGCTCGTTCCACGGCTCGGCGGTCCACGGCAGCGGGACCCTGCACCCGTCCCGGCCGGGGTCGGTGCCGCCGGAGCGGAAGTGCATGGGGTCCTGGATGCGGCCGAGCGGGATCTCGGCCTCGGGGAGCCCCAGTTCCTCGCCCTGGTAGACGTAGACGGAGCCGGGGAGGGCCAGGGTGAGCAGCGCGGCGGCGCGGGCCCGACGGGTGCCGAGGGCCAGGTCCGCGGGGGTCCCGAAGGCCTTGGTGGCGAAGTCGAAGCCGGTGTCGGCGCGCCCGTAGCGGGTGACCGTACGGGTCACGTCGTGGTTGCACAGCACCCAGGTGGCCGGGGCTCCGACGGGGGCGTGCTCGGCGAGGGTCTCCTCGATGGAGGTGCGCAGCCGGCCGGCGTCCCACGGGCAGCTGAGGAAGGAGAAGTTGAAGGCGGTGTGCAGCTCGTCGGGGCGCAGGTAGCGGGCGAACCGCTCGGAGTCCGGCAGCCAGACCTCGCCGACGAAGATGGCTCCGTACTCGTCGGCGATGGCCCGCCAGGAACGGTAGATGGCGTGCAGGTCGTCGCGGTCGATGTACGGGTGCACTTCTCCGGGCCACGGCTCGGCCGAGCGGCCTGCCAGGTCGGGGAGGGCCGGGTCCTTGGCGAGCAGGGCCGCGGAGTCGATCCGTACGCCGGAGACTCCGCGCTCGAACCAGAACCGCAGGACTTCCTCGTGCTCCCGGCGGACGGCGGGGTGGTCCCAGTTGAGGTCGGGCTGCTCGGGGGTGAAGAGGTGCAGGTACCACTCCCCGTCCGGTACCTGCGTCCAGGTGGCGGCTCCGTTGAACTGCGAGGGCCAGTCCCCCGGCGGCAGTTCGCCGTGCTCCCCGCGGCCCGGGCGGAAGTGGAAGAGCTCCCGCTCGGGGCTGCCGGGGCCGGCGGCGAGGGCGGCCTTGAACCAGGCGTGCTGGTCGGACACGTGGTTCGGGACGATGTCGACAATGGTGCGGATGCCCAGTTCACGGGCCTCGGCGATGAGCTTCTCGGCCTCGGCGAGGGTGCCGAAGGCGGGGTCGATGGTGCGGTAGTCGGCGACGTCGTAGCCGCCGTCGGCGAGCGGGGAGAGGTACCAGGGGGTGAACCACAGGGCGTCGACGCCCAGTTCGGCGAGGTAGGGGAGGCGGGCGCGGACGCCCGTGAGGTCACCGGTGCCGTCCCCGTCGCCGTCGGCGAAGCTCCGTACGTACACCTGGTAGATGGCGGCCGAGCGCCACCAGTCGGCGGCGTTTTCGGGCAGGGGAAAGTCAGCCACGGAGGGGTCCTTTCAGGGGGGCGACCGGGCACGGCGGCGGTGCGGGGTGGTGCTCACCCCTTGAGGGAGCCTGCCGTCAGGCCGCTCATGATGTTGCGCTGGAAGATCAGGAAGATGATGAGCGTGGGCGCCGAGGCCATCGCGAGCGCGGCGACGAGATGGTTCTCGGGCACTCCCCTGGCGAGCGAGTAGATGCCGACGTTGAGCGTCTGCAGGGCCGGGTCGGGGAGGGTGAGCATGGGCCAGAGGAAGTCTTTCCAGACCCCGACGATGGCGAAGATCGACACGACGCCGAGGACGGGCCGGGACATCGGCAGGACCACGGAGCGCAGGGTGCGCAGGGAGGAGGCTCCGTCGATGGCGGCGGCATCGAGGATCTCGCCGGGGATGGAGTCGAAGAATCGTTTCAGAAGGAAGATGTTGAAGGCGTTCGTGACCGAGGGCAGCCAGATCACCCAGGGCGTGTTGAGCAGGTTCCGCTCGATGAGCGGCATGTCCAGGACCGTGAGGTACTGCGGTACGACGAGGACGGTGGCCGGGATCATCAGCGTCGCCAGCATCATGCCGAGGACGGCCTTGCCGAAGACCGGCCGGAGCTTGGACAGCGAATAGGCGGCGGCCACGTCGAGGACGAGCTGGAAGGCCAGGGCGCCGAACGCGTAGTAGAGGGTGTTGAACAGCAGCTTGGCGAGGTCCATGACCTTCCAGGCCGCCGAATAGTTCCCGGCGTGCAGGGAGTCCGGGACCACGGTCGGCGGGACCTGGGTGAACTCCGCGGTGCTCTTGAGGCCGTTGGCGACCATCCAGTAGAGGGGCCCGAGGAAGACGATCGTGAAGCCGATCACGACCGCGGCCAGGACGGTCCAGTAGGCGATCTTGCCTCGGGTGCGGCCGAGTTGGGCCGGGGATATCAGCGTGCGCTCTGACATGTGGGTCCTCCCGTCAGTTCTCGTTGTCGCGGCTCAGCCGGACGTACACGGCGGAGAAGCCGGCGAGCAGGACGAGCAGGCACAGGCCCAGGGCCGCGGCGCCGCCGTACTGGTTGAAACTGAAGGCGTACTGGTAGATGAGGACGACGACGGTGGTGGTCGACCCTTCGGGACCGGCGCCGCCGGTGAGCATGAACGGTTCGACGAACACCTGCATCGTCGCGATGATCTGCATGAGGAGCATCAGCGAGAGGATGAGCTTGGTCTGCGGGATCGTGACGTGCCAGATCTTGCGCAGTACCCCGGCTCCGTCGAGTTCCGCCGCCTCGTAGAGCTCTCCGGGGATGCCCTGGAGGGCTGCCAGGTAGATCAGGGTCGCGCCGCCCATGTTCATCCACGTGGAAGCGATGACGACGGAGACCATCGCGGTATCGGTGGATTGCAGCCAGTCTTGCGCCGGCAGGTGCAGGAATTCCAGAATTCTGTTGAAGACCCCGTAACCGGGGTCGTAGAAGTACTTGAAGAGCAGGATCGAGGCGACCGGCGGCATCATCACCGGGAGGTAGACCAGCAGGCGCAAGTAGCCCTGTGCGTGCCGGAATTCGTTGAGCACGATCGAGACCACGAACGGGACGGCGAAGCCGAGTACCAGCGCGAGCCCGCTGAAGAGCAGGGTGTTGCGCCAGGCCTGCCAGAACGCCGGGTCGTTGAAGACGTAGCGGAAATTGTCCCAGCCGACCCAGTGGACGGCTCCGCCCTCGGTCTTCTGGAAGGCCAGCAGGAACTCCCGGACCATCGGGTACCAGGAGAAGAAGGAGAAGCAGAGGACGGCGCCGATCAGAAAGCCGTGGGCCGAGAGGTTCCGCTTGAACGCCCGGAGGAATTCCTCACGAGAGGTACCGGGCAGGGTGGGAGCCGACATCGCCGCTCGCTCCTTGGTGGGTCGTCGCCATCTGTGTACGGGGTGGGGGCCTGCGGGCGGGTCCGGGCCGGGGAGGCCGCCCGGACCTCCCCCGGCCGGGGCCGCTACTGGTTGGCCAGCACCTGGTTGACGGCCTTCTCGGCCTCCGCGAGGAGCTGCGCCGAGTCGGCGTCCTTGTTGGTCAGGACCGCCGACATCACCTTGTCGAGGACCTTGTAGACCTCCTGGGCCTTCGCCGGCTCGGCCTTGCCGGCCACCGGGTTGTCCAGGAAGGGCTTGAAGTTGATGACCGGCATGGTGGCGTTGGCGGCCTTCAGCTCGTCGTCCTTGGCCTTGCTGGCGCCGGTGAAGAAGGCGGGCTGCGGAAGCCCGACCGGCAGGCCGTCGGCCTTGGAACGGTCGTACTGGAACTGCCCCTTGCCGACCGCGAGCGTCTTGAAGTTCAGCCAGGCGATGGCGGCCTTGACCTTGTCGGGAGAGCTGCCCTTCTTGATCATGTAGCCGTTGCCGCCGGCCAGCGTCGCGGCGCCGCCGGGGATGGGGCCCATGCCGAAGTTCTCGTACTTGCCCGAGAGCTGCTGGACCATGTACGTGATGTCGTCGGGCGCGGCGAGGAACATGCCGAGCTTGTCCGAGGCCATCTGCTTCTGCAGGTCACCCCACTTGAGCAGCTGGGTCTTGCCCATGCTGTCGTCCTCCCAGCGCATGGCGTGGAGGTTGTCCACGACCTGCTTGCCGGTCGGGTTGTTGAAGGCCGCCCTGCCGTCGGCTCCGACGACATCGCCGCCCATGCCGTACATGGCGGCCGTGAAGTGCCAGCCGCCGGTGTTCTCGACGCTGTACTCGCCGTAGCCGGCGGTGCCGTTGCCGAGCGCCGCGATCTTCTTGGCGGCCGCGCGGACCTCGTCCCAGGTGCGCGGGGGCTGGTCGGGGTTGAGGCCCGCCTGCTGGAAGAGCTTGCGGTTGATCAGCAGGCCCATCGTGTAGTTGCTGGTCGGCACCCCGTAGAGCTTGCCGTCCTGCTTGAGGGTGTTGACGACGTTCTTGTCGATGTCGTCGAAGGCCGGGACCGACTTGGCCGTGACGTAGGCCGTGATGTCCTCGGCGCCGTCGTTGTCCAGCACCTGCTTGAGGTCGGTGAAGTAGGCGTAGAAGACGTCCGGCTGCGACTTGGCCTTGAGCATCGCCGTGAACCGCGGGGGCTCCAGGCACTGGCCGGGGGTGGAGCGGCCGTCGATCGTGACGTTCGGGTAGGTCTTGTTGAACTCCGCCACGTCCTCCTTCCACTGCTTGAGCTCGGCGGCCTTCGCCGCCGGCGGCATGCAGTCGATGGAGAGGGTGACCTTGGTCTTCGGGTCGAGCGGCGCGGAGGCGTCCGTGGAACCGCCGGACGGCTGGTTCTTGGTGTCGTCCCCGCTGCTGCTCGTGCCACAGGCCGCGAGGGCGGTGACGGCGAGCGCCGAGACGAGGGCGGTCGCGGTGGTGCGGCGGATGTTGGTTCTCATCGGTGGTCCCCTTCGAGCATCGAGCAGGAGGCGTGGGGCGTGTAAGGAGGCGAGCGCGGCACACTCAATCACCACCGACAGATGAACGCAATATCTCGCGCAGATTTCGCAAGAGATTGGCAGTGGAGCGCCGGGCGGCTCGGGGGGCGAACGCAAAACAGGGCCCCGAAACGTCAGCGAGACGTTTCGGGGCCCTGTGGCCGGGGGCCGAACTCGGCGGAGACCGGTGGGGCGTTACTCGGAACGGGGGCGCGGGGCCTGGGCGGTGGAGCCCCGCACGACGAGCTCGGGCTCGAAGAGCAGCTCTCCGGGCTGTACGGCGGCGCCCTGGATCTGCGCGGTGAGCAGCTCCACGGCGGCCCTGCCCATGGCTTCGATGGGCTGCCGGACGGTGGTCAGCGGGGGTTCGGTGCAGTTCATGAAGGCCGAGTCGTCGTACCCGACGACGGAGACCTGGCCAGGCACGTCCAGCCCGCGCCGGCGGGCCGCCCTGATGGCCCCCAGGGCCAGCGGGTCGCTCGCGCAGATGATGCCGGTCACCCCGCGGTCCAGCAGCCTCGACGTGGCCGCGTGGCCGCCTTCCAGGGAGAACAGCGCCCGCTCCACGTGCGCCGCGGGCAGCTCGGTGCCGGCCGCCGCGGCGACCGCCTGGGCGGCCACCAGCTTGCGCAGGGAGGGGATGTGGTCGGGCGGGCCCAGCACCAGCCCGATGCGCTCGTGACCGAGGGAGGCCAAGTGGCGCCAGGCCTGTTCGACCGCGACGGCGTCGTCGCAGGAGACGCACGGGAAGCCGAGGTCCTCTATCGAGGCGTTGATGAGCACCACCGGGACCTTGCGGTCGTGGAGCAGCCGGTAGTGCTCGTGCGGGGCGTCGGCCTGCGCGAAGAGCCCGCCGGCGAAGACGACGCCGGAGACCTGCTGCTGGAGCAGGAGCTCGACGTAGTCGGCCTCGGAGACCCCGCCGGTGGTCTGCGTGCAGAGCACCGGGGTCAGCCCCTGCTGGGCCAGCGCGCCGCCGATCACCTCGGCGAAGGCCGGGAAGATCGGGTTCTGGAGTTCCGGCAGGACCAGGCCGACCAGCCGGGCCCGTTCGCCGCGCAGCTGGGTGGGGCGTTCGTAGCCGAGGACGTCCAGTGCGGTGAGCACGGACTGGCGGGTCGTCTCCGAGACGCCCGGCTTGCCGTTGAGCACCCGGCTGACCGTTGCCTCGCTGACCCCCACCTTCTTCGCCACTTGAGCAAGTCGTCGCGTCATGAGCGCAAGAGTAGCGCAAACAATGCAAGTTCCTTGCAGTTCGATTACGGCCAGTTTGGCCCATCGGAAACCGGCGCGGAACCCCCCGCGTCCCACCGGCCCGGCGGACCTCATGCCGGCGAGTGGCGGGGCACCCCGAAGGGATGCCCCGCCACCCTCGTTCCCCGGTGTTCGCCGCCCGCTACGGCAGCTGGTTGATCTTGAACGTCGAGGTCGTGTTCCGCACGTCCACGGCGTTGTCGCTCATCCTCAGGTTCTGGATGGTGACCTCACCCACCGCGGGTCCTTGTCCCGCCTCGGGCATCTCGTTCGCCCAGAGACCGAACCCGGACTTGGCGTCGAAGGCGTCACCGCTCTTCTTCGCCCCCGTGATGGTGATGTCCTTCAGAATGGTGTCCTTGATGGGATTGACCGGCTGGCCGCCGACGTACTGCGTCTGGAACATGATTCCGCTGTAGGTCGGATCGGCGATGTCCACGTTGTTGATGCGGATTCCCTGGAACACCTTGGAAGCCGAGAAGATCCAGATTCCGGGGAAGGTCTGCGCCCCCCAGAAATGGCCTCCGGCCCGGACGATCGAGATGTTCTCGAAGAGCGTCGGGTCGGTCCCGAATCCGTTCATCGGATACCCGAAGTCCAGCGAGCTGATGGTGATGCCCGAGTAGACCAGGATGTCGGCGATGTAGATGTTGCGGAAGGTGTTGTTGAAGCCGCCGTAGACGGCGACACCCGCCGCGCGCCAGGTCAGGATGGCGCTCAGGTTCTCGTAGACGTTGTTCTTCATGTCCGCGCCGCCCGCGTCGATGGCGGAGAACAGCGCGAAGCTGTCGTCACCCGTGGAACGCGCCTCGATGTTGGCCACGAGGTTGTCCGTGCTGCCGTTGGTCATGTTGATGCCGTCGGCGAAGGTGTCCCGGATCCGCGAGTTCTTGATCGTGATCCGGTCGGTGTTGGCACCCCAGTAGAGGCACACCTGGTGTTCGTTCCAGATGTTGTCGATGGTCATGTCGGTCACGTTGGCGAAGTCGAAGACCTTGCCCGGACCGTCGATGCGCGAGGTGTAGTTGCCGAAGTAGGCGAACCCCGTGAAGGACGAGCCCTTGGCGGTGCCCTCCGCGCGCCATCCGTTGTCGGTGTTGTCCTGCGAGGACGGGGCGTGGAAGCGCGCGAACCAGGGCCCGGCGCCGACGACCTGCACGGCCTTTCCGTACACCTGGAACTTGCTCGCCGTGTCGTAGTCGCCCGGCGGCAGGTAGACGCCCACGAGCTTGCCCGTGGTGTCCATGCGGACCTTGTCCAGGGCGTTCTGCACGTCCTGGTGGGTGAAGCCGGCGGGCACCGTGTAGGTGGCCGGGTCGGGGTTGGGGATCACCGTGGCCTGTTCCAGGCTCACGAAGTCGATCGCGTAAGTGGTGGTGTTCGCCGCGTCCTTCTGGAGGCGGATCTTGCTGCCCGCCGCAACGGTCTCGCCGAGGAGGATGTTCGCCTCGTCGTAGATGTGCCGCGGGGCTCCGGCGCTCGGGGCGTTGCCCGGTCCGGCCTCGGCCCCGTAGAGCCAGGCGTACTTCGAGGTCAGCGGCAGGGCCTTCTTGAGGACGCCGTTGACGTAGACGTTGATGGTGGAGTCGATGCCGCCGCCGCCCGGGGCGTCCGGGATGGAGAAGCGGGTGACCAGGGTGTTGGTCGCGGCCCGGGTGGTGAACTCGACGTACTCGCCCGTCGCGTCCAGGTTCACGGCCTTGCGGCCCGAGGCCTCGCCGGCGATGTCGCCGACGGTGCGGTTGGGGCCGACGACGTTGGCTCCGCCGCCGACCACGCCGTCCTCCGCCTCGTAGGTGTCGAAGGGCATGTTCGCCCCGCGGCCGACGAAGAAGGGCTTGGCGGAGGTGTTGTTGGCGCGCTTGACCGGCAGCTCGTTGGCATCGTCGGCGAGGACCACCTTGACGGTGTACTTGCCGTTGGCCGCCGTCCAGTTGCCGAGCGCGATCGGTGCGGAGGAGGCACCGGCCGCGAGCGCGCCGCTGAAGGATCCGGTCAGCGTACGGATGGTGGCGCCGCCCGCGTCCTGGAGCGTGAGGGTGACGTTGTGGGTGCCCGCGGCGGCGGCCACGGTGCCCTGGTTCTTGACCGTGACGGAGAAGCCCACGGACTGGCCGGCGGACGGGGCGCTCGGCGACCACCCGACGGACGAGGCCACCAGGTCCGAGCTGTCGACCGGGCGGACCACCAGCGGGGAGCCGGTGAGGCTGTTGTTGGTGTCGTTCTGCTCGACGACCGTGTTCGCCTCGTCGACGATCGCGCTCAGCGGGTAGCTGCCCGCGTCGCGCGGGCCGATGCCGGCCGTGACGGTGGCCGAGGCGCCGGCGGCCAGCGCGGGCACGTTGGCGGAGGCGATCTTCGAGCCGCCGAGCTGGAAGGAGACGGCGGTCGCCGGCGCCGGGGCCGGGCCGGTGTTCTTGACGGTGGCGGACAGGGTGACGGAGTCCGACTCCACCGGCGCGGCCGGGCTGGCGCTCACCGCGGTGACCTGGAGGTCCGGGTTGGGCGCCGCGACGCCGATGACCTGGAACTCGGCGATCTGGCCGTTGGAGGAACCGGTGTTGGAGGTGAAGCGCAACTGCACGTCCGCGACCCGGGCGTTCAGCGGGATGGTGACGGTGTTGGAGCCGGAGGCCGGGTTGAAGACGTAGTCCTTGGCGGCCACCAGGCCGGTGACCCCCGAGGCGCTCTGCTCGCGGCCGAGGACCTGGATGTTCTGGGTGCGGGTGCCCCAGCTGCTGTCCGGGTTGAGCTTGAGGACCAGACGGTCGACGTCGGCGTTGGCGCCGAGCTTGACGGTCAGGGTGCTCGGGTAGGCGCCGCCCGCCCCCTCCCAGTAGGTGGAGGTGCTGTTGTCGTTGGCGTTCTCCGCGACGAAGGTGTGGATCACGGAGGAGCCCTCTATGGGCTTGCCGACGGCCAGGTTGGAGCCGCCCGTGCCCCCGCTGCCGTTGCGGGTCACGGAGTTGCTGTCGCCGGAGCGGTTGCCCGCCGCGTCCTTGGCCCGGACGAAGTAGCTCACGGTGGCGGTGGCGGGCTGGGTGTCGGTGTAGCTGGTGGCACTGCCCGCGACCGTCGTGAGCAGCACGTTGTTGGCGAAGACCTCGTAACCGGTGACGCCGACGTTGTCGGTGGAGGCCTGCCAGTTCAGCTTGATCTGGCCGGCGGCCGGCTCGGTGAAGGTCAGGGCTCCCGGGGTGGTCGGGGCCTGGGTGTCACCGGTGTCGCCGGCGCGGGTGACGCTGTTGCTGTTGGCCGACTGGTTGCCGGCCGCGTCCTTGGCCCGGACGTAGTACGTCACGCTCGCGGAGGCCGGCTGGGTGTCGGTGTAGGTGGTGACGTTGCCCGCGACGCTGGTGCGCAGCTGGTTGTTGGCGTAGACGTCGTAGCCGGTGACGCCGGTGTTGTCGGTGGAGGCGTTCCAGGTCAGCTTGATCTGGCCGGTCGCGGGCTCCGTGTAGGCGAGGGCGGCCGGGGCCGTCGGGGCCTGGGTGTCGCCGGTGGTCGGGCCGTAGATCTCCAGCTCGGAGAGCTGCCCGCCGGGCTGTACGGAGTTGGACGCTATCCACACCCGGACGTAGCGGGTGGTGGTGGCGTCGAAGGCGATGCTCACCGTGTTGGCGCCGGCGGCGTTGAACTCGTACCCCTTGGACGCCGTCAGGTCGGTGTAGTCCGTGCCGTTCGCACTGCCCTGGATCTTGAGGGTCTGGGTGCGGGCGCCCCAGTTCTCGGGAAGCTTGAGGACCACGCGGTCCACGCGCACGGAGGAGCCCAGGTCGGCCTGGAGCCACTGGGGCATGGCGTTGTTGACGCTCTCCCAGTAGCTGGCGGTGTTGCCGTCGTTGGCGTTGCCCGGCACGTAGACCTGGGTGTTGCTGCTCGCGGTGAGCGTCTTGCCGAGGGCCAGGTTGGTCCCGGACTCGCCGGGGGCGCGGACCTCCAGCTCGGAGAGCTGGGCGGCCTGCCAGCCGGTGTTGGCGGTGATGTCGATGCGGACGTACCGGGCCTGGGTGGCCGGGAAGCCGATGGTGACCACGTTTCCGGCGCCCTGGCCGAAGGTGTAGGTCGCCGAGCTCACCAGGGTGCTGAAGCTGGTGCCGTCGGCGCTGCCCTGGACGGACAGGGTCTGGTTGCGGCTCTCCCAGGAGGCGGGGAGCTTGAGCACCACCTGATCGACGCGGGTGGTGGCTCCGAGGTCGGTCTGCACCCATTGCGGGAAGGTGCTGCCGGCGCTCTCCCAGTACGACGACTGGTTGCCGTCGGTGACGTTGCCGGCCGCATAGGCGCCGTTGGTACTGCTCGCCGTGGCGGGCCTGCCCGCCGAGACGCTCGGTCCGCCGGCGGCCACGGCGGTCAGAGCGGGCCAGCCCAGCATCAGCAGGGCCGTGCTGATCAAGGCGGCCAGGGTCCGCCATCTCCAGTTGTGCCTTCTCATATGTCCTCGTCCCTCGACATGAACTTTCTGAACCATGGGAGACAGAAATTTGCGGTGTGCGGTGCGAGAGTTGCAGAGCTTTGGCGAGTCGTCTACATCCCTGACCGCACTTTTATGCCGTCATCGCTTGCGCAAGCTGGGCGCAAATAACGCAAGCTATTTGCGTGAGGGGGAGAAATTCCGCTTACGCCCGAACCGGCCTACGGTTCGTACTCATGCGGTTCATGCGGTCCCTGAGGTTCCTCCCCACGCGCGCTCGGCGCCTCGGGCTGCCCCGACGGGCCGCCTCCCAGATCCTGCTGACCCAGCTGGCCATCGCCGCCGGGGTCCTCGCCCTGGCCACCGGCCTATTCCTGGCCCCGCTGAGCGCGCAGCTCGACGACCAGGCCATGCGGCGCGCCCTGGCCATCGCCCAGAGCGCCGCCGCCGACCCCTCCCTGGCCGCCGGGCTCATCGGCTCGGCCCCCTCGCCGGACAGCCCGGTACAGGTCTCCGCGGAGCGGATCCGCTCGGCCACGGGCGCCGAGTACGTGGTGGTCCTGGACCTGGACGGCATCCGCCGCTCGCACCCGAGCCCCGACCGCATCGGGAGGCCCGTCTCCACCGACCCCGGCGAGGTCCTGGCCGGCCGCGAGGTCATGGAGATCGACGAGGGCACCTTGGGGCGCTCGGCGCGCGGCAAGGTGCCCCTGCTCGCCGCCGACGGGGAGATCGTCGGTGCCGTATCGGTCGGCATCGCCTACGACAGCGTCCAGGGCCGCCTGCTCGGCGCCATCCCGGGCCTGCTCGCGTACGCCGGCGGCGCCCTCGCGGCGGGCGCCCTCGCCGCCTACCTGCTCTCGCGCAGGATCCACCGGCAGACCCGCGACCTGGCCTTCTCCGATATCGCGGGCCTCCTCGCCGAACGCGAGGCGATGCTGCACTCCATCCGCGAAGGCGTGATCGCCCTCGACCGGGCCGGCCGGGTCCGGCTGGTCAACGACGAGGCGGCCCGGCTCCTGGGCCTCGCGCCCGAGGCCGCCGACGCCGCCACCGGCCGCGCCCTGGACGAGGTGCTCGGCGCGGGACGCACCACCGACGTCCTCACCGGCCGGGTCACCGGCCGCGACCTGGTCACCGTCCAGGGCGCCCGGGTCCTGGTCGCCAACCGGATGCCCACCGAGGACGGCGGAGCCGTGGCCACCCTGCGCGACCGCACCGAGCTGGAGCACCTGGGCCGCGAGCTCGACTCCACCAAGGGCCTGATCGACGCCCTGCGCGCCCAGGACCACGAGCACGCCAACCGGCTCCACACCCTCCTCGGCCTGCTGGAACTGGGCCTGTTCGAGGAAGCCGTCGAGTTCGTCACGGAGGTGGTCGGGGTGCACCGCAGCACCGCCGAGCAGGTCACCGAGAAGGTGCACGACCCGCTGCTCGCCGCCCTGCTCATGGGCAAGGCCACGGTCGCGGCGGAGCGCGGGGTCCCCCTGCGGCTGGCCGGCTCCGCGCTGCTGCCCGACCGCCTCGTCGACCCGGGAGGCCTGGTCACCATCCTCGGCAACCTGGTCGACAACGCGCTGGACGCCGCGGTCGGCTCGTCCGAGCCGCTGGTCGAGGTCGACATCCGGGCCGACGGCCGCACGGCAGTCCTGCGGGTCCGCGACAGCGGCCCCGGCGTCCCGGTGGAGCGCCGCGAGGAGATCTTCACCGAGGGCTGGTCGACCAAGCAGCCCCGGGCCGGCGCCCACCGCGGACGCGGCCTCGGCCTCGCCCTGGTGCGGCGCCTGGCCGAACGGCAGGGCGGCACGGTCCGGGCCGGCGAGGCGGCGGACGGAGGGGCGGAATTCTCCGTCGTCCTCCCGGAGGCCCTGCGATGAGCACCTTCGACGCGTCCGGCGGCTCCCGTGCGTCCGGCGCTTCCGGTGCGGCCGACGCTTCCGGCTCTTCCAACGCTTTTGACGTTCTGGTCGTCGACGACGACCTGCGTGTCGCCCGGATCAACGCGGCCTACGTGGCCAAGGTGCCCGGCTTCCGCGTGGCGGCCCAGGCCCACTCGGCGGCGGAGGCGCTGGCGCTCCTCGACTCCCGCCCCGTGGACCTGATCCTCCTCGACCACTACCTCCCCGACGAGAACGGCCTCGACCTGGTCCGGCGCCTGCGCGAACGCGGCCACCACACCGACGTGATCATGGTGACGGCCGCCCGCGACCTGGCCACCGTCCAGGCCGCGATGCGCCTCGGCGCCCTCCAGTACCTGGTCAAGCCCTTCACCTTCGCGGGCCTGCGCACCCGCCTGGAGGCCTACGGGGCCCTGCGCCGCACCCTGGACACGGGCGGCGAGGCCGAACAGGCGGAGGTGGACCGGATCTTCGGCGCCCTCGCCGCAGCCGGCGCCGACGCCCCGAGCGACCTCCCCAAGGGCCACTCCCCCACCACCGCCGACCTGGTCCGCGGGATCCTGCGCGCGGCCGAAGGCCCGCTCTCCACCCAGCAGATCGCCGACCGCGCGGGCATCAGCCGCCAGACCGCCCAGCGCTACCTCAAGCTCCTGGACCGCGCCGGCCGCGTCGTCCTCGCCCTCCGGTACGGCGAGACGGGCCGTCCGGAACACCGCTACGCCTGGCGTCCGCCCACGACCGGCTGACGACTCCGGCCCGCGGCCGGTCCCGCTCCCGCTCCTCGCCGTACCGGCCCTACACCGCCCCGGCGCCCGTCAGCGCGCGGACCTCGGTCTCCGCGTGCCGCCGCTCGTCCGGCTCCTCCGCCGAGGTAACGGTGCCCAGCCAGCCCGCCAGGAAGCCCAGCGGGATGGACACGATGCCCGGGTTCTGGAGCGGGAAGAACTGGAAGTCCACGCCCGGGAACAGGGATTCGGGGCTGCCGGAGACCACCGGGGACAGGGCCACCAGCAGCACGGCCGGGAGCAGCCCCCCGTACACCGACCAGACGGCGCCCCGCGTGGTGAACCCGCGCCAGAACAGCGAGTACAGCAGCACCGGCAGGTTCGCCGAGGCCGCCACCGCGAAGGCCAGGCCCACCAGGAAGGCCACGTTCAGGTCCTGGGCGAGCAGACCCAGCGCGATCGCCACCGCCCCGATCCCGACCGCCGCCACCCTGGCCACCGCCACCTCGCTGCGCTGCCGGGCGTGGCGGCGCTTGAGCGAGGCGTACAGGTCGTGCGCGACGGAGGCCGAGGAGGCGAGGGTGATCCCCGCGACCACCGCGAGGATGGTCGCGAAGGCGATGGCCGCCACGAAGGCGAACAGCACCGCGCCGCCGGTGGAGTCGGCCCCGCCGCCCAGGAAGGCCGCGAGCAGCGGCACCGCGGTGTTCCCCGAGGCGTTGGAGGCCCTGACCTGGTCCGGCCCGAGCAGCGCCGCCGCACCGAAGCCGAGGACGATGGTCATCAGGTAGAAGCCGCCGATCAGCCCGATCGCCCACACCACCGACCGGCGGGCCGCCCGCGCCGTGGGCACGGTGTAGAAGCGGGACAGGATGTGCGGCAGCCCGGCCGTGCCCAGGACCAGGGCGAGCCCGAGGCTCATGAAGTCGAAGCGGGCCGTCCAGTCGCCCCCGTACTTGAGCCCGGGGCCCAGGAAGCGGTCGCCGTGCCCGCTGCGCTCGGCGGCGCTGCTGAGCAGCTGGTCGAAGTTCCCGTGGAAGCGCAGCAGCACGAGCACCGTCAGCGTGATCGCGCCGCCCATGAGCAGTACGGCCTTGACGATCTGGATCCAGGTGGTGGCCCGCATGCCGCCGAAGGACACGTAGATCACCATGAGCGCACCTACGCCGATGACGGTCAACGTCCGTGCGGCCCGGCCGGAATCGGCGAGCAGCAGGCCCACGAGGCTGCCGGCGCCGACCATCTGCGCGACGAGGTAGAGCACGGAGACGACCACCGACGAGGTTCCGGCGGCGATCCGCACCGGCCGCTCGCTCATCCGCGCGGCGACCACGTCGGCCAGGGTGAACCGGCCGCAGTTGCGGACGAGTTCGGCGACGAGGAACAGGACGACCAGCCAGGCGACGAGGAAGCCCACCGAGTACAGCAGGCCGTCGTAGCCGAAGAGGGCGATGAGGCCGGAGATGCCGAGGAAGGAGGCGGCGGACATGTAGTCGCCGGCGATGGCGAAACCGTTCTCCATCGGGGAGAACAGCCGCCCGCCCGCGTAGAACTCCTCTGCCGAACCGTGCCGGTTGCGGCTCACCCAGGTGGTGATGCCCAGGGTGACGGCGATGAAGACGCTGAACAGGAGCAGCGCCAGGGTCTGGTGTTCGGTGGTCACCGGCCCGCCCCCCGTGCCCGGGTGCGCTCGCCGGCGTCCGCCCGGCGGACCTGCTCCTGCTCGAAGACCGTCCAGCGCAGGTCCAGTGCCGCGCGGTCGCGCCGCAGCCGGGCGTGACGGGCGTAGGCCCAGGTCAGCAGGAAGGTGCTGAGGAACTGGCCGAGGCCCGCGAGCAGGGCCACGTTGACGGACCCGAACACCGGCCGGGCCATCATGCCGGGCGCCGTGGTCGCGGCGACCACGTAGGCCACGTACCAGAGGAAGAAGCCGACGGTGGCGGGGACGACGAACCTCCGGTAGCGGCCGCGCACCTCCTGGAAGGCGGCGCTGCGCTGCACTTCGAGGTAGATGTCGGACGCCGCGCGCGCGGGCGCGCCACCTGGGGAGGTGTTCGGCGGTGACGTTTCCGCTCCACCGCCGGTCGCTCCACCGGCACCCTCGCCCTCGCCCCAACCGACGGCCAGCGCGTCGTACCAGGGGTCGTCCAGCCGGATCGTTCCGGCATCACGACCTTCGTGCTTGTCCACCGAACTCTCCTTGTCCGCCGCCGCAGTGGCCGCGTGCCCACAAGGATGTGCGGGAGGGACGGTTTCCGGACTGGTGTCCCGGTGCTCTTCACTCCATCAGGTGATGGAGTGAAGAGCACCGGTGTGCCAGGGCGGAGGAAGTGCCACCGGAGGTCCCCCGATGGCACTCGTCAGCGGACGGGGGCCGCTCAGGCGTCGATCCGCGACCGGTCCAGGGTGGCGGCGGAGCTGGTGATGAACTCCTTGCGCGGAGCCACCTCGTTGCCCATGAGCAGGTCGAAGACCGACTCGGCCGAGTCCAGGTCGCCGATGTTGATCCGCCGCAGAGTGCGGAAACGGGGATCCATGGTGGTCTCCGCCAGCTGGTCGGCATCCATCTCGCCGAGGCCCTTGTAGCGCTGGATCGAGTCCTTGTACCGGATGTTCTTGCGCTGGTACTCCAGCAGGGTCTGGCGCAGCTCGTTGTCCGAGTACGTGTAGACGTACTTGTCCTGGCCCTTCTTCGGCTGGACGAGCTCGATCCGGTGCAGCGGCGGCACCGCGGCGAAGACCCGGCCCGCCTCGACCATCGGGCGCATGTAGCGCTGGAAGAGCGTGAGCAGCAGGCAGCGGATGTGCGCGCCGTCCACATCGGCGTCCACGAGCAGGACGATCTTCCCGTACCGGGCGGCGTCGATGTCGAAGGTCCGGCCCGAGCCGGCTCCTATGACCTGGATGATCGCCCCGCACTCGGCGTTCTTGAGCATGTCCGAGACCGAGGACTTCTGGACGTTGAGGATCTTGCCCCGGATGGGCAGCAGCGCCTGGAACTCGGAGTTCCGGGCGAGCTTGGCCGTACCGAGCGCCGAGTCCCCCTCGACGATGAAGAGCTCGCTGCGCTCCACGTCGTCGCTGCGGCAGTCGGCCAGCTTGGCGGGCAGCGAGGAGGACTCCAGCGCGGTCTTGCGGCGCTGCGCCTCCTTGTGCTGGCGGGCCGCGATCCGGGTCCGGGCGGCCGCGACGATCTTCTCCATCACGGAGCGGGCCTGCTGCTTGTCGTCGCGCTTGGTGGAGGTCAGGAAGGCCTTGAGCTCCTTGGCGACGACGGCCGCGACGATCCGGGTGGCCGCCGAGGTGCCGAGCACCTCCTTGGTCTGCCCCTCGAACTGCGGCTCGGCGAGGCGGACGGTGACGACCGCCGTCATGCCCTCCATCGCGTCGTCCTTGACCACGTCGTCCTCGGCCACGCGCAGCAGCTTCGCGGAGCGCAGCACCTCGTTCACGGTCTTGGTGACCGAGCGCTCGAAGCCGGAGATGTGGGTGCCGCCCTTGGGGGTGGCGATGATGTTCACGAACGACTTCACGTTCGTCTCGTACCCGGTACCCCAGCGCAGGGCGATGTCCACGCCGAGCTCGCGGGTGACCTCGGTGGGGGTCATGTGGCCGCGGTCGTCGAGGACCGGGACGGTCTCCTTGAAGGTGCCGGTGCCGGTCAGGCGCAGGACGTCGCAGGCCGCCTTGTCCTGGGCGAGGTACTCGCAGAACTCGCTGATGCCCCCGTCGAAGCGGAAGGTCTCCTCGGTCTTGCCGGCGCCCTCCAGGGCCCGCTCGTCGCGGACCACGATGGTCAGGCCGGGCACGAGGAAGGCCGTCTGGCGGGCGCGCTGGTAGAGCGTGTCCAGCGTGAGCTTGGCGTCCTTGAGGAAGATCTGGCGGTCGGCCCAGTAGCGGATCCGGGTGCCCGTCTTGCCCTTGGCGATCCGCTTGCCCTTGCGCAGGCCGTTGGCGGGGTCGAAGGGGCTGTCGGGGCCCTGCTCGGTGAACATGCCGGGGACGCCGCGGCGGAAGCTGATGGCCTGCGTGGCGCTGCCCCGGTCGACCTCCACGTCCAGACGCGCCGAGAGCGCGTTGACGACGGAGGCGCCGACGCCGTGCAGGCCGCCGGAGGCCGCGTACGACCCGCCGCCGAACTTGCCGCCGGCGTGCAGCTTGGTCATGACGACCTCGACGCCGGAGAGGCCGGTCTTGGGCTCGATGTCGACGGGGATGCCGCGACCGTTGTCGCGGACCTCCACGGAGGAGTCCTCGTGGAGGATCACCTCGATGTGGTCGCAGTAGCCGCCCAGGGCCTCATCGACGGAATTGTCGATGATCTCCCAGAGGCAGTGCATGAGGCCCCGGCTGTCGGTGGAGCCGATATACATGCCGGGGCGCTTGCGGACGGCCTCGAGGCCCTCGAGGACGAGCAGGTGCCGCGCGGTGTAGTTGGAGCCGTCCCGGTCTGCTCCGGTCAGCAGTGCGCTGGAAGGCACGGACGTGTCGGCGGTCACGCAGTTCGCTCCTCGCTGAATTCTTTTTCTGGCCCGGTCGGGCGCAGTGGTGGCTCGGTTGCCGCTGGAAGGGTACCGAGGCCTGGTAGAGCCGATGCAACGCCACCCCAGCCCCTTCGTCAGCCTAGTGCAGGTCCGTACGCATGTTCGATCCCCCGTGGGAGTGAAGCAAACATCACGTTCCCTTCCGCGCATGAACCATTTAGTGTTCGGGCACGTCCTCATGAACAACCGGCACTCAGCCGGAGAGGGCAGAACTGCGACAAGCGAACGACCTGACAACGCGAAACCGTAAAGCAACGCAATACGGCTCCTTCGCCGCCAACCGGCAACGGCCGGCCAGCTTCGGAAGGAAGTTTCGAGGAAAAGCCGCGAGCGGGAACGTTTTCGGCCTGGTTGGATGTTGACCCTGGTACGACAGCTCGTCGAGCTAGAGAAGAGGCGACGTGACTACTGTTCTGACACCCGCGACCCCGCTGACGGCCGCTGACCGATGCGACCGTTGTGGCGCCCAGGCATATCTGCGCGTCGTCCTGCTGAGCGGCGGTGAACTGCTCTTCTGCGCCCACCACGGGCGCAAGTTCGAGCCGGAACTCAAGAAGATCGCCGCGGAAATACAGGATGAGACCGAGCGGCTTACGTCCGCTCCGGCGGCCAGTGCCGCCGAACCCGAGGACCGCTGACACAAGGCCTATACCTCGCATCCGACGAGCCAGGACCGGCGATGCCGGTCGACGGGCGGTACCTCTGCGACCCAGAGGGACCGCCCGTCCTCATGTCCGGGCGCGGTTCAGCGCCCCGGCGCGGGGCGGTCCCCCGCCGCGAGGCCCTTCCCGGGCCCCTGAGCGGGGCGTACGTCCATCCCCAGCACTCCGCGGGCACCAGGACGGCCCAGCTTCCCCCGGGCCGCCTCCGGGCCGCTGGCGGAGTCGACCGAGTTGGCCGAGTGTGCCGATTCGGCGACGAAGCCGATCAGCGGTGCGATCCGCGTGTACACCCCCGGACTGTCCGCCCGCCCGCAGCCGCGCCCCCAGGACACCAGTCCGATCAGCCGGCCCTGGGCCACCAGGGGGCCGCCGCTGTCCCCCTGGCAGGCGTCCTTGCCGCCCTCCCGGTCCCCCGCGCACACCATGGAGTCGGCCCGGTACTGACCGTCGGCGTCTCCCGGGTAGGCCCGCCCGCACACCTCGTCCGCCAGCACCGTGACCCTGGCGGCCCGCAGCGCGTAGGCGTAGTCGCCGAAGCCGCTGGTGTCGCCCCAGCCGTATACGGCTGCCTCGGTGCCGGCGCCGTACGCCGGATGCCCGTGGTCGGCCATCGGCAGCACGTTCTGCGCGGCCACGGCTTCGGCCAGCTCCAGGACGGCCAGGTCGCCGGCATTGCTGGCCGGGTCGTAGGCCGGGTTCACCCGGGCGGAACGCACCGCGATCTCGCGGCCCTCGCCCGCGCGCAGCTCCGTACGCCCGGTGATCACCCGGAAATCGCGGACGGAGTCGACCGGGCCGCCCAGCACCTGGCGCCCCAGGCAGTGGGCCGCGGTCACCACCTTGGTCGGGGCGACGAGGACGCCCCCGCAGAACTGCCCGCCGCGCGTACCCCCGAACCGGTCACGGCTGGCGAGGGCCACCACCCAGGGGGCATCGGCCACCTTCACCGGCGTTCCGCCGATCACCACGCTGTCCGCGGCCGCTCGCGGCGCCTGGAAGAGCGGCGCCGCCGCCGCTCCCGCCGCCAGGGTCAGCGCTCCCGCCAGGACACGGGCAAAGGGACGACGCATGAGGCCTCCTGACTCCGAGTGTGCATGACTCCACTCAGAGTGGGACGCCCGGTGGCCGTGCGCACCCGCGCGGCCACCGGCGACGACCTGCGGCGAACCCCTCGCCGCGCCCCGGTCCGTCCTAGTCGAGGTAGTCGCGCAGCACCTGGGACCGGGACGGGTGGCGGAGCTTCGACATGGTCTTCGACTCGATCTGGCGGATGCGCTCACGGGTGACCCCGTAGACCTTGCCGATCTCGTCGAGGGTCTTGGGCTGGCCGTCCGTGAGGCCGAAGCGCATCGAGACCACGCCCGCCTCGCGCTCGCTCAGCGTGTCGAGGACCGAGTGCAGCTGCTCCTGCAGGAGCGTGAAGCTCACGGCATCGGCCGGTACGACCGCTTCGGAGTCCTCGATGAGGTCACCGAACTCGCTGTCGCCGTCCTCGCCGAGCGGGGTGTGCAGGGAGATCGGCTCGCGGCCGTACTTCTGGACCTCGATGACCTTCTCGGGGGTCATGTCGAGTTCCTTGGCCAGCTCCTCCGGGGTGGGCTCGCGGCCCAGGTCCTGGAGCATCTGCCGCTGGACACGGGCCAGCTTGTTGATGACCTCGACCATGTGCACCGGGATGCGGATGGTGCGGGCCTGGTCGGCCATGGCGCGCGTGATCGCCTGCCGGATCCACCAGGTGGCGTACGTGGAGAACTTGTAGCCCTTGGTGTAGTCGAACTTCTCCACGGCGCGGATCAGACCCAGGTTGCCCTCCTGGATCAGGTCCAGGAAGAGCATGCCGCGGCCGGTGTAGCGCTTGGCGAGGGAGACCACGAGACGGAGGTTGGCCTCCAGCAGGTGGTTCTTGGCCCGGCGGCCGTCCTCGGCGATGATCTCCAGCTCGCGCTTGAGCTTGGGCGCCAGCTTGTCGGAGTTGGCGAGCTTGTCCTCGCCGAAGAGTCCGGCCTCGATGCGCTTGGCGAGCTCGACCTCCTGCTCGGCGTTGAGGAGGGGGACCTTGCCGATCTGCTTGAGGTAGTCCTTGACGGGGTCGGCGGTGGCGCCGGCCACGGCGACCTGCTGGGCCGGGGCGTCGTCCTCGTCGTCCGAGATGACGAAGCCCTTGCTCTCGGCGCCTTCCTCCTCGTCCTCGGACTCGGCCTTGGCGGCTCCCGGGCTGTCTTCCGCGGAGTCCTCGTCGCCCGCTTCGTCGGCGTCCTTCTTGGCGGTGGTCTTCTTCGCCGCCGTCTTCTTCGCCGCGGTCTTCTTGGCGGGCGCGGCCTTCTTCGCCGCCGTCTTCTTCGCCGCCGTCTTCTTGGCGGCGGGCTCGGTCGCGGTCCCCTCCGCGAGTGCGTCGAAGGCTGCGTCCGTGCCGACGGCGTCCGGTTCCGCCGCCTCGGCCGCCGCGTCCGGTCCGGCCACGGCGGGCGCGGCCGCCGTCCCGGCCGCCGCCTTCTTGGCGACGGGCTCGGTGGCCGTCCGCTTGACGGGGCTCTTCGCTGCGACGCTCTTGCGGGTGGTGCGCTTGGGCGACTCCGCGGCACTGACCATCAGCGTCACACCCTCTTCCTCGAGGATCTGGTTGAGGCTGCGCAGAACATTCTTCCACTGGGTCGCAGGAATCTGGTCAGCCTCGAAGGCCCGACGCACGTCATCGCCGGCGATCTGCCCCTCGGCCTTGCCCCGCTCGATGAGCGCCATCACAGACTCGGAATCGGCGATCTCCGGCGGGAGCGTACGGGATGTGCTGGCCGACACGAACAACCTCTCGGAACGATGGAAACGGCTTCCGACCCCGGCCTGGTGGTGCTGGACCGGAGCCGACGACCACCGACTGGGGATGGGCCGGGGGCGCGGGCAGGGGCCGGGGAGCTGCACAGCACCCCCAAGGGCTGCTGTCTTCCCTCCGTCGGCCATCACCTCTTAGGTCATCGCGTGACCTCGCGGAGCGTTACGCCCAATCTTCGTGGCCCGAGTCACACCCCGTTTGATGCCATGCCGGTCATACCGTGATTTCTGCACGTCCGGTGTGCCCGAACACGCCCCGTTTCGCGGGCCGGACGACTCCCCGGAATCGGCCTCCCGGCGGCCGCGGACCGGAGCCGGGAACCGGCCGGGGCGCTCAGAACCCCGGCGGGGGGCCGGACTCCGCTGCCGCCGGGCCCTCCCCGGACCCCGTCCGGGGATGCCGCCCGGGGCGCTCGACCCATCGACACGCCCGCGCCCGTGCGGTGCGGCCCGTCAGTGCTCGCGCGGGGCGGGGACCACGCGCTCGACCTCCGGATGCACCGTCAGAAGCTGGCGCATGGCGTTCTCCGCGCCGATCGCGTCACCGGCGGCGAGGCACTCGACCATGCGCGCGTGGTGCGCGACGCAGGTCTCGCTGGGGCGGTCGCAGGCGGTGACGGGACTGCCGGACACCTGCAGGGCGGCGGAGACGATGCCGGAGAGGTGCTCCAGCATGCGGTTGGCCGCGACCTGGATCAGCAGGGCGTGGAACTCGTTGTCGGCGCGCGCGAAGGTGATCGAATCACCCTGCCCGAGGGCGTGTCCCATGATCTCGACCATGTCGGCGAGGCGCTGCTGGATCTCCGGCCGGCCGTGGCCGGCGGCGAGCCGGGCCGCGAGCGGTTCGATGGTCCAGCGGAGTTCGCCCAGCTCACGGCGCTGGTCGTCGCGCTGCGGGCCGAAGGCGCGCCACTCGATGATGTCGGGGTCGAGCAGGTTCCAGTCGGCGACCGGGCGGACCCGGGTGCCGACGTTGGGGCGGGCGCTGACGAGGCCCTTGGCCTCGAGGACCCTCAGGGATTCGCGGACGACGGTGCGGGAGACCTCGAAACGCTGCCCGATCTCCTCGGGGACCAGCGGGCGGTCCGCGCCGAGGTCGCCGGAGACGATCATCTGGCCGAGCTGCTGGACGAGTTGGCCGTGCAGTCCGCGGCCGCGGCTGCCTGCGGCGCGGCGGCCGACCCGGCTCAACTCGACGTCGGATCCGTCCCAGTGGGGCACTCCCACCCGGTCGGCCCCCGAGGCCTCCGGGTAGGGGTAGCGGTCGAGTTCGCCCGCGCCGGCGAGGCCGGAATCGGCATGGCGGGCGGCGGTCATCATGGTGTGCGCAAGGGTACTCACGAATCCTTTGTCGGCCGTGTCTCCGCGACCCTTGAGGTCTTTGGTGAAAAGCACACGAAAGGGTGATCGGTGCCACCTACGCAATTGACGACTTATCGTAAAGAACCGGGCTATTCGCGGGGAGTTGCGGTCCGCCGGGCCTGATGTGGACCACAACGGTCCCGTTGGGTCCGGACCGGCACCGGAACGATCACCAACGATCCCTCACAAACGGACGCGGCCGCGCAGTCCTGTGAACCCATAGGCGCACAACAGGACCATCAGCGACAACACCAGCGCGGTGCCGACCGGTTGGGCCATCACCCGGATCGCCCCGAGGACCACCCGGTCCGCCTCCGGCGGCCACTGTGCCCAGGCCAGGCCGCGCAGCCGCTCCGCGAGTCCGGTGACCGGGTACGCGGACGGGCCGTCCAGGGCCTTGCGCACCAGCGGTACGACCATGACCGGTACGGCGAGCACCGCGGCCAGACCGGCGGAGGCGGACCGGAAGACCCCGGAGGCCAGGACTCCGGACCAGGCGCAGCCGATGAGCAGCCCCGCCCAACTCGCGGCCGGGGAGACCCACTCCGCGGGGGTACGGAGCGGCCCGCTGCCGAACACCAGCGTGAGGGCGGAGGCGTCCGCGGTCACGGCGAGGGCTCCGAGCAGCAGCGCCAGGGCGGCGCTGACGCCGAGTTTCGCCGTGAGCAGCCCGAGTCGGCGCGGGACGGTGCCGCGGTCGGCGGCGAGCGCGGGGTAGCGGTACTCCTCGCCGAAGGCCAGGGCTCCGAGCAGTCCGGCCCCGAGCGCCGCGGGCGGCAGCGGCAGCAACTCCGGCCAGGCGGCGAGCAACCGGTTCTGCGGGGTGTGGCCGGCCCGGGCCAGCACCAGCGCGGTGACGACCGAGACGGCGACGACGAAGGCGGCGGTGAGCACGGGGGTGGCGGTGCCGAAGGCCCGGTGCAGCTCGTAGCGCAGGGGCCGCAGCGGGCCGCCGAGCCGGCGCACGGCCGAGGCGGGCCGGCTCGACCGGGATGGTCGGGCGGAGCGGGCGCGGTCGCCGCCGCCTGCTCCGGACGCGGCCGGCGTTGCGCCGGCGGCCGTGTCCGTGGCCCCGGATCCGGCGTGGTCCCGGGCGCGCGGCAGCGACGGCTGCGCTCCCGCGTCGCCGGTCTCGTCGGCGAGTTGGTGGACGAGCACGCCGTTCCGGAAGGCGGCCTCGCCGACCTCGGCGCAGTTGCTGCCGTAGACGGACAGCCGACTGCCGCTCTCCTCCACGATCTCCACCGTGCGCTGGGCGGCCCGTGCCTCCCGGCCCAGTACGTCGGCCAGCCGGGCGGCGTGCGGGGTGCGGACGGCGACCCGCGGCCGGAGCCGGGTCCGGGCGAACTCCGCGGCGTCCTGGTCGGCGACGAGCCGGCCCGCCTCGATGCTCACCACCCGGTCCGCGCTGCGGGCGGCCTCCTTGGCGTCGTCGGTGGTGAAGAGCACCGCGCCGCCGAGTGAGGCGTGGCCGCGCAGCAGCCCGTGCAGCCAGCTCCGTTCACGGGGCGAGAGCCCGGCGGCGGGCTCGTCGAGGAGGAGCGTGCAGGGGTCCGCGAGCAGGGCGGCGGCCAGCGCGACCCTGCGCTCCATGCCGAGCGAGAGCGAGCCGAGCCGCTGGTCGCGCAGTCCCGCGACGCCGACGACCTCCAGCATGGCGTCGGCCCGTGCGGCCGGCACGCCGGCGGCGGCGCAGAGCATCCGCAGCTGGCCGCGCACGGTGCGCGAGGGGTTGCCGGGGAGATCGCCGAGGAGCACGCCGACCTCGCGGCCCGGATGCGGGATCCGGTGCAGGGGGCGCCCGCGGAAGTAGGTGACTCCGCGGCCCGGTTCGAGTTCGAGCATGAGCCGCAGTGCGGTGGTCTTGCCCGAGCCGGGCTCGCCGAGCAGTGCGGTCACGCTCCCGGGGCGGGCCTCGAAGGTGAGGTCGTCCACGAGGGGCGGGTTGTTTCGGCGGGGGGTGCTGGTGAGTCCGATGGCCTGGAGCATCGCTTCTCTCGCGGGGGGTGAGACCGCTCTGCGGCAGGGTGAATACCGCAAACAAGATAACGCGATATGTCCGATTTAAGGCGCAGGTTGTCGCGCCTCTCGCCCGTGTCGGCGCCGAAGCCGTCGCCCCCGGCCGTGCGAACCCAGCCACCGGCCGGCCCACCGGCGCGCGTGGCGCCCCGGCGGCGGCGCCGGGCGCCCGTGCGTCAGACTTCCGGGCGCAGCATCGGCGGGTTGAGCAGGGTGGCCCCGCCGGCCCGGAACAGCTGGGCGGGGCGGCCGCCCTGACGCGTCGTCGTGCCCCCGGCCGGGACCAGGAACCCGGGGGTGCCGGTGACCTTGCGGTGGAAGTTGCGGGGGTCGAGGGCGACCCCCCAGACCGCTTCGTAGACCCGGCGCAGCTCGCCGACGGTGAACTCGGGCGGGCAGAAGGCGGTGGCCAGCGAGGAGTACTCGATCTTCGAGCGGGCCCGCTCGACCCCGTCGGCGAGGATCTGCTCGTGGTCGAAGGCGAGTCCGGCGCCGGTCTGGCCGTCCGTGGACAGGAGCTCGTCGACGGGGGCCCAGCGCGCGCTGTTGGCATCGCCGCCGGCCCGCGGGGCGGGCAGATCCGGAGCCAGCACCAGATGCGCGACGCTGACCACGCGCATGCGCGGATCCCGCTTCGGATCACCGTAGGTCGCCAGCTGTTCGAGGTGCGCCCCGTTGCCCACGTCCGGAGCGGCCGGGTCGTGGGCGCAGAGGCCGGTCTCCTCGGACAGTTCTCGGGCCGCGGCCGCCGACAGGTCCTCGTCCCCACGGACGAATCCGCCGGGCAGCGCCCAGCGTCCCTGGAACGGCTGCTCACCCCGTCGGATGACCAGCGCGCAGAGCGCATGGCGCCGCACGGTGAGCACGACCAGGTCGACGGTGACGGCGAAGGGCGGAAAGGCCGACGGGTCGTAGGGCGACATGACGCGATCATAGTCGTCTGCCTGACGATAAACAGAGCTTTGGGGATCTTCGGACCCGGGGACCGGAAGCCCCGGCCCGCTGCGGCCCGATCGGCAGGGCGCCTCCTACCCGCCCAGTTGCAGTGCATCGGCGGCCTCCTCCACCATGCCCAGGCCCATCCGGCTGATCCGGACGGCGAAGGGTTCCCCCGAAACCCGCAGCCCTGAGAGGCGGAGCCCGCCGAGCGGAGCACCGGGGAGCGGGACGAGCGCGACCGTGCCGGCGGGGGCATCCGGACGGATACCGGCCAGCGCGGTCAGTACGTGGATCCCCGCGGCCGCCGCGACCGCCGCCGGCCGGCAGGCCGCCGGATGCGGAAGCGGAGCGCTGCCCTCGGTGCGCTGCTCGGCCGCGTACATCTCCGGGAGGCGGTACCCGAAGCCCTCCGCCGCGTCCAGCAGGCCCCGGAGCAGCCCCGTGGCTTCTTTCTCGAAGCCCGCCTGGGCCAGGCCGGCCACGGCGACCGCGCTCTCGTACGGTCGCACCGCACCCGAGCGGTACCCGAACGGGTTGTGCCCCGGCTCGCGGAGCGCCATGCTGCGCAACCCCCATCCGCAATCCATGGCGGGGGCTCCCAGCAGCCGTGCCAGCTGCTCGGCGCGGACCCGGTCGAGCAGCCCGCGCGCGAGCCGGCCGCCGCCGAGCAGCCCGGTGTCCAGCAGGTGGGCGGCGGCCCCCGTCAGCCGGGGCAGGGGCCGCCCGTCGGGATGCAGGGCCGCCGCGGGCCGGCCGCCGTCCGGGCCGTCGACCCAGAAGCGGGCTGCGAACCGCTCCCGCAGCGCGGCCGCCCGGTCCCGCCACTCCTCGGCTCCGGGCCGCCCGCACCCGGCGAGCAGGTCGGCCCCGAGGAGCAGGGCGCGATGGGCGTGGGCCTGGGTTTCACAGCGCCGGGGTCCGGGATCGGGATCGGCCAGGAAGCCGTCCTCCCCGAAGGCGCCCCGAAGCCAGTCCAGGCACCGCTCGGCGGCGGGGAGCAGCTGGGCCACCTCCGCCTCGGGCATCCCCCAGAGCCGGGCTTCGGCGAGCACCGCGGGAAAGGCGAGCGTCGCCTCGGTCCCGGTGCATCCCGGGGGCAGCTGCGGCCCCGCGCCCCGGAGCGGCCCCGGGATCTTCCCCGCGTCGGAGCCCCGCCCTGCGGTCTGGGTCCGGGCCAGGATCCGCAGGGTCGCGGCGGCCAGTCCGGTGCCGAGCGGGAGCGCCATGCGGGCGGCCCACAGGGACTCCGCCGGGGCCAGTCCGAGCCTCCAGGGCACTCCGGCCGCCGCGTAGCTGTCGGCCGGCTGCTTCGGGTCCCTGAGCAGCAGGGCGCCCAGGTCCTGCACGCTCGTGCGCAGCCATGCCTCGGCCCGCGGGTCGTCGCCCTCCGCGCGGGCGTCGTCGGACAGCGGGTTGGCCACTTGTCCGGCGGGGGCCCGGGCTGCTCGGTCCCGGGTGGTCCGCAGCTCGATGGTGCGGGACTCGCCGGGGCGCAGTTCGAGCTGCCAGCGCAGCAGCCCGGCCGAGGCCAGGGCGTCGTCCGGAGGCGGCTCGGCCGCGGTGACGGCCTGGGCCTCGCCGTCGGTCCAGCGCAGCCCGGCGGCGTGCACCCCTGCGGGCAGCTCCGGCCCGGCCCGGCCGGCGGCCACGTCGGCCAGCTCCGCCAGGTCGGTGCCGAGCGAGACCTCCACCGGGAACCGCAGGGGCCGGCCGGTGAAGCTGCGCAGGGTGATCCGCTCGGTGCCGTCGGCGTGCCGGATCCGCTCGACCCCGACGTCGGGGTCGGGACCGGGCTCCGCTCCGGTACGGACGGTCGCGGTGAAGGAGGCCCGGTCGGCGCCGAGGCTGCGGCCCTGCACCGCGACCGGGTCCCGGCCGGCGACGCGCAGCACGCAGCGGGACAGCAGCCGGAGCCCGGCCCGGTAGATCCCGTCGACCCCCCGCCCGGTGAGCTGGCCGTGCTCGGGCGAGATGACCAGGCACGGCGCGGAGACGCAGATGACGGCACCGTGCACCGGCGGCAGGTCGGCCCTGCGGGTGGGGGCTACGCGGGCGGGGGGTACGGGGTGAGACATGGGTCGCCTTGTCTGCGCTCCGGGTGGGTCGGCTGGGCGGCGGCGCGGCCGGATCCCCACCACCCCCCAGCGCAACGCCCCCGCCCCCGCCCGGGTCACGGGCCCCGGTGGGGGCTGCGCCCGGCGGAGCACCGGCCTTCGCGGGGGCGGCCACCTCAGAACCGCTCGCGCCCCTCCCCGGAGCCCGGCCCCGCAGCCCTCACCCGGACCACCCACCCGGCCCTCACCCCGACCGCCCACCCGTCCCCTGTCCCGCCCCGCGACCCGACGGCCCAGCCGGCACGTATCCCAGCCCGCGGCCCAGCGTCCCAACCGGCCCGTGTCCGGGCCCTCACCCCGACCACCCACCCATCCCGAATCCCAACCCGCGACCCGACCGCCCGACCGGCCCTCACCCCGGCCGCGGCACCAACCCCCGCCAGAGCCCCGCCCCCACCCGCGCCTCACTGCTCGCTCCCAGCGGTGCTGCCGAACTCGCGGCGGCTGCTCGCCCTATCCGTCCTATCCGCCCTGCCCGGACGGCCGGGCGGCCTGGTGGCGGAGCCCGCCCGCCGGGGTCCTGCCGGCAGGCGCCCGCGGCGCGGCTCCCGGCGCCGCCGCTCCTCCCGCAGGCACTCCCGCAGCCCCTCCGGGTCGATCCCCTCGTTGCACGCGTGGTGCAGCAGCTGCGCGAAGCGGTACCCGTCGTCCGCCCGCAGGGCCAGCCCCAGGGCGATCCTGGCCGTCGGCTCGTCCCCCGTGGACCACGAGACCCAGCCCGCCAGGGTGAGGGGAGCCGCCGCGTGCTCCCCGTAGGCCCCGACGCAGCGCCGGGCCAAGGCGCGCCAGAGCCGCAGGGCGGGGGCCGCCTCCTCGCCCTCCATCCACTCGGCGGCGATGTCGCGGATCTCGCGGTCCTGGAGCCCGAGGATCAATGAGGCAGCCTCGTCGTGGCCCAGTAGCCCGTCGTCCCAGGCATCGGCTCCGGGGCCGCCTTCGGACGGCGGTGCCAGGGTCATGCGCTGGATCAGCGCGCGGGCGAGCAGGACGGTCTCGGCCCCCACCTCCTCCCGGGTGGCCCCGTCGAGGATCTTCGGCACCAGCGCGACGGCAGCACAGTCCAGGGCCCCTTCCATCGCGTCGGCCACCGTCCCGCGCAGCGGTGTCAGCCGGCGCTCGATCTCCCGGAGGGAGCCGCGTACCTGGAGGCCCGCGAAAGTGGCCGCGGCCGCCATCACCGAGGTGCCCGGCGCGGCCAGTGCGGTGCCCTCGGCGGGGCAGCAGCGCCCGTCCGGGCAGCAGTAGGACCAGTACCGCCCGGCGGAGAGGCACAGGGCCTCCAGTACGGGCACGTCCAGGGCTCCGCAGGCCAGCCGGATCCGCTGGGCGAGGGGGCGCAGCCTGGTCATCACCCGCTGCGCGCTGTCGCCGCGCTGCGGGTCCTGGCAGAGGAACACGATGATGCCGTCGGGCCGGGACCCGCGCCGCACGCTGCCGCGGATCAGACAGTCGGCGACCTGCCGGGCGGTGTCCTCCCACTCGTCGGGGGCCGCGGGAATGCCCACCCGGAGCCGGCCGCCGAAGCGGCCGGCCTCCCCGTGGACGGCGACCATGACGAGGGAGTCGCTCGGATGGAAGCCGAGCATGTAGGGCAGTGCGTCGGCCAGTTCGGCCGGACTGCGCAGGGTGATCCGGGATGCGTCGACGCCTCCGGGCGATCCTCCGGACGAGCCGTTGGACGAGCCGGTGGAGGAGGGGTCGGACGAGGGGTCGGACGGGATGCGTGCCGCTTCGTGGTTGTTGTTCGTCATGTCCCGAAGGTCCCGTGTCCGACCGGATTCAGAAACCCCTGTGGATAACTCCCGATACCTAGGCTCGTACACCCGCTTGTGCCCGAACAGCCCGGCCAGCCGGTACGGCCCGGTGGTCTCCCTCGGCGCGGGGTGGTCGCCGCCGTCGACCGGGAAGGGGTGCTCGTGGCGTTCCCGGTAGTCGGCGTAGCCGATCGCCCGGCGCCGGGCGATCGCCTCGCGGTGCTGCTCGGCGCAGGTGCGCGCGGTAGCCCGGGACCGGGACTCCGGCGAAGAACTCGGCGACGCCGCCCGACCCGTAGTTGAACAGGCCGATGGCCTGCCCGGTCAGATCGTCGGCGTTGTCGAGCAGGGCGGCCAGCCCGAGGTACAGGGATGCGGTGGCCACGTGTGCGGCGGGACGACCGCGGCGGGTGTCGGACGCATCGATGATGTCGTCGTGCATCAGGGCCGACGCGTGCAGCAGTTCGAGCCCCGCGCAGGCGGTCAACACGGCTGCGGTGCCCGGATCGTCCTGGTCGAGCCGGTCCCGATCCAGCCCAGCCAGGCGAAGACCGGTCGGACACACTTTCCGCCGCTCAGGACGTAGTTCTCCAGCTCCGCGACCACGGCCGCGAAGTCCTGGCCGAGCGCGTCGGCTTCGGCTCGGCGCCGGCCGAAGAAGTCACTGATCACGGCGTCGATGGCAGTCGTATCCACGGCTGCCCCGAGATGACTGACGGTCGTGCTCTCATCTCCGGGTCGAGGTGACGGCCATTCTCATAATCAATCCCTTACTGGCATGCGCAATTTCACGAATTCACCGTCATCACGTCACTGATCAGCATGCTTAGATTCTATCCACGGGGCGCCAACCTGCCTACTACTCAACCGAGTGAGACATTCAGCGGACAACACCGGCCGGTCATGCTTTCATTGACGGGCCGGGGTCACTGGCGAATGGATCGTCCGCAAGACCAAGCGGGTGTCGGGCCCGAGGAGCTCGCGTACATCGTCGTCGACACGTCCACGCCGGATCACCCGCAGCCGTCCACGGCGAGCATCGTCCAGCACCGGCTGGGGGCGGTGAACGCGGCGGCCTTCGACCTGAACGCGGTGTGCAGCGGTTTCGTGTACGCGCTGACGGTCGCCGAGCGGATGTTCTGCACCGAGCCCGGCGACCGCTGCGGACTGGTCATCGGCGCGGACATCCACCCCCGAATCCTCGACTACTCCGACCGCCGGACCGCCATCCTGTTCGGTGGCGGCGCCGGGGCCGTCGTCCTCGGCCCGGCCCCGAACGACCGCGGCATATTCGCCACTTCGCTGCTCACCCGGGGCGACCAGCACGAGCTGATCAGCGTCCCGGCCGGCGGCAGCCGGACCCCGACCAGCGTCCGGACGCTGGACGAGGGCCTGCAGTACTTCCGGATGGACGGCCGACGGGTCCGCGAGTTCGCGCAGGCCGCCTCCTCCATGCCGAGCAGGGAGTACCCCAGGATCACGGAGGCCTCCGCATCGAGCCGGGCGGAAGCCGAACTCGTGGAGCCGGACAGGACGCGCTCCGCCGTACGGATTCCGGCTGTCGACCTTCCGTCCATGATCAGGCCGTGGGGCTTCGAGCAGACCTCGCCCGAGTCGCCCGCAGCTCCTGGGGCGGACCGGCCGGCCGGTCGGCCATCCACGCTCTGGAATACGAGTTGGCGTTCCGCCGCAACGACGAAACCCGAGGAGATCGCTTCATCCAAGGACGAAAGCAGGCTGGCGGTGGATTTTCCCAGCATTCTGGAAGCGTCCTCCAGCATGCAGGACCTGCCCAAGACCGCGGCGACCTTGAGGAATCTCTGACAGTCCAGGCCGAGATCACCCAGCAGACGCTTCACGAACGCCACCACGCGGCCCGGGACCCTGCGCTCCGTCAGCCCGACCGTTCTCCCACGCTCCTTTGCGAGCCCTTCTTCCACGAGCCCGGTCGCGCATTGGGCAAGCAATCTCGAATTCCCGCCGGCATCGGCCGTGAAGTCGCGCAGCTCTTGGTCCGGTTCACCCCCGAGGAGTCGGCAAAGGAGGCCAAGCGGCATCGCCGCTCAACCCTCCTCCGAGGATCCTACGAAGCCGGGTCCGGTCTTGACTTGGCGAACGGTTGCCGCGGACTACCCGTTGATGGGGGGGGTACGAGTGCCCCGCGCGCCGGTGTTCCCTCAGCCCGCCAGAGCAAGGGTCAGGGGGAGCACCATGTCGGCCCCGCCCTGGCGCAGGAGGCGTGCCCCCACGGCCAGGGACCAGCCGGAGTCGGCGTAGTCGTCCACGAGCAGGACCGGTCCGGGGGTGGCGGCCAGGGCGGCGGCGAGCTCCTCGGGGACGGCGAACGAGGCGGCCAGGGCGCGCAGCCGCTGGGCGGAGTTGCTGCGGTGCGCGCCGTACTCGCCGGCCTGCGGGGTGTAGGCGAGGCTGCCCAGCAGCGGGAGCCGGCCGACCCGGGCCAGGCCCTCGGCGAGCGAGCCCACCAGCTGCGGGCGGGAGCGGGAGGGCATGGCCACGATTCCCACGGGCCGGGCCATCGCCCCACCGGCCCAGCCGCCCGGCGAACGGGCCCAGTCGGCCACCACCGTCACCACGGCCGCCAGCACGTCGTCCGGAACCGGGCCGTCCGCGGCCTGCTCCGACAGGAGCGGGCGCAGGCGGTTGCCCCAGCCGATGTCCGACAGCCGGCCCAGCGCGCGCCCCGTGGCCGCCTGCTGGCCCACGGGGATGCGGCCCTTGAGGTCGACGCCGACCGCGGGCATGCCCGAGGGCCACATGCGGCGGGGCTCGACCTCGACCCCGGGGCGGTCCAGCTCGCCGGTCGCCGCATCGAGGGCACCGTGGGACACGGCGGGGTCGAGCCAGGGCCCGGCGCAGGAGTCGCAGCGGCCGCAGGGGGTCGCCTTCTCGTCGTCGAGCTGCCGCTGGAGGAACTCCATCCGGCATCCCGTGGTCGACACGTAGTCCCGCATGGCCTGCTGCTCGGCCTGCCGCTGCCGGGCCACCCGTTCGTACCGCTCTGCGTCGTAGGCCCACGGCTGACCGGTGGAGGCCCAGCCGCCCTTCACGCGCTTGACCGCGCCGTCCACGTCCAGGACCTTGAGCATCGTCTCCAGCCGCGACCGCCGAAGATCCACCAACGGCTCCAGCGCCGGCAGCGACAACGGACGGCCCGCCTGCTCCAGCACGTCCAGGGTCCGCCGGACCTGCTCCTCGGGAGGGAACCCGACCGAAGCGAAGTACGCCCAGATCGCCTCGTCCTCCCGGCCCGGCAGCAGCAGCACGTCGGCGTGGTCCACGCCGCGCCCCGCACGCCCCACCTGCTGGTAGTAGGCGATCGGGGACGAGGGAGAGCCCAGGTGCACCACGAATCCGAGGTCCGGCTTGTCGAAGCCCATGCCCAGCGCGGACGTCGCCACCAGCGCCTTCACCCGGTTCGCGAGCAGGTCCTCCTCGGCCTGCAGCCGGTCGGCGTTCTCCGTCTTCCCCGTGTAGGAGGCCACCGGATACCCGCGCTGCCGCAGGAACGCCGCGACCTCCTCGGCGGCGGCCACCGTCAGCGTGTAGATGATCCCCGAGCCCGGCAGGTCCCCGAGCCGCTCCCCCAGCCAGGCCAGCCGGTGCGCCGCGTTCGGCAGCTCGAGCACGCCCAGCCGCAGGCTCTCGCGGTCGAGCGGGCCGCGCAGGACCAGGGCGCCCCCGCCTCCCGTGCCCAGTTGCTCGGCCACGTCCGCCGTGACCCGTGCGTTGGCCGTCGCGGTGGTGGCGAGCACGGGCACGCCGGGGGCGAGCTCGGCGAGCATGGTGCGCAGCCGGCGGTAGTCGGGGCGGAAGTCGTGGCCCCAGTCGGAGATGCAGTGGGCCTCGTCGACCACCAGCAGGCCGGTCGTGGCCGCGAGCTTGGGCAGCACCTGTTCCCGGAAGTCCACCGAGTTGAGGCGCTCCGGACTCACGAGGAGAACGTCGGTCTCGCCCCGCTCGACCTCCCCGTAGATCGTCTCCCACTCCTCCGGGTTGGCCGAGTTGATCGTCCGTGCCTGGATCCCGGCCCGTGCCGCCGCATCGACCTGGTTGCGCATCAGCGCCAGGAGCGGCGAGATGATCACGGTCGGGCCGGCGCCTCGACGGCGCAGCAGAGCCGTCGCCACGAAGTACACGGCCGACTTGCCCCACCCCGTGCGCTGCACCACCAGGGCCCGTCGGCGCTCCTCCACCAGGGCCGACACCGCCTGCCACTGGTCCTCCCGCAGCCGCGCCGAGCCCCCCGGGGCACCGACCAGCTCAGCGAGGATGGCATCGGCTTCAGCGCGGAGCTCCAGGTTGTCCATCCCCCCATGCAACCCGATGCCTAGGACAATCGGCCAATTCACCCAGCGTGACGTGCGGCCCACCACCCGTCCGCGCCGCCGCGCGACCGCCACGCGACCGCCACTCCGGACCGGCAGCCGAGGATGTGTTTCCCCTGGTGCCCGCGCTCCGGCCCGGACGGAATGAGTCATCTTCGGCGTGGCGGGGCAAGGATATGAACGGCATACCGGCGAATTCCGGTCGGCGGCTCCAATTGCTCGTTGCCGCATGCTCACGGGCCACGCGAGAATTGTGTTGCTCCCGCTCGGCTCGACGGCGCTCTCCTGAGCCGTGCCGCGGCGCGCCCGCACTCCAGCTGTGCCCGTACCCGGGCGTGTACCCGAAGGGAGGACCGTGACCTTCGGATTCGCCCCGCCCTCGACCACGTCCCTGACCATGGCAACCGGCCGCGCCAGCCGGCACGGCAGACTGCTGGAACCCTCCGAGTGGACGGCGTCGGGCGTCCCCCTGCTGCGCAATCCGCGCGAGGTCGTCAGCGGGCTGCATTCACGGCACAGCCCCGGTCCGTCCACGGCGGTGATCGCCGTCCTGGGGCCCGAGGAGCGGCTCGTGGCCAGCGCCTCCTTCGTGCAGCGTTCCACCGCGGCCGACGGCTGGGAGTACCGCAACGCCCTGCTCTCCCGGCTGCGCCGGGTCATTCCGCACGACCTGCGGCGCCGGACCCCGGTACGGACCGCCGTGCTGTTGTTCTGCCGCGACGGCGACGAGCGCTGGACCGAGGAGGACGGGGCCTGGATGTGGGGGCTGCGGGACGCCTGCACCCTGCACGGGCTGCGCTGCGGCGCGTACATCACGCTGACCCGGGGTGGCTGGCAGGTGCTGGGCGAGGGACGCGGCGGCCGGAGCCCCAGCTCGGAGTCCCGGCCCGAGCGCCTCGGCGAGGCGCCGTCCGAGTTCGGGCCGCTCTCCCTGCGCAGCGGCGGCGGAGCCACGGAGGCCCTGCGCCGCACCGCCGCGCGCTGAGCCCGCAGGGCCCCGTACCCGGGAACGACCAACGGCCGTACACCCGGAACGGGCGTACGGCTGGTCAGGCCTCGGACTTCGGCAGGGCCGGCCAGCGGCCCGCCCCACCCCTCGACCGTGCGGGAGTACGGAGCGTCAGACGCCCGCACCCAGCACGGAGTTGATCTGCTGCGGCTCGCCGCACACGATCAGGAGCGCACCGGCTCGCGCGAGCGCGACCGGCAGGGCTCCGGCTGCCGCCGAGACGAGTCCGCCGTTGGCCGCGAAGACCACGACGGGACGGCCGGCCGCGCGCTGCACCTGCGCCGCGTCCGCGTAGAAGACGTCGTCCCCGGCATCGTGCAGGGCCCAGTACGCGGCCTCGCCGAAGGACAGCTCGTGCGCGGCCCACGGGTGCGGGTCGCCGGTGGTGAGCACCAGGATGTCACCGGGCGCCCGCCCGGTGTCGAGCAGCAGGTCCACGGCCTCTTCGGCCGCGTCCAGCGCGCCCTCGGCGGATGCCGGGATCAGCTGGATCTGCGGGACGGCCGCCGAGACCGAAGGTGCGGCGGCTACGGGAACGGGGGTGGCCTGCGGTTTCCGCGGCGCGGGCGGCGCGGGCCTCGGGGCGGGACGCGGACCGGGTACGGGGCGGGGGGTCTGCGCGCTGCGGCTCGCGGCCGGCGTGACGCGGGGACCCTGGGCACTCTCGTGAATCTGAGGCTCCTCGGGGGCGGGGGTGAGAGGCATGAGCTGACATTCATCAAACACCGGTGCGAAACGTACCGGTTGGTGGCACGTGCGTGCGATCAGAAATCGAAGCCGAGTTGGCCTCCGTTTTCCAGCTCCATCGATTCCTCGCTGCGGCGCACCTTCTTGAGGTGGCTCCAGCGGGGCAGCGCGTCGAGGTAGGACCAGGAGAGCCGGTGGTACGCGGTCGGCCCCTGCTCGTCCAGTGCCGCCCGGTGCACGGGCGAGGGATATCCGGCGTTGGCGGCGAAAGCGAAGTCCTCGATTCCGCCACCCTGTTCGCCGATCTCGGCCATCATCCGGTCGCGCCGGACCTTGGCGATCACCGAGGCCGCGGCGACGGCGACGCAGGACTGGTCGCCCTTGATCACCGTCCGGACCTGCCAGGGCGCACCGAGGTAGTCGTGCTTGCCGTCGAGTATCACCGCGTCGGGCCGCACGGGCAGCGCCTCCAGGGCGCGCACCGCGGCGAGGCGCAGGGCGGCGGTCATCCCGAGCTCGTCGATCTCCTCGGGGGACGAGTGGCCCAGGGCGTAGGCCGTGACCCAGTCCTCCAGGACGCCGACGAGCGCATCACGGCGTTTGGCGGTGAGCAGTTTGGAGTCGGTGAGTCCCGCGGGCGGCCGGCGCAGGCCGGTGATCGCCGCGCAGACGGTGACGGGACCGGCCCAGGCCCCTCGTCCGACTTCGTCGACCCCGGCGATGACCTTGGCGCCGGTGGTCGCTCGGAGGGAGCGTTCGACGGTGTGAGTGGGTGCTTCGTACGGCATGGCGCCAGCAAGGTTACGCCGCCCCGGGCCGCCTGCACACCCCGCCCCCTCTCCGCCGCGCCGCCGCCCCCTTCCCGCCGCGCCCCGGCCACCTCGGCGCCGCGCCACCCACCCCGCCCCGTCTCACACCCTGAGCAGCGGCACCATCACGCCGTCGATCATCTCGGCGATTTCCGCGTCCGCCCATTCGCTCCCGCACACCTTCGCGCGGTACATCATCAGCGCCGGGATGACCTCGACGAGCAGCGGACCGGTCGCGTCCGGCCGGACGTCCCCTCGGGCGATTCCTCGGCGCACGAGCTCGCCGATCAGCCCGTGCGCCGGTTCGTACAGCCCGGCCCGGACCAGGTCGCGGAACCGTTCCGCATGGATGTGATCGCACTCGTGAAGCACCGTCCTCAGTGCCTGCCCGGCCCGCGACCGCATGACGTCCCGCATCCGCACGCACACCGCGTACAGGTCCTCGCGCACCGACCCCAGGTCCGGAATCCGGCCGAGCGGGGGCAGCCGCATCCGCAGCGCCTCGGCCACCAGGTCCGCTTTCGAAGGCCAGCGGCGGTACAGCGCGGCCTTGCCCGTCTGCGCCCCCGAGGCGACGCCCTCCATCGTGAGGGCGTTCCAGCCGTCGGTGCCCAACTGCTCCAACACGGCGTCGAGGATCGCCCGTTCGAGTTCGGGTCCGCGCCTGCGACCCGGGGCCGCCACCGGCCGGCGTGAACCCACCACTCCCGTTACCTCCGACCGGCTCATGCGTACGTCGCACACATTTTCAGCCTTAGTGAACGCTTGCGTTCACTAAGGCTGTCTCCCTACCGTGGAACCGCCGTGAACGATTGCGTTCACTATTTCACTTGGGGGGACCCACAGTGACAACTCCTCAGCTCTCCACACTCCGGATACCGGCCGCGGCCCGCCGAGGGGGGCGCCCGGGAGTGGCGCTCACCGTCATCGCCGCCTGCCAGCTCATGGTCGTCCTCGACGCGACGATCGTGAACATCGCGCTCCCGCACATCCAGACCGACCTGGCCATCTCCACCACCGACCTGTCCTGGGTGATCAGCGCCTACACGCTCGCCTTCGGCGGGCTGCTGCTGCTCGGCGGCCGCGCCGGCGACATCCTGGGCCGCCGCCGCGTCTTCCTGACCGGCATCCTGCTCTTCACCCTGGCCTCCTTGCTCGGCGGATTCGCCGAGGAGTCCTGGCAGTTGCTCGCCGCCCGGGCCCTCCAGGGCGTCGGCGGCGCCATCGCCTCGCCGACCTCCCTCGCCCTGGTCACCACGACCTTCGCCGAGGGACCCGCACGCAACCGCGCGTTCGGCGTGTTCGCCGCCGTCTCCGCGGGCGGCGGCGCGGTCGGCCTGCTGGCCGGCGGCATGCTCACCGAATGGCTCGACTGGCGGTGGGTCTTCTTCGTCAACGTGCCGATCGGTCTGCTGATCGCCTTCCTGACCCCGCTCTACATCAACGAGTCCGAGCGCCATCCGGGCCGCTTCGACATCGCCGGAGCGCTCACCTCCACCGGAGGCATGACCGCGCTCGTCTACGGGTTCATCCGCGCGTCCCAGGACGGCTGGCGCGACGGCGTGACCATCGGCTCGTTCGGCGTGGCCGTCCTGCTGCTCGCGACCTTCGCGCTCGTAGAGTCCCGGGCCACCGATCCGATCATCCCGCTGCGCATGTTCGCCTCGCGCAACCGCACCGGGACCTACGTGATCATGCTCAGCCTCGCCGCCGCGATGTTCGGGATGTTCTTCTTCATCGTCCAGTTCGTGCAGAACGTCCTGGACTTCTCCCCGATCCGGTCGGGCATCGGCTTCCTGCCGATCACGGCCGCCATCATCACCGCCGCCGGACTCTCGCAGCGCCTGCTGCCGCGCTTCGGTCCCAAGCCGTTCATGGTCATCGGATCCGCCCTCACCGGCGCCGGCCTGACCTGGCTGTCCTTCATCGAGACCGACAGCTCCTACCTGTCCGGGGTGCTGGGCCCGATGCTGCTGTTCGGCTTCGGCATGGGCCTCAACTTCGTCACCCTCACCCTCACCGCCGTCTCCGGAGTGGCCCCGCAGGAAGCGGGTGCGGCCTCCGGACTGCTCAACGCGAGCCAGCAGGTCGGCGGCTCGCTCGGACTGTCCATCCTGGTCACCGTCTTCGGCACCGCCGGCCGCAACGAGGCCGCCCGACAGATCCCGGACTTCCAGGCGCACGCCGACCCGGGACAACTGGAGGCGTTCCTGAAGACCGGCCGGCTGCCCGACCCCTGGGGGGACCTCGTCCTCACCCGGGGCATCGCCACCGCCTTCATCGCCGCCGTGGTGATGGCGGGGATCGCGCTCCTCACCGCGCTGCTGGTGATCCGCGTGCGCCCGAGCGACCTGGAGGCCCTGAACGGAGCCGCCGCGAAGGCCGGTCCGGCCGCCTGAGCACGCAGTCCCGTACGAAGGGCCCGGCGCGGGAAGCTTCCGCGCCGGGCCCCGCGCGGGCCTGGTCCGGCACCTTCGGCCTAGTGCTCGATCCGGCTGCCGAAGGTTCCCAGGCCCTTGCACTGCTCGTACGAGGCGCTCACCCCCCGCTCGCTCAGGATCTCCCGGGCCCGGCGCTCCCCCAGGCTCGTCGCGTACCAGGGCGTCCGGCCCGCCGCCGCCAGGTCCCTGGCGATCCCGCGCAGGGCACAGGAGCGCTGGGGCTCGGGCAGCCGGTCCAGGGCGGGTACCGCGTCCGCCGACAGCGACTGGAAGTAGGCCAGGTCGATCTTGCCGTCCTGTTCGTACCGCGTGACGTTGCCCTCCGCGATCACCCCGTCCGGGGACATCAGCCCGAAGGCCAGTACGGCCGCAACGGCGCTCCCCGCGACCGCGCGGGGCAGCCAGCGCGCGCCGAACAGCCCGCCGGCCATGATCAGTACGATGACCAGCCCGAGCCACAGCTCCACACCGGCCACCGACAGGCGCAGCCTGGTCAGCCCGTACGCGTCCACGTACAGGTCCATGCGGCGGAGCGCCGAGGCGACGACCACGAGGGTGAGCACGCCGAGCGTGCCGAGCACGACGCGCACCAGCCGCCGGTCGCCGGCTCCGTCGCGCGGGGCCCAGCGCAGGGCGAGCGCGATGACGGCGAGGGTGAGCAGCGTGGCCCAGAGCAGCTGCCAGAAGCCCTGGCGCGCGTACGCGGCGTAGGTGAGGCCGGTGGCCTCAAGGACCTTGCGGTAACCGCCGAAGAGGACGGCGAGCTGGACGGCGTTGAAGGCGGCGAAGAGCAGGTTCAGCACGATGAGCGGAAGGGCCCACTCCACCCGTGAGCGCGCCTTGCCCGGGCGCACCTCGATCCGGTCCCAGCGGGAGGGAGCGGCGGCGGCGCGGGCGACGGCGACCGCGACGAGGAGGCCCACCGCGAACAGCAGGAAGCGGACCGGGCCGCCCATGCCGCTGACGTCGGGGGTCAGTCCGCTCAGCAGGTCGGCGAACGCGGCGTCGGCGGAGGCGAACAGGGTGCCGAAGAGCGCCAGCAGGACCACGGCCACCACGACGGCCTTCGCCACCGGCAGCCAGCGCTCGCGGCGCCCTTCGCCGCGCGAGCGCAGGCCGCTCCAGACCCAGCGCACCCCGAGGACGGCGGAGTCCAGCAGCCCGACCGGGCCGAGCAGGATGCCGGGCCACCTGCGGCTGCCGTGCAGGGCCAGGGCGCCCGTCAGGAGGGCCGCGAACAGGGCCGTCACGGCCGGCCAGGCGGAGGCGCGCAGGGCGGGCACGGTGAGCAGCGCGAGACAGCCGAGCGCCCAGAGCGCGGTCCACGGACGCAGTCTGCGGCCGGCCGCACGGGCGGCCGCGTAGGCGGCGACGAGCGCCGGCAGGACCGCGAGGAGCAGACCCGGGCCGAGCCCCTCGCCGAGGAGCAGGGAGGCGGCGAGGCCGGAGGCGAGCACGGCCCCCAGCACGACGGCCGGTACCGGTCCCACGGCGGCCGGGCGCGCGGCCTCGGCCCAGGCGAGCGGGGCGATCGACCAGGCGCCGGAGGCGGCCCGCTCCTTGCGCACCTGGTGGGCCTGCCAGGCCTTGGGATCCCAGCCGGGCGGCGCGACTGCGGCCCCCGTGCCCGCGCCGCTCGCGCCGCTCGGGCCGCCCGTCGTACCGGCGTTCTCCGCGCCGGTGTTCCCTGCTGACATCGGGTTCCCCTCCCCTGTCGGCCTCCCCGGCCGTGTGGCGGGGGAGGCGAAGCCGACAGGGTAGGCCGGTCAGATGCGGTTTTGAACAGGCTCAAAAGACGCCTGTGGCAGGACCGTGACAAACGGAGGGGTGCGCTACTCCGCCGCCTCCGGCAGCCAGGCCGGCAGTGCCTCGGTCCGGGCCAGCCAGGCCTGCGGCAGCACCGCGTCCCCGCGTGCGCCCAGCACTCCGCCGACGATCGCGCAGGTGGTGTCCACGTCCCCGCCCACCTGGGCGGTGGTCCAGAAGGCCCGCTCGTAATCGTCCAGGCCCCGCGCCGCCGACCACAGGGCGAACGGCACCGTGTCGTGGGCGCTGGTGCGCCGGCCGCAGCCCAGTACGGCGGCGACGGTGGTCGCGTCGCCGTAGTCGAGCATGTCGCGCGCCCGCCGAACTCCGGCGCCCACCGCGCTCCGCGGCACCAGCGCGATCACCCCGTCCAGCAGGTCGGCGGCCTTCGGCGGCCCGGCCGGATCGGCCGCCAGCGCGGCCGCGGCGGCCACGGCCATCGCGCCGCACACCGCTTCGCGGTGCTGGTGGGTGGTGTAGGCGGAGATCTCCGCCTGGTGGGTGGCCTGTTCCGGGTCGTCGGCGTACCAGGCGCCCAGCGGGGCGACCCGCATGGCCGCACCGTTGCCCCAGGAGCCCTGCCCGTTGAACAGTTCCGCGGCGAGCGTGCGCCAGTCCGCGCCCTCGCGGATCAGACGCAGCATCCGGTTCACGGCGGGCCCGTAGCCGCGGTCGAAGTCGTGGTGCGCGGCGAAGGAGGCGGCCAGCGCGTCCTGGTCCACCCGGCCGTGCCCGGCGAGCACGGCCACCACCGAGCAGGCCATCTCGGTGTCGTCGGTCCACTGCCACGGATCGCTGCCGGCGGGCAGCTCGCGCCGCTTGAGCAGCGGGTAGTTCACGGGGACGAAGTACTGGGAACCCAGTGCGTCGCCCAGGGCCAGCCCTCGCAGGCTGGCCATGGCGCGTGCGTAGCGCCCTTCGGGAGAGGAGTCAGAGGTCATCGCGCGTCACTCTAGCCGTCCAGGTCGTAGGGCTCGGGTGTGGTCCACCGCTCAAACGGGCGGTCCATCCGGTACCGCCCGTCGGAGCCCAGCAGGAGCACCCGGTACTCGCCGTTCCCCGGGTTGGAGAGTGCCTCGAACTCGGCCACGGACCAGTGGAACCAGCGCATGCAGAACAGCCTCATCGTCAGGCCGTGCGTCACGAGCAGCACGTTCTCCGGATGGTCCGGTGCCTCGAAGCTGCGGTAGAGGCTCTCCAGGAAGGCCCCGACCCGGTCGTACACGTCCGCGCCCGACTCCCCCTGCGCGAAACGGTAGAAGAAGTGCCCGTACGCGTCCCGGTAGGCCTTCTGCAGCCGTACGTCCTCCCGCTCCTGCCAGTTCCCCCAGTCCTGCTCGCGCAGCCTCGGCTCCTCGCGCATGCGGACGCGCGTCGGGTCCAGGCGCAGCTCGCGGAAGGTCTGCAGGGTCCGGCGGTACGGGGAGACGTACGCGCTGACGTGCTCGTCCCCGAAGAGCTCGCGCAGGCGCACGCCGGCCTCCGCCGCCTGCTCGCGCCCGGTGCGGGTCAGCCGGAGGGCGTGGTCGGGCTCCCGCTCGTACACCGTGTCATCGGCATTGCCCTCCGATTCCCCGTGCCGGACAAGGACGATGCGCCGTGGTCGAACCATTCCACGACCCTATTCGGCCACCGCCGGGCACATCGACCGGGCTCGCCGGTCGAGACCGGCGCCGACCATACAGTCGGGTCGTCAGACACTCCCGGTCACACCGTCCAGGACGGTTCGAGGTCGACGACGTCCCCGGTGAGGGCCTCCACATCGGCCTGGATCTGGGCGCGCAGCGACAGCCGTTCGACGCGCTCCTGCCGGTACTTGCCGTGTTCGGCCGCCGCGTGCCACATCGACAGCACCAGGAACTCGCGGCCGGGAGCCTCGCCGAAGAGACCCCGGACCATGCCGGGCGAGCCCGCCATGGCCGGATTCCAGACCTTCTCCTGCATGAGCGCGAAATGGTCCACGCGGCCCTCCCGCACCCGGGTGTGGGCGACCCGGACGACGTCGGCGTCGGTGAAGCGCGGTTCGAAGCCGGTCTTCACGTCGAAGCGGTGGTCGAAGAGCGTGACCCGCGCGTCGGTGTAGGTGCCGTTCTGCGAAGCGGCCAGCCGGTCGTGGGAGCGGGCCATGAAGGAGTCGTAGAAGGAACGGCTCTCCCAGAAGGTGAAGACGTGCGCCACCCCCTGCCGGCCCCGGCTCCAGCCGCCGCCCTGCCCCCGGAATCCGGGTTCGCCGGGCAGCCCCGCCCATTTGCGCTGCCCGCGCTCGAACCCGCGTCGGTCCGTCACCGTGCAGCGAATCCACTTGACCAGCACTGCGCCATCGTACGGGCCCGGCGGGGCCCGGGTCAGTCCTCGGCGCGGTACATCCGAAGGAGTTCCGCCGCGTCCCGCTCGGACAGCCGAAGCCCGAACTCCCGGCCGAGCAGGGCGAGCAGTTCTCCGGCCGGAACCTCCCGCCGCTCGGTCCGCCCGTCGGGGAGCAGCCGCGAGAGCTCCCGCCCTACGAGGGCCAGGCGGTCGGAGTCGCCCTGCCGCTGGACGACGACCCGGCCGACGAAGGCGGAGCGGGGGTGCGAGGAGCTGTAGTGGTTCAGCACCACGTAGTCGACGGGGTGGTAGGGCTGCGGGGAGAAGGCGTACAGGTCCCGCCAGGCACCCTCGCGCGGCACGCACAGCACGAGGACCCCGTCCGGTTCCTCCCGGACGCGGAACACCCACTCCCCCTGGCGCACTTCGGCTCCGGGGCGCGCCAGCGGCACGGGCTCGCGCGGCCCCTGCCAGCCGAACCCGGCGTCGCAGAGCCACGGTTCCCCTTCCACGGTGACGACGAGGACGGCGTGCGTCACCGCGGTCAGAGCGCCTCCCCGGGAGCGGTTGCGGGCACCGCGTCCGGAGACCTCGAAGCCGATCCGCTCCAGGGCGGCGGCCAGCAGGGTGTTCTGCTCGTAGCAGTACCCGCCGCGGCGGCCGTGCACGAGCTTGCCCTCGACCTCCTTGACGTCCAGCCCGACGGGGCGGCCGAACAGCACGTCCAGGCTCTCGAAGGTGATCGCACCGGTGTGCGCCCGGTGCACTGCCTTCAACGTGGCCAGGTCGGCGCGGAGTTCCCCGCCCTCCCAGCCGATCCGCTCCAGGTAGGCGTCGAGATCCAGCTCGTCGCCGCCCCACACCGCGCCCCTGCTCCCCATGGCTCCCCCGTTCTGCCGTTCTCCGCACCGCGATATTCGGGGGCGGTCGTCCGGCCGCCCCCGCACAATGATCGCCATGCCCGCCTTCCACACCAACCCGCTGTTCACCCGCCTGGCTTCGGCCGAGCGGATCCTGGTCGCCGGGGCCGGAGGCGGCTTCGACGTCTACGCCGGCCTCCCGATCGCCCTCTCCCTCCTGCACCAGGGCAAGGAGGTCCACCTGGCGAACCTCTCCTTCAGCGCGCTCGCCGGCCTCCCGCTCGACGACTGGGTCGCCCCGGACGTCGTCGCCGTCGGCCCCGACTCGGCACCGCACCAGACGTACTTCCCCGAGCGGACCCTGGCCCAGTGGCTGGAACTGCACCGCTACCCGTCCACGGTGCACGCCTTCCAATCCGTCGGCGTCCAGCCGCTGCGGGCCGCCTACCGGGCCCTGATCGACCGGCACGACATCGACGCGGTGGTCCTGGTCGACGGGGGCACCGACATCCTGATGCGGGGTGACGAAGCGGGGCTCGGCACCCCCGAGGAGGACATGACCAGCGTGGCGGCCCTGGCAGCGCTGGACGACGTACCCGAGCGGCTCGTCGTGTCGGTCGGCTTCGGCGTGGACGCGTACCACGGGATCAGCCACTCGCTCGTGCTGGAGAACATCGCGGCCCTGGAGCGGGACGGGGCCTATCTCGGGGCGTTCTCGATCTCGCGCAACACCCGCGAGGGCGCCCTGTACCTCGATGCCGTGGCCCATGCCCAGGACCGCACCCCGGACCACCCGAGCATCGTGCACGGCTCGATCGCGGCGGCGGTCCGGGGCTCCTTCGGGGACGTCCGGTTCACCTCCCGCACCCGGGGCACCGAACTGTTCGTGAACCCGCTGATGTCCCTGTGCTTCGCCTTCGACCTGACCGGCCTCGCCGCCCGCTGCCTCTACCTGGACCGGATCGAGGACACCCACCTCATGCGCCAGGTCGCCTCGGAGATCGAGGTCTTCCGCGAGGAAGTGATCACCCGCCCGGCCCGGACCTTCCCCCACTGAGCGCGCACGCAGAAGCGGGGACCGGCCGGTGGCCGGTCCCCGCTTCACTCGCTACTCAGTGGCAGCGGCGTACTCGTCAGCTGCAGCCGCTGGTGGAGCCGCAGCCCTCGCAGATGTAGCAGGAGCCGGCGCGCTGCATCTTCGTACCGCAGGAGAAGCACAGCGGGGCGTCGGCGGAGACGCCGAGCTGCATCTCGACCAGTTCGGCGTTGGAGTGCGCCGTCTTGGTGGCCGGGGCCGGGACGATCGCGACCGGCTTGACGACCGGGACGACCTGGACCGCGGCGAGCGGGGCCGCCTGGGTCAGGGACTCCGTGTCGAGCTCCTCGTCGAGGGGCTCGTAGGAACCGGTGTCCAGGTGGCGCTGACGCTCCTCGGCGGAGTGGATGCCGAGGGCCGAGCGGGTCTCGAAGGGCAGGAAGTCGAGCGCCACGCGACGGAAGATGTAGTCGACGATCGACTGCGCCATCCGCACGTCCGGGTCGTCCGTCATGCCGGCCGGCTCGAAGCGCATGTTCGTGAACTTCGCGACGTACGTCTCCAGCGGGACGCCGTACTGCAGACCGACCGAGACGGCGATCGAGAAGGCGTCCATCATGCCCGCGAGGGTCGAACCCTGCTTGGACATCTTCAGGAAGACCTCGCCGAGACCGTCGTCCGGGTAGGAGTTCGCGGTCATGTAGCCCTCGGCGCCACCGACCGTGAAGGAGGTGGTGATCCCCGGGCGGCCCTTCGGGAGGCGCTTGCGGACCGGGCGGTACTCGATGACCTTCTCGACGGCCGTCCGGATGGTGTCCTCCGCCTTGGCGGTGACCTCCTCCTTCTCCTCTTCCTTCTTCTTCGCGGAGAGGGGCTGGCCGACCTTGCAGTTGTCGCGGTAGATCGCGAGCGCCTTGACGCCCAGCTTCCACGCCTCGAAGTAGATCTCCTCGATCTCCTCGACGGTCGCCGTCTCCGGCATGTTGACCGTCTTGGAGATCGCGCCGGAGATCCAGGGCTGGATCGCGGCCATCATGCGCACGTGGCCCATCGCGGAGATGGAACGCTCGCCCATCGCGCAGTCGAAGACCGAGTAGTGCTCGGTCTTGAGGCCCGGGGCGTCGACGACCACGCCGTGCTCGGCGATGTGGGCGACGATCGCCTCGATCTGCTCTTCCTGGTAGCCCATGCGGCGCAGGGCCTGCGGAACGGTGCCGTTGACGATCTGCATCGAGCCGCCGCCGACGAGCTTCTTGAACTTGACCAGGGCCAGGTCCGGCTCGACGCCCGTGGTGTCGCAGGACATCGCGAGACCGATGGTGCCGGTCGGCGCGAGGACGGAGGCCTGCGAGTTGCGGAAGCCGTTCTTCTCGCCGAGGCGGATCACGTCCTGCCAGGCCTCGGTGGCCGCGGCCCAGATGACGTTGTCCAGGTCTTCAGTGCGCGGCGCAACGGCGTTGGCGTCGGCGTGCTGCTTCATGACGCGCTTGTGCGACTCGGCGTTGCGGGCGTAGCCGTCGTACGGGCCGACGATCGCGGCCAGCTCGGCGGAGCGCTTGTACGCGGTACCGGTCATCAGCGAGGTGATCGACGCGGCGAGGGTGCGGCCGCCGTCGGAGTCGTACGCGTGGCCGGTGGCCATCAGCAGGGCGCCGAGGTTGGCGTAGCCGATGCCCAGCTGGCGGAAGGCGCGGGTGTTCTCGCCGATCTTCTGCGTCGGGAAGTCCGCGAAGCAGATGGAGATGTCCATCGCGGTGATGACCAGCTCGACGACCTTGGAGAAGCGCTCGGCGTCGAAGGACTGGTTGCCCTTGCCGTCGTCGTCGAGGAACTTCATCAGGTTCAGCGAGGCGAGGTTGCAGGACGTGTTGTCCAGGTGCATGTACTCGCTGCACGGGTTGGACGCGGTGATGCGGCCGGACTCGGGGCAGGTGTGCCAGTTGTTGATCACACCGTCGTACTGGATGCCCGGGTCGGCACAGGCCCACGCGGCCTCGGCGAGCTTGCGGAAGAGCGACTTGGCGTCGACCGTCTCGATGACCTCGCCGGTCATGCGGGCGCGCAGGCCGAACTCGGTGCCGTTCTCGACGGCCGTCATGAACTCGTCGTTCACGCGGACGGAGTTGTTGGCGTTCTGGTACTGGACGGACGTGATGTCGTCGCCGCCCAGGTCCATGTCGAAGCCCGCGTCGCGCAGGGCGCGGATCTTCTCCTCTTCCTTCACCTTGGTCGCGATGAAGTCCTCGACGTCCGGGTGGTCCACGTCCAGGACGACCATCTTGGCCGCGCGGCGGGTGGCGCCGCCCGACTTGATCGTTCCGGCGGACGCGTCGGCGCCGCGCATGAAGGAGACCGGGCCAGAGGCGTTGCCGCCGGAGGAGAGGAGCTCCTTGGAGGAGCGGATGCGGGAGAGGTTCAGGCCGGCGCCGGAGCCGCCCTTGAAGATCATGCCCTCTTCCTTGTACCAGTCGAGGATCGACTCCATGGAGTCGTCGACGGCCAGGATGAAGCAGGCGGAGACCTGCTGCGGCTGGGGCGTGCCGACGTTGAACCACACCGGCGAGTTGAAGCTGAAGATCTGGTGCAGGAGCGCGTAGGTCAGCTCGTGCTCGAAGATCTCCGCGTCGGCGGGCGACGTGAAGTAGTCGAAGTCCTCGCCGGCCTTCGTGTACGTCTTCACGATCCGGTCGATGAGCTGCTTCAGACCGGTCTCGCGCTGCGGGGTGCCGACCGCACCGCGGAAGTACTTGCTGGTGACGATGTTGACCGCGTTCACCGACCAGAAGTCGGGGAACTCGACGCCGTACTGCTCGAAGTTGACCGAGCCGTCGCGCCAGTTGGTCATGACGACGTCGCGGCGCGCCCAGGTCACCTCGTCGTACGGGTGCACGCCCGGGGTGGTGTGGATGCGCTCGATACGCAGGCCGCTCTTGGCAGTCTTGGTGCCCTTGGCGCGGGAACCTCGTGCCGAGCTGCTCGCCGTCTCTGTCATGCCGTTCCTCCCAATGCGGGCAAAACGCCCTAAAGTGCCAGCGCTATTCCGCGGCACGGTGCTGTGTGTCTTGTATCTACGTCTTCTTCGCCGGACCCACCGACCGTTCCACGACGCGCATGCGACGGAGAACGGGCAGGCCGGTCAGTCGGCGGCGGAGGCGGGCACGGGGACCGGAGCGGTCCCACCGGGCTCGCACTCTTCGTGAGGCCGCGGCACGCGGAGTTCCGCGATGGCGGTCTCGAAGTCTTCGAGTGTGTCGAACGCCTTGTAAACGGACGCGAACCGGAGGTACGCGACCAGATCGAGGTCCTGCAACGGGCCGAGTATGGCCAGACCCACGTCGTGGGTCGTCAGCTCGGCGCTCCCGGTGGCGCGCAGCGCCTCCTCGACCCGCTGGCCGAGTTTGGCGAGGGCGTCCTCGGTGACCGGCCGCCCCTGGCACGCCTTACGGACGCCCGAGATGACCTTGGTACGGCTGAAGGGTTCGGTCACCCCGCTGCGCTTGATCACCATCAGCGAGGCCGTCTCCACCGTCGTGAAGCGACGGGAGCAGTCGGGGCACTGGCGGCGCCGGCGGATCGACGTGCCGTCGTCGGTGGTGCGACTGTCGACGACACGGCTGTCGGGGTGCCTGCAGAAGGGGCAGTGCATGGTTCCCTCACCCTCCTCTTGGCACGACTGAATCACCTCGTGAGACCCCTGAACGGCAGAGTCGAAGCTCTGTCGGAGGCTCTCGAAGCAGCCACAAGCATATGCGATGTCGGGGACCCCGGCAGACCGAGGACCACAACTTCTGGGTGGCAGCGCTCATCCAACCACTAGATCTTGGGTTGTAGTGGATTTACACCGCTCCGCGTGTCGCGGCGTCCGATGGCCGGATAACAGGCCCCTCGGTGCCACACTGGGCGCAGACCCGGACGGTGGCGACCCGACCCGGAAGGGTACCGTAAGCAGTGGCTCCACAGCCGAACCCCCGTTCGGTCCGTGCCCCGTCGGCGGTCTATACACCTCACGAAGTGACCACGGTGGGTGATCTCCGATTTTTCACTCGAACGTGTGTTTGGCGCAACCTTTCGAAAGCTACTACCGTTGTCCAGCTAGGGAGAACATTTCGAGAGGGGCCGACGTGACCACCACCGCAGACAGTGCCACCATCACTGCCCAGAACCGCTCCCAGAGCCGACTCGAGCCGGTGCATGCCATGAACGACGCAAGTCTGAACCCGGAGGCGGAGCCCGTACGCCCCGCACGCTCGCTGCCAGGGCGACCTCCAGGCATCCGCGCCGACAGCTCCGGGCTCACGGACCGGCAGCGGAGGGTCATCGAGGTCATTCGCGACTCGGTGCAGCGGCGCGGGTACCCGCCGTCGATGCGGGAGATCGGCCAGGCGGTCGGCCTGTCCAGCACCTCTTCGGTCGCGCACCAGCTGATGGCCCTCGAGCGCAAGGGCTTCCTGCGCCGCGACCCCCACCGCCCCCGGGCGTACGAGGTGCGCGGCTCCGACCAGCCCAGCTCGCAGCCCACGGACACCACGGGCAAGCCCGCGGCCTCGTACGTTCCCCTGGTCGGCCGGATCGCGGCCGGTGGCCCGATCCTGGCCGAGGAGTCGGTGGAGGACGTGTTCCCCCTCCCCCGCCAGCTCGTGGGCGACGGAGAGCTGTTCTGCCTCAAGGTCGTCGGCGACTCGATGATCGAGGCCGCCATCTGCGACGGCGACTGGGTCACGGTCCGCCGCCAGCCCGTCGCGGAGAACGGCGACATCGTCGCCGCCATGCTGGACGGCGAGGCCACGGTCAAGCGTTTCAAGCGCGAGGACGGCCATGTCTGGCTACTCCCGCACAACGCCGCCTACCAGCCGATCCCCGGCGACGAGGCCACCATCCTCGGCAAGGTCGTGGCGGTACTGCGCCGGGTCTGACGCCCCGCGCCCTCATCCAGCTCCGGGACCTACTGCGCCGGTCCCGGAGCTGCTTTGTGTCTACGGGGCCCTCGGCCTACTTGCCCTCGGCCTACTTGCCCTCGGCCTACTTGCCCTCGCCCTGCTTGTCCTCGGCCTACTTGTCCTCGGCCTTCGCCGCTGCGTCGATCGCGGACAGCGAGCGGCGGACCTGGTTGCGGTCCGTGGTGTACCAGAAGTCCGGCAGCGTGGCCCGCAGGAAGCTCCCGTAGCGGGCCGTGGCCAGCCGGGGGTCCAGGACCGCCACGACGCCCTTGTCCCCGGTGGCCCGTACGAGCCGGCCCGCGCCCTGGGCCATGAGCAGTGCCGCGTGCGTTGCCGCGACGGACATGAAGCCGTTCCCGCCGCGCTCCTCGACCGCCTTCTGCCGGGCGCTCATGAGCGGGTCGTCGGGACGCGGGAACGGGATCCTGTCCATGATCACCAACTGGCAGCTGGGCCCCGGCACGTCCACGCCCTGCCACAGCGACAGGGTCCCGAACAGGCAGGTCTTCGGGTCGGCTGCGAAGGCCTTGATCAGCTCGCCGAGGGTCTCCTCGCCCTGGAGCAGGATCGGGTTGTCGAGCCGGCCGCGCAGCTCCTCGGCGGCGGCCTTCGCCCCGCGCATGGAGGAGAACAGTCCTAGGGTGCGGCCGCCCGCCGCCTCGATCAGCTCCGCGAGTTCGTCCATCATGTCGCCGCGGGTGCCCTCGCGGCCGGGGGTGGCCAGGTGCTTGGCGACGTAAAGGATGCCCTGCTTGGGGTAGTCGAAGGGCGAGCCGACGTCGAGGCCCTTCCACTGCGGCACGTCCTCGCCCTCGACGCCCTCCGGGGACAGGCCCATGGACGCCGCGACGCCGTTGAAGTCGCCGCCGAGTTTGAGGGTCGCTGAGGTCAGGACCACCGAGCGGTCCGCGAACAGCTTCTCGCGCAGCAGGCCGGACACCGACAGCGGAGCCACCCGGAGGGTGGCGCCGAAACGGTCGTGGCGTTCGTACCAGACCACGTCGTACTCGGACCCGGCCACGATCCGCTCGGCCACCCCGTGCACGCTCTCCACCGCGGCGAGCGCCTGCTTGCGGACGGCGTCCTCGTCGTGGACCGACTTGTCCCGCGTGTTGCCGATCGCCGAGATCACGCTGCGCGAGGCGTCCCGCAGGGCCATCAGTGCGTAGCCGAGATCCTCGGGGATCTCCTCGAGCCGGCCGGGAAGAGCCAGCTCCATGACCCGCTCGAAGGTCTCGGACGCGGTCTGCAGGGAGTCGGCGGTCTTCTCGTCGACCAGCTTCGCCGCACGCTTCACGGCGCGGTTGACCTGCCCCGGGGTGAGCTCTCCCGTGGCGACCCCGGTCACCCGGGACACCAGCTCGTGGGCCTCGTCGACGATGAGCACCTCGTGCTGCGGGAGCACCGGGGCGCCCTCGATGGCGTCGATGGCGAGGAGCGCGTGGTTGGTGACGACCACGTCCGCGAGCTTGGCCCGCTCGCGGGCGGCCTCCGCGAAGCACTCGGCGCCGTACGCGCACTTCGTCGCGCCCAGGCATTCGCGGGAGGAGACGGAGATCTGCGCCCAGGCCTTGTCGGAGACGCCCGGAGTGAGGTCGTCGCGATCGCCCGTCTCGGTCTCGTCCGCCCAGTCGCGCAGCCGCAGCAGGTCCTGGCCGAGCTTGCTGGTCGGGGCGGCCGCCTCGAACTGGTCGAAGAGGCCCTCCTCCTCGTCCTGCGGGGCGCCCTCGTGCAGACGGTGCAGGCACAGGTAGTTGGAACGGCCCTTGAGCATGGCGAACTGCGGGCGGCGGCGGAGCTGCGGATGCAGCGCCTCCACCGTCCGCGGCAGGTCGCGCTCGACGAGCTGGCGCTGGAGGGCCAGCGTCGCCGTGGCCACGACCACGCGCTCGCCGTGCGCGAGGGCCGGCACCAGGTAGCCCAGGGACTTACCGGTGCCGGTACCGGCCTGGATGAGGCGGTGGGAACTGTCGTCGATCGCTTCGGCGACGGCTTCGGCCATGGCCACCTGGCCGGGGCGCTCCGTGCCGCCGACGGCGGAGACGGCGGCGTGCAGCAGGTCGGGGAGGGAGGGCTTCGTCATAGCAGTGCCAACCCTACGGGGCTCCGCCGACAGTGGCCGCACCGGCGAGCGGTCATGACCGGTGGAGGGGGTTCGGCACGGTGCCGTAGCGCACGGCGTGCGGGCGGTCGGGCCGGTCGCGGTAGCCGTCCTCGTAGAGACGGTTCCTGTTGAGGCAGAGCCGCACGATGCGTTCGCCGAGCAGGTCGAAGAGCTCGTAGCGCTCCTTGAGCTCCGGGAAACGGGCCTGGTGGCGCAGGATCTCCGCCCGCACGAGGGACCAGAACATGTCCTCCGGGACCCCGAGCCGGTCCTCGCAGAGGGCGGAGAGGTAGCGGAAGACGCCGACGAAGAGCCCCGAGTGGATGAACTGGGGCAGGAAGTCCGCGGGCTCGGTGAGCAGGACCGCGCGCACCTCCTCGGGCATCGCCGCCAGCTCCGGCAGCGGTTCGGCGCTGATGTTGACGTCGTCCACGAAGTCCTTGACCGCGAGCCGGACCGGGACGTCGTGCTCGTCGAAGATCACGATGGTGTTCTCTCCGTGCGGGGAGAAGACCGTGCCGTAGCGGTAGAGGAAGCGGAGCAGGGGCGGCAGCAGGGCGGCGAAGAGCCGCTGGAGCCAGACCGTGGGCGTCAGACCGGAACGGGCGACGAGCTCGGCGGTGAAGGACCGGCCGCGGGGATCGGTGTGCAGGAGCGAGGCGAGGGTGCGGGCCCGCTCGCCGGGGGCGAGGTGCCCGGTCAGCGGCTCGCGCCAGATCGCACCGAGCAGCTCCTTGTACTGGTACGGGACTTCGGGGAGCGCGTCGTAGACGGGGTGGCGGACCGTGACGGAGGCGACCTCTCCGAGCAGGATCACTCCGCATTCCTCGCGGAGGAAGGGGTCGCCGTCGCGCAGGGAGTGGATCCAGGCCGTGACGGCGGGCGCCGCGAGGGCCAGGTCCGAGGGCAGGCCGCGCCAGACCATGGTGTTGAGGACGGAGAGCGGCAGTTTGACGCTGTGACGGTCGGGGCGGGTGAGGTTGAGGAAGGTGCGGATCGACTGCTGGGGAAGGCGGAGGTCGGGGTCGGCGGGGAGCGGGACCAGGGTGCCGGCGGCGAGGGCCGGGGCGAAGAGGGGCAGGAGGACCTCGTCCCACTGCCAGGGGTGGACGGGGAGGTAGAGGTAGCCGAGCGGATCGAGGCCGCGGTCGCGCAGGGTCCGGTCGAAGAGGGCGCGGGTGACGGGGTCGAGCTCGGCCGAGTAGAGGCGGGCGGGGTCTTCCAGGCCTGCGGTGCCCCGGTAGTGCGCGAGGGAGGTGTGGGCGGCGAGCCAGGGCAGGCGCTGGGCGGTGCGGGCCTCGGGCGCCCAGGCCGCGGTGTCGGAGGCGGAGAGTCCGATCCGCCCCTTGTTGAGGACGAGCCAGGGGTGGCCGGTCTGGTGGCCTTCGAGGGCCGCGTAGTCGAGGTCGGCCAGGACGTCCGCGGTGAGCGCGGTGTGGTCGATGCGGGCGTCGGCCGCGAGCGTGGCGCTGAGCTCGCGCACGAGGTGGCCGAGGGTGGCGCCGTCGAGGCCAAGGAGGGTGCGCGCGCGGATGAGGAAGGCGTACGGGTCTCCGAAGGCGCACGGGTTACCGGAGGCGGTCGGCGACGCGGAGGCGGTCGGCAACGCGGAGGCGGTTGGTGCCCCTGAGGCGGTCGGTGCCCCGGAGGGCGCGGGCTGCGGGGTGAGCGTGATCGTGTCGGGGGTGACGTGCCAGCTGCCGTACGAGCGGCGGCGGGCCCGGAAGCCGAGGCTGCTGCCGTCGTCGAGGGTGAGCGTCCAGGCGTCACCGGAAGCGGCCGGGGCGGGGACCGGGGTGATGATCTCCTCGTACGCGAACTCGCCGAGCATCTTGGCGAGCAGCCGGCGGGCGGCGAAATCCCAGGTCGGACGGTTCAGTTCGGGCGGTGTGCACGGGTGCTGGGGCGACGGGGGCACGGTGTCCGGGAAGTGGGGGCCTGGGGAGTCGGGGGCTGCGGGGAAGTTCTGCACGGGACTCCTCAAGATCGGGAACTTTGCTGCGTGGCGCAGAGTTTTCGAGGTGAGATGTGCGGGAAGTGAAGAGGTGTACGGGAACCGCGGGGCGGCGGGGGCTTCGGGGACGGCGTGGGTGAGGCGGGCGGGGCGGCGCTCAGAGGAGATTGCGCAGTGCCCGTTCGCGGATCATCAGGGCGGCTCGCTTGCCGGGCAGTTCGATCTCGGCGGGGCAACGGAAGCCGGAGTTCAGGAAGGCTGATACGGAGGGGGTGTTGCGGATGTCCGGTTCGGCGATGACGCGCATGCAGCGGGGGCGATTGTCGAGCACCAGGTCGGCGACGGCGCGCAGGAGCGCGGTGCCCAGACCTCGGCCGCGGTTCGTGCCGTCTCCGATGAGCAGGTGGATACCCGTGTCGTGGGGGCGCGCCGGGTAGTACGCGGAGAGCGGGTCGAGGTCGGCCCGGTAGATCTCCCAGTAGCTCATCGGCGTCCCGTCGAGGAGGCCGAGGCACGGGATGCTGCGACTTTCCCCGTCCAACTGCCTCCACACGTGGGCGGCGGTGACGGCGGCCGGGCCGGCCAGTTCCCAGTAGGCGTCCACCTGTGGGTCGTTCATCCAGCCGGTGAGCAGCTCCAGGTCGCGGTCGAGCCGCACCGGTTCTAGGCGGAAGACACCCGACCTCGTCGTGACGCCGCCCCAGGCCGCCGGGGAGTCGAGCAGATCGGCTTCGGCGAGCCGGGGCAGCGACTCGGCGCTGAGACGCGGCGCTGGGGTGCGGAACACCTCCGTGCGGAGCACATCGGTGCCGGCCACATCGGTGAGGAGCACTCCGGTGTGGAAGTCGGTGGAGGGCATCGGGGGCTCTTCTCCGTTTCGGTGCTGACGCGTCAATCGTGAAGGGGGTTGGCGATGGTGACGTAGACGGACTGGGTGTCGACGGGGCCGACGAGCTCGTCCAGGCCTCCGAGGCGGGTGAGCAGATTCGCCTTGCAGCGCAGGGTGGGCGAGTCGAGCAGCCTCTCGGGGAGCGGGCCGAGGCCCCTGGCCTTGCCGAGGAATCGACGGAAGGCGGCCAGCAGGATGCGCTCGTCGGCGAGCCGCTGGGATCCGAAGGCCCCGATGAGACCGAGCACGTTGTTGATGCCGAGGTAGTAGGCGAAGCGTTCGTCGGTGACGGCGTCGGAGACGAAGGTGTCGCTCGTGGCGCCGATTCCGGGAAGCCGGCGCTCCAGCTCCGAGCGGCGGGATTCGCGGAAGTAGTAGCCCTGGTTGTCGCGGTAGCGGCCGCCGACCGGCCAGCCGGCCGGGTCGAGGAGCACCAGCGTGTTCTGTTGGTGCGCTTCGAGGGCGATGCCGGCGAGCGCGTCGAAGGCGAGCACCGGCAGGACGACGTGTTCGAGGTAGCGCAGGAACCACTCGGCGGCGACGGCGGAGGTCGTCTGCCCTGTGGTGGCGGCGAGCCGCGACACGGTCTCGGCGAGCCGGGAGCTCATGCCGGTCCGCCCGGGCCACGGGCGGGGTGCGGTGAGTGCGGCGATGCAGAGGGCGTCGTCGTCCGGTCGGAAGGGGTTGTGCCGGAGCATGACGTCGAGTCCGGGGACGGGTGCGCCGTCCGGGGCGTCGACGGCGACCCACGCGGGATCGCGGACGATGTCGAAGCCGGGGTGAGCGGACTGCCACCGCTCGGCGAGTCCCGTGCGGAGCAGCCGATGCACCTCGATGCCGCGGTGGAGTTCCTTGCGGAGGTTCTCCCGACGGGAGTTGGTGATGCGCAGGCCGAGGGAGAGCTTGAGCATTGCGGGGGCGCCGGGCCGGTGGACGGTGCGGATGGAGGAGGTCGGATACCAGGGGGCGCCGTACGGGCCCAGGTCATGCAGGAGTCCCGCGTCGCGGAGGGCGGCGGCCGCGGGGCGCTGGAGCAGGTCGCGGGCCTGCCAGGGGTGAAGGGGAAGGGGGGTGGCACCGTCGGGCACCGGGAGCCCGGGGGCGAGACGGCCCAGGAGCCGGGCGGCCGTGACCGGGCGGCCGCGTTCGGTCCAGGCGGAGTCGGTGGCGAGGACGGCGGGTGCGACCGCCACCCAGTGCAGGGGGAAGGAGCCGTGCAGTTCGGGTGAGTAGCGGCGCACTTCGGCTTCGGAGAGCCCCTCGCGGCTCTTCGGGGTCGGGTGCAGCGGGTGGCCGAGGAGGAGCGACTGTTCGGCGGTGAGGAACCGGTCCGCGGCGACGGGGTCGGGTGCGGCGGGGCGTTGGCGGCGGTCCGTGATGAACTCGGCGGTCCGGTGCACCGAGTCGGCGACCCGGCCGACGAGGTCGGCGCCGCCGGGGGCACCGTCGCCGAGGGCCTTTCCGGGGGTGCCTTCGCCTTCGCGGGAGATCAGTGCCGCGAGGGTGACCGCGTCCACGGCTGGGGCATCGGCGGTGACGCCTTCGATGCGGGCCGGGCCGAAGCGGTGCCAGCCGGCTGTGGACCAGTAGCGGACGGCGACGAGCAGGGCGGCGCCCGATGCGGGGAGGGGGATGCGCAGGACGGGCCCGGCGGGCTGTTCGAGTCCGGTCTCGCGGACCCAGCAGCGCAGCAGGTTCTCCACCGAGGCGGCCTCGGCGGCGACCCTGGGGTCGGGGTGGTCCAACGGGTCGGCCGCTCCCACGCGCGGTCGGGCGGTGCCGTCCTTCTGCCGTGGCACCGCGGCGGGTGACTGCGGCTCGGCCGGCGGCCAGGGCATGCCCGCCGCAGGCATGCCAGGAAGCCCACCGGCAGAACCGGTGGAGCCGTCACCCGGCGGCGCCGACGCCGTGGCCCGCTCTTCCGCTTCGGCTGCTCCGCGTCGTGGGGCCACCGCGTCCTGGGCAGCGGTGGGCGTGCCGGTGGAACCCGATGTCGAAAGGGCGGCCTCAGAAGGCCCCTTGGGCAGGGCCTTGCCCTGTCCCCCCGAGGGCAGCTCGCCCGAACGCCCGGGACCCGACGGCGCCGGGTCGGCCGAGGAAGCCGGTCCGGTCGCCGCTCCCAGAACCTCCGCCCCGGGCCACCCGGCAAGGGCATCCGCGAAGCCCCCGGCCGACAGCCCCTCAGCCAGTCCTGCCGGACCGGCGTCGGCCGCATCCCCGGAAGCCGGCCCCGAAGCCGCGGCCGAAGGCACACCGCCCAAGGCCCCATTGAGAGCCGTCCCCCCGGGCCACGCGGCGGCGCCGGCCGAAGACCCGCCGGGCACGGCCGCATCGGCGGTGGACCGGGGGAAGCCGCCCGCCGAAGCGAGCAGCGGCGGCCACGCGGTGGGAGGGGCCGTCGGCCCACCTCCCACAGCCGCATCGGCGGCGGGCCGAGAGGAACCCTCCGCCGAAGCAAACAAGGGCGGCCACGCGGTAGGCGGGGTCGTGGACCCACCGGCCACAGCCGCATGGGCGGCGGGCTGGGGAGAACGTTCCGCCGAAGCGGCTGTCGGCTGCCATCCGGGGGCGGCAGGCGGAGGCTCGCTGCCCGGCGACCCAGGTCGGGGCGCAGCAGCCGTTGCAGCCGAGGCCGCACTGACTGGGGGCTGCCCGGCCGGGGCCGGGCTCGGACCGGGAGCCGTGGGCTCGGTACCGGAAGGCTTCCCCAGGCGGGTCGGCACGTTCCCGGCGGAGGCCGTCAGCGACGGTGAGGGCCGTCCGTACGGATGCGGCGTCGGCGCGGCGTCCGGGGTCGGACCCGACACCTGCGTCGGCGCGGATCCGAGGATCGGGGCCGCCAGTGGCGTAGGTGCGGCGGGGCCTGCGGGAGCGGGAGCCGGTGCGCTCTCGACGGCGGACCGGGCCCCCGGGGCGGGGGCCGGCGGCGGCTGGAACCCTGCGGGGGCGGTCGGAAGCGTCGTGGGCCGGTGCCCGTCCGCGGCAGCCGAACCCTGGGTGGCGCTTGGGGGTGTCCCGATCGTGGGTGGTTCTCCGGGAGGAGTGGCTGACGCGGTTGAGCGGGGCCCGACCTCGGAGCCGACGAGGAAGGGTGCGGAGGATGTGTGCCCGTACCCGAGAGCAGAGGGGGAGCCCGAGGTGTCCGGAGAGGGGATCGGACCGCCCCCTACACCGGGTGGCGTGCCCGGGGCCGAGGCCGGCATCGGCGGTGGCGCGGCCGCAGCAAGAGGGGACCGTGACGGATCGGCCTGCGCCGACAGCGGTAGCGCGGGAGCGGGCGACGGATCCGATGAGGAGGACGGCTCAGCGGCCATCGGAGCTGGCAGGGACTGGGGCGCGTCTTCCGGCGCCGAGGCAGGCGGCACGGAAGCAGCCCACGGAAGCGGTGAACCCGGCCGGTCGGCGGGCGACGACGGCGGCAGCGCGGGGGCCGGAGAAGAGTCCGGCGACAGAGGAACGGAGTCAACCGAAGCGGCCGGTCGCCAGGGCGGATCGGCGTGCGGCGCAGAGGCCGTCGTAGGGAGCGGCGAACCCAGCCGATCAGAAGGCACCGGTGGCAGAGGGGCCGGGGCAGACGGCGAGTCCGGTGACACCAGCGGATCAGCGGGCATCTGCGCGGGCTCGGCCGGAGCTACCGGGGACCGTAGTGAAGAGGGCGGGGTGGCGGCTGCCCGAGGTTGCAGGGACCCCAACGGAGGCGGGAGCTGCGGCGGTGCGGTGGCAGCAGTCGGAGTCTGCGGTGGTTGTGGGGAGTTGGCAGGTGGCTGCGCGGAAGCGGACGGCGGGAAGGCGGGGCCCGAGGGGCTGAGCGGCGGGGCCATCGGCGCCGCGGGCGTGGCCCAGGGAAGGCCGGAGCCCAAAGCTGCGGACGGCGATACCGGGGACGGGGCTGACGGAAGGGTGGAGTCCAGGGCGCCGTACGACGGGACCGGGGACGACGGAGGGGTGGGACCCGAGGCGCCGGGCAGCAGCGCGGTGGGGGTCGCCGCCGGAAGGGCCGGGTCCAACGCTGCGGGCGACAGGACCGGTGGCACCGTGGACGGGGCCGACGGAAAGGTGGGATCCCCGGCTGCGGGTGGCAGCACTGCGGCCGGGGCCGCGGACACGATGGCGGCGGACGGCAGCAGCACCGTCGGCGAAAGCGGCGAGTCCCCCACCACGGGCGGCAGCGCCGCAGGCGGGACCGGGGACACCGTGGCAGCGGCGGACGGAAGGCTGGGATCCGGGGTACCGGACGGCAGCAGCAGCGTCGGGGGCGACAGCGGAAGGGGCGGGTCCCCCACCACGGGCGGCAGCGCCGCAGGCGGGACCGGGGACACCGTGGCGGTCGCCGACGGAAGGCTGGGATCCGGGGTACCGGACGGCAGCAGCACCGTCGGCGACGACAGCGGAAGGGGCGAGTCCCCCACCACGGGCGGCAGCGCCGCAGGCGGGACCGGGGACACCGTGGCGGTCGCCGACGGAAGGGTGGGATCCGGGGTACCGGACGGCAGCAGCAGCGTCGGGGGCCACAGCGGAAGGGGTGGGTCCCCCGCTGCGGGCGGCAGCACCGTGGGCGGGGCCGGGGACGCCGTGGCGGTTGCCGACGGAGGGGTGGGACCTGCGGGGCCGGGGCGCAGCACCGTGGCGGCGGCCGGCGGGAGGGGCGGTACCGAGGTGGTGGGGGGCGGGATCGGGGATGTGGGGTGGAGGGGGTCGGGCATGGGGGTCCTTAGCGGCGGGTGGCGGCGGGGATGGCGTCGGCGAGGCGGTCGAGGACGGCCGCGGCCTGTTCGTCGGTCAGGGTGAGGGGAGGGAGGAGGCGGACGACGCTGGAGTGGCGGCCGCCGAGTTCGACGATCAGGCCGCGGTCCAGGCAGGCCTGGCGGACGGCGACGGCGAGGTCGGGCGAGGCTTCCCCGGTGTCGGGGTCGGCCAGTTCGACGCCGATCATCAGCCCGCGGCCCCGTACGTCCGCCACGCACGGGTGCGCCGGGATCAAGCCGCGCAGGGCGGCGAGCATGCGCGCGCCCAGGACCCGCGCGCGCTCCGCGAGGCCGTTCTCCCGGACGTAGGCCAGCGTCGCGGTGCCCGCCGCCATGGCGAGCTGGTTGCCGCGGAAGGTGCCGGCGTGGGCACCGGGGGCCCACTGGTCCAGCTCCGCCCGGTACACGATCACCGCGAGCGGCAGGCTGCCCCCGATGGCTTTGGAGAGCACCATCACGTCGGGGACGACCCCCGCGTGGTCGACCCCCCAGAAGGCCCCGGTGCGCCCGACCCCGGTCTGGACCTCGTCGGCGATCAGCGGGATCCCCCGCTCCGCCGTGATCTCCCGCATGCTGCGCAGCCAGGCGTCGGGGGCGGGGTGGACCCCGCCCTCTCCCTGGACGGGTTCGACGATCATCCCGGCGGGCACGGGCACCCCGCTCTTGGGGTCGTCCAGCAGGTTCCGCGTCCAGCGGGCCGACAGCTCCGCCCCCTCGGCCCCGCCGACTCCGAACGGGCAGCGGCGGTCCTGCGGATACGGCAGCCGGGCCACCCGTACGTCCGCGGCCCCGCCGGAAGCGGCCAGCGCCCCCGCCGTCATGCCGTGGTAGGCCCCCGTGAAGGCGAGCAGCCCCGACCGGCCGGTCGCGGTGCGGACGAGGGTGAGCGCGGCCTCCACCGCGTCCGTCCCGGCCGGGCCGCAGAACTGGATGCGGGCGTCCGCGGCCAGCTCCGCCGGCAGGTTGGCGAACAGTTCGGTGGTGAAGGCGTCCTTGACCGGAGTCGCGAGGTCCAGCACGTGCAGCGGGGCCCCCGAGTCGAGGACCCCGCGGATGGCTTCGAGCACCACCGGGTGGTTGTGGCCCAGGGCGAGGGTTCCCGCGCCGGAGAGGCAGTCGAGGTAGCGGCGTCCGTCCGCTCCCTCGATGGTCAACCCCCGTGCGCGCACGGGCACGATGGGCAGGGAGCGCGCGTACGTCCGTGCCGCGGACTCCCGTTGTGCCTGCCTGCGCAGGATCCCCTCCGCCGCACCCGGACCTGCGCCCGGCCCCGGATCCACGAAGTGCCCTTCCTCCGCGCCCCGGTTCGCCTGCGCCGGCACCTGCTCCCCAGCCGTGGCCTGCTCGCCCGTCCAAGCCGTCAAAGGCACGAGTCTCGCTCCTCCCGCACGGTTGCCCTTCCGGGGTGTGCTTCGAACACCCACGCTGCTCCCCCATCCCCCGTACGTACCAACGACGGTGGCGGCGACGGATCACGGGTGGGCCCAAGATCCTTGCCCGCCGCGGGATCCCCGTCCGGCCCGGATCCCTTTCCGGCCCGGGGGAACCGGTGCCCCGGGCTGTGCCGTCCCCCACGGCAGCGGCATAGTGGGGTGCTGCAACCCAGGCGCCCGCCTACCCAGGCACCGTCCCGAACCAAGAACCATCCAGGGGGATTCACGACATGCGACCGATCCGACCGGTCACCGCGATCCTGTGCTCGGCCGCGCTCGCGCTGACCGCCGCGGCGTGCGGGCCCGGCGACGGTGAGACCGACGCCAAGCCGACCGTGGCGGTGAGCGTGCCCACCAGCCTCGACGGGGTGAAGATCCCGGACGGGCTCAAGGACAAGCTCAAGGAGCACGGCATCGACCTGGAGAAGTGGAAGGGGGGTGAGTGGAAGAACTGGAAGAAGGAGGACTGGCTCCGCGAGGCGGGCGACTACATCAACCCGATCATCGAGGACCTCTGGGACCCGGACCGGATGCGTGACGCCGCCAAGACGCCGCAGCCCCCCGCCGTCGACCCCGATGCGGGCAAGGACCAGGGCGTCACCGACCCGACTCCGGCTCCGGTGGCCGCCAAGGCCGCCACCCCGCCCTACCACCAGAGCGTCCCCGCCTCCGGCAAGGTCTTCTTCGACGGCCCCGAGGGATCGATGGTCTGCTCGGCGACCGTGGTCAAGGACCCGGCGCACCCCGGCAAGTCCAACATGGTCTGGACGGCCGGCCACTGCGTGCACGCGGGCAAGTCCGGCGGCTGGTACCGCAACATCGCCTTCGTCCCGTCGTACAACAACAGCGGCAAGGCCGCGGCCGCGCTCAAGGGTGCGCCCCGCGAGGAAGTGGCCCCGTACGGCGTGTGGTGGAGCGACTGGGCGCAGACCTCCGACCAGTGGATCGCGACCGGCGGTCCGACCGGCGGCGCGGGTGCCCCGTACGACTTCGCGGTGCTGCACGTGACCCCGGAGAAGGGTGGCGGCAAGTCGCTGGAGGAGACGGTCGGTACGGCGCTCCCGGTGGAGTTCAACGCCCCGGCCGCGCCCAAGATCGCGAAGATGACGGCCACCGGTTACCCGGCGGCGGCTCCGTTCGACGGCCAGAAGACCTTCCAGTGCACCGACAAGCCCGGCCGGCTGTCGCTGAACGCGACCGACCCCACGATGTACCGCATCGGCTGCACGATGACCGGCGGTTCCTCGGGCGGCGGCTGGGTCGCGGCGGGTGCCGACGGCAAGCCCGCGCTGGTGTCGAACACCTCCATCGGTCCCGCCAAGGCGGGCTGGCTGGCCGGGCCCCGGCTGGGTCCGGAGGCGAAGGGCGTCTTCGACGCGGTGAGCGGCAAGTTCAAGTAACCACACGCACCACACACACCGAATGAGTGAGGGCCCCCGCTGGTGCGGGGGCCCTCACTCGTTCATCCCGTGCGCGTCAGTGCTTCGCGAGCACGTACGGAGCGAGCTCCGCCGCCAGTTCCGCGTGCACCCGCGCCTTGAGCAGGGTGCCCTCCGCCGTGTGCTCCTCGGAGATCACCTCGCCCTCGGCATGTGCCCGGGCGACCAGGCCGCCGCGCGTGTACGGGACCACGGCCTCGATCTCGATCGCCGGCCGCGGCAGCTCGGCGTCGATGAGCGCGAGGAGTTCCTCCATGCCCTGACCCGTGCGCGCCGAGACGGCGATGGAGCGCTTCTCGATCCGCAGCAGGCGCTGGAGCACCAGCGGGTCGGCCGCGTCCGCCTTGTTGATCACCACGATCTCGGGCACCTTGACGGCGCCGACCTCGCGGATGACCTCGCGGACCGCCGCCAGCTGCTCCTCCGGAGCCGGGTGCGAGCCGTCCACGATGTGCAGGATGAGGTCGGAGTCGCCGACCTCCTCCATCGTGGAGCGGAACGCCTCGACGAGGTGGTGCGGCAGGTGCCGGACGAAGCCGACCGTGTCGGCCAGGGTGTAGACCCGGCCGGACGGGGTCTCGGCCCGGCGCACGGTCGGGTCGAGGGTGGCGAACAGTGCGTTCTCCACCAGGACGCCCGCGCCCGTGAGGCGGTTGAGCAGCGAGGACTTGCCGGCGTTGGTGTATCCGGCGATGGCGACCGAGGGCACCTTGTTGCGGCGCCGTTCCTGCCGCTTGATGTCGCGGCCGGTCTTCATCTCCGCGATCTCCCGGCGCATCTTCGCCATCTTCTCGCGGATCCGGCGCCGGTCGGTCTCGATCTTGGTCTCACCGGGGCCGCGGGTGGCCATGCCGCCACCGCCGCCGCCACCCATCTGCCGGGACAGCGAGGCACCCCAGCCGCGCAGTCGCGGCAGCATGTACTGCATCTGCGCGAGTGCGACCTGCGCCTTGCCCTCTCGGGACTTGGCGTGCTGGGCGAAGATGTCGAGGATGAGCGCGGTCCGGTCGACCACCTTCACCTTGACGACGTCTTCGAGGGCGATGAGCTGGCCGGGGCTGAGCTCACCGTCGCAGACGACGGTGTCGGCGCCGCTCTCCATCACGATGTCGCGCAGCTCGCGCGCCTTGCCGGAACCGATGAAGGTGGCCGGGTCGGGCTTGTCGCGGCGCTGGATGACGCCGTCGAGTACGAGCGCGCCCGCCGTCTCGGCGAGGGCGGCGAGCTCCGCGAGGGAGTTGTCGGCGTCCTGCACCGTGCCGGAGGTCCATACGCCGACGAGGACGACCCGCTCCAGGCGGAGCTGGCGGTACTCGACCTCGGTGACGTCTTCGAGTTCGGTGGAGAGGCCGACGACGCGGCGCAGGGCCGCGCGCTCGGAGCGCTCGTACTGGTCGCCGTCCCGGTCTCCGTCGATCGCGTGGCTCCAGGCGACGTCCTCTTCCATCAGGGCGTCGGCCCGAAGGCTCTCGGTGAAGCTCTGCGGATCCGGCGCATCCTGTGCGTCGTCCCGCGCGTCCTGGGAAGGGGAAGAAGAGGAGGTCATTGGATCCTTACGTCGTTTTCGAATGCGTCCGCGTCAGGCGAAGCGGAGCCAAGGCCAAAGCTACTCCCGCGCGTGACATAACACTGTCACGTCCAACGTGTGACACTCCCCGGAGATTCCCTCTGGAGATTCGCCCGAAGCACCCCGCGGAACGGCCTCGTCGATGGTGGCATGCCCGTTCCGCACGCGTCACACGCTTTTCGGGGCGCTCCACTCCGGGTGCCCCGGCATCGCCGGCGTCTTCTTCCCGTACAGCCACGGCTCCAGGAACGCCGCCAGGTCCCGCCCCGCCTCCTGCGAGGCCAGCCGTACGAAGTCCTCCGTGCCCGCGACCCCGTCCCGGTGCTCGCCCACCCAGCGCCGCTCCACCCGGTCGAAGGCCTTGACCCCGATCTCCTGCCGCAGCGCGTACAGGATCAGTGCGGCCCCGTCGTAGACCGCCGGCCGGAACAGCCCGATCTTCTCGCCCGGGGCGGCCGGCTTGGGCGCGGCCGGGGGGCCGCCGGCCGCGCGCCACTGGTCGGAGCGCTGGTACGCCTCGCGCATCCGCCGCTCCAGGGAGTACTTGCCGAGGCCGTCCGCGTACAGGGCTTCGTACCAGGTGGCGTGGCCCTCGTTGAGCCACAGGTCGGACCAGGTCCGCGGGCTCACGCTGTCGCCGAACCACTGGTGGGCCAGCTCGTGGACCATCACGGACTCGACGTACCACTCGGGGTATCCGCCACCGCCCGCGAACAGTGCGCTCTCGAACAGCGACAGGGTCTGCGTCTCCAGCTCGAAGCCGGTACGGGCCTTCGCGATCAGCACGCCGTAGTTCTCGAAGGGGTAGCGGCCGACCCGTGCCTCCATCCACTGGATGTGCCCGGCGGTCTTCTTCAGCCAGGGCTCCAGCCGTTCCCGGTCCGCCGCGGGGACCACGTCGCGCAGCGGCAGTCCGTGCGGCCCGGAGCGGTGGATCACGGCCGAGTCGCCGATCGAGACCTGGGCGAGCTCGGTGGCCATCGGATGCAGCGTCCGGTACGTCCACGTGGTCGCGGCGCCCGCCCGGCGGGCCGGCAGCGCGCCCGGAACCCCGTTGGCCACGGCCGTCTTCCCGGCCGGCGCGCTCACCCGGAAGGTGAAGTACGCCTTGTCGGCGGGGTGGTCGTTGCACGGGAAGACCCGGTGTGCGGCATCGGCCTGGTTCGCCATGGCCAGCCCGTCGTCGGTCACCACCCAGCCGCCGTCACCGCGGCCGCGCGGGTCGCTCGTGTGCCGGACGGTGATGTGGAGCGGAAGGTCCGGCTCCACCGGCCGGGCGGGGGTCAGCACGAGGTCCTCGCCGACGCTCGCGAAGCCGGCGGGTTCGCCGTTGACCTCGGCGGAGGCCACTTTCCCGTGGGTGAAGTCGAGGTTGACGGTTTCGAGCCGGGTGAGGCTGCGCGCGTCGATGACGGTGACCGCGTCGAGGGGACTGTTGTTGTCCTTGTACGCGAAGGACAGGTCGTACGAGAGCACGTCGTATCCGGGGTTCCCCAGCTCGGGGAAGAGCGCGTCGCCGATGCCGAGCGCCTTGGGCGGGGGCACGACGGCGGCGACGAGGGTGAGGGAGGCCGCGGCCAGCAGGGCGGCGCGCAGGCGCGGGGAGGTGAGCTGCATCCCCCACCGCTTATCAGCGCCCGCCACGCGCCCGCGAACGGCGCGCGACGGCTCCACCCGAAAGGGGTCGGGCGGGCTACGCCCGGCTGACGTCGTAGACCCCCGGCACGTCCCGCATGGCCCGCATCAGCGCCGGGAGACCCGTCGCGTCGGGGAGCTGCAGGGTGTAGCTGTGCCGGACCCGCTGTTCGACCGGCGGCTCCACGGTCGCGGAGACCACCTCGACCCCCTCGCGGGCGATGGCCTCGGTCAGATCGGCCAGCAGGTGGGGGCGGCCGAACGATTCGGCGAGCAGGGTGACCCGGCAGTCCGCGGTCGCCCGCCAGTGCACGGCGACGGGGGTCCGCCCCACCGCCCGCATCTGGGCCACGGTCGCGCAGCGGACCCGGTGCACGGTGACGGCCCCGCCGCGTACGACGAACCCCTCGACGGCGTCCGGCGGGACCGGCGTGCAGCACCCCGCGAGCCGCACGGTGGCGTCGGGCAGGTCGGCTACGGCGTTGCCCCCGCCACTGCGGAGGCCGATCACCGAGAGCGGCGGCCTCGGTGCGGCGTCGGCGGGCCGGGCCCCGTCGGGGTGGGACTCCAGCCAGCTGCTGACGGCGATCCGGGCGGCCGGGGTCCTGGCGTGGTCCAGCCAGTCGGCGGTGGGCCCCGAGGAGGCGTCGTGCGCGAGCAGGAGCTGGACGGTGTCCCCGTCCGAGAGCCGGGAGGACAGGGAGGTCAGGCGCCCGTTGACCCGGGCGCCGATACAGCCGTGGGCCGCCTCGCCGTACTGCGCGTAGGCGGCGTCGATACAGCTGGCGCCGGCGGGCAGGCCCAGAGTGCCGCCGTCCGCCCGGAACACGGTGATCTCCCGGTCCTGGGCCAGCTCCGAGCGCAGGACGTCCCAGAAGGTGTCGGGGTCGGGCGCCGACTGCTGCCAGTCGAGCAGCCGCGACAGCCAGCCGGGCCGGGTCGGGTCCACCCGCTCCTCGTCGCAGTCGGCCGCCGCGACCTGCTCGGCCTGCTGCGGGGAGGTGTACGGATTGCCGAGCGCGACCACGCCCGCCTCGGCGACCCGGTGCATCTGCCGGGTCCGGACGATGACCTCGGCGACGTAGCCCTCCGGCGTGGCGAAGGCCGTGTGCAGGGACTGGTAGAGGTTGAACTTCGGGGAGGCGATGAAGTCCTTGAACTCGGAGATGACCGGGGTGAAGCAGGTGTGCAGCTCCCCCAGCACGGCATAGCAGTCCGCGTTCTCTCCCACGAGGACCAGCAGGCGGCCGAAGTCGGAGCCGCGCAGCTCCCCGCGCTTGAGGGAGATCCGGTGCACGGAGACGAAGTGCCGGGGCCGCACCACCACCTCGGCGGCGATGCCCGCCTCGCGCAGGACGGCCCGTACCGAGTCGGCGATGGCGGGCAGCGGGTCGCGTTCTCCCGCGTGGGCCGCGATGAGGGCGCGGGTGTGCTCGTACTCCTCGGGGTGCAGGATCGCGAAGACGAGGTCCTCGAGCTCGGTCTTCAGGGCCTGCACGCCGAGCCGTTCGGCGAGCGGGATGAGCACGTCGCGGGTGACCTTGGCGATGCGTGCCTGTTTCTCGGGCCGCATCACCCCGAGGGTGCGCATGTTGTGCAGCCGGTCGGCGAGTTTGATGGACATCACGCGGACGTCGTTGCCGGTGGCGACGAGCATCTTGCGGAAGGTCTCGGGCTCGGCGGCGGCGCCGTAGTCGATCTTCTCGACCTTGGTGACCCCGTCGACGATGAAGCAGACCTCGTCGCCGAACTCCTCGCGGACCTGATCGAGGGTCACGTCGGTGTCCTCGACGGTGTCGTGGAGGAGCGAGGCCGTCAGGGTCGTGGTTTCGGCGCCCAGTTCGGCCAGGATGAGCGTGACGGCGAGCGGATGTGTGATGTACGGCTCACCGCTTTTGCGCATCTGGCCGCGGTGCGAGGTCTCGGCGAGCAGGTACGCGCGGCGCAGGAGCGACAGGTCCGCGTCGGGGTGATGGGCGCGGTGCGCTTCGGCGACATGGCCGATGGCGTCCGGCAGCCGGTCCCGGGGCGTGGGACCGAGCAGCGCAGCGCGTCCGAGTCGTCGCAGGTCAAGCCTGGTCCGGCCGCGTCTGCGAAGTTCGGGGAGCGCTTCGGGACGTGCTTCGGGGTTCGTGGCCTCTGCACTCATGGGCACCTCCGACGGCTTCGACCGGCGGTGGTGGGCATGGGGTGCGCCCGCAGGGCCGGTGCCTGATGCTACCGACCCCACCACGTGGCGCAGTCCACCTCTCGCTCAGCGTGAAACGGATCACCCATTAGAGGGAAGCTTCAGGCGAAAGCCGTTTCGGTGAGCCAGGCGGGATCGAACTCGCCCTCGGCCACGATCACGGCGGGTCCGGTCATCTCGATCCGCCCGTCGGGGTGCTCGGTGATGAGCAGGGTGCCGCCGGGCAGATCGACGGTGTACGTGGCGGGCGCGCCGGTGACGGCCGGGTCGGCGCCGTCGCGGCGGATGGCGGCCACGGCGACCGCGCAGGCGCCGGTGCCGCAGGAGCGGGTTTCGCCGGAGCCGCGCTCGTGGACGCGCATGGCGACGTGGCGGGGTCCGCGGTCGACGACGAACTCGACGTTGACGCCCGTCGGGTAGGCGGACACAGGGCTGTACGGGGGCGGGTCCAACAGCTTCCCGGCGTCGTCCAGGCTGTCGACGAAGGCCACCGCGTGCGGGTTGCCCATGTTGACGTTGCGCGCGGGCCAGGAGCGGTCGCCGACGGAGACGGTGACCTCGCCCTCGGGCAGCTCGGCGCGGCCCATGGAGACGGTCACGTCGCCGGTCTTGTCGAGGTGCACCCGCTTGACTCCGCCGCGCGTGGCGACGGCCAGGTCGCCCGGCTCCACGTGCCCGGCGTGCTGGAGGTAGCGGGCGAAGACGCGGACGCCGTTGCCGCACATCTCGGCGATGGAGCCGTCGCTGTTGCGGTAGTCCATGAACCACTCGGCCTCGTCGGCCAGGTGCGCCGCCTCGGGGTGCGCGGCGGAGCGCACGACGTGCAGCACGCCGTCGGCGCCGATCCCGGCCCGCCGGTCGCACAGCCGCGCGACGGCGGAGGCCGGCAGCTCGATGGCGTTGTCGGGGTCCGGGACGATCACGAAGTCGTTCTCGGTGCCGTGGCCCTTGAGGAAGGAGAGGCTGGTCTGCGTCACCCGCCCATGGTACCGAGCCCGCACCTCACGGAGCCGGGCCACCCCTGGGCCTAGCGGAGCCGGGCCACCCGGTACACCGCGAGCGCCACGACACCCAGCGCGACCAGCGCGTACAGCAGGGCGAGGCGCCAGTCGGGGCGCTGCCCCGAGCCGCGGGCCGGGAGCCCCGGCAGGGCGTAGCCCACGCGGCGCGCGGCCATCATGCCCCAGCCGCCCGCGCAGCAGCTGATGAGGAATCCGAGCATGGCGACGACCGCTCCGCCGTCGCCGAACTCGAAGGCGAGCGGGAAGGCGAACATCAGGGATCCGGCCGCGGCCAGCATGACGATGGGGGCGATCTGCCACAGCCTCAGCCTGCGCTGCGGGCGCAGCTCCACCTCGAACGCGGGGGCGGCGGCGGCCTCCGCCTCGGCGGAGTCCGGCGCGTCCGGGCCGTCGGGGGTCAGTCGGGCGGGATCCGCGGGCAGTCCCAGTCCCGGGCCGCCGTCGGCGTCCGCGGGCAGGGCGAGGGCGTCGGCGTCCGCCGGCGCTCCGTCGATCAGGCCGTCGCCGTCGGCGAGGGCGCTGTGAAGCGTCGGGTCCGTTTCCCGCCGGGTGTCGTCCCGACCGGTGTCACGAGGGCCGGCCTCCATCGCCACGCGCCCTCCCCACTTGGACTTCGTACGCCGCCGTTCACCGCCGGTGACGGCACCGGCGGAAGTTTGATGATGGCACGCCGTCAGGCCCCGGACGGGCGTGCGGGGCGTCCCGATGCCATCACGTGATCAGGCTGTGACCGCTCGTTCGACCAACGACTGCGCGAGTCCGGCGAGTTCCGCGCGGTCCTCGGCGGCCCCGCTGAGCCAGTGCACCCTCGGGTCGCGGCGGAACCAGGAGTCCTGGCGGCGGGCGAACCGCTTGGTGGCGCGGACCGTCTCGGCGCGCGCTTCCTCCTCCGTGCACTCCCCGGCGAGCGCGGCCAGCACCTGCTGGTAGCCGAGCGCCCTGGGGGCGGTGACTCCGTCCCGCAGGCCCGCGGCCTCCAGCGTGCGGACCTCCTCCACCAGCCCGGCCTCCCACATCCGGTCCACGCGCAGCGCGATCCGCTCGTCGAGCTCGGGCCGGGCCACGTCCACGCCGATCTGGACCGTGTCGTAGACGGACTCGTGGCCGGGCAGGTTGGCGGTGAACGGCCGCCCGGTGATCTCGATGACCTCCAGCGCGCGCACGATGCGGCGGCCGTTGCTCGGCAGGATGGCCTGCGCGGCGGCCGGGTCGGCGGCGGCGAGCCGGGCGTGCAGGGCGCCGGGGCCGCGCAGGGTGACCTCGGCCTCCAGCCGGGCCCGGACCTCGGGGTCGGTGCCGGGGAACTCCATGGCGTCGAGCGCGCCGCGGACGTAGAGGCCGGAACCGCCGACGAGGACCGGCGTACGGCCCTGCGCGAGCAGCTTGTCGATCTCGGCGCGGGCGAGGCGCTGGTACTCGGCGACGCTCGCCGTCTCGGTGACGTCCCAGATGTCGAGGAGGTGGTGCGGGACACCTCCGCGCTCCTCGGTCGTCAGTTTGGCGGTACCGATGTCCATCCCCCGGTACAGCTGCATCGAGTCGGCGTTGACGACTTCGCCGTCGAAATGACGGGCCAGGGCTACGCCCAGATCGGACTTTCCGGCCGCGGTGGGTCCGACGACGGCGATGACCCGCGGGGCGGGGGCTGCTTTCCTCACCGCACCAGTCTCGCAGCCCCTCGTCAAGGCGCTGCCATGTACCCGATCGAGCTACGTGACGGGACCGGGCCGGGGTCGTTGCCTTGGCGGGGTTCCGGCCGGGCGCGCGCCTGCCGTGCGGCGGCCCGTCCACGGCGGAACTTCACTCACACGAGTAACGTTATAGGAGTAGACATGGGCATTTTGGACCGGCTTCTCGGCCGCAAGACCCAGGCGACGACCGAAGAGGCCGTTTCCGCGGATCTGACGGTGGAGTCCGCGACGGCCGACGAGGCCGGGACCGAGCAGGCTGTGGCGGAGGAGAGCGCGGCGGTGGAAGCCGTCGAGATCCCGAAGCAGCAGTCGGCGGAGGCCACCGCGGACAGCGAGGCCGCAGAGGGTGCCCGCACGTAGCCTCGCTATTGGAAGGTGACCCATGGGCCTGCTGGACAATCTGAAGGCCAAGCTCGCGCCCGCCAAGGACAAGGTCGGCGACCTCGCTGCACAGCACGAGGGCAAGATCACCCAGAATCTGGAGAAGGTGGCCAAGGCCGTCGACTCCAAGACCAAGGGCAAGTACAGCGGCCAGATCTCTAGCGGTGCGGACAAGGCGAAGGACGCCCTGGGCAAGATCGCGCACAAGGACGCTCCCGGCGGGCCGACACCGCCGGCCGCTTCCTGACGCGGTCCGGGAACGACGGAAGGGGGGGTGCGCCCCCTTACTGTTCCCCCCCCTCCCCCCCCCCCCCCCCCCCCCACCCCACCCCCCCCCCCCCCCCCCACCCTCCCCCACCCCCCCCCCACCCCGCC
>NZ_JBHUBS010000007.1:36879-51092 GCF_042788835.1 Streptomyces sp. NPDC056883 | reverse complement strand
CAAGAGAGCGAAGAGGGGCGCTTCGGGGGCGCCTACCCTTTTTCCTTTTCCTTGATGTGGTCGGAAAACGAGGGGAGGCGCCCGCCCCCCTTTGGTCCCCCCCCCCTTCTCCGTTTCTGCCGCCGCTAAGACCAGGCTGCGACGAAGTACCCGACCCCGTACGGGGCGTCCTCGTACAGCAGCCGTCCCTCCAGCCCCGCGCCCTCGGCGGCGCCGGCGAGCACCTGCCAGGGGGCCCGTCCGGCCGCCTGGAGCTCGGCGGCGAGTTCGGCGTCGAGGGCGGCGAGGGCGGGCAGGTCGGCGGCTCCGAGTGCGCGGGCGGCCTCGGCGTCGAAGGCGGCGGCGCGTTCGTCGAGGTAGCCGGGGGCCTTGAGGGACCGGCAGGCGCTGCCGTCGCCCATGACGAGCAGGGCGACCCGGTCCTCGCGAGCGGCGAGCTCGCGGCCGGCCTCCAGGCACCCCTCGGTGTCCAGCGGGGCCGCGACCCCGAAGCCCTCCAGGGGCGTGGCGCCCCAGCCGGCCCGGCCGAGCAGCCAGGCTCCGACGGCGAGCGGGGTGGGCAGCAGCCGCGGCCCCTCCTCGCCCTCGCCCAGCCGTACGTCGGCCCCGGCGCCGAATCCGCGGAAGGTGCCGCGGGCGCCCTGGGGGTAGGCGCCGTGGTGGTCGGGGTCGCTGGCTCCGACGACGACGAGCAGATCGGGCCGGGAGGCGGCGAGCACGGACAGCGCGTCGGAACACGCGGTCCGGGCGTCGCCGAGTTCGGCGGCGGCTCCCGTGGCGAGCTCCGGCAGGAGCATCGGCGGGGCGGGGCAGACGGCGGCGGCTACGAGCATGATCCGCAGCGTAGCCGTAGCCGGCTGCGGGCGGGGCCGACTCCTTCTCGACGCGGAGCTCGCCCCGCTGCGCGGGCTTCGCTCCGCTGCGCGGGACTCCGTCCGGCTGTGGCCGGGCCGGGCCGGGCTGCGGTTCCGGCGGGGCGGGTGCGGCTGGGTGGGCCCTGCGGAGCGAGGTCCCCTACCCGCCCTTCCACCGTTCCCCGGGCTCCGCCCGGACCCTTTGCCGCGTGCGGCGCCGTTGCCGGGGGCCGGCCCCCGGAACCCCCGCTCCTCAAACGCCCGAGGAAACCCAGCCTCGCCGGCGTTTGAGGCGCGGGGTCCGGGGCGGAGCCCCGGGGAACGGGCGAAGGGCGGGTAGGGGACACCGCCCCGCAGGGCCCACCCAGCCGCACCCGCCCACCGCCGGACGGAGTCGGGCGCAGCGGCGCCTTAAGAGGAGGGGCTCCCGCAGCCCGATGCCGTCGTCGGGAGGGGTGCCGGGACGCCCAGGGTCGGGATGCCGAGGAGGACGCCCTTCGGCTGCGCCGGAGCCGCGTTGCGCTTCTCCCAGGCATCGCCCGCGCGAGTGCGGCGTACCGCCCCCGTCGGGCCCTCGGCCAGGAGGTGGTGCGGAGCCGCGTAGGTGATTTCCACGGTCACCACGTCACCCGGGCGGACCTCTTCGTCCGGCTTCGTGAAGTGGACCAGCCGGTTGTCGGGGGCCCGCCCGGACAGCCGGTGCGTGGCGCCGTCCTTGCGGCCCTCGCCCTCCGCGACCATGACCTCCAGGGTCCGGCCGACCTGCTTCTTGTTCTCGTCCCAGGAGATCTCCTCCTGGAGGGCGACCAGGCGCATGTACCGCTCCTGGACGACCTCCTTGGGGATCTGCCCCTCCATGTCGGCGGCCGGGGTCCCGGGGCGCTTGGAGTACTGGAAGGTGAAGGCGTTCGCGAAGCGCGCCTCGCGCACCGCGTGCATGGTCTGCTGGAAGTCCTCCTCCGTCTCACCGGGGAAGCCCACGATGATGTCGGTGGAGATCGCGGCGTGCGGGATGGAGGCGCGGACCTTCTCGATGATGCCGAGGAAGCGCTCCTGGCGGTACGAGCGGCGCATCGCCTTCAGGATCGTGTCCGATCCTGACTGCATCGGCATGTGCAGCTGCGGCATGACGTTGGGGGTCTCGGCCATCGCCGCGATCACGTCGTCGGTGAAGTCGCGCGGGTGCGGGGAGGTGAAGCGGACCCGCTCCAGGCCCTCGATGGCGCCGCAGGCGCGCAGCAGCTTGGAGAAGGCCTCGCGGTCGCCCAGGTCGGAGCCGTAGGCGTTGACGTTCTGGCCGAGCAGGGTGATCTCGGAGACGCCCTCGGCGACGAGTGCCTCGACCTCGGCGAGGATGTCGCCGGGACGGCGGTCCTCCTCCTTGCCGCGCAGCGCCGGGACGATGCAGAAGGTGCAGGTGTTGTTGCAGCCGACGGAGATCGAGACCCAGGCCGCGTACGCGGACTCGCGCCGGGTCGGGAGCGTGGAGGGGAAGGCCTCCAGCGATTCGGCGATCTCGATCTGCGCCTCTTCCTGGATGCGCGCGCGCTCCAGCAGGACGGGCAGCTTGCCGATGTTGTGCGTGCCGAAGACCACGTCGACCCAGGGGGCGCGGTCCACGATCGTGTCGCGGTCCTTCTGCGCGAGGCAGCCGCCGACGGCGATCTGCATGCCGGGGCGCTTGGTCTTCATCGGCGCGAGCCGGCCGAGGTTGCCGTAGAGCTTGTTGTCGGCGTTCTCGCGGACGGCGCAGGTGTTGAACACGACGACGTCCGCGTCGCCGTCGGAGCCCTGGGGCGCGCGGACGTACCCGGCGTCCTCCAGCAGGCCGGACAGCCGCTCGGAGTCGTGCACGTTCATCTGACAGCCGTACGTCCGGACCTCGTACGTTTTCACAACAGTCGCCTCGCCGCTCTCGGTACTCACTCAGCAAGGGTAAGGGTCGGGCGTGGCGGCCCGGGCCGGGTGAGGGCCGGAGCGGGCCCCGAGGGGCGGGCGGGCCGTGACAGGACGGCTGGTCGGTGGCAGGATCGCGGCCATGCCTCTCGTACCGCCCCGGATCAGCAGGCGCCGTGCCCTGCAGGCCCTGGTGGCCGTACTGGCGGTGCTCTGCGCCCTCGTCTGGTGGCTGCGGCCCTTCGGCCGGCCGGAGGTCACGGGTGGGATCACCTTCAGCACCGGCGTCCAGTCCGGGGTCTACCACCGCTACGGCCTGCTGCTGGAGCAGGCCCTCGCCACGGACGTGCCCGGGTTGCGGGTCCGCCTGCAGACCAGCGAGGGCTCGCAGCAGAACCTGCACCGGGTGGCCGTCGGCGAGGCCGATTTCACGGTGGCGACGGCCGACGCGGTGGCGAAGTACCAGGTCGACCGGAAGCCCGGGGCGGACCGGCTGCGCGCCTTGGCCCGCCTCTACGACGACTACGTCCAGCTCGTGGTGCCCGCCGGTTCGCCCGTCCAGTCCACCCGGGACCTGCGGGGCAAGCGGATCGCCGTCGGCCAGGACGGCTCCGGGGTACGGCTGATCTCGGAGCGGATGCTCACGGCGGCGGGGCTGGACCCGGTGCGCGACGTCACCCCGGTGGCCATCGGCATCGACACCGTGCCGAAGGAGCTGGAGGCCGGCCGGATCGACGCCTTTTTCTGGTCGGGCGGGCTGCCCACCACCGCCGTCAAGGAGCTCTCGGAGCGGTTCGAGATCCGGCTCGTGCAGCTCGGCGACCTGGTGGAGGCGCTCCAGGCCAGCGGCAGCCCCGCGCGGTACTACCGGGCGGCGGTGATGCCCCCGGACGCCTACGACCGCGCCCGCAGCAACTCGGCGGTCTCCACCGTGGCGGTGCCGAACCTGCTGGTGACCCGGGATGACGCGGGCGCCGAGCTGACGGAACAGTTCACGCGCACGGTGATCGGCAGCCGCGACCGCATCGGGATACAGGTGCACGCCGCCCAGCTCGTGGATCTGCGGACGGCGATCTACACGGATCCCCTGCAGCTGCACGAGGGCGCGGCCCGCTACTACCGCTCCGTCAAGCCGTAGGGGTCCCGGCCGCCGTCACGACCGCAGCAGCATCGTCGCCGCGGCGGCGGCCCCGATCAGGCCCGCGTGGGTGCCCAGCATCGCCGGGACGACCTGGAGGTCCTTGACGAAGGACAGGGTCGCGTACGAGGCCAGGTGCGCGCGGACCGGCCCGAAGAGGGTGTCCCCGCAGGCGGCGACGCCGCCTCCGATGACGGCGATGTCGGTCTCGACGAGGGTGGCGGTGGCCGCGATGGCTGCGGCCAGCGCCCGGCCCGCGCGGTCGAAGGCGGCCAGGGCGACGGGATCGCCCGCGGCAGCGGCGGCGGCCACCCCGGCCGCGGTGGCGTCCCCGGCCGGGACCCAGCCCTGGGCCAGGGCCCAGGCCGCGATGGCGGTGCCGGAGGCGAGGGACTCCACGCAGCCGCGGCCTCCGCAGGCGCAGGGCTCCCCCTCGAAGGCGACGCTGATGTGGCCGATGTGGCCCGCGTTCCCGGTGGGCCCGGGGTGCAGCTGGTTGTTCAGGACGAGTCCGCCGCCGACGCCGGTGGAGACCACCATGCAGAGCGCGTTGGCGTGCCCGCGGGCGGCGCCCAGCCAGTGCTCGGCGGCGGTCATCGCCACCCCGTCGCCGGCCAGCACCGTGGGGATCCGTGCCCCGTGCCGCGCGAGCTCGGCCTCCACCCGGGCCTGGACGGGGAAGCCCCGCCAGGCGCCGATGTTGACCGGGCTGACCGTGCCGCGCGCGGTGTCCACCGGTCCCGCGCTGCCGATCCCGCACCGGACGGCCGATGCCCACAGCGGGGACTGCGCGAGCTCGGCGACGACCTCCGCGACGGCGGCGAACACGGTGTCGCCGTCGGCGCCGCGCGGGGTGGGCCGGCGGGTGGTGGCCGTCATCGCCCCGTCGGAGTCCACCAGCGCTCCGGCGACCTTCGTACCGCCGATGTCGATCGCGACCGTCGGGCCGGAGTCGGCCGGCGCACCGGCGCGGGGGGCGGGGAATGCGGAGGTGGGGGTGGGAGTGGTCACGGCGGCGCTCCAGGAAGGGGGTCGGTTTCAGTATGCGGCCGGCGGCGGCGCGGAGTCGTCCCAGGCGACGACGGACAGCCCGCCCCCGCCCGCACCACCCTCACCTGGACCGGAGCCCTCCCGGGCCGGTGACCCCGCGGTTCACTCGGGGCCGGCGGCGGGATCGGTGCGCGGGACGGCCACCGTCACGCGCAGCCCGTGCGGCGGGTTCTTCTCGTAGGAGAGGGACGCGCCGCCCGCGCCGAGCAGGATGCGGGCGATGGAGAGGCCGAGCCCGGAGCCCTTGATGTTCTGGTGGCGTCCGCTGCGCCAGAACCGGTCCCCGATCCGCAGGAGCTCCTCCTCGGTGAGCCCGGGGCCCCGGTCGGCGACCACGATCAGCACCCGGTCGCCCTCCACGGAGAGCGCCACCTCGACGTCCTCGCCCTCCGGAGTGAACTTGAGGGCGTTGTCGATGACGGCGTCGAGCGCGCTGGAGAGCGCGATCGGGTCCGCCCAGCCGGTGGCGGCGCTGCGCCCCGTCCCGGTGAGCCGCACGCCCTTCTCCTCGGCGAACGGGCGCCAGGCGGTCACCCGCTCGGCGGCCAGCCCGGCGATGTCGATCAGGCTGATCTCGGCGGCGGCGTGCTCGGCCAGGGCCAGGTCGAGCAGGTCGTCCAGGACCTGGGTCAGGCGCTTTCCCTCGGTCCGTACGGAGGCGATCTCCTCGTTGCCCTCGGGCAGTTCGAGGGCGAGCAGCTCGATCCGCAGGAGCAGTGCGGCGAGCGGGTTGCGCAGCTGATGGGAGGCGTCGGCGACGAAGGCGCGCTGCTGTTCCAGCACCTCTTCGACGTTGTCGGCCATCTCGTTGAACGAGCGGGCCAGGCGCCTGAGTTCCGGGGGGCCGCCGCCCGCCGCGACGCGGGAGTTCATCCGACCGGTGGCGATGCCGTGGGCGGCGGCGTCCAGGGTCCCCACGGGCTTGAGCACCCAGCTGGTCAGCCGCAGGGCGGCGCCGAAGGCCACGAGCATGGCCGCGCCGAGCCCGGCGGCGATCACCAGCCAGCCCTCCAGGATCCGGGCGCGCATCTGGCCGGTGGGCGACTCGGTGGCGACCACGGCGACCACGTCCCCGTCGAGGACCACCGGGGAGACGACGAGGATCTTGCCGTTGGTCTGCCAGGGCCACACCTGGCCGGGGTCGTGGCTGCGCCGTCCCGCGAGCGCCTCGGTGAAGGCGACGCGCCCCTCCCCCTTCTCCGGCAGCTCCCACCAACTGGGGGACCGGGCGATGGCGTTGTCGTCGCGGCGGAAGATGCCGACGCGGATCCCGTACAGCTCCTGGTAGCGGGCCAGTTCGTGCTGGAGGGTTTCGCGGCGTTCGCCGGCTCCGCTGGACTTCGAGCCCTCGGCGTCGATGACGAACTGCGCGAGCGCGGCGAAGCGGGCGCTGTCGTCGATCCGGTCGACCACCACCCGCTGCTGCTGCCCGGCCGCCAGGGCCACGGCGAGCGGGAAGCCGAAGGCGATCAGGACGCCCGCCATCAGGACGACGAGCAGCGGGAGCAGACGGGCGCGCACGACGGGTGGCCGCTAGACGGCGGGCGGAGCGGAGGCGGCGGGCGGGGCGGGGGCCGCCGGGGCGGGCGGTACGACGAGCCGGTACCCCACACCGCGGACGGTCTCGATGAGCGCCGGCATGCGCAGCTTGGACCGCAGCGAGGCCACGTGCACCTCGAGGGTCCGGCCGGTGCCTTCCCAACTGGTGCGCCACACCTCGCTGATGATCTGCTCGCGGCGGAAGACCACGCCGGGGCGCTGCGCGAGCAACGCCAGCAGGTCGAACTCCTTGCGGGTCAGCGCCACGTCGACGCCGCCCACGCTGACCCGGCGGGTCGAGAGCTCGATGCCGACGGTCCCCAGCCGGACCACGCCGGGCGTGCCGGCGGGGCCTGCGGCGGTGGTCTCCTCGGAGGCGCCGGTACGGCGGGCCACCGCGTGGATGCGGGCGAGGAGTTCGCCGGTGTCGTAGGGCTTGGTGACGTAGTCGTCGGCGCCCATGTTGAGCCCGTGGATGCGGGAGCGCACGTCGGCCCGCGCGGTGACCATGATGACGGGCGTGCTGGTGCGCTTGCGGATCTTGCCGCACACCTCGTAACCGTCCTGGTCGGGCAGGCCGAGGTCGAGCAGGATCACCCCGTACGGAGAGGCCTGGGGCGGGGCGCCCGCCGACAGCAGCGCCTGCAGGGCCTCCTCGCCGCTGCGGGCATGGGTGACCTTGAACCCGTGCCGGGCGAGGATCGCGGACAGGGCGGCGGCGACGTGGTCGTCGTCCTCGACGAGCAGCAGTCTCATGTCGTCCCCCTCTCCATCTCTTGATCTCTTCGCGTTCGCATGGCGGACATCATGGGCCACATAGCATCCACGCCGATGCGGACTCCCACGTCAAGACGGTTCCGGCCCGTCGTGGGTTCCGTTATCCACCCGGTACGGCCGGGGCCGGTGCCTGACGCCCGCGCGTACGGAGCGTATCGGTGCGAGGCCGGATCGTTATGCTCAATTCTCCCTCAGATGTAATGACGCTGTGCGCGCCACGTCACTACTGTCCTCCCAACCGAGGAGGACGGAGCCACAAGCCGATGAGCGGAGTATCAGTGACCAAGGACGTGCGGGACGCGGCCGGTGCCGCGGACGACCTGGTCGTGCTGAGCAACGTCAACAAGCACTTCGGCGCGCTGCACGTGCTTCAGGACATCGATCTGAGCATTGCCCGCGGTGAGGTCGTCGTGGTGATCGGCCCTTCGGGGTCGGGCAAGTCCACGCTGTGCCGGACCATCAACCGCCTGGAGACGATCGATTCGGGCAGCATCACCGTCGACGGCAAGCAACTGCCGTCGGAGGGCAAGGCGCTGGCGAAGCTGCGCGCCGATGTGGGCATGGTCTTCCAGTCGTTCAACCTCTTCGCGCACAAGACGGTGCTGCAGAACGTGATGCTGGGTCAGCTCAAGGTCCGCAAGGCGGACCAGGCCGCGGCGCTGGAGAAGGCCAAGTCCCTCCTCGACCGGGTGGGTGTCGGCTCGCAGGCCGACAAGTACCCGGCCCAGCTCTCGGGCGGCCAGCAGCAGCGCGTGGCGATCGCCCGCGCCCTGGCGATGGACCCGAAGGTGATGCTCTTCGACGAGCCGACCTCGGCCCTCGACCCGGAGATGATCAACGAGGTGCTGGAGGTCATGCAGCAGCTCGCCCGGGAGGGCATGACCATGGTCGTCGTCACGCACGAGATGGGCTTCGCCCGCTCCGCCGCCAACCGAGTGGTCTTCATGGCCGACGGAAAGATCGTCGAAGAGGCCACGCCCGAGCAGTTCTTCAGCAACCCGCGGAGCGACCGCGCCAAGGACTTCCTCTCGAAGATCCTGCACCACTGACCTTCGCATCTGGTAGTGATCCGGTGACGGATCGTCGTCGCCAGCACGCACGTCTCACTTCACAGCCGTCTCACGTCTCACTTCGAGGGAAGTCCACCATGAAGCTCTCCAAGGTCGGCGCGGCCGCCGCCATCGCCGTTGCTCTCGCCCTGACCGCGACCGCCTGTGGCGGCAGCGACAGCACCAAGCCCGGTGACGCCGGTTCCTCGGCCGGTGCCAAGAAGGACAAGATCGTCATCGGCATCAAGTTCGACCAGCCGGGTGTGGGCCTCAAGACCCCCGACGGCAAGTTCACGGGCTTCGACGTGGACGTGGCGACGTACGTGGCCAAGGAGCTCGGCTACGAGCCCGACCAGATCGAGTTCAAGCAGGCCGTCAGCGCCGAGCGCGAGAACCTGATCTCCAACGGTGACGTGAAGCTGGTCGTGGCGAGCTACTCGATCAACGACAAGCGCAAGGAGAAGGTCGACTTCGCCGGCCCGTACTTCCTCGCGCACCAGGACCTGCTGGTCCGCGCCGACGACACCTCGATCACCAAGGCCGAGGACCTCAACAAGAAGAAGCTCTGCTCGGTCACCGGCTCCACGTCGGCGCAGAACGTCAAGACCAAGCTGGCCCCCGAGGCCGACCTGCAGCAGCTGGGTGGCTACTCCGAGTGCCTGACCGGCCTGGAGAACAAGGCCGTTGACGCCCTGACCACGGACAACTCGATCCTGGCCGGCTACGCGGCGCAGGACAAGAACAAGGGCAAGTTCAAGCTGGTCGGGCTGAGCCTGAGCAACGAGAACTACGGCATCGGTCTGAAGAAGGGCGACAAGGAGCTCCAGACCAAGGTCAACGCCGCCATCAAGAAGATGGAGGCGGACGGCGCCTGGGCCAAGGCCATCGAGAAGAACTTCGGCCCGTCCGGCTACAAGGCCGAGCCGGCTCCCGCGGTCACCGAAGGCAGCTGACCCGGCGGCCGGTCCGCCGGCCGATCCATCGGTGAGGAGCGTCGCCGCCCGCCTGCCGCGGGCGGCGCCGTGACCCACCGGCCAACCTGGCCATCCTGGGGAGAGCGCAGGCCATCGTGTTCGATTTTCTTGATTCCGGGCAGTACGACGTGCTCGGAGCCTTCTGGGTGACGGTTCAGCTCACCCTCTACTCGGCCGTCGGGTCCCTGATCTGGGGCACCGTACTGGCCGGGATGCGGGTCAGTCCGGTCCCGCTGATGCGGGGCTTCGCCACCGCGTACGTGAACCTCGTGCGCAACACCCCGCTGACCGTGCTGATCATCGGCTGTTCGCTGGGCCTCAACCAGACCCTGGGCGTCACGCTGGGCGGCGGCACCTTCAAGGAGATCGGCTTCCGGCTCGCGGTCCTCGGCTTCATCGCCTACACCGGCACCTTCGTCTGCGAGGCGATCCGCTCGGGCATCAACACGGTCCCGGTCGGCCAGGCCGAGGCCTCCCGAGCCCTGGGCATGAGCTTCGTCCAGACGCTCACCCTGATCGTGCTCCCCCAGGCCTTCCGCGCGGTCGTCGCACCGCTGGCCAACGTGCTGATCGCCCTCACCAAGAACACCACGGTGGCAGCGGCGATCGGCGTGGCCGAGGCGGCGCTGCTGATGAAGGAGATGGTCGAGAACGAACCGCAGGACCTCTTCGCCGTCTTCGGCGTCTTCGCCCTCGGATTCGTCCTTCTGACCCTGCCCACCGGCCTGCTCCTGGGCTGGGTGGCCAAGCGAGTGGCGGTGAAGCGATGACCTCGGTGCTGTACGACGCCCCGGGCCCCAAGGCCAAGGCCCGCAACTGGATCTACACCGGCGTCTTCCTCGTGGCGTCCGCCGCCCTCGCGTGGTGGGTGCTGTCCGCCCTGGCGGACAAGAACCAGCTCGACGCCGACAAGTGGAGCCCCTTCGTCACCGACGGCCAGGTATGGACGACGTTCCTGCTCCCCGGCCTCTGGGAGACCCTGAAGGCCGGCGCCATCGCCATGGTGATCGCCCTGCCGCTGGGAGCCCTGCTCGGCCTCGGCCGGCTCTCCGACCACGCATGGGTACGCACCGCCGTGGGCACCTGGGTCGAGTTCTTCCGGGCCATCCCGGTGCTGATGCTGATGCTCTTCGGCTCCGCCTTCTTCGTGCAGTACACGGCCGTCGCCTCTGAGATCAGGCCCCTGTACGCGGTGATCACCGGGCTGGCCCTGTACAACTCCGCCGTCATCGGCGAGATCGTCCGGGCCGGCGTCGAGTCGCTGCCGAAGGGTCAGACCGACGCCGCCAAGGCGATCGGCATGCGCAAGGGCCAGGTCATGACCTACGTCCTGCTCCCGCAGGCGGTGACCGCGATGCTCCCGGCGCTGGTCAGCCAACTCGTGGTGATCCTCAAGGACACCGCGATCGGTGGTGCGGTACTGGGATTCGCCGAGCTGTTGACCCAATACCGGCAGATCTCGGCGAACTACAGCAACACCATCCCGACCCTGGTCGTGATCGCGGCGATCTACATCGCGGTGAACTTCGCCCTCACCACCTTCGCCTCCTGGCTGGAGGGCCGGCTGCGCAAGTCGAAGCGGAGCACCGGCGCGATGGTCCCGGTCAGTCAGTTCGATGCGGGCGACAACTCGGGCGGCGGCATGGGCGGCGGCGCCATCTGACCGGACCCCCGGCGGAGCATCGGACATCTGCCCGAACCCGGGTCGGACACCCGGCCTGACAGCCGGTCAGTACACTTGCGGGACACGTGTGGTGCGGCGGAACTCATCCGTCGCACCACTCGGCATTGTCCGGCCCGGCGTCACTTGACGCAGGCACCTCCAGTGGGTTGCATACGTTCTGTGATCACATACCGGACACCGGGAGCCACATCATGGACCCGGTGATCGTCGTCGGCGCGGGGCCCGTCGGGCTGTCCCTGTCCCTCGCCCTGGCCGGCCAGGGCGTGCCCTGCGTCGTGCTCGACGAGGGATCCGGCAAGGACGAACCCCGCCCCGCGCGCACCGTCGCCCTGCACGCCGACACCGCCGCGATGGTGCACCGGCTGGGCTGTACGACGCTGCGCGACGAGGGTGCGTACTTCACCGCCTGGCGCACCATGCGGCGCGGCCGCGAGTCCCAGCGGATCACCTTCGAGGACGGCCCGGCCCCGATCCACCTGCCGCAGCACGCCCTGACCCGCGGACTGCGCGACGCCGCAACCGCGCATCCCCTGGTCCAGCTGGTCACCGAGAGCAAACTCGACGCCCTGGAGCAGGACGACCGCGGGGTCACCGCCCACACCCGGGGCGCCGAGACCACGTGGTGGCGCGGCAGCCATCTGGTCGGCTGCGACGGGGCCCGCTCCACCGTGCGCAAGTTGCTCGGCATCCGCTTCCCCGGCCGCACCACCGTCGAGCGGCACGCCGTGGCCGCCCTGCGCACCGAACTGCCGTGGCCGGGCGAGGCGTTGCTGGACCGCAGCCCGCCCGAAGAAGTCACCGCCCGGCCGCTGGCCGACGGGGCGTACCGGCTGGACTGGCTGCTCCCCGCGCGCGGGGACCTGGTCACCCCCGACGCGCTGGTGACCCTCATCCGCGACAGCCTCGCGCTGTGGTGCGGGGGCACGACACCCCCGTACGAGCTCCTCGACACCGGGGTCCACACCCTGCACCACCGGCTCGCCCGGCGCTGGCGCGACGGCCGCTGCTTCCTCGCCGGGGACGCGGCGCACCTGCTCGGCGCGCTCGGCACCCAGGGCGTGGAAGAAGGCCTCCGGGACGCCGAGAACCTCGCCTGGAAGCTCTCCCTCGCCTGGCACCAGGGGGCCTCCGAAGCCCTCCTCGACAGTTACGAGGCCGAGCGCCGCAGGGCGGTGGCCGCCCGGCTGCGCGCCGCCGACCAGGCCATGCCCGCACTGCGCACCGGGGGCGGGCTGCGCACGTACCTCCCCGGAGCCTCGCGCGCCGCCGAACTCCTCCTCACCGACGGGCACTTGGGTCGCGGCCCGCTCGGCGCGGAACCGGTGTACGCCCCGCCCGTGGCCGTCCACGACGTACCCACCGCCACCAAGCCGGGCGGGTCCGTCGAGAACGTCCCGGTCACCGCGCCCGACGGCTCGACGGTGCCGCTGCGCGACCAGCTGGGGCGGGGCCGGCTCCTCGTCGTCCTCGTCGCCCCGGGCACCGGGGTCTGGGACCGGCGGCACTGGCTGGGCGCCGGCCTGATGCCCCGCCTCGCGGCGGCCGTCTCCGCGCTGCCGGTCCGGGCGGAACTGCTCGTGGCGGACGGCTACCCCGGGGCGGCGGCGCACACCGTGCTCCTCGTACGACCGGACGGGCATCTCGCGGCCACCTTCGCCGGGGTCCAGCCGGCCGGGCTGTACGAGGCCGCCGACGCGGTCCGGCACGGCCCGTCGACCGCCGCCCCCGCCCCGGCGTCCAGGAGCCTGCCCGCCGCCGCACCCGTGATCGATTGACCCTCCGGCCGAGTCGTGCTTCACTCGCGGACATGACCGGCAACGACGTACGCCTGTGGCGGAGGGTCCATATGGACCTGCTCCGCTACGCGGGCTGCGTGTGTCGCCCTTCCTGCTGATTCGCCCTTCCCTCTTGCGCGCCCCCCATGCGGGTGTGCCGCGCGCTCTCGCGAACCCCCAGGACGGTCATCCTTCATGTCTGCACCCACGCACGCCCCTGCCCCGGCGGCGGCTCCGGCTGCCGCCCCGGCCCTCTCGGCTGCGGATCTCCTCGACTTCACCCGGCGCATCGCCTCCGACCCCGAACTGATCGCCTCCCTCCCCCTCGATCCCGAGGGCCGGACGTGGATCCGGCTCGACGGCCCGGGCGGCAGCGAGGCCTGGCTGATCGGCTGGCCGCCCGGCACCGGCACCGGCTGGCACGACCACGCCGAGTCGCGGGGCGCGTTCACCACCGCGCAGGGACACCTCACGGAGAACTCCCTCGCGGTCCGCCTCCCCTCCGAGGGCTGGCAGTCCCTCTCCCTGGCCCCCGACGTGGACCGCACGCGCCGGCTGGGCGCGGGCACCGGGCGGGCCTTCGGCGAGCACCACGTGCACGAGGTGCTCAACGAGTCCGCGACCGAGCACGCGATCTCCGTCCACGCGTACTACCCGCCGCTGCCCCTGATCCGCCGCTACAGCCGCACCGGCCCGGTGCTCACGCTGGAGCAGGTCGAGCGTCCGGCGGACTGGCAGTGAGCGGCATCGACGCCCTCGTCGACCGGCTGCGGACCACGTACACCCGCGTGGACGCGGCCCAGGCGCACGCGGAGTCCCTGACCGGGGCCCTGCTGGTCGACATCAGGTACCAGGCCCTGCGCGAGCGGGACGGACTGATCCCGGGCGCGCTGGTGGTCGAGCGCAACGAACTGGAATGGCGCCTCGACCCCGAAGGCTCCCACCGCCTCCCGGAGGCCGTGGGCCACGACGTCCGCATCATCGTCATCTGCAACGAGGGCTACGCCTCCACCCTCGCGGCGGCCTCCCTCCACTCCCTGTCCCTCCCCAACGCAACGGACCTCACGGGCGGCTTCCAGGCCTGGAAGGCCGCGGGCCTACCCGTCGCTCCTCCTTCTTGACGCGCCGCTCGCGCAGGTGCCAGTGGGCGGGTGCGGCTGAGTCGGCCCTGCGGGGCAAGGTCCCCTACCCGCCCTTCCACCGTTCCCCGGGGGGGGGCGGCCCCCGGACCCCCGCTCCTCAAACGCCGGAGGGGCTGGAATTGCTTTGTGGGCACGTGCAATCGGAGGCCGGCCACATCCAGCCTCGCCGGCGTTTGAGGCGCGGGGTCTGGGGCGGAGCCCCAGGGTCTTTGCGGGTCCGGGCAGCGCCCGGGGAACGGGCGAAGGGCGGGTAGGGGAAATCCGCCCCGCGCAGCGGCACACCCTAGGGCCGTTGCACGGAGCAGAACCCCGGAGCTTAACTCCTGGCCGACACG
>NZ_JBHUBS010000007.1:0-36869 GCF_042788835.1 Streptomyces sp. NPDC056883 | reverse complement strand
ACCCGTCGCTCCTCCTTCTTGACGCGCCGCTCGCGCAGGTGCCAGTGGGCGGGTGCGGCTGAGTCGGCCCTGCGGGGCGGAGCCACGGGGATCAGCTCTTGGCCGCCGCGAGGTCCACCGGCCGCGGCCGCATCGCCACCCGCCCGGCGAAGCCCGTGGCGCACAGCGCCACCAGCCCCGCCCCGCCCACGACCACCCCGTACACCAGCGGCAGCACCACCGCCGCCGCCGTCCCCGTCATGCCCACGCTGAACGCCGTGAGGACCGCCAGCGAGATCCCCGACCCCAGCACCACCCCCATCAGGAGCACCGCCAGCGCCTCCACCCGCAGCATCCCCCGCACCTGCCGCCGCGTCGCCCCCGTGAGCCTCAGCATCGCGAACTCCCGCAGCCGCTCCCCCGTGGACATCGCCAGGGTGTTGGCCACCGCGATCGCGGTGAAGGCCAGGACGAGCCCCATCGCCAGCAGGTTGATCTCCGACCCGGCCGCCTGCCGCTCCGCCCGCGCGCCGTCCGCTTCGGCCGCCGACAGCACGGCCACGCCCGGGTACTCCCGTACCGCCGAGGCGAGCACCTCCCGCGCCGCCGGCCCCGCCACGAGCACGCTCGAAGCCAGCGGATCGTCGACGTGCGCGGCCGTCAGGCCGTGCGGCAGCGTCACGTCCCCGAAGCCCAGCCCCCGCGCGTACACCGCGGACACGGTCAGGGTGACCGGCGTTCCGTCGCCCAGCGTCAGCGAGAGCGGGCTGCCCGGCTTCAGGCCCAGCTGGTCCGCGGCCAGTTCGCTCACCGCGACGCTCTGCTCCCCGAACCCCGCCAGGCTCCCGGCCGTCACCCCCGGGTCCCAGGTCCGGTCGAGCCCGGCCGGGGTCACACCCTGCGCCGCGTACTTCGTCAGCCCCACCCGGATCGACGTGTGCACGATCTCGGTGGCCGCGAGGACCCCGGGGGTCCGGCGGATCCGCTCGACGGCGGCGCCGGGAACCCCCGGCCCCCGTCCCTGGAGCACCCACTCGGCCCGTACTCCCTCGCGGGCCTGCGCCCGGGCGGCGTCGCCGAGGGTCGGAGTGACGAAGAGCACGGTGCAGGCCATCCCGATCAGCAGGGTGAGCGGGGTGACCGCGGAGGCCATCCGGGTCGCGTTGCCGCGCAGGTTGGCGGTGGCCAGCCGGCCGCCCGGACCGGCCAGCCGCAGCGGCCCGGCGAGCAGTGCGGCCGCGCCCTTGACGATCAGCGGGCCCAGCAGCGAGACGGCTCCGGCGAGCACGACGACGGCGAGGAAGGTGACCGGAGTCGAAGCCGGCTCGGTGCGCAGCGTGCTGAGTACGGCGACCAACACCACCCCCGCCGCCAGCAGCAGCGCCCCCGCGGTGAGCCTCGCCCACCCGGGCCGGCTCCGCTCGACGGCGGCCTCGGCCAGTGCTTCGGCGGGACGGACGCGGGCCACCCGCCGTGCGGTGATCCGGGCCGCGGCCCATGCTCCGAGCAGGCTCGCGCCGACGGCGGCGATCATCGGGAAGATGCCGGCGGTGCGCTCCAGGGTCACCGGGACGACCCCGGCGTCGACGAACCGGCCGTGCAGCCAGGCGGCCAGCGGCAGCCCGGCGAGGGCTCCGGCGATTCCGGCGGCGAGCCCCACGAGCAGCGCCTCGCGGCCGATCATGCGCCGCAGCTGCTTGGGGGTGGCGGCGATGGCGCGGAGCAGGGCGAGCTCGCGGTGGCGCTGCTGGATCGAGAGGGAGAAGGTGCCGACGACCACGAGGACCGCGACGAGGAGCGACGTACCGCCCATCGCGCCGCCCATGGAGACCAGCTTGATCCGGGCGCCGGCCGCGTCGAGGAATTCCACGGGGCCCCGGCCGTCGCCGGTGGCCACCTGCGCGGTGGTGCCCTGGAGCGCCTGGCGGATCCGCCCGGCCAGCTCGCCGGCGTCCACTCCGGCCCGGGGCAGTACCCCGATGGCGCTGACCCGGCCGTCGCGGACGGCGAGCCGCTGCGCCTCGGCGTCGCCGAAGAAGAGCGCGCTCTGGTGCGCGAGGCTCCCGCCGGCCGCGGCCGCGATCCCGCTGACCGTGTAGGTCTTGGGCGCACCGGTGGACTGCACGGTGAGCTCGGAGCCGGGCTTCAGGGCGGCGCGGGCCGCGAGTCCGCGGTCGACGACGATCTCGTCACCGCCCTGGGGGGCGCGGCCCTCGGCGAGCGTGAAGGGCGTGAGCGCGGCCGAGCTCCAGGCGTGCCCGTACGAGGGCTTAGCGGCCTCGCCGCCGGGGCCGCCCCGGGTGAGCGGTACGGCCTGGAAGGTGAGCTCGGGGACGGCCCGCTCGACTCCGGGCACCGCGCGGACGGTGTCCACGATGCCGGCCGGCAGCCAGGCCCGTTCGGCGACGGGCTTGGCCTTGTGCTTCGTCTTGCTTTTTGGTGAATCGCCCTTCTTCTCCTTGACCGTCGTCGCATGCACGTTCTGGTCGGCGGAGACGACCACCGGGGCGCCCGCGTAGCGCTCGGTGGCGATCGTCCCGCGGAGTCCCGTCTCCAGGAGGGTTCCGCAGGCGGTCACGAGGGCCGCCGCGCACAGCAGGGCGAGGAAGGCGCCGAGGAAACCGGCTTTGCGGTCCCGGACGGTCTGGAGTGCGTAGCGCAGCATCATGGGGAAAACTCTGCCGCCGGGGCCGTCTCGGGACATTGGAGCGCCCCGGCGTCCCCGGCCGGGGGCTAACCCCACCCCACACGATCCCGGCGCACCGCCCGACCCGGTGTCACCCCGTCAGATCGTCACCCCGTCAGACCGTCAGGTCCTCGGTGTCTTCGGTGTCCTCGCCCTCCGCCTCCAGCGCGCGGCGGACCACCCGCAGGGCCATGCCCTCGGGGTACCCCTTGCGGGCGAGCATCCCGGCGAGGCGCCGGATCCGCTTGTCCCGCTCCAGGCCCCGGGTCGCGCGGAGCTTTCGCTCCACGAGCTCCCGGGCGGTCTCCTCCTCCTGGTCGGAGTCCAGTTGTTCCAGGGCCTCCTGTACGAGGGTGGGCGCCACCCCCTTGGTACGGAGCTCCTGTGCGAGCGCCCGGCGGGCCAGCCCCCGGCCCCGGTGCCGGGACTCGACCCAGGCCCCGGCGAAGGCGGCGTCGTCGATCAGGCCCACCTCCTCGAACCGGGAGAGGACCTGCTCCGACACCTCCTCGGGGATGTCCCGCTTGGCCAGGGCGTCCGCGAGCTGCCGCCGGGTGCGCGGCATCCCGGTGAGCAGGCGCAGACAGATCGCCCGCGCCTGCTCCTCGGGACTCTGGGGCGGCAGTTCCTGGCGGCCTTCGCGGCCTTCCCGGTCCTCCCGGCCCTCGCGGCCCTCCGTACGACGGCCTCCCCGGCCGCCGCTCTCGCGGCGGCCCCGGCGACTGCCCTCGCGGCGGCCCTCAGCGCCCTCCTCGGCGCCGCCCCTTTCCTGCTCCCACACGGGTCAGCTCTTGGCGACGGCGGCCTTGACCGCGGTCTTGGCCTTCGACGCGGGAGCGGGCACCGCGGCGGTCTCGGCGGACGCGTCCGCGCCGGCCTCACCGGCCTCGGCGGCGTCCTTGCGGACACCGACGCCCAGCTTCTCCTTGATCTTGCGCTCGATCTCGTCGGAGAGGGCGGGGTTGTCGCAGAGGAACTTCCGCGCGTTCTCCTTGCCCTGGCCGAGCTGGTCGCCCTCGTACGTGTACCAGGCGCCGGCCTTGCGGACGAAGCCGTGCTCCACGCCCATGTCGATCAGGCCGCCCTCGCGGCTGATGCCGTGGCCGTAGAGGATGTCGAACTCGGCCTGCTTGAAGGGCGGCGCGACCTTGTTCTTGACGACCTTGACGCGGGTGCGGTTGCCGACCGCGTCCGTGCCGTCCTTGAGGGTCTCGATGCGCCGGATGTCGAGGCGCACGGAGGCGTAGAACTTCAGCGCGCGGCCACCGGTGGTGGTCTCCGGCGAGCCGAACATCACACCGATCTTCTCGCGGAGCTGGTTGATGAAGATCGCGGTGGTCTTGGACTGGTTGAGCGCACCGGTGATCTTCCGGAGGGCCTGGCTCATCAGACGGGCCTGGAGACCCACGTGCGAGTCGCCCATCTCGCCCTCGATCTCCGCGCGCGGCACGAGGGCCGCGACGGAGTCGATGACGATGAGGTCCAGCGCACCGGAGCGGACCAGCATGTCCACGATCTCCAGCGCCTGCTCACCGGTGTCCGGCTGGGACAGGATGAGGTTGTCCGTGTCGACGCCGAGGGCCTTGGCGTACTCGGGGTCGAGCGCGTGCTCGGCGTCCACGAAGGCCACGGTGCCGCCGGCCTTCTGCGCGTTGGCCACGGCATGCAGCGTCAGGGTCGTCTTACCGGAGGACTCCGGCCCGTACACCTCGATCACACGGCCGCGCGGCAGTCCGCCGACGCCGAGCGCGATGTCCAGCGCGGTCGATCCGGTGGGGATGACCTCGATGGGATCGTTCGGCTTGTCGCCGAGACGCATCACGGCACCCTTGCCGAACTGCCGTTCAATCTGTGCGAGCGCGGCTTCGAGAGCCTTCTCGCGGTCGTTGCCTGCCATGGGTTCCACCCGATTTGCTTGAGTCGATCGCTTCACGCCATTGACGCTAACGCCTGCCACTGACAACGCGGTCCCACGTCCGTTTTGGCTGTGGATAACCAATAAGAATGCGTGTTCGATTTCCCTGTCAAGCGCGCCACGCCGGACCCGTCCGCCCCGCCGGCGGCTGGCATGATCCACTCCCATGAAGGACACCGCGGACGGCACCACCTCCAGCATGTTCCCCGCCGGGCGCACCGCGCTCATCGTGCGGATACCCGAAGCGGAACCCGTCGTCCGGGACTGGCGGGACCGGATCGACCCCGCGGCCCGGGCCGGGGCCGGGGTGCCGGCGCACGTGAGCGTGCTCTACCCGTTCCTCCCGGAGAACCTGATCGACGCCTCGGTCCACGCCGGGATCGCCGCGGCCCTGAGCCCCCACCGCGCCTTCGACCTGCGCTTCGAGCGGACCGGCCGGTTCCCGGGGATGCTCTACCTCGCCCCGGAGCCGGACGCCCCGCTGCGCCGGCTGACCCGCGCGATCACCGACCGCTGGCCGGATGTCGAGCCCTACGGCGGCCGCTACGGGGACCCGGCCCCGCACCTCACGGTGGCCCAGCGCGCCCGCGAGGCGGACCTGGACGCCGCCCAGGCCGACCTGAACGGCCGGCTCCCCCTCGCCGCCCGCGTCCGCACCGTCGACCTGGTGACCTACGACGGGACGGCCTGGCGGGAGCGCGCGAGCTTCACGCTGCGGGAGCCGGAAGCGTGACGGCCCGACAGCAATGCCCCGAGTGACAACCCAGGGTTGACACTCAATCGACTGTCAACCTAGGGTTGCACCCATGACGAACCCTTCGGTGGAACCCGTTCGCATGACCAATCCGGTACGCCTCGACGACCTCATCGAGGCCATCAAGAAGGTCCACACCGACACCCTGGAGCAGCTCAGCGGCGCAGTCGTGGCCGCCGAGGCCCTCGGGGACGTCGCGGACCACCTCATCGGCCACTTCGTCGACCAGGCCCGCCGCTCCGGCGCCTCCTGGACCGACATCGGCCGCAGCATGGGCGTCACCCGCCAGGCCGCCCAGAAGCGCTTCGTCCCCAAGGCCGACAAGGAGGGTGACGCCGGGCTCGACCCCAGCCAGGGCTTCGGCCGCTTCACGCCCCGCGCCCGCAACGTGGTCGTGACCGCGCAGAACGAGGCCCGCGCCGCGAGCAACACCGAGATCCGCACCGAGCACCTCGTCCTCGGCCTGCTGGCCGAACCCGACGGCCTCGCCGCCCACGCCATCGCCGACCAGGGCGTCACGGCCGACGACGTGCGCGCCGCCGCGACCGCGGGCCTGCCTCCGGCCGCGGCGGAGCTCCCCGCCCTGGTCCCCTTCGACGCCTCCGCGAAGAAGGCCCTGGAGCTCACCTTCCGCGAGGCCCTGCGCCTCGGCCACAACTACGTGGGCACCGAGCACATCCTGCTCGCGCTCCTGGAGCTCGAGAACGGAACGGGAACGCTCAGCGGCCTCGGCGTGGACAAGGACGCCGTCGAGAGCTGGGTCAACGACGCCCTGGCAGCCGTACTCGCCTCCGCGGACGAGGCCGGGAAGTAGAGGCGTCCGCGTCGCCCGTCAGCGCGTACCGCTTCACGTACGCGCCGAGGAAGGCCTGCATCGTGGCGACGGCCGGGATCGCGATGAGCGCCCCGACCGCGCCCAGCAGGGCGGTGCCCGCGATGACCGATCCGAAGGCCACCGCCGGGTGGATGTCCACCGTCTTCGACGTCAGCTTCGGCTGGAGCACGTAGTTCTCGAACTGCTGGTACACCACCACGAATCCGAGGACGTACAGCGCGTACCAGGGGTTGACCGTGAAGGCGAGCAGCATCGGCAGCGCACCCGCCAGGTAGGTGCCGATGGTGGGGATGAACTGCGACACCAGCCCCACCCACACCGCGAGCGCGGGCGCGTACGGCACGCCCAGCACCGCGAAGACGATGTAGTGCGCGATCCCGGAGATCAGCGCCATCAGCCCGCGCGAGTAGAGGTACCCGCCCGTCTTGGTGACGGCGATCTCCCACGCCCGCAGCACCTCCGCCTGCTTCCTGGGCGGGAGTACGGAGCACAGCGCGCGGCGCAGTCGCGGCCCGTCGGCTGCGAAGTAGAAGGAGAACAGACCGATCGTCAGCAGCTTGAACAGTCCGCCGAGCACGGTGGCGGATACGTCGAGCACGCCGCTCGCGCTGTTCTGCACGTACTTCTGCAGCCAGTCGGAGTGCAGCAGGCTGTCCTGGATGTCCAGCCGGGACAGGTCCGTGTGGAAGGTGTCGTTGATCGAGCCGATCAGCGAGTCGAGATAGCCGGGGAAGCCTTCCACCAGGTCGACGATCTGCGCGGCGAGCACCGAGCCGAGCAGGACGACGAATCCGACGGCCGCGACGAACACCCCGAGGAACACCAGGAAGGTGGCGAGCCCGCGGCGCATGCCGCGGGCCGCCATCCGGGCCACGGCCGGTTCTATCGCGAGCGCGAGGAAGAACGCGATCAGGATGTTGACGAGCAGCCCGATGAGCTGGTGGAAGGCCCAGCTGCCCAGCTGGAAACAGGCCACCAGGGCCAGGATGAGGACCACTGCGCGCGGCAGCCAGCGCGGCATCCGGGCATCCGCCGCCGCGCCCTCGGCCGGGCCCGGCGCGCCGGGGCCCTGTGCTCCGGTGTCCCCCGCCCGGGGCTCCCCGGCCGAGGGATCTCCCGCGTCCGCCGGGGTCGCCGCGCCGGGCGGATGAGCGCGCCGGGGGCCTTCGGGCTGGTCGGTCGTCTCTTCGGTGGCTGCCACGCCGCCAAGTCTGTCCCACCGGCGCCGCGTACCGCCAAGCGGTCGCTCGGACCCGCCCGCACAGCGCTCGCCCGGGCCGCGCCCCGGCCGGCCGCCGGCCCGCGCACGGGTCGACCCGCCCGGGCCCTGCCCCTGCCCCGCCCGTGCCCTGCTAGCGCAGCGAAGCCGGCACGTCCACGGCCGAACACACCGCGCGCCACACGTCCTTGGTCTCCCAGCCCGCGTCCAGCGCCTCGTGGACGGTGCGTCCCCCGAGCTCCGTCATGACGTGGTCCCGCGCGAAGGAGTCCGCGTAGCCCGCACCGAAGTGCTCGGCCATCCGCTCCCAGAAAATCGTCAACCGCATGCCTCCAGTATCCCGCCCCGGAGAGTGGCCCCTCCCCGTTCGGGCCACTTCGGCGCAGTCCGGGCCCCTACGGTTCCTGGCATGCCTGGAGACGAAGCGTGCGCCCCGGCGGCGACGACCGCAACGACCGCGCCGAGCGCGCCGACGGCGACGAGCGCACTGGCCCGCGCCGAACAGTTCATCTGGCTCACGGCCCGCGTGCTGGAGCAGCGGCGGTTCGCGTTCCACTTCCTCGGCGGGGACGCGGACCCGGTCGATGCCGCCCTCGGCGCCTACCTCGGCGGCGACGGCGGCTACGGCCACGCCCTCGACCCGGACCTGCGCGGTCCGCTGAGCCACCCGCTGCACACCGCCCACGCCCTGCGCGTCCTGGACGGCCTGGGCCGCTGCGCCGGACAGCGCATCGAGCGGCTCTGCGCCCACCTGACCCGGGTCTCCACCCCGGACGGGGCGCTTCCGGCGACCGCTCCGGCCTCCGGCGGCTACCCGGCGGCCCCCTACCACCCGCTGCAGGACGATCCGCCGGGCGACCTGCTGGCCACCGGCCCCGTCGTGGGGATCCTGCACCGCAACCGGGTGTGGCACGCGTGGCTGTTCCGGGCCACGGACTTCTGCTGGGACCGGGTGGAGAACCTGCGCCACTGGGACCCGTACGAGGTCCAGAGCGCGGTGGCCTTCCTCGACGGGGTGCCCGACCGGTCCCGGGCCGCTGCGGCCGCCGACCGGCTGGGGCGGCTCGTGCGCGACCATCGGCTCGTCGTACTGGATCCCGCGCGGCGGGACGCGGACCCGCCGGTCCCCGGCCGCGCGCCGGACGAGCAGCTGTACCCGTACGACTTCGCCCGCCGCCCGGAGTCCCTCGCCCGCGGCTGGTTCACGGACGCGGAGCTGTACGGCTCGCTGCGCTTCCTGGCCGGCCTGCAGCAGCCGGACGGCGGCTGGCCGGTGCACCGCGGCGCGTGGGCGCCGGGCAGCTCGCTGGAGCGGCGCCCGATCGCCACGCTGGAGGCGCTGCTGACCCTGCGCGCGTACGGCCGGCTCGCCGGTGGACCTAGCCTCCCAGGGCCCGCAGCCCCGCGGTGACGGCGACGGCCGCCGCGACCACGACGAGGAACGGGGCCCGCAGCACCAGCGCGACCGCGGCGGCCGCGAGCCCGGCTGCGCGGGCGTCGAGCACGAGCTCCTGCCCGGTGGCGAAGGTCTGCTGCGCGGTGAGCGCGGCGAGCAGCGCGACCGGCAGCAGCGCGGCGAGCTTGCGCACCGCGGGCCGCTCCAGGGCTCCGGCGGGGACGAGCAGCCCGGCGAGCTTCACGGCGTAGCAGCCGACGACGGTGATCCCGATGGCGATCCAGACGTTCACGGCCGGCGTCCCTTCATCCACAGCACGATCGGCGCGGCCAGCGCCGCGATCAGCACGGGCACCCCGGCGGGCAGTACGGGCAGCAGGCCCAGCCCGAGGACGAGGGCGAGCCCGGCGACGGCCCGCTCGGTGCCGGTCTTCAGCATCGGCGCGAGCAGCGCGAGGAAGACGGCGGGCCCGGCGGCGTCCAGCCCCCACGCCCTGGTGTCCCCGATGGCCTCGGCGCCGAGCGCGCCGAGCAGGGTGGTGAGGTTCCACAGGGCGTAGAGGCTCAGCCCGGTCACGGTGAACCCGAGCCGCGCGGACTTCCGGTCGGGCTGGGCCAGGGCCACGGCGGTGGTCTCGTCGATCACCCAGTGCGCGGCGAACGGGCGTACGCCCTTGGGCAGCGCGAGCAGCTGGGACAGCCGCAGCCCGTAGAAGGCGTTGCGGGTCCCGAGGAAGAAGGCCCCGGCGGCGGCCGTGAACGGATTCCCTCCGGCGGCCAGTGCCCCGACCAGTGCGAACTGCGAGGCCCCGGTGAACACCAGCAGGCTCAGCACGCACGCCTGGAGGGTGCTGATTCCGGCCCCGGCGGCGGTCACCCCGAAGGCGAACCCCGACAGCCCGACCGCCACTCCGACACCGAGCGCGTCCCGGACGACGGCGGCGCGCGGCTTGTCCACCGCGGGCGCCCCGCCGGGGACCTCCCGACCGGGTCCTTCTCGTACGACCATCCTCTGTTCTCCCACGCCCCGAAAATTACGTGGCCGCGCCATCCCGGTCTTGTACGTTCTTGCACCGTCCGTGAAGTGATCAAGTCCCTGACGGCAACGGTGACCGGGGCCCGCACCCTGATCGAGGAGACCCGCGCGGCGCCGGCCGCCTAACCGGCCGCCCGCCCCCGCCGGTACGCCCCCGGGGGCACCCCCACGATGCGGGTGAAGTGCCGGTTCAGGTGGGGCTGGTCGGTGAAGCCGACGGTGACGGCCGCCTCCGCCGGGGGGATCCCCGCATCGAGCAGCCTGCGCGCCCGCCGGACCCGGGCGTCGGTCAGCCAGGTGTGCGGGGGCATGCCGTACCGGTCCCGGAAGGCCCGCAGCAGGGCGAAGGGGCTGGTCCCCAGCTCCGCCGCGAGCTGCTCCAGGGAGGGGGGCTCCTCCATCCGCTCCTCCAGTACGGCCCGGGCCCGCTCCGCGTCGGCGGCGCCCGCGCGGCCCGCCGTACGGGCGGGCAGCGGCCCGGCGTGCCGGGTCAGCATCCGGGCCACCACCCCGCGCAGCAGGGTGTCGGCGGCCAGCGCATTGCCGGCCTCGGCGGCCCGGTGGACCTCGGCGATGGCCCGCGAGGCCTGCGGGTCGGCGACCATGGCGGCGGTGAAGCCGGGGGTACCGCGCAGGGTCCCGATCTCGGTGGCGACCTCGGTGATCAGCGCCCGGGAGGGGTAGAGGGTGGCGTAGGCCCAGCCCTCGGGGACCCCGGCGCGGGCGGTGTGCGGGACCTCGGGGTTGATCAGGACCACGCTGCCGGGCCCGGCGCGCAGGGTGTCCCCCGGCAGGCCGATCTCCTCGACGCCGCCGGTGACGGCCGCGATGACGTACCCGTCGTGGGCGTGGCGCGGAAAGGTGTGGCGCACGTAGTGGGCACGCAGCAGGTCCAGCCCGGGCAGTTCCGCGTACTGCCAGTGCCGCGCCCACTCCCGACGGCCCTCGTCCGATCCGGTCCCGGTCCCCATCCCCCCATTCTGCGCCCGGCTCGGCCGGGGTGTTTCCACAGGTCCGGCCCGTTGTCAGTGGGCGGGTGCACGATGGGGGCATGTCCGGTACCGCGCTCGACTCGTTCTCCCCCGCGACCCGTTCCTGGTTCACGGGGGCCTTCGTCTCGCCCACCGCCGCCCAGGAGGGTGCCTGGCGGGCCATCGGTGCGGGCTCGGACGTGCTGGTGGTGGCCCCCACCGGCTCCGGCAAGACCCTGGCCGCCTTCCTCGCCGCCCTCGACCAGCTCGCCTCGACCCCGCCCCCGGCGGATCCGAAGAAGCGCTGCCGGGTGCTGTACATCTCGCCCCTGAAGGCCCTGGCGGTGGACGTGGAGCGCAATCTCCGCAGCCCGCTGACCGGGATCCGGCAGGAATCGGTGCGCCTGGGCCTGCCCGAGCCCGAGATCCGGGTCGGGATCCGCTCCGGCGACACCCCGCCGGCCGAGCGGCGCGCGCTGGTGACCCGGCCGCCGGACATCCTGATCACCACGCCCGAGTCGCTGTTCCTGATGCTGACCTCGGCCGCCCGCGAGGCCCTGTCCGGGATCGAGACGGTGATCCTGGACGAGGTGCACGCGGTCGCCGGCACCAAGCGCGGCGCCCATCTCGCGCTGTCCCTGGAGCGGTTGGACGAGCTGCTGCCCCGCCCCGCGCGCCGGATCGGCCTGTCGGCGACGGTCCGCCCGGTGGAGGAGGTGGCCCGCTACCTCGCTCCGCGCGGCAAGGTGGAGATCGTCCAGCCTCCCTCGACCAAGGAGTTCGACCTGTCGGTGGTCGTCCCGGTCGAGGACATGGGCGAGTTGGGCGGCTCCCCCGCCACCGAGGGCAAGGAGGGCGGCGACAAGCCCTCCATCTGGCCGCAGGTGGAGGAGCGGATCGCCGATCTGGTCCAGGCCCACCGGTCCACCATCGTGTTCGCCAACTCCCGCCGCCTCGCCGAGCGCCTGTGCAACCGGCTCAACGAGATCGCGTACGAGCGCGCCACGGGCGGCCCGCTGCCCGAGGGCCCGCCCCCGGCCGAGATCATGGCCCAGTCCGGCGCCGCCCAGGGTGCTCCGCCGCTGATGGCCCGCGCCCACCACGGCTCGGTCTCCAAGGAGCAGCGGGCGCTGGTCGAGGAGGACTTGAAGGCGGGCCGGCTGCCCGCCGTGGTCGCCACCTCCAGCCTGGAGCTCGGCATCGACATGGGCGCCGTGGACCTCGTCATCCAGGTGGAGTCCCCGCCGTCGGTGGCCTCCGGGCTGCAGCGGGTGGGCCGGGCCGGGCACCAGGTGGGCGCGGTCTCCACGGGGGTCGTCTTCCCCAAGTACCGGGGCGACCTCGTCCAGGCGGCCGTGGTCACCGAGCGGATGCGCACGGGCTCGATCGAGTCCCTGCGGATCCCCTCCAACCCGCTGGACGTCCTCGCCCAGCAGCTCGTCGCGATGACCGCGATGGACACCTGGCAGCTCGACGACCTGCTCGCCCTGGTGCGCCGGGCGGCCCCCTTCGCGGCGCTGCCCGACTCGGCCTTCACGGCGGTGCTGGACATGCTGGCCGGCCGCTATCCCTCGGACGCGTTCGCCGAGCTCAGGCCCCGGGTGGTGTGGGACCGCGTCGCCGGTACGATCACCGGCCGGCCCGGCGCCCAGCGGCTCGCGGTCACCTCCGGCGGGACCATCCCGGACCGCGGGCTCTTCGGCGTCTTCCTGGCCGGGTCCGACCCGAAGAAGGGCGGCGGCCGGGTCGGCGAACTCGACGAGGAGATGGTCTACGAGTCCCGCGTCGGGGACGTCTTCACCCTCGGCACCACCTCGTGGCGGATCGTGGACATCACCCGCGACCGCGTCCTGGTCACCCCCGCCCCCGGCGTCCCGGGCCGCCTCCCGTTCTGGAAGGGCGACCAGCTGGGCCGCCCGCTGGAGTTGGGCCGCGCGGTCGGCGCGTTCCTGCGCGAGCTCGGCGGCCTTGCCCCCGAGGACGCCCGACTGCGCCTGCTGGCGGCGGGCCTTGACGCCTGGGCCGCGGAGAACGTCCTGTCCTACCTCGCCGAACAGCGCGAGGCCTGCGGCCACGTACCGGACGACCGGACCATCGTCGTCGAGCGGTTCCGCGACGAGCTCGGCGACTGGCGGGTCGTCGTCCACTCCCCGTTCGGCGCCCAGGTGCACGCCCCCTGGGCGCTGGCGCTCGGCGCCCGCCTCTCCGAGCGGTACGGGATGGACGCGCAGGTCATGCACGCCGACGACGGCATCGTGCTCCGCCTCCCGGACGCGGACCTGCTGAACATGGACCTGGACCTGCTGGACCACGACCCTGCACGGAGCACGGCCTCCCCCGCCGCCTTCGACTTCGATGACGAAAAGCCCCCGCTCGGCGCGGCGGACGTCGCCTTCGACCACGGAGACGTCCAGCAGATCGTCACCGACCAGGTGGGCGGCTCCGCCCTGTTCGCCTCCCGCTTCCGCGAGTGCGCGGCCCGCGCCCTGCTGCTGCCCCGCCGCAACCCGGGCAAGCGCACTCCCCTGTGGCAGCAGCGCCAGCGCGCCTCGCAACTGCTTCAGGTGGCCTCCGAGTTCGGTTCGTTCCCGATCGTGCTGGAAGCCGTACGGGAATGCCTGCAGGACGTCTTCGACGTGCCGGGCCTGACCGAGCTGATGGGAGACATCGAGGCACGCCGGGTCCGCCTCGTCGAGGTCACGACGCCCGAGCCCTCCCCCTTCGCCCGCTCCCTCCTCTTCGGGTACGTCGCCCAGTTCCTCTACGAGGGAGACTCGCCCCTCGCCGAGCGCAGGGCGGCCGCGCTGTCGCTGGACTCCCGGCTGCTGGCCGAGCTGCTCGGCCAGGCCGAGCTCCGCGAGCTGCTGGACGCGGAGGTGCTGACGGAGCTGGAGCGGGAGCTCCAGTGGCTGACCGAGGACCGGCGGGCCAAGGACGCCGAGTCGGTGGCCGACCTGCTGCGCCTGCTGGGCCCGCTCACCCCGGCGGAGCTGGCCGCCCGCGGGGCGGAGGCGGAGTGGGCGCCGTCCCTCGCCGCCTCCCGCCGGGCGATCCGGGTCCGGATCGCCGGCGAGGACCACTGGGCGGCCATCGAGGACGCCGGCCGGCTGCGCGACGCGCTGGGCACGGCGCTCCCGGTGGGCGTCCCGGAGGCGTTCACCGAGCCGGTGAAGGACCCGCTCGGCGATCTCCTGGCCCGGTACGCCCGCACCCACGGCCCCTTCACCACGGTCACCGCCGCCGCCCGCTTCGGGCTGGGCACGGCCGTGACGGACGGCGCGCTGCACCGGCTCGCGGCGGCCGGGCGGGTCGTCCAGGGCGAGTTCCACCCGGCGGGCATCGGCCAGGAATGGTGCGACGCCACCGTCCTGCGGCGGCTGCGGCGCCGCTCCCTCGCTGCCCTGCGCCAGGAACTGGAACCGGTCCCTCCCGCCTCCCTGGCCACCTTCCTCCCCCAGTGGCAGCACGTCGGCAAGGCCTTGCGCGGCATCGACGGCCTGGCCCGCGCGATCGAGCAGCTCCAGGGCGCCGCGGTTCCCGCCTCCGCCCTCGAACGCCTGATCCTCCCTTCCCGCGTGGCGGACTACTCCCCCACCCTGCTGGACGAGCTCACCACCACGGGCGAGGTCGTCTGGGCCGGCGCGGGCGCCCTGCCGGGCAAGGACGGCTGGATCTCCCTCTACCTCGCGGAGGCGGCCCCCCTCCTCGTCCCCCAGCCCCACCCCCTGGAGCTCGGGCCACTCCACGAAGCGGTCCTCTCCGCCCTCTCCGGCGGCTACGGCCTCTTCTTCCGCCAGCTCACGGACCGGGCCCGCTCCCTGCACCCGGACGCCTCGGACGCGGACCTCTCCTCCGCCGTCTGGGACCTGGCCTGGTCGGGCCGCCTGACCAACGACACCCTGGCCCCCCTGCGCTCCCTCCTCGGCTCGGGCCGCACGGCGGGCGCCACCGCCCACCGTGCCCGCCGTACGATCCCCCGCGGCCGCTACGGCACCCTCACGGCCCCCTCCTCCCGTACGGGCCCGCCCACGGTGTCGGGCCGCTGGTCCCTGCTCCCGGTCCACGCCCCGGACCCGACGCACCGCGCACACGCCCTGGCCCGCACCCTGCTGGACCGCCACGGGGTGGTGACCCGGGGCGCGGTGGCCGCGGAGGGCGTGGAAGGCGGCTTCAGCGCGGTCTACCGCATCCTCTCGGCCTTCGAGGACAGCGGCCAGGCGCGCAGGGGGTACGTGGTCGAAGGCCTGGGCGCGGCCCAGTTCGCCATGGACGGCGCGGTCGACCGCCTCCGCGCGGCCGAGCGCACCCCGCCGCCGCTTGCCGCAGTGGTCCTCGCCGCCGCCGACCCGGCGAACGCCTACGGCGCCGCCCTCCCCTGGCCGGAGCCCCCGACCGGCGCCACCCACAAGCCGGGCCGCAAGGCGGGCTCCCTGGTCGTCCTGGTCGACGGCGAACTCACCCTCTACCTGGAGCGCGGCGGCAAAACCCTCCTCGCCTGGCCCGACCCGGAAGACCCCCGCCTCACCGCCGCCCTGACGGCCCTCACCACGGCCTCCCGCAACGGCACCCTCCCCACCCTCACGGTGGAACGCATCAACGCCGCCCCCTCCCTCACCTCCCCCTACGCCCCACCCACGGAAGCCTCCGGCTTCCACGCCACCCCCCAAGGCCTCCGCCTCCGCCACTGACCCCAAAACCGATCCAAGCCAGACCGAACAAGGCCCCACGCCACACCCCCGAAGCCCCACCTCCGCCCCGAGAACGAGCCCGCCGACGGGCCCGCCGACGGCCCCAGGAGCGATATCCCGGCGAGTGGTCCGAGGGCACCCCAGGACGGCTCCGGGCACAGCCCCGGAGCCGGACCCGTGCGCAGCCCCGGCACCGGGCCCGGACACAGACCAGGCAACGGGCCCGGACGCAGACCAGGGGCAGGCCCGGGAACGGACCCGGACGCAGATCCAGCAACTGCCCCGGGCAGCCCCGGCGCAGGCCCGCGGGGGGGCAGTCCCGCCAACAGGCCCGGGCGCAGCCCCGCCAACAGGCCCGGGCGCAGCCCCACCAACGGATCAGGCCGCAGACCCAGAAACGGTCCGGGCGGGCACAGCCCGCCCCGGGGGCAGCCCCGGGAACGGGGCGCAGCCCCAGGCCGAGTCCAGAGGCAGGCCCGGGTGTAGGGGCGCAGCCCCGGGGAACGGGTCCGGGGCACAGCCCCAAGGCGAGTCCAGGGGCGCGGCCCCAAGAAACAGGTCCGGAGACGCAGCCCCAAGGCGAGTCCTGGGGCACAGCCCCAAGGCGGGTCCGGGGGCGCAGCTCCAAGGAACAGGTCCGGGGCGCAGCCCCACGGCGGGTCGGGGGCACAGCCCCACGGCGGGCTCGGGGCACAGCCCCACGGCGGGCCCGGGGCACAGCCCCATGGCGGGCCCAGGGGCGCAGCCCCACGGAACAGGTCCGGGGCACAGCCCCACGGCGGGCCCAGGGGCGCAGCCCCACGGAACAGGTCCGGGGCGCAGCCCCACGGCGGGCCCAGGGGCGCAGCCCCACGGAACGGGTCCGGGGCGCAGCCCCGGGGAACGGAGGAAGGGCGGGGCGGGGAGCAAGCACCGCGCAGCGGAGCCCCGGCCGCACGCCGCGAGCCCGACTCCGCAGGAGAATGGACGCATGCCCGAAGGCGACACCGTCTACCGCACCGCGGCCCGGCTCCGCGAGGCCCTAGCGGGCAAGGAACTCACCCGCTCCGACCTCCGCGTCCCCCGCTTCGCCACCGCAGACCTCACCGGCTTCACCACCCTGGAGGTCGTCCCAAGGGGCAAGCACCTCCTCATGCGCTTCGGCCACCCCGCGGCACCCGCCACCGAGGCGGGAACCGGCACCGCCCCGGGAGCCACCCCCCACCCCCGCCTCACCCTGCACACCCACCTCCGCATGGACGGCACCTGGCGCATCCTCCCCACCCACACCACCACAGACACCACCGGCACCACCGGCGCAGCCACCCCACCCCGCCCACCCGGCCCCGCCCACGAAATCCGCGTCATCCTCGCCACCGCCGACCACACCGCCGTCGGCTACCGCCTCCCCGTCGTCGAACTGCTCCGCACCGCCGACGAGCACCGCGCCGTCGGCCACCTCGGCCCCGACCTCCTCGGTCCCGACTGGGACGAGGCCACCGCCGCCGCGAACCTCCTCACCGCCCCCGCCCGCCCCCTGGGCGAAGCCCTCCTCGACCAGCGCAACCTGGCCGGCATCGGCAACGTCTACAAGGCCGAGCTCTGCTTCCTCGCCCAGGTCACCCCCTGGACCCCGGTGGGTGATCTGCCGCCCACCACGCTCCCCCGCCTCGCCGCGGCCGCGCACCGGCTCCTCGACGCGAACAAGGCCCGCCGCCGCAACACCACCGGCAGCCGCCGCCCCGGCCAGGACCTGTTCGTCTACGGCCGCGCCCACCGCCCCTGCCTGCGCTGCGGCACCCCGGTCCGCGAGGCTCCGCAGGACGACCGCCCCACGTACTGGTGTCCCCGGTGCCAATCCGGCCCGACGCCTTAGTTGACGCCCCGTCAGATCCGGTCGTACCGTCCCCGCATGCCTACACCCAGCGCGTACGAACTCACCGGCCGCACCGCTCTGATCACCGGCGCCGCCAGCGGCATCGGCCGGGCCACCGCCGTACTCCTCGCCGAGGCCGGAGCCGCCGTGCACTGCGCCGACCGCGATGCCCAGGGCCTCCAGGAGACGGTCGAACTGATCGCCAAGGCCGGCGGCCGGGCCACCGCCCACCCCCTGGACGTGACCGACCGCGCCGCGATCAAGGCGGCCATCGCACAGGCCGGTCCGCTCGACATCACCGCCGCGATCGCCGGGGTCATGCACAGCAGCAGCGTTCTGGAGACGTCCGACGAGGACCTCGACCGGGTCCTGGACATCAACTTCAAGGGGGTGCTGCGCACCTGCCAGGAGGCCGCCCGCGCCATGATCGCGGCCGGCCGGCCCGGTTCGATCATCACCATGGCCTCCGGCGCCGTGGACGCCGCCCAGCCCGGTCTGCTCTGCTATAGCGCCGCCAAGGCCGCCGTCGTCCAGTTGACCAAGACCCTCGCCACCGAGGCCGGCCCGCACGGCATCCGCGTCAACGCCGTCGCGCCCGGCTGGATCCGCACCCCGATGACGGGCCGGCACAGCCCCGAGGTCCAGGAGCAGACCGAAGCGATGATGACGCGGATGTCCCCGCTACGCCGCGTGGGCGAGCCTGAGGACATAGCCCAGGCAGTGCTCTACCTCGCCTCGGACGCCTCGTCCTTCATGACGGGCCAAATCCTTCGCCCGAACGGAGGAGTCTCCATGCCCTGGTGACCCACCACCCCGCCGGCCGACCACCCGGCCCGAAACCCGCCACCGGGCACCCGCCACGGGCCACCACCCACCACCCGACGACCGGCCCACGATCACCAAGCCCCCGACGACCCGCCACCCGGCTCCCCACCCCCGTAGGGCACCGCCCCCGGCTCCCCGACCGCCACCGACCCGGCACCGGCCCACTCCCCGCCGTTGCCCGCGGCTCCGCCGCCACCCCCGGCTCCGCCTCCGTCACCACGATCACCCGCCGCCCCACGGCGGCGGCGTCCACCGACCGGCCCCGGCACGCAGTGCACCGGCAGCAGCCCCAGCCCCCACCCCCCGACGGCGACCGCACCCTCCACCGGCCCGGCCTCTGCCGGCGCCAGCACGAGCCGCAGCACGGCCCACCACCACAGGACGCCCACCGACAGCGCGAGGGCCAGACCCACGGGTATACCCAGCAACCGCCGCACGGCCACCTCCAGGGGCCGGAGACCCGAACGGGCCCATCCTCCCGCACCCCGCCCCCACCCGCACCCCCTCGCGCCGCCACCGGAACGGCACCCGCGCCCGCACCGGAGCCACCCGCACCCGGAACGGCAAGGAGCCCCGCCCGGCACCCAAGGGCACCGGCCGGGGCTCCGGCCACACTCATACGCTCAGCACGCGCACGCGCATCGCATCACGCGGCTACGACATTCACCGCTTCCACGGGTGCCTTGATGGTCACCCGTTCCGGGCCACCCGTGACCGAGGCCACGGATACCGAATTGAGCATCGGGCGGACCGGTGCGGACACCGGTTCGCTCGCCGCGGCGGACTGGGCCAGCTCGGCGAGCGAAAGCTCGTCGCTGACTTCCCGCATCAGCTCTGACATCCGTACGTCAAGCGCGTCGCAGATCGCGGAGAGCAGCTCGGAAGATGCCTCCTTCTGCCCCCGCTCCACCTCGGAGAGATAGCCGAGCGAAACTCGGGCGGACGAGGAGACTTCGCGCAGAGTACGGCCCTGGCGCTGGCGCTGCCGACGCAGCACGTCACCCAGCAGGCGACGGAGCAGAATCATCGGTGGCTCCCTCCTCTGACCGTGTAGCCGTAACCTTCACGCCCCACCGTACCGCCTCGCGCGGCGGCCGTGCGGGGAGCGATGTCGTGTTCACTCAGGGCTGCAAACATCAAATCCCCCCGTCCTGTTCCGTATCCTGCCCCCGCAGATTCTCGCGGAGTTCGCTCGCGAGCAGCTCGAGCACTGTCCGTGCACTCTCCCTACGGATTTCCGCGCGGGAGCCTTTCAACCTCAGCCGGGCCGTTTTCCTGCCCCCGGGACCCGCCACGGCGATGAAAACGGTGCCCACCGGCTGCCCGTCCTGCGGTTCCGGACCGGCCACTCCGGTGGTCGCGATGCCCCAGGAGGCGCCGAGCACGCGCCGCACTCCGGCCGCCATCTCCTCCGCGACCTGCGGGTTCACCGCGCCTTCGGCTTCGAGCAGCCCGGCGTCCACGCCCAGCACCCGGTGCTTCAGCTCGGTCGCGTACGCCGTGACCGACCCGCGGAAGGACTTGGAGGCGCCGGGGACGGCCGTGAGCTCCGCGGCGACCATGCCGCCGGTCAGCGACTCCGCGACCGCAACCGTTCCGTTACTCTCCGCAAGGAGTCGCAGCACCTCGGCCGCAACCACCCCACTGGCCCCGGCGGACCCGGCTGCGTTCCGCAGCACTTCACCGGCCATCGAAGATCCGCCCGTCTCTTGCCGCACCGCGCCATCCCCCGGCAGGTTCACCGCGCGGCACGCTCCGCGGCGAGCCCCTTGCGACGAAGCACCACGGCCTGCCGGATGTAGTCCAAACCGGTGACGACGGTCAGGACGACGGCGACCGCCATCACCCAGAACCGCAGCGTCGCCAGCGGCCCGGTCAGCGCGAGCACGTACATGCCCACGGCCGTGCCCTGGGCCAGGGTCTTCAGCTTCCCGCCCCGGCTCGCCGGAATCACTCCGTACCTGATGACCCAGAAACGCATGAGCGTGATCCCGAGTTCCCGGCCCAGGATCACCCCGGTGACCCACCAGGGCAGATCGCCGAGCCAGGACAGACACACCAATGCCGACCCCATGATCGCCTTGTCGGCGATGGGGTCGGCGATCTTGCCGAAGTCGGTGACCAGGTTGTACGTACGGGCCAGATGCCCGTCGAAGATGTCGGTGATCATGGCGACGGCGAACGCCGCCCACGCCAGCGCCCGCCAGACGGGGTCGTAGCCCCCGTCGGCGAGCAGCAGCATCACGAATCCCGGCACCAGGACCAGCCGGATCATCGTCAGGATGTTGGCGATGTTCCACAGGCTGGCCTGATTGACCGCCGCGGCGCCCAGCTTCGCGCCGGGCGCGGGCCGGCGGCCGGTCCCGCCCGCCGCAGATGCCGGGGCTCCGGTCATCCGGCCGCCTCCTCAAGATCCACGCCCAGGGGCTCCGCCACGAGGTCCACACCCAGGGTGCCGACCACCTTCGCGGTGACGATACGCCCCGGGACCAGGCCCGCGCCGTCGGTGAAGACGACCTGACCGTCGGTCTCGGGCGCCTGGTGGGCGGCGCGCCCGTAGGCACCCTCGCCCTCCTCCGCCTCGTCGATCGGGACGACCGTCTCGACGAGCACCTCCAGCGTCTCTCCGATCCGCTCCTCCGCGCGCTGCGAGGTGAGCTCCTCGGCGAGGCGCTGCATGTGGGCGAGGCGCTCGGCGATGGTGTCGGCGTCGAGCTTGTTCTCGTACGTGACGGCCTCGGTGCCGTCCTCGTCGGAGTAGCCGAAGACGCCGATGGCGTCGAGCCGCGCGCTGGTGAGGAAGCGCTCCAGCTCGGCGAAGTCGGACTCCTTCTCGCCGGGGAAGCCGACGATGAAGTTGGACCGGACGCCGGCCGTCGGGGCCTTGCTGCGGATGGTGTCCAGCAGCTCCAGGAAGCGGTCGGTGTCACCGAAGCGGCGCATGGCGCGCAGCACGTCGGGGGCCGAGTGCTGGAAGGAGAGGTCGAAGTACGGGACGACCTTGGGGGTCGAGGTGAGTACGTCGATCAGGCCGGGCCGCATCTCGGCGGGCTGGAGGTAGCTGACGCGGACGCGCTCGATGCCGTCCACCTCGGCCAGCTCGGGCAGCAGGGTCTCCAGCAGGCGGATGTCGCCCAGGTCCTTGCCGTACGAGGTGTTGTTCTCGGAGACCAGCATGATCTCCTTGACGCCCTGCTCCGCGAGCCAGCGCGTCTCGCCCAGCACGTCGCTGGGGCGGCGGGAGATGAAGGAGCCGCGGAAGGACGGGATGGCGCAGAAGGAGCAGCGCCGGTCGCAGCCGGAGGCGAGCTTGACCGAGGCGACCGGGCTCTTGTCCAGGCGGCGGCGCAGCGGCGCACGAGGACCGGAGGCGGGCGCGACGCCCTCCGGCAGGTCCGCGGGGGCGGGCTCGGGCTCCTGGGCGTGCCCCGGCAGGGCCACCTCGGCGTCCTGGCGCTGGGCCGGGCTGATCGGCAGCAGCTTGCGCCGGTCGCGCGGGGTGTGGGAGGCGTGGATGCCGCCGTTGAGGATGGTCTGGAGGCGGTCGGAGATGTCGGCGTAGTCGTCGAAACCGAGGACTCCGTCGGCTTCGGGGAGCGCTTCGGCGAGTTCCTTGCCGTAGCGCTCGGCCATACAGCCGACGGCTACGACGGCCTGCGTCTTGCCGTGATCCTTGAGATCGTTGGCTTCGAGCAGGGCGTCTACGGAGTCCTTTTTGGCAGCTTCGACGAAGCCGCAGGTGTTGACGACGGCTACGTCCGCATCGGCGGCGTCCTCGACGAGCTCCCAGCCATCCGCCGCCAAGCGGCCTGCGAGCTCCTCCGAGTCCACCTCGTTACGGGCGCAGCCAAGAGTGACAAGGGCGACGGTACGGCGTTCGGGCATGGACTCAAGACTACTTCGTCCCGGCACCGGCCCCCGCCTCCCGTCCGGGACGACAAGATCCCCGGGGTGCGGCGCGGCACCCCGGGGATCCGGAACGTTCTATTCCCTGCTGGTCAGCCCTGCTGGTCAGCCCGCCTGGGCCTGGCCCTGACGGGGGTCGTCCTTGGTGTATGTGAGACGTTCCACCTGTCCGGGCTGGAACTCGTCCTTGATCTCCTTGCCGTTCACGAAGAGCTTCACGACCCCGGCATCACCGAGCACCAGGTCGATGGACTCCTTGTCCGTGAACGTCTTCGACTGACCCTGTTCGAGGGTGCCGTCGAAGAGGAGCCGGCCACTGTGGTCCTTGGCCGAGATCCAGCTCTCGCCGTCGTTGGCCGTCAGGACGACCGTGACGAGGTCCTTGGGCGCGGCGGCGATGGCACTGTCCGAAGGCTCCGGCTTGGGAGCCGTGGGCGCCGGCGGCGCCTGGACCGACGGCTTGGACGCGTTGGGGGTGGGTGCGGGCTTCGGCGCGGCGGAACCTTCCGCCACCGGCCGCTTGGTCTTCTCGTCGGCGCCGCCGAAGGCCGTGAAGCCGACGAAGCCGATCACGGCGACGATGGCGGCGACCATGGCGGCGGTCCAGTTGGGCCGCTGCCGTTCGGGGCGGATCCGCTCGGCTTCGAACATCGGCGCGGCGGGGGTGGGTGCCGGCCGGCCGCCGTGGGCCGCGTCGTAGCTGTCGATCAGGGGTTCCGGATCGAGTCGTACGGCACGGGCGAGCGTACGGATGTGGCCGCGGGCATAGACGTCGCCGCCGCAGCGCGTGAAATCGTCGGATTCGATCGCGTGCACGATCGGAATGCGCACGCGGGTGGTGGAACTGACCTCGTCGACAGTCAGCCCGGCGGCGATCCGGGCCTTCTTGAGGGCCGTCCCGATGGACGGCTCTTCGACGGAACGTTCGACGAGGCGGTCCTCGGACCGGTCGTCGGTCGAAGGCCGCTCTTCTTCGGGGGAGTTGGCGTTGCCGATGGACACGAGGGCGCCTTTCGAGCGTGTAGCCACCTGCTGGAAGTCCAGTCTAGGGGGGTGACGAAAGGGTGGAGCAACCGGAGGGGCGCCTCCCTACGCCATACGAATGGCCAGGGGGCTCCCGCCCGGTGCGGCGGCCCGGAACGGACCGCCACTCCCTCAACTAGACACGCGACCGGGGGAAACGGTTGCCCCCGATCCTTTGCCCGTTACTCGGAAGTCTCCCCGCGGATCACCGCGAGCACGCCGTCGAGCTCGTCGGCCTTCAGCAGCACGTCGCGCGCCTTCGAGCCCTCGCTCGGTCCGACGATCCCCCGGGACTCCATCAGGTCCATCAGACGCCCGGCCTTCGCGAACCCGACCCGCAGCTTGCGCTGGAGCATCGAGGTGGATCCGAACTGCGTGGAGACCACCAGCTCGGCCGCCTGGCACAGCAGGTCGAGGTCGTCGCCGATCTCCTCGTCGATCTCCTTCTTCTGCTTCTGCCCGACGGTGACGTCGTTGCGGAAGACCGGAGCCATCTGGTCCTTGCAGTGCTGCACGATCCCGGCGATCTCGTCCTCGGTGACGAAGGCGCCCTGGAGCCGCACCGGCTTGTTCGCGCCCATGGGCAGGAACAGACCGTCGCCCTTGCCGATGAGCTTCTCCGCACCCGGCTGGTCGAGGATGACCCGGCTGTCGGCGAGCGAGGAGGTGGCGAAGGCCAGGCGCGAGGGCACGTTCGCCTTGATCAGACCGGTCACCACGTCCACCGAGGGCCGCTGGGTCGCGAGCACCAGGTGGATGCCGGCCGCGCGGGCCAGCTGGGTGATGCGGACGATCGAGTCCTCCACGTCGCGCGGGGCCACCATCATCAGGTCGGCGAGCTCGTCGACGATCACCAGCAGGTACGGGTACGGGCTGAGCTCCCGCTCGCTGCCCGGCGGCAGTTTGATCTTGCCGTCGCGGATCGCCTGGTTGAAGTCGTCGATGTGCCGGTAGCCGAAGGCGGCCAGGTCGTCGTAGCGCAGGTCCATCTCGCGCACGACCCACTGCAGCGCCTCGGCGGCCCGCTTGGGGTTGGTGATGATCGGCGTGATCAGGTGCGGGATGCCCTCGTACGCCGTCAGCTCCACCCGCTTGGGGTCCACGAGCACCATCCGGACGTCCTCCGGGGTGGCCCGCACCATCACCGAGGTGATCAGGCAGTTGATGCAGGAGGACTTTCCGGAACCGGTGGCTCCGGCGACCAGGACGTGCGGCATCTTCGCCAGGTTGGCCATGACGTAGCCGCCCTCGACGTCCTTGCCGAGCGCCACCAGCATCGGGTGGTCGTCCTCGGCGGCGTCCGCCAGCCGGAGCACGTCCCCGAGGTTGACCATCTCGCGGTCGGTGTTCGGGATCTCGATGCCGACCGCGGACTTGCCCGGAATCGGGCTGATGATGCGCACGTCGGGCGAGGCCACGGCGTAGGCGATGTTCTTCGCCAGCGCCGTGATCCGCTCGACCTTCACGGCCGGGCCGAGCTCCACCTCGTAGCGGGTCACCGTCGGGCCCCGGGTGAATCCGGTGACCTTCGCGTCGACCTTGAACTCCATGAACACGTTCGTCAGCGAGGCCACGACCGCGTCGTTCGCGGCGCTGCGGGTCTTGCCAGGGCCGCCCTTCTCCAGCAGGTCCAGCGAGGGCAGGGAGTACGTGATGTCCCCGCGCAGCTGGAGCTGCTCCGCGCGGGGCGGCAGCGCCTGGGTCGGGGGCGGGGTCTTGGTCAGGTCGGGAACGGACAGCGTCCCGGAGGCCGCCGCCGTGGTGTCGTTCGGCGGGGCCGCGGCATCGACGGGCTTCTCCTCGCGGGCGGCCTTCTCCTCGCGGGACGGCCCCTCCTCCCGGGCCGCCGGAACCGGAGCGGTGATCTCCGAACCTTCGCGCCCTTCGCGCTCCCCCGAGATGCCCTGGGTGAGGTCGGCGACCAGCGGCGAGGGCGGCATCCCGCCGTACACCACCCCGTCCAGCGCGGCGGCGGCCGCCGCGGCCACGTCGACGGCGTCCATCCCTCGGTCCATGGGCCGGCCCGCGGCCCGCCGGGGGCGCCGCCGCCGGGCGAGCGCCTCCTCCTCGGCGGCCTCCGCCGGGTCTCCCGGCCCGGCAGCGCCGGAGCGGGCCCGCCACTGCTCGGCATCGTGCCGGTCCGCGGCGGCCGAGGCCGCGCCCGCGGAGTCCCCGTACTCGGCGTACTCGGCGTCGTGTTCGTTCGGAGCGATGACTCCGAGGCGGATCCCCGCGCTCCGCAGCCGCTGCGGGATCGCGTTGACGGGGGTCGCGGTGACCACCAGCAGCCCGAACACGGTGAGCAGCACCAGCATCGGCACGGCCAGCGGCGCGCCCATGGTGAAGATCAGCGGCTTCGAGGCGCCCCAGCCGATCAGCCCGCCGGCGTTCTGCATGGCGGTGGTGCCCTCGTCGCGCCCGGGGGCTCCGCAGGCGATGTGCACGAGCCCCAGGACTCCGACGACCAGCGCCGAGAGCCCGATGCCGATGCGGCCGTTGGCGTCGGCCTGTTCGGGATGGCGGATGAAACGTACCGCCATGACGCCGAGCAGGACCGGCACGAGCAGGTCGAGCCGCCCGAAGGCGCCGGTGACCAGCATGGTCACCAGGTCCCCGACGGGCCCGCTCAGGTTCGACCAGGTCCCGGCGGCGACGATCAGCGCGAGCGCGAGCAGCAGCAGGGCGAGGCCGTCCTTGCGGTGGGCCGGGTCGAGGTTCTTCGCGCCCTGCCCGATGCCGCGGAAGATCGCGCCGACCGCGTGCGCGATGCCGAGCCAGAAGGCGCGCACCAGCCGCAGCACTCCCCCGGTGGGGGACGGCGCGGGCTTCGGCGCGACCTTCTTGACGGGGCCGCGCTTGGCGGCGGACGCCGCCTTCTTGGCGGGCGGCTTGCGGGCTGGGGCAGCCTTCTTCGCCGGCGCCGTCGTACGGCCGGTGCGGCCCTTCGCGGTGCCCGCCGTGCTCTGGGAACCCTTACCGGACGTACTTGAGGCCATGCGCCCGAGGTTACCGGTGCGCGCGCCGGTGGACACGCGTGCCCACCCCTTCACCCGTTCGTGTCGTTCCGGGTCTCGGGTGGGAGACGCCCGCGGGCTCGGCCCCTACCGGCGGCCCGCCCTGACGCCCCGCCAGACCTGACGGCCCGCCAAGCGGGCCCGCACGCGCCCCTCCCGGGTCACGAGCGGGCTCCGAAGCCCGGCGCAGTGAGGCCCGTGATCCTCAGCCGTGAGCGGGCAGCACGGGAGCCCCGCCACCCGTCCCCGGCTCCAGCGCGTCGAGCGCCCGCCGCAGCCCGGTGAGCTTGCGCTCCAGGTGCGCCGCGGTGGCCACCACCGAGGGATCGGCCGCTTCTTCGCCGAGCTGCTTGGTCAGCGCCTCCGCCTGCTCCTCCACCGCGGCGAGCCGCGCGGAGAGCTCGGCCAGCAGGCCGGCCGTCTCCTTGGAGCCGTCCACCGCCCCGTTGGAGCCGCCGCCCTCCAGCTGGAGCCTCAGCAGCGCCGCCTGCTCGCGCAGTTGGCAGTTCTTCGTATACAGCTCGACGAACACCGAGACCTTGGCCCGCAGCACCCACGGGTCGAAGGGCTTGGAGATGTAGTCCACCGCGCCCGCCGCGTACCCGCGGAAGGTGTGGTGCGGACCGTGGTTGATCGCCGTGAGGAAGATGATCGGGATGTCCCGGGTCCGCTCCCGCCGCTTGATGTGCGCGGCCGTCTCGAACCCGTCCATGCCCGGCATCTGCACGTCGAGCAGGATGACCGCGAAATCGTCCGTCAGCAGCGCCTTGAGCGCTTCCTCCCCTGACGACGCCCGGACCAGTGTCTGATCGAGCGCGGAGAGGATGGCCTCCAGCGCCAGCAGATTCTCCGGCCGGTCGTCGACCAGGAGGATCTTGGCCTTCTGCACCATGCCCTGTCCTCCTCGCCCCGGCATGGGGCCTCCCCGGCTCCTGGCTCCGGCCTGTGCGCCGGGCCCCGCCCCAGAGGACGGCATCCTTGCGCCGTCCGTCCTTGTGCCGGTCATCGTAGCCCCAGTCCCGAGATCGCCACACCCTGTCACCAAGATGTCACAGCGCACGAACCTGAAACGTGGTGGAAGGGCAGAAGGTTCCCTCGGGAGTCCCCCTCCGCCCGCCCGGTCACGCCCCGGCCCCGCGCATGTGCCCTTCCATGACCGACAGTAGATAGTCGGGCTCCACCGGCTTGGTCACGTAGTCCGAGGCACCGGACTCGATGGCCTTCTCCCGGTCGCCCTTCATCGCCTTCGCCGTCAGCGCGATGATCGGCAGCCCCTCGAACTGGGGCATCCGCCGGATCGCCGAGGTCGTCGCGTACCCGTCCATCTCCGGCATCATGATGTCCATCAGCACGAGCGCCACGTCGTCGTGCTGCTCCAGGACCTCGATGCCCTCCCGGCCGTTCTCCGCGTACAGCACCGCCAGACCGTGCTGTTCCAGCACGCTGGTCAGCGCGAAGACGTTGCGCACGTCGTCGTCCACGATCAGCACCCGCTCACCGTGGAAGTCGTACGTCCGCGGCGCCGTGGGCAGCGGCTCCTCGACGGACCACGCCTCCGCGTCGCCCTGTCCGGGCACCTCCGCCCGCAGCGGCGGCTCGGCCATCGCCTTGCGGCGCCGCCGGAACAGCGCCGAAGACCCCTGCCCGACCGGCTCCCCGGCCCGCGGCAGTGCCATCGGCCCCACGGACCCTACGGGGCCCTGCGCCACCGGCGCCGCCGGCAGTTCGGGCCGCGCCTGCTCGGCGGCCGGACGGCGGTACAGCTCCCCGCGCGCCCCGCCGGGCGTCGGCGGCGCGTACCCCTGCGGGGGCAGCTCGCTCGGGTGCAGCGGCAGGTACAGCGTGAAGGTCGACCCGCGCCCGGGCTCGCTCGCCGCGTGGATCTCCCCGCCCAACAGCCGGGCGATCTCCCGGCTGATGGACAGTCCGAGGCCGGTGCCGCCGTACTTGCGGCTGGTGGTCCCGTCGGCCTGCTTGAACGCCTCGAAGATCACCAGCATCTTGCTCGCGGCGATCCCGATCCCGGTGTCGGTCACCGAGAAGGCGATCAGGTCGGCGTCGGGCTCCCGCAGCGAACCGGCCTCCAGGAGCTGCTCGCGGATCGCGATGGGCACATCGGCCCCGGCGGGCCGGATCACCAGCTCCACCGCCCCGGTGTCGGTGAACTTCACCGCGTTCGACAGCAGGTTGCGCAACACCTGGAGCAGCCGCTGCTCGTCGGTGTGCAGGGTGGCGGGGAGCTCCGGGGAGACCCGTACCGAGAAGTCGAGCCCCTTCTCCGCGGTCAGCGGCCGGAAGGTGGCCTCCACGTAGTCGACGAGCTGGACCAGCGCGATCCGCGTCGGGGAGACGTCCATCTTCCCGGCCTCGACCTTCGACAGGTCGAGGATGTCGTTGATCAGCTGGAGCAGGTCGGAGCCGGCCCCGTGGATGGTCTCGGCGAACTCCACCTGCTTCGGCGAGAGGTTCTCGTCCGCGTTGTCGGCGAGCAGCTTGGCCAGGATCAGCAGGGAGTTGAGCGGGGTCCGCAGCTCGTGGGACATGTTCGCCAGGAACTCGCTCTTGTAGCGCATCGAGACCGCGAGCTGCTCGGCGCGCTCCTCCAGGACCTGCCGGGCCTCCTCGATCTCGGTGTTCTTCACCTCGATGTCCCGGTTCTGCTGGGCCAGCAGCTCGGCCTTCTCCTCCAGCTCGGCGTTGGCCGCCTGGAGGGCCTTCTGCCGGTTCTCCAGCTCGTCGGAGCGCTCGCGCAGCTGCTCGGTCATCTCCTGCGACTGCTTGAGCAGCATCTCCGTCTTGGAGTTGACGGAGATGGTGTTGACGCTCGTACCGATCATCTCGGCGATCTGGCTGAGGAAGTCCTTCTGGATCTGCGTGAAGGGCTGGAAGGAGGCCAGCTCGATGACGCCGAGCACCTTCCCCTCGAAGAGCACCGGCAGCACGATCACGTGCGCGGGCGGTGCCTCGCCGAGCCCGGAGGAGATCTTCAGGTAGCCGGGCGGGGTGTTCTCGATGAGCACCATCCGCTTCTCCTCGGCGACCATCCCGATCAGTCCCTCGCCCGGCCGGAAGGAGATGGGCATCTGCCCGCCGGCGTACGCGTAACTCCCTCGCATCCGCAGCTCGTACGAGCCGTCCGCGCCCCCGTCGGTCCCGATCTCGGTGGTGCCCCCGGTCGGCAGCGCGAGGAAGAACGCCCCGTGCTGCGCGGAGACCACCGGCGTCAGCTCGCTCATGATCAGCGAGGCCACGTCGTCCAGCTCGCGGCGGCCCTGCATCAGGGCGGAGATGCGGGCGAGGTTGCCCTTGAGCCAGTCCTGCTCCTTGTTGGCCAAGGTGGTGTCGCGCAGGTTGGCGATCATCGTGTTGAGGTTGTCCTGGAGCACCTGGATCTCTCCGGCGGCGTCCACGTCGATCTTCAGGTTGAGGTCGCCCCGCGTCACCGCGGTGGCCACGGCCGCGATGGCGCGCACCTGCCGGGTGAGGTTCCCGGCCATCTCGTTCACGGACTCGGTCAGGTCCCGCCAGGTGCCGTCCACGTCCCGGACCCGCGCCTGGCCGCCGAGGATGCCCTCGGTGCCCACCTCGCGGGCCACGCGGGTCACCTGGTCGGCGAAGGAGGAGAGCTGGTCGACCATCGTGTTGATCGTGGTCTTGAGCTCCAGGATCTCCCCGCGCGCATCGATGTCGATCTTCTTGGTCATATCGCCCTTGGCGATGGCGGTCGTGACCATGGCGATCTGCCGCACCTGGCCGGTGAGGTTGGAGGCCATGAAGTTCACCGAGTCGGTGAGGTCCTTCCAGGTCCCGGAGACCCCGGGCACGTGCGCCTGGCCGCCGAGGCGGCCCTCCGTACCCACCTCGCGGGCCACGCGCGTGACCTCGTCTGCGAAGGAAGACAGGGTCTTGACCATGGTGTTGACGGTGTCGGCGAGCTGCGCGACCTCGCCGCGCGCCTCGACGGTGACCGTCTTGGTCAGGTCGCCGTTGGCCACCGCGGTCGACACCTGGGCGATTCCGCGCACCTGGGCGGTCAGATTGCCGGCCATGGTGTTGACGTTGTCGCTGAGGTCCTTCCAGATGCCCGTGACCCCGCGCACCCGGGCCTGGCCGCCGAGGATGCCCTCGGTACCCACCTCGCGGGCCACCCGCGTGACCTGCTCGGCGAAGGAGGACAGCTGGTCCACCATCGTGTTCACCGTGGTGACGAGCTCCAGGATCTCGCCCTTGGCATCGACGGTGATCTTCTTGGAGAGGTCGCCCATGGCGACCGCCGTGGTCACCTCGGCGATGTTGCGCACCTGCGAGGTCAGGTTGTTCGCCATGAAGTTGACGGACTGCGTGAGGTCCTTCCAGGTGCCGGAGACCCCCTTCACCTCCGCCTGGCCGCCCAGGATGCCCTCGGTGCCCACCTCCCGGGCCACCCGGGTCACCTGCTCCGCGAAGTTCGAGAGCTGGTCCACCATGGTGTTGAGGGTGTTCTTCAGCTCGAGGATCTCGCCCCGGGCGTCGACCTCGATCTTCTGCGACAGGTCGCCGCGCGCCACCGCGGTGGCGACCTGCGCGATGTTGCGTACCTGCGAGGTAAGGTTCCCGGCCATGCCGTTCACCGAGTCCGTCAGGTCGCGCCACACGCCGGCCACACCGGGCACCTGCGCCTGACCGCCGAGCCGGCCCTCCGTACCCACGTCCCGGGCCACCCGGGTCACCTGCTCGGCGAAGGCCGAGAGCTGGTCGACCATCGTGTTGATGGTGTTCTTCAGCTCCAGGATCTCGCCCCGGGCGTCCACGTCGATCTTCTGGGAGAGGTCGCCGCGGGCCACCGCCGTGGTCACCTGGGCGATCTGGCGCACCTGGGAGGTCAGGTTCCCGGCCATGAAGTTGACGGAGTCGGTGAGCTCCTTCCAGGTGCCGGACACCCCCTCGACCCTCGCCTGGCCGCCGAGCCGGCCCTCCGTGCCCACGTCCCGCGCCATCCGCGTGACCTGGTCGGCGAAGGAGGACAGCTGGTCCACCATCGTGTTCACGGTGTTCTTCAGCTGGAGCATCTCGCCGGAGACGTCGACCGTGACCTTCTGCGACAGGTCTCCGTTGGCCACCGCCGTCGTCACCTGGGCGATGTTGCGGACCTGCCCGGTGAGGTTGCGGAAGGCGGTGTTCACCGAGTCGGTGAGGTCCTTCCAGGTCCCGGCGGCGCCCGGCACCTGCGCCTGACCGCCCAGTTCGCCTTCGACGCCGACCTCACGGGCCACCCGCGTCACTTCGGCACCGAAGGACTGGAGCTGGTCCACCATCGTGTTGACGGTGTTCTTCAGCTCCAGCATCTCGCCGGCCACGTTCACGGTGACCTTCTGCGACAGGTCGCCGTTGGCCACCGCCGTCGTCACCTGGGCGATGTCGCGCACCTGCGTGGTGAGGTTGCGGAAGACCGTGTTCACCGAGTCGGTGAGGTCCTTCCACGTCCCGGCCGCGCCCGGCACCTGCGCCTGCCCGCCGAGCAGGCCCTTCGCCCCGACCTCGCTGGCCACGCGCGTGACCTCGTCCGCGAAGGTCCGTAGCGTCTCGGTCATCTGGTTGATCGTTTCGGCCAGTTGCGCGACCTCGCCGCGCGCGCTGACCCGGACCTTCTGCGACAGGTCGCCGTTGGCCACCGCCGTGGTCACCTGCGCGATGCCGCGCACCTGGGCCGTCAGGTTGCCGGCCATGGTGTTGACGGAGTCGGTCAGGTCCTTCCACACGCCCGCGACCCCGGGCACCTTCGCCTGGCCGCCGAGCTCACCCTCCGTACCCACCTCGCGGGCCACACGGGTCACCTCGGAGGAGAACGAGGACAGCTGGTCCACCATCGTGTTCACGGTGTTCTTCAGCTGCAGCATCTCGCCGGCCACGTGCACCGTGACCTTGCGCGACAGATCGCCCTTGGCCACCGCCGTCGTCACGAGAGCAATGTCACGCACCTGGGCGGTGAGCCGGTACGCCATCGTGTTGACGGAGTCGGTCAGATCCTTCCAGGATCCGGACATTCCGCGCACCTGCGCCTGGCCGCCGAGCTTGCCCTCGGTACCGACCTCCAGCGCCACCCGCGTCACCTCGTCGGTGAACGCGGAGAGCTGGTCGACCAGGTTGTTGACCGTCCGCCCGACCTTCAGGAACTCCCCGCGCAGCGGGTGCCCGGCACCCTCCGCGGCCTGGGTCCGCAGGTCCATGCGCTGGTCGAGATCGCCCTCGGCGACCGCCGACAGCACCCGGCCCACCTCGGACACCGGCCGGGCCAGGTCGTCCACCAGCTGGTTCGAGGCATCGATCGCGGCAGCCCAGGAGCCCTCGCAGGCGCCTGTTTCCAGCCGTTCGCTGAGCTTCCCCTCGCGGCCGACCATGCGCCGCACCCGGGACAGCTCCCCGGTCAGGTGGAGATTGCGGTCGGCGACCTCGTTGTAGACGGCGGCGATCTCCGCCATCACCCCGTCGCCGGACACCGTCAGCCGCTTGCGGAAGTTACCGTCCCGCATCGAGACCAAGGCCGTGAGCAGCCTGTTCAGGGCCGCGGTATCGACTTCCGTCGTCACGCCCCGCCGGGAGCGTCCTCCCTTCGGGCGCGTTCCCGTACGCCGCACCGCCGCGCCAGCCTCCACCGTGTCCCTCCCGAAGGGGTCGACCACTGTTCCACCGGGCATCTTGTTCATCAGACTGCGTCCACTTACGCCGTGCCCATCTACGCCGTGCTCATCAACGCAGTGCCCATTTACTGCGTGACTCCAAGCCTGCCCAGTGTTTCACCCCGTCCGAACCCGGCCATAACACTCCGGCACCATCGCACACCGGCCGCACCCTGCGGGTGGATTCCCAGACGACGGCACCATGGCGACCGTGAAGGTAAGTAACCTGGCATCCGTTGTCCACCGCGTCGAAGGAGACTTGTGATCACGGCACGGGCGGCTGCCAGTTTCGATCCACAGGGGCGTTCAGTCGCTGCTGCCCGCGCATTCGTCCGCGACACCCTCCAGGGCTGGGGTTTCGCAGACATCGTCGACGACGCGGTGGTCCTCACCAGCGAGCTCGTCACCAACGCCGTGGTCCACGCCGGCACCCGCGCCGAGGTCCTGTGCCTGCGCACCGAGGACGGCGTACGGGTCGAGGTCGCCGACCGCTACCCGGAGCGCGAGCTCCCGCTCCAGCACCCCGGCGAGCGCCCGTACGCCGATCCCGACCGCGAGAACGGCCGCGGGCTCATGCTCTGCGCCGCCCTCGCCACCCGCTGGGGCGTCGAGTACACGGCCACGCACAAGCACGTGTGGTTCCGGCTCGACATGCCGGACCGTCCGGTCGGTACCCGCTCCGCGGGGCCCGTCGTACCCGACCAGCTCCTTCCCCTGGCCGACAGCCGGGTCCGCGTCGCCGTCCTGCAGATCGACTCCGCCGGCACCGTCTCCGCCTGGAACGAGGACGCCGAGATCATCTTCGGCCACCTCGCCTCGAAGGCGGTCGGCCGCCCGCTCGCGGAGCTCGCCGCCTGGCCGCAGACCCCCGGCACCGGTACCGGCATCGCCGAGGCCCTGCGCCTGTCCCGCTGGGAGGGCAGCTACGGCATCCGCGGCGCCGACGGCCGCGTCATCCCCATCTACGCCTCCCACCTGCGGGTCCGCGATGCCCACGGGGAGCCCTCCATCGTCTGCCTGCTCGTGCACGACGACGAGCGGGCCCTGCTGCAGAGCCCCGTACGGGTCCCCATGGACGGCGGCCAGCTCGCCGAGTCCCGCCCCACGGACCCCTTCGAGATCTTCATCGGCTCCCCCGCCCCCGACGACCTCGACGGCCTCCTCCAGCGCACCGTGGAACGCGCCCGCGACCTCCTCGACGCCGACTCGGCCTTCCTCCTCCTCGCCACCGACGACGAGACCGAGCTCGAAGTCCGCGCCACCACCGGCCTGCCCTCCACCCGCCAGCGCTTCGCCCGCGTCCCCGTCGAAGCCGGCACCAACCGGTACGGCAGCGCCCGCATGCCCGCCGTCCACGAGGACCTCGTCGTCGCCCCCGGTGCGGTACCCCTGCTGGAAGCCACCGGCATGCGCTCCGCACTCACCGTCCCCCTCAAGGTCGAAGGCCGTCTCACCGGCTCCCTCGGAGTCGCCGCGGAGATCCCCGGCCGCTACTCCAACGACGACGCCCTGCGCTTGCAGTTCGCCGCGGACCGGATCGCCCTCGCCGTGGAATCGGCCCGCCTCGGCGAGCTCGAACGACTGCGCCGCGGCTCCCTCTCCTTCCTCGTCGAGGCCTCCGACCTGCTCGCCGGCACCCTCGACCGGGACCAGACCCTGGCCCTCATGGCCCAGATGACCGTCCCCACCCTCGCGACCTGGTGCGCCGTCTACACCATCGCCGACCAGGCCTCCGACCCGTTCCTCTCCTACGTCCTGCACGAGGACGAGGAGCGCATCGACGGCCTCAAGGCCCTGCTCGCCCAGGTCAGCCCGCCCGAACCGGTCCGCGAGTCCGGCGCCCGCCCCTGGCCCGAGACCTCCCTTGCGGTCGGCGGCGAGACGGTGGTCCTCCCGCTCCTCGCCCGCAACCGCGTCATCGGCATGCTGACCCTCGGCAAGCCCTCGGACGAGCACTTCCGGCAGGAGATCCTCGAACTCGCGGAGGACCTCTCCCGCCGCGCCGCCCTCGCCCTGGACAACGCCCGCCTGTACTCCGAGCGCACCGCCATCAGCCGCTCGCTCCAGCGCAGCCTGCTGCCGCCCGGGTCCCCGAGCATCCCCGGCATCGAGGTCGAGGTCATCTACCGCGCGGCCGGCGAGGGCAACGAGGTGGGCGGCGACTTCTACGACGTCTTCCCGATCCGCCCCGGCGTCTACGGGTTCGCCATCGGCGACGTCTGCGGCACCGGCCCGGAGGCGGCCGCCGTCACCGGCCTGGCCCGGCACGCCCTGCGCCTCCTGGCGCGCGAGGGCCTCGGCGGCCCGGCCGTCCTGGAACGGCTCAACGCGGCGATCCTCGACGAGGGCGACCGCAGCCGCTTCCTCACCCTCCTGTACGGCGAGCTGCACCCGCAGCCCGACGGCGGCGCCCACATGAAGGTCGTCTGCGCGGGTCACCCGCTGCCGCTGCGCCTGCGCCCGAACGGCGAGGTCACCTCCGCCGCCGACCCGCAGCCCCTCCTCGGCGTCCTCGATGACCTGGACCTCTACGAGCAGACCCTCACCCTGGACCCCGGTGACGTGCTCCTCTGCGTCACCGACGGCGTCACCGAACGCCGCGAGGGCACGCGCATGCTCGGCGACGACGGCCTCGCCGAGGTCCTCACCACCTGTACGGGCCTCACCGCCGGCGCCGTCGCCTCCCGCGTCCTGCGCGCGGTGGAACGCTTCGCCGCCGAACCGGCCTCCGACGACATGGCCATCCTTGCCTTCCGCATCCCCCGGCAGCGCGACGGCGACTGAGCACCGTCGCGCCGTTCGCCTCAGCGGCGGGGCCCCGGCACCAGGATCATGAACGACGGGGCCGCCATCTCCCCGCTCCAGGGGGCACTGCCCGTCTCGACGGCGGAGTCACGGCCGGCGACGGACCGGGAAGGGGACACGGACGGAGGCGTGGAGGAGGACGGGGAGGCGCCGTCGGCAGCCAGGGCCGTCCTGAACGTGTGGGCGAGGTGTCGGATCCGGTCGGTGTTCATGAGCGTTCCTCCCGTGGATCGAGGGCCTGGGGAACTCCTGCTGATCCCATTGCGCCCCGGGCCCCGCCCTTGGTCACGGCCCGAAGATTCGGGGCTTGACGGGAAGTCCCGGACCCCCCTCACGCACAAAAAAGGGCCCCCGCCACCAGGCAGAGGCCCTTCTACAACGTCCCTCAGACGTCGTCCCGACGCGTCAGCGCGATCCCGAGCACGTCCTCCACGTAGTGCTCGAGGAACTCGGGCAGCCAAGGATCACCGGCCATCCGCTCGAAGACCTGCACCAGCCGCTCGTCCGGCTGGTCGGTCAGCAGCACGATCCGCCAGGTATTGAGCGGCTGCCCGTCCGTACCCGCAACCCCGTGCTGTACGTGGAACAGCGGCTGGCGGTCGTCCGCGTGCAGGGGCACGCCCTGCACGTCGGGGAAGGTCTCCCGGCCGAGGAAGGTGACCACCTGCTTCTCGTGGTTCAGGTACGTCTCTTCGAGCACGAGTCCGTACGCGTCCGGCTGGAGCCACAGCCTCTGCTGCGACTGCCTGACGAATTCGGCCCCCAGCTCCACACCCGTACGGCCCGGCACCCAGGCGGAGGCAGAGCCCTCCTTGATGACGTACGGAATGAAGGCCCCTGGATTGCCGGCCTTCCGGACCTCCATGTCCCAGATCCCCGCCCGGTCCAGGGCCACCGGCTCGGCGGCGACGTACCGCTCCCCCAGGATCCGATTCACGTCCACGGCCGGCAGAACCGCCCGGGTATACCTCGAGTCGGCCCAGGCCTGCTCGAACTCGGCCTCGGCCGGAGTCTGATCCGACATCACGCATTCCTCCCCATGAACAGCATCCTCAAGATCAAACCGAAGGATACGCAGGGAGGACTCCGGGAACGCAAAAAGGCCCCCGCCAATGGCGGGGGCCTTCTCGTTTTGGAGCCCTTTAACGGAATCGAACCGTTGACCTTCTCCTTACCATGGAGACGCTCTACCGACTGAGCTAAAAGGGCGGGTTGTTCGGCGGCGTCCTACTCTCCCACAGGGTCCCCCCTGCAGTACCATCGGCGCTGAAAGGCTTAGCTTCCGGGTTCGGAATGTAAACCGGGCG
>NZ_JBHUBS010000006.1:78447-455442 GCF_042788835.1 Streptomyces sp. NPDC056883 | reverse complement strand
GTGGGGGCCTTCTCCTCCTTTTTTTTGTTGGGGGGGTTGGTTCCTTGCCCCCGCCCCGGGGAACGGGCGAAGGGCGGGTAGGGGACCCGGCCCCGCGCAGCGGTGTAGGGCCGACCCGGGGATGCGGAAGGGCCCCCGGCTGCCTGGTGGCGGTCGGGGGCCCTTGCGTGCGTGCGGCCGGAGGCTACGGGGCCTGGGTGGCCCTCGCCTCGCGGCGGTTGTGGCGGAACGTGTTCGCGCGACGGGTCGTCGCGAACAGCGGGATGGTCGCCGCCAGAGCGATCTGCAGCGCGCAGCCGGTCTGGAGCAGCAGCCCGCCGCCCGGCGCGTCGAACGCCCACGCGGCCAGCAGGCCCATCGCCGCGACGATCCAGCTGAGCATCGCCACCGCGAGGACACCCCGCGGCTTGGGGTACTCGACCCGGCTCACCATCAGCCAGGCCACGCCGACGATCGCCAGCAGGGTCGGGATGAACGGCAGCTCCAGCAGCACGATCGAGACGACCGTCAGCGCGCCGAAGGGGCTCGGCATGCCCTGGAACATGCCGTCCTTCATCGCCACGCAGCTGAATCTCGCGAGGCGCAGGACGACGGCCAGCAGGACGACGATCGCCGCCAGCGCCGACATCTTCTGCACCGCGTCGTCGGCGACCATGCCGTAGACGAGGACGAAGTACGCCGGAGCCAGCCCGAAGCTGATCAGGTCGGACAGGTTGTCCAGCTCCGCGCCCATCGGCGAGCTGCGCAGCTTGCGGGCCACGATGCCGTCGAAGAGGTCGAAGACCGCGGCGAGCAGCATCAGTATCACGGCCGTGGCCGCGCTGCTGCGGGCCATGCCCGACTCTCCGCTGCCGGTGAGGTGCGGGATGAGGATCCCGGTGGTGGTGAAGTACACCGCCATGAATCCGCACGTCGCGTTGCCGAGGGTGAGGGTGTCCGCTATCGACAGCCGCAGTGACAGCGGCATGTCGTCCTCGGTGGACTCCTCCTCGGACGAAGCCTCGGGCACCCAGCCCGCGGCCGGGGTTTCAGGTTCAGTCACGGTCAATTCGGGTCACCCCCGCGGTGGTGGCCTGTCCGACCTCGACCGCGACCTCGACGCCCTCGGGGAGGTAGATGTCGACGCGGGAGCCGAAGCGGATCAGACCGATGCGTTCGCCCTGCTCCACCTTGGTGCCGGCCGGCAGGTACGGGACGATGCGACGGGCGACGGCGCCGGCGATCTGCACCATCTCGATGTCGCCGAGTTCGGTGTCGAAGTGCCAGACGACGCGCTCGTTGTTCTCGCTCTCCTTGTTGAACGCCGGAACGAATCCACCGGGGATGTGCTCCACGGACGTCACCGTGCCCGCGAGGGGCGCGCGGTTGACGTGGACGTTCAGGGGGCTCATGAAGATCGCGACGCGGGTGCGCCCGTCCTTCCACGGCATGATGCTCTGCACCACACCGTCGGCGGGCGAGATGACCCGGCCCTGCGTGATCTCGCGCTCGGGGTCGCGGAAGAACCACAGCATGCCCGCCGCGAGCGCGGTGGTGGGCACGGCCACGGCCGCCCAGCGCCCGGACTTGCGGGCCCGGGTGAGGCTGAGGGCGGCGGTGGCGACGGTCGGCAGAAGCCACGGCGATGCTCCGCGCGCGAGGCGTCCACCGAGGAGGCCGACGCGAGGTGCAGAGGTTTGGCTGTGGGGCATGGATGACCTTCGTAGCGGGTGATGCCGCGCCGCAAACGGGGGGACGGGACGGCGGCTTTACTGGAATGCTATCGGTTGCGCGCAACAACTGGGCAAGCCAGAAGCCGAGTCGATGGCCGTGAGCCAGTGACTGCTAGTGACACTTTTGCGGAAAACCACTGGATGATTTACCCCAAAAGGGACTTTCAGCCCTGGAGCCGGTACTCCTCGAGCAGGCGTCGCCCGATGATCATTTTCTGGATCTCGGCGGTACCTTCGCCGATGAGCAGCATGGGTGCCTCTCGGTAGAGACGCTCGATCTCGTACTCCTTCGAGAAGCCGTAGCCACCGTGGATACGGAACGCGTCCTCCACCACCTCCTTGCAGTACTCGGAGGCGAGGTACTTCGCCATCCCTGCTTCGAGGTCGTTTCGTTCCCCGGAGTCCTTTTTGCGTGCTGCATTGACCATCATCGCATGGGCGGCTTCGACCTTGGTAGCCATCTCGGCCAGCTTGAACTGGATCGCCTGGTGCTCGGCGATGGCCTTGCCGAAAGTGTGACGTTGCTGGGCATACGAGACACCCAGCTCGAACGCACGCTGCGCGACGCCGCAACCACGGGCCGCCACGTTGACGCGGCCGACCTCGACCCCGTCCATCATTTGGTAAAACCCTCGGCCGGTCTGGCCGCCCAGCACCCGATTGGCCGGAATGCGCAGTCCGTCCATGATGAGCTCGGTGGTGTCGACCCCCTTGTAGCCCATCTTGTCGATCTTGCCCGGGATGGTCAGGCCGGGACGCACCTCGCCGAAGCCGGCCTCCTTCTCGATCAAGAAGGTCGTCATCGACTTGTGGGGCGCGGTGCCCTCCGGGTGTCCTTCGTCACTGCGGACGAGGACGGCCACGAGCGTGGACGTGCCGCCGTTCGTCAGCCACATCTTCTGGCCGTTCAGGACGTACTCGTCGCCGTCCTGCACCGCCTTGGAGGTGATGGCCGACACATCGGAGCCGAGGCCCGGCTCGGACATCGAGAACGCGCCGCGCACCTCGCCCAGCGCCATCCGCGGAAGGAAGTACTCCTTCTGCTCCTGGGTGCCGTGCTGCTTGAGCATGTACGCCACGATGAAGTGCGTGTTGATGATGCCCGAGACGGACATCCAGCCGCGCGCGATCTCCTCGACGCACAGCGCGTAGGTGAGCAGGGACTCACCCAGGCCGCCGTACTCCTCCGGGATCATCAGGCCGAAGAGGCCGAGTTCCTTGAGGCCGTCGACGATCTGCTGCGGGTACTCGTCCCGGTGCTCCAGCTCGGTCGCGACCGGGATGATCTCCTTGTCGACGAACTCCCGGACGGTCTTGAGGATGTCCCTCTGGTCGTCCGTCAGGCCGGCGGTCTGGGCAAGTCGGCTCATGGTTCTACTTCCCCTGTTCCTTCAGCGTGGGGCGGCCGGGCTGCTCGCCGCCGCGCTCCTTGATGTACGTCTCGGTCGGGACCATCACCTTGCGCCGGAAGACGCAGACGAGGGTGCCGTCCTGCTTGTAGCCCTTGGTCTCCACGTAGACGATGCCGCGGTCGTTCTTCGACTTGGACGGGGTCTTGTCGAGGACCGTGGTCTCGCCGTAGATCGTGTCGCCGTGGAAGGTCGGCGCCACGTGGCGCAGCGACTCGATCTCCAGGTTGGCGATGGCCTTGCCGGAGACGTCCGGCACCGACATGCCCAGGAGCAGCGAGTAGATGTAGTTGCCCACGACGACGTTCTTGCCGAAGTCGGTCGTGTTCTCGGCGTAGTTGCTGTCCATGTGGAGCGGGTGGTGGTTCATGGTCAGCAGGCAGAAGAGGTGGTCGTCGTACTCGGTGACCGTCTTTCCGGGCCAGTGCTTGTAGACCGCGCCGATCTCGAACTCTTCGTAGGTGCGTCCGAACTGCATGCTGCTCAGGCCTCCGGGATCTCGAACTTGCTGGTGCGCTGCATGCCCGCGGCGCGGCCCTTGCCGGAGATGACCAGGGCCATCTTGCGGCTGGCCTCGTCGATCATCTCGTCGCCGAGCATCGCGGAGCCCTTCTTGCCGCCCGCCTCGGAGGTGCACCAGTCGTACGCGTCGAGGATCAGCTCGGCGTGGTCGTAGTCCTCCTGGGAGGGGGAGAAGACCTCGTTGGCCGCGTCGACCTGGCCGGGGTGCAGCACCCACTTGCCGTCGAAGCCCAGGGCCGCCGCGCGCCCGGCGACCTCGCGGTAGCCGTCGACGTTCTTGATCTGGAGGAAGGGGCCGTCGATCGCCTGGAGGTCGTGCATGCGGGCCGCCATCAGGATCCGCATCAGGATGTAGTGGTAGGCGTCCGCGCCGTAGCCGGGCGGCTGCATGCCCACGACCAGGGACTTCATGTTGATGGAGGCCATGAAGTCGGCCGGCCCGAAGATGATGGTCTCCAGCCGCGGCGAGGCGCCGGCGATCGCGTCGACGTTCACCAGGCCCTTGGCGTTCTCGATCTGCGCCTCGATGCCGATCTTGCCGACCTCGAAGCCCATCGTCTTCTCGATCTGCGTCAGCAGGAGGTCGAGGGCCACGACCTGCTGGGCGTCCTGGACCTTCGGCAGCATGATGCAGTCGAGGTTCTGACCGGCGCCCTCGACGACCGTGATCACATCGCGGTACGTCCAGTGCGTGGTCCAGTCGTTGACGCGCACCACGCGGGTCTTGCCGGTCCAGTCGCCGTTGTTCAGCGCGTCCACGATCGTGTGGCGGGCGCCTTCCTTGGCGAGCGGGGCGCAGGCGTCCTCCAGGTCCAGGAAGACCTGGTCGGCCGGCAGGCCCTGGGCCTTCTCCAGGAACCGGGGGTTGGAACCCGGCACCGCGAGGCAGGAGCGGCGCGGCCGCAGCCGGTTGACCGGGGAAGAGGGCGTGGTCATGCGGGGACCTCCGTGCTTGCGGTGATGTCTGTGATTGAGGTGTCTTCGGCGTCGCCGAGCGGGTGGAGCTTGTTGGCCTTGCGGATCTCGTCGACGATACGGCCGATGATCTCCGTGATGCCGAAGTCCTTCGGGGTGAAGACCGCCGCCACCCCGGCCTCCTTGAGCGCCACGGCGTCGGCATTCGGAATGATGCCGCCGAGCACGACGGGGATGTCACCCGCCCCCGCCGCGCGCAGGCGTTCCAGTACGTCCGGGACGAGCGCGCTGTGCGAGCCGGACAGGATGGACAGTCCCACGCAGTGCACGTCCTCGGCCAGGGCCGCCGAGGAGATCTCCTCGGGGGTCAGCCGGATGCCCTGGTAGACCACCTCGAAGCCGGCGTCGCGGGCCCGTACGGCGATCTGCTCGGCGCCGTTGGAGTGCCCGTCCAGGCCGGGCTTGCCGACCAGCAGGCGCAGCCGGCCGGAGCCCAGCTCGTCGGCGGTACGGGAGACCTTCGCGCGGACGAGGGCCATGGGGGTCCCCTCCTCGGCGGTCACGGCCACCGGGGCCGAGGAGACCCCGGTCGGAGCCCGGAACTCCCCGAACACCTCGCGCAGGGCGCTCGCCCACTCGCCGGTGGTGACACCGGCGCGGGCGCACTCCAGGGTGGCCTCCATCAGGTTCTCGTCCCCGGAGGCGGCCTCCTTGAGCCGGTCCAGGGCCTGCATGACCGTGGGGAAGACGAACGGGTCGCCGCCGCCCTGCCGGTCCGAGGACTCCTGGCGCTCGGCCTTCCAGCGGCCGATGCGCTCGACGGTCTGCGCCTCCAGGGCCCCGTCCACCGTCATGATGGCGCCGTCCAGGTCGGAGGTGAGCGGGTTCTCCTCGGTCTGCTGGAAGCAGTTGACGCCGACGATCTTGTCCTGGCCGTCCTCGATCCGGGCCCGCCGCGCGGCGTGCGAGGAGACGAGCTCGCCCTTGAGGTACCCGGACTCGACGGCCGCCATCGCGCCGCCCATCTCCTGGATCCGGTCGATCTCGGCCAGGCACTCGGCCACCAGGGACTCGACCTTGGCTTCGATCACGTGCGAGCCGGCGAAGATGTCCTCGTACTCCAGCAGGTCGCTCTCGTGGGCCAGGACCTGCTGGATGCGCAGCGACCACTGCTGGTCCCAGGGCCGGGGCAGGCCCAGCGCCTCGTTCCAGGCCGGCAGCTGCACGGCGCGGGCGCGGGCGTCCTTGGAGAGGGTGACCGCGAGCATCTCCAGCACGATGCGCTGGACGTTGTTCTCCGGCTGCGCCTCGGTCAGGCCCAGGGAGTTGACCTGGACCCCGTAGCGGAAGCGGCGCTGCTTGTCGTTCTCGATGCCGTAGCGCTCGCGGGTGACCTTGTCCCAGATGCGGCCGAAGGCGCGCATCTTGCACATCTCCTCGATGAAGCGGACGCCCGCGTTCACGAAGAAGGAGATCCGGGCGACGACCTCGCCGAACCGCTCCGGCGGGACCTGGCCCGAGTCGCGCACCGAGTCCAGGACCGCGATGGCCGTGGACATCGCGTACGAGATCTCCTGGACCGGAGTGGCCCCGGCCTCCTGCAGGTGGTAGCTGCAGATGTTGATCGGGTTCCACTTCGGGATGTGGTTGACCGTGTACGCGATCATGTCCGTCGTCAGGCGGAGCGAGGGCCCGGGCGGGAAGACGTGCGTCCCGCGCGAGAGGTACTCCTTGACGATGTCGTTCTGGGTGGTGCCCTGGAGCTGGGCGATGTCCGCGCCCTGCTCCTCGGCGGCCACCTGGTAGAGCGCCAGCAGCCACATGGCGGTGGCGTTGATCGTCATCGAGGTGTTCATCTGTTCCAGGGGGATGTCCTGGAACAGCCGCCGCATGTCGCCCAGGTGGGAGACCGGGACCCCGACCCGGCCGACCTCGCCGCGGGCGAGGATGTGGTCGGGGTCGTAGCCGGTCTGCGTCGGCAGGTCGAACGCGACCGACAGGCCGGTCTGGCCCTTGGCGAGGTTGCGGCGGTACAGCTCGTTGGACGCCTCGGCCGTGGAGTGGCCGGCGTACGTCCGCATGAGCCACGGACGGTCCTTCTGGCGCTCTGTCATCTCAGGCTGTCCCTTTGGCCTTTGAGGCTGTCTCAGACGTTGCGGAAGCGGTTGATGGCGTCGAGGTGCGTGGCGCGCAGCTCGTGGTCACGGACGCCGAGGCCCTCCTGGGGGGCCAGTGCGAGGACGCCGACCTTGCCCTGGTGGAGGTTGCGGTGGACGTCGTAGGCGGCCTGGCCGGTCTCCTCCAGGGAGTAGACCTTCGACAGGGTGGGGTGGATCTTGCCCTTCGAGATCAGGCGGTTGGCCTCCCAGGCCTCGCGGTAGTTCGCGAAGTGCGAGCCGATGATCTTCTTCAGGGACATCCACAGGTAGCGGTTGTCGTACTCGTGCATGTAGCCCGAGGTCGAGGCGCAGGTGGTGATGGTGCCGCCCTTGCGGGTGACGTAGACCGAGGCGCCGAAGGTCTCGCGGCCCGGGTGCTCGAAGACGATGTCGATGTCCTCGCCGCCGGTGAGCTCGCGGATGCGCTTGCCGAAGCGCTTCCACTCCTTCGGGTCCTGGGTGTGCTCGTCCTTCCAGAACTTGTAGCCCTCGGCGTTGCGGTCGATGACCGCCGTCGCGCCCATCGCCCGGCAGATGTCGGCCTTCTCCGGGGAGGAGACCACGCAGATCGGGTTGGCGCCGCCGGCCAGCGCGAACTGGGTGGCGTACGAGCCGAGGCCGCCGCTGGCGCCCCAGATCAGGACGTTGTCGCCCTGCTTCATGCCGGCGCCGTTGCGGGAGACCAGCTGGCGGTAGGCGGTGGAGTTGACCAGGCCGGGGGAGGCGGCCTCCTCCCAGCTGAGGTGGTCCGGCTTGGGCATCAGCTGGTTCGACTTGACCAGGGCGATCTCCGCCAGACCGCCGAAGTTGGTCTCGAAGCCCCAGATGCGCTGCTCGGGGTCGAGCATCGTGTCGTTGTGGCCGTCGGAGGACTCCAGCTCGACCGAGAGGCAGTGGGCGACGACCTCGTCGCCCGGCTTCCAGGCGTTCACGCCGGGACCGGTGCGCAGGACGACGCCCGCGAGGTCGGAGCCGATGACGTGGTACGGCAGGTCGTGGCGCTTGGTGAGCTCCGAGAGGCGCCCGTAGCGCTCCAGGAAGCTGAAGGTGGAGACCGGCTCGAAGATCGAGGTCCACACCGAGTTGTAGTTGACCGAGGAGGCCATGACGGCGACCAGGGCCTCGCCCGGGCCCAGCTCGGGGAGCGGGACCTCGTCGAGGTGCAGGGACTTGCGGGGGTCCTTCTCGCGGGTGGTGAGCCCGGCGAACATCTCCGCCTCGTCCTTGTGCACGGTGATCGCGCGGTACGAGTCGGGGAGCGGCAGGGCAGCGAAGTCGGCGGCCGTCGCGGCCTGCGACTGGATCGCGTCCAGGATGTCCTTCACGGGGGGCCTCCGGCGTTGCGCTGATGAGGGTGCGCTGAGGGAAACGGGTTGCGTTGAGCGGCGAAGCGATGTGTGTGGGGCGCCGTCGATTCGGCTGGGGTGGAGCTGCGCGTTGCCTGTGGTGGGGCGGTGCGGGAGGCCTGGTGACGCAGGCATCCGGGGCGCGTTCCGTACCGAGTGGGCTGGACCGCGGGGACATCCGGACGAGATTCAACGTATGGCACCCCGTGTCACTCAGCAAGGCACCGCGTGCCAAAACTTTCTCTCATTTGCCGACTGACCTGCACCGATGAGCGATGATCGATCAGAGTTACCCGCGAGTAGGGGCAACTCGGACAAACGAAAGCGGCCGCCCCCGGAACGGGAGCGGCCGCTGTGACGTGTGTCGCCTACTTGTTTCTGAGTGCCTCTTCGATGGTCCGCATGACCTCGTCCAGCGGGGCGTCCGTACGGGCCACCGCGACCAGTACCTCGCCCTGCGTGCGCACCGAGGCCGGCGGCGCGGCGGCGGGCTCCGGAGCCGGAGCCGTGCTCAGCGTGCGCCCCGCGCCGATCCCCGAACCGAAGGTCTTGCGCACGATCGAGAAGGCGTGGTCGAGCTGCGCCTCCACGTCGCCCTGTCCGCCCGCCCGCAGCCAGCGCCGCAGCACGTGGTTGTGGGCCGTGACCACCGCCGAGGCGGCGACCTCCGCCAGCAGCGGGTCGTCGTTGCCGTCGTGGTGGTCGGTCTCGTCGAAATGGGCCAGCAGGTAGCGGGTGAACAGCCGCTCGTAGCGGGCGACCGAGGCGATCTCCCGCTCCCGCAGCGCCGGCACCTCGCGGGTGAGCCGGTAGCGCTCCACCGACACCGCGGGCGAGGCGGCGTACATCTTCATGACTTCCTTGATCCCGCGGCACACCGTGTCGAGCGGGTGCTCGTGCGCCGGGGCCACGTCGAGGACGGCCTCGGCGCGGGTCAGGGTGTCGTCGTGGTCCGGGAAGATCGCCTCTTCCTTGGACCGGAAGTGCCGGAAGAAGGTCCTGCGCGCGACCCCGGCCACCGAGGCGATCTCGTCGACCGTCGTGGCCTCGTACCCCTTGTTCGCGAAGAGCTCCATGGCCGCCGCCGCGAGCTCGCGGCGCATCTTGAGCCGCTGCGCGGCCGCCTTGGTGCCGGCCGGGGTCTCCGGGGCGTCGGAGACCGCGGAGGCGCGGGGTGAGGTCTTGGCGGGCTGGGACATAGAGCGAAAGTACTTCATTCGTGCGGGAGAGCGCTCCCGAGGGGGGTGGGACGGGATGGGATGCGGGGGAGGACTCGCACTGGGCACACAGTGCTCCTCGGGAGGGTTCGTCCGCCGTGAGGGTCCGGCGGACCCGAGCAGCCCTCCCCACGCATCCGGCTCTTGCCCCTGCCGCGGGTTACCGGCGGGGGGCGTACTCACGGAATCCGCGACCGGTCTTCCGGCCCAGGCAGCCCGCGGCGACGAGGTGCTCCAGCAGTGGGGACGGGGCCAGGCCCGGGTCGCGGAACTCCTTGTGCAGCACCTTCTCGATGGCCAGCGACACGTCCAGGCCGACCACGTCGAGGAGCTCGAAGGGCCCCATCGGGTAGCCGCCGCCCAGCTTCATCGCCGCGTCGATGTCGTCGATGCCGGCGTAGTGCTGCTCGACCATCTTGATCGCGTTGTTGAGGTACGGGAACAGCAGCGCGTTCACGATGAAGCCGGCCCGGTCCCCGCAGTCCACCGCGTGCTTGCGCACCTGACCGCAGATCCCGCGGACCGTCGCGTGCACGTCGTCGGCGGTCAGGACGGTCCGGACCACCTCGACCAGCTTCATCGCCGGAGCCGGGTTGAAGAAGTGCATGCCGATCACGTCCTCGGGACGCGAGGTGGCGCGGGCGATCGCGATCACCGGGAGCGAGGAGGTCGTGGTGGCGAGCACCGCACCGGGCTTGCACGCCTTGTCCAGCGCCCGGAACAGCTCCTGCTTCACCTCCAGGTCCTCGGCGACGGCCTCCACGGCCAGGTCCACGTCGGCGAAGGCGTCCAGCGAGCCCGCCGCCGTGATCCGGCCCACGGTGGCGGCGGCGGCCTCCGCCGTCAGCCGGCCCCGGTCCACCGCGCGGGCCAGCGACTTGCCGATCGCGGCCTTCGCCGCGTCCGCCTTCTCCTGGCTGCGGGCCGCCAGCACCACGGGGAAGCCGGCCTGCGCGAAGACCTGCGCGATCCCGCTCGCCATCGTGCCCGAACCGGCCACGCCCACCGAGTTCACCGGGCGGCTCGCCCGGACCAACTCCCCGTCCGGCGGGGTCTGCAGGTCACGGACGACGACCTGGCTGCCCGGGGCCTCGTACGTGTAGAACCCGCGCCCGGACTTCTGCCCGGTCAGGCCCGCCTCGGCGAGGTGGCCGAGGATCGGGGCCGGGGCGTGCAGCCGGTCGCCCGAGGCCGTGTACATGGCCTCCAGGACGGTGCGGGCGGTGTCCACGCCGATCAGGTCGAGCAGCGCGAGCGGGCCCATCGGCAGGCCGCAGCCCAGCTTCATGGCCGCGTCGATGTCCTCGCGGGAGGCGTACTTCGCCTCGAACATGGCGGCGGCCTGGTTCAGGTAGCCGAACAGCAGGCCGTCGGCGACGAAGCCCGGGCGGTCGCCGACCGCGACGGGCTCCTTGCCGAGCTCGCGGGCCAGCGTGGTGACCGCATCGATGGCCGGCGGGGCCGTCAGCACGCTGGAGACGACCTCGACCAGCTTCATCGCGGTGACCGGGTTGAAGAAGTGCAGGCCGACCACGCGCTCCGGGCGCTGGGACTCGGCGGCCATCCGCGTCACCGACAGGGCGTTGGTGCCGGTGGCCAGGATCGCGGTGGGCCGGACGATCGCGTCGAGCTCGCGGAAGATCCGCTGCTTGAGCTCGTAGGACTCGGGGACCACCTCGATGACGAGGTCGGCGTCGGCGGCGGCGCCGAGCTCGGAGAAGGTCCGGAAGCGGGCGAGCACCGCCTCGCGCTCCTGCTCGGTGAGCTGCTCCTTGGCGACGGAGCGGGCCGTGGCCGCCGCGAGGGCCGCGGTGGCCCGGCGGGCGGCGGCCTCGCTCACGTCGATGCCGATGACCTCGCGGCCGGCCCGGGCGAGGACCTCGGCGATGCCGGAGCCCATCGTGCCGAGGCCGACGACGGCGATCGTCTGCAGGGCGGGGCGGGAGGGGGATGACTGACTGGACGTGGACGGAAGGTCCATCGCGGGACTCCAGTGGAAGAGGGTGACGACTGAGGGGGCGCGCGGAGCGCACGGCGCGCGCGGATGCCGTACGGGAGAAGCCGTGCGGGAGGAGCCGTGCGGAGAAGCGCGGGGGATGTCCCGGGGATTCCGGGATTCCGGAGAATCCGGGGATTCCCTGAGGCAAGCAGCCCTGAGGGAGGAAACGGCGGAGCCCTGTCCCGGGGTCACGCCGTGAACGGTGTGGTCGTGCAGAACCGACTGGTACGAGGTGGCTGCGTCACCAGGCCGCCCTCGTACGTGTTGTAGGGACAGTAACCCGTTGGTAACTGGTCCGCCAGAGCGCGGAGATGTGACCTGTACCGCCCAAATGTACCGATCATCGATCATCGATCAACCGGCTGTCGGGAACCCGGCGCGGCGGCCGTCGCGGCCCCCTAGGGTGGCCGGGTGAACGACGTGTTGGAGCGCCTGCGGGCCGAAGCCGGGCAGGCTCCCGGGGGCGAGGAGCAGTACGCGGCGCTGCTCGCGGCGGACGCGGACGGCCTGGCGGCCTCCCTGGCCTCCGCCGGGCAGCACCTGTGGGCCCGCGAACTGGCCGCGTACCGGCTGGGGCTGGCCGGCGACCGGCGTGCCTTCGAATCACTGGTCCTGCTGCTCAACCACCGGGACCCGCCGCGCTGCGAGGCCGCCGCCCAGGCGCTGGCCGTCCTCGGGGACCCGCGCACCGCCCGCGCGGCGGCGGCGCTGGCCACGAACGAACTGCGCACGGCCTACGCCCTGCACCCGGTCCGGCTGCTGGCGGCGCTGCGCGCCCCGGAGTCCGCCCCGGCGCTGATCCGCACCCTGTCGCGGCTGCTCGCGCCGCACGACCCGTACTGGCGGGTGGCCCTGGCCTGCGTGGAGGGGCTGGGGGCGCTGGCCGACCAGCGGGCCCGGGAGGTCCTGACCCGGGCCCAGTCGCACCCCCGGCTGGCCGTGGCGGCGACGGCGGCCCTGCGGGGGCTGGGCGTCAGCTAGCGAAGCCGGTCTTGAAACCGGTCCCGAAGCCGGCCGAGGAACCGGTGCGGAACCCCGTGTCGGTCTCGGGGCGCGACTCGGGCGCGGCCGGCTCCGGGACGATCGCGAAGGCCTCGACCTCCATCAGCAGTTCGGGCCGGAACAGGGCCGACACCTGGACCGCCGAGGAGGCGGGGAGGCGGTCCGGGGCGAACACCTCGTCACGGGCCGCGCGCACGGCGGGGAGGTGGGCGACGTCGGTCACGAAGTACGTCACCTTCACCACGTCGTCGAAGGTCGCCCCGGCCGCGGCGAGGCACCGGCCCACGTTCTCGAAGACCTGCCGGGCCTGGGCGGTGGCGTCGCCCTCCCCGACCACCTCGCCCTTCTCGTCGAAGGCGCACTGCCCGGACACGGCGACGAACCGCCCGGTGCCCCAGACGACGTGGTTGTAGCCGGTGCCGGGGGCGACCCCCTCCGGCGCGGCGATGCGGGTGAGGTGGTTGTCCTGTGAAGTAGCCATGGGCATGATCCTGCCCGCTGGAGGCCCGGACCAACTACCCGGGCCGCCTGGTCCGGGTAGCGGGTCCGGGCCGCCCAACCCGGGCTACCCCCGGAAACCGAGCAGTCCGTGCAGCGCCGCGCCGCCGGCCGACGGCGGGACCGCGCGGGTCGCCGGGATCGGGGTGGGGGCCGCCTGGGCGGGGCAGACGGCGTCCGCGGCCTTGCCCGTCAGCAGGTACGCGGCCAGCTTCTCGTCGAGGCACTTGTTGCCGCTCAGGGCGATGCCGTGGTTGCCGCCGCCCTCCTCGACCACCAGCGCCGAGCCCGCGAGCTTGCGCCGCATGCTCACCGCACCCTCGTACGGGGTCGCCGCGTCCTCGGTCGCCTGGAAGAGGAGCGCCTGCGGGAGCGCCGAGTTGGTGACGTCGGGCGCCTCGAGCGGCTCGGTCGGCCAGAACGCGCACGGGGCGTTGTACCAGGCGTTGTTCCAGGTCATGAAGGGCGCCTTGGCGTGCGTGCGCCACATGTCGGCCCGCCACTGGTTCCAGTTCCTGGGCCAGGCCGAGTCCCGGCACTGCACGGCCGTGTACACGCTGTAGCTGTTGCCCGCCGAGGGCTCCACCGCGCCGAACTTCTCGTACGCGGAGACCAGCGGCTTCGGGTCGCCCTCCACCGCGTACGCGGCGAAGGCCGTCGCCAGGTGGGGCCAGTAGCCGTTGAAGTAGCCGCCCGGCATGAAGGTGTCCTCCAGCTCCGCCGGGCCCACCTTGGCGCCCGCCGGGGCCGTGCGCAGCGCGGTCCGCATCTCGTACCAGCGGGCCTCGACCTCGGCGGGGTCGGTGCCGAGGTGGTACGTGGCGTCGTACCGGGCGACCCAGGCCAGGAAGGCCTTGTGGCGGGAGTCGAAGGCCTGGTCCTGGGCGAGGTTGTCCTCGTACCAGACCCCGGCCGGGTCGACGACGGAGTCCAGCACCAGGCGGTGCACGCGGTCGGGGTGGAGCTTGGCGTACACCGCGCCCAGGTAGGTGCCGTAGGAGTAGCCGAAGTAGCTCAGCTTGTCCGCGCGCAGGGCGGTGCGCAGCACTTCGAGATCGCGGGCCGCCGACACGGTGCCGATGTACGGGAGGACGTCCGCGTGCTTGGTCTGGCAGGACTCGGCGAAGGACTTCACCCGCTCCAGGTTGGCCCGCTCGGTCTCCTCGTCCAGCGGTACGGAGTCGGGCCGTACGGGCGTGAAGTGGCCCGCTCCGCAGTCCAGGGCGGGCTCGCTCTTGCCCACGCCCCGGGGGTCGAAGCCGATCACGTCGTACTGGGCGGCCACGTCCTTGGGCAGCGCGGAGGCGATGAACCCGGCCAGGGTGCGGCCGCTGCCGCCGGGCCCGCCGGGGTTGACCAGCAGCGGGCCCTGGGAGCGGGCGGCCGTGTGGGGGACCCGGGTCAGGGCGAGGGAGATCTGCCGGCCGGCCGGGCTGTCGTGGTCGAGGGGAACCTTGAGGGAGGCGCACTGGAGCGTCGGGTAGCGGGAGGTCGCGCAGTTGGCCCACTTCAGGGCCCCGACGGCCGGGGCCGTCGCCGCCGCTGCGGGTGCCGCGGCCGTGACCGGGCTCGCCAGGGCGGCGGCGAGGGTGGACACGGCCAACAGGACGGCGGCGCGCCTCAGAGCGGGACCGGGCCTGCCCTCCTTCATCGGGCGCAGCGTCGGGTGCAGCGTCGGGTACAGCATGGGGCCTCCCAGCCGAGGGTTCTGGGCGGAATCGTCCCGGAACCTGTGCTCGGAAGGGGGGATTGGGGCCCCGATTGGCCCGATGTGATGACCCTTCAGTCGGTCGTACGGTCGTACGGGTGCTCAGAGCAGGCTGAGCTGGGTCGGCCCGGGCGCGGGCACGGGCCCGTCCGGCCGCTCCGGTACGACGATCCGCCGGGCCGGTCCGCGGCCGCCGGGGCCGATGCCGAATTCGGCGGCGAGCTCGTGGACTTGGCGGGTGATCATCCGCTGGTACCAGGTGGGCGCGTACGAGCCGCCCGCGTACATCCGCGCGTACCGCTCCACCAGGTGGGGGTGGTGCTCGCCCAGCCAGGCCGTGAACCACTCGCGCGCCCCGGGGCGCAGATGGAGTACCAGGGGTGTCACGGAGGTCGCCCCCGACTCGGCGACGGCCCGGACGGTGGCGCGCAGCTGCTCCGGGGAGTCGCCGAGGAAGGGGATCACGGGGGCCATCAGCACCCCGCACTCGATGCCGGCGTCGGTGAGGGTGCGGACGGCCTGCAGCCGGGCGGCGGGGGAGGGGGTGCCGGGCTCGACCGTGCGCCACAGGACGGTGTCGGTGAAGCCGACGGACACGGAGATCCCGACGTCGGCGACGGCCGCGGCCTCCTGGATGAGGGGGAGGTCGCGCAGGATCAAGGTGCCCTTGGTGAGGATCGAGAAGGGATTGGCCCGCTCCCGCAGCGCTTCGATGATCCCGGGCATCAGGCGGTACCGGCCTTCGGCGCGCTGGTAGCAGTCCACGTTGGTGCCCATCGCGATGTGCGCGCCGGTCCAGCGGGGCGAGGCGAGCTCGCGGCGCAGGAGCTCGTGGGCGTTGGTCTTGACGACGATCTGGGAGTCGAAGCCGAGGCCCGTGTCGAGGTCGAGGTAGCTGTGCGTCTTGCGGGCGAAGCAGTACACGCAGGCGTGGCTGCACCCGCGGTACGGGTTCACGGTCCACTCGAACGGCATCCGGGAGGCGCCGGGGACCCGGTTGAGGAGGGAGCGGGCGCGGATCTCGTGGAACGTGATCCCCCGGAACTCGGGGGTGTCGAAGGTGCGGGTGACGACGGCGTCCGCCCCGAAGAGCGCGGCGGTGCCGGCGGGGCCGTCGGTGCCGGTGGGGCCGCGCCCGGGTGCCCCGCCCTTGGTCCGGTCGGCCTCGTTGCTCAGATTGTCCCAGCGCATGGTGCGCCTCCCTCGGTAGCTCGCCCAGAGAATAGAACAAACGTTCCCATGATCGTGCGGGAGCGAAATCGCCTTGCCCGCCCCGCGCCGCTCGTGGGAGGTTCCGGCCATGAGTGCGATGCGCATGGTGGTGTGCCTGCCGGGAACGGCCCGGGACGGGCTGCGGGAGGCGATCGGCGAGGCGATGGCCCCGTTCGAGCAGTGCCGCGGCGCGCACTGGCGGTTCGACAACTGGGACAGCTGGGCCATCGCGGGCGGCACCGTCCGTGACGGCTTCCGGGTCCTCCCGGGCCACGCGGACGATCCGCGGCTCGTCGCCGAGGACCCGCTGTACGACGGCACCGCGCGGCCGGCCACGCCGGGCTGGTGCGCCGGAGGCCCCCGCGAGGCCCTGGACCTGGCGGCGATCCGCACCGACGCGGGCGAACTCGCCGGCGCGGCCTGGGACGCATGGCACCGGCTGGCGCCGAGCCACCCGCCCTTCACGCCGTTCCTCCAGCCGTCGGGCACGCCCTGGCCCGACCTCGACGCCTACCGGGACGGGCGCCGGGCCCACGCGGAGGCCTGGTCGGCCTTCGCCGGGCAACCGCTGCTCGCCGCCCACGAGGACGCCGTGCTGGACCTGTTGGCCGCCCGCCGCGGATACTCGACCGACGGCCTCCTGGGCACGCTGCCCTACGGCGCACCCGCCCTGTGCACCCGTGAGGAGTACGTGGCGCGCCGGACCTCCGGCGCCCACCTCGTCCGGAACGTGCTGACGCTCGACGGCTGGTGGTGCGAGGCGGGGGACGATCCCGTCCACGCGGGCTGCGAGCCGCCGCCCGACTGCCCGCACCCCCGGCCGTTCCCGCAGGCGCCCGTCGCCTGGAACGCTGCCGACCGCTACCTGGAGGCGCTCCCCGGGGACACCCTCCTCGTCTGGCTCCGCGTCCACTGCTGACCCGGATTTGGGCGCCCGCCCCGGAGGTGGTTGGCTTCGCGGTGACGAGCGAACACAACTGCTGGAGGAAAGCCATGGCGCAGGTCGAGGCCACCACGGAACGCATCATCGGGGCGGACGCGGAGACCGTGTTCGACGCGCTGGCCGACTACACCGGGACCCGGGGCAAGCTGCTGCCCGAGCACTTCAGCGAGTACGAGGTGCGCGAGGGCGGCGACGGCGAGGGCACCCTCGTCCACTGGAAGCTCCAGGCCACGAGCAAGCGGGTCCGCGACTGCCTGCTGGAGGTCACCGAGCCCACCGACGGCCAGCTCGTGGAGAAGGACCGCAACTCCTCCATGGTCACCACCTGGACGGTCACCCCGGCGGGCGAGGGCAAGTCCAAGGCCGTCGTCTCCACCGTGTGGAACGGCGCCGGCGGCATCGGCGGCTTCTTCGAGCGCACCTTCGCACCCAAGGGTCTCGGCCGTATCTACGACGCAGTTCTGGCCAACCTGGCCACCGAAGTCGAGGGCTGAGCAAGGATGTTGCCGGTGAGGCCGGGAAACCGGCCTCACCGGATCGGGTGAACTGAGCGACCCGGGGGGTGGGGCGATGTTGCACCAGGGCGGGCTGTACTACCCGTACATCCACTTCCGCGACGAGAACTGGCTGAAGGCCGCCGCGCTGTACTGGCCGAGCCTGGGCCGGGTGGTCCCGCGCGGGTATCCCGTCATGGACTCGCCGACGGTCACCAGGCTCCGCCAGGGACTGCCGCGCTTCGTCCACGACGTGGACCCGGCCGCGGCGGCGCGGGCCGTGGCCGGCGAGTTCATCGAGGTGCTCACCGGAGGCGCCGACGTCCTGCGCGCCCTGCACGCCGCGCACGCGGACCCCGAGGAGTTCGGGAGCCCACTCCACGTCGGAAGCGTGAACGGCCTTCCCGAGTTCGCCGGCAACCGGATCCACCACGCGCCGACCGTGTCCCGCGACCCGAGCCCGAACCGGCTGCACGAGGACGGCCTGGCAGGCGTCTACCACGCCGAAGTCGACCCCCTGCTGGCCGAGGCCCTGGTCGACAGCGGGCTCGCCCTCACCGCCCGCTCCGCGCGCTTCCGCGAGGTGGCCGACGCCGGTTTCCTCGCCATGTCTCCCGAGCTCGCCTGGGTGTACAAGTGCGCGCTCACCGAGGAACTGGCGCGCCTCGGCGGCTACGCGCCGACCACCGACCACGCCGCCTCGCACACGGCCTCGCAGGGCTGGGATTCCGAGCGCATCGCCCGGGTGCTGCTCGACCGTGACTACGACAGCGGGCTCCGGCTGCCGGACACCGCGGGCGGAGACCTCACCGACGCCGTGGGGATGCTCGCCGTACGCATCGTGCTCCCCGCCGACCTGGGCCGCGTCGGCATCGAGAAGATCATCGAGCTGCGCACGACGCACGAGGCGGCCTTCGACCGCTTCGGACAAGCCGTCACGGAGACGGCCGAGGCCCTCAAGGCGGACCTTGCGGACGTCCGGCTGCCGCAGGCCGCCCGCCGCCACCTGGAGGACGAGGTCGACCGGCGGTTCCGGCTCCCCCTGGCCGAGTTGGAGGAGGCGATGCGCTCCCTGAAGGTGGACGCGGCCTCCGGTGTGGCCAACCTCCAGTTCGCGCTGCCTTCCGTCCTCGGCCTGGCGGTCGGCCAGTTCACCGGCAGCCCGCTGGTCGCCACCGGACTCGGCGCGGCCTTCAGCGTCGCCGGGGTCGCCCGCGGCGCGCACCAGCAGAAGAAGGCCGCACTGGCCGCCTCCCCGGTCGCGTACCTGCTGTCCGTCAGGGGCGAGCTGAACCCCGAGCGACTGCTCGGGCGGATGGTGCGGCGCGTGCGCCCGCCCCGCCGGGCCTGAGGCGGGCCCCCGCCCGGCGCGGCCCCCGCCGGGCGTGGCCCCGTGCCTCGCCTCCCCGGACCGCCTAGGGTGGAGCCCCAGCGCAACCGACCGCCCGGGGGCCCGATGAAGATCCTCATCTCCGCCGACATGGAAGGCGCCACCGGCGTCACCTGGCCCGCCGACGTGCTGCCCGGGACCCCGCAGTGGGAACGCTGCCGGACCCTGTTCACCTCCGACGTGAACGCCGCCGTCCTCGGGTTCTACGACGCCGGGGCAGAGCGGGTACTCGTCAACGAGGCCCACTGGACCATGCGCAACCTGCTGCTGGAGAAGCTCGACGCCCGCGTCGAGATGCTGACCGGCCGCCACAAATCCCTCTCCATGGTCGAGGGCGTCCAGCACGGGGACGTCGACGGCATCGCCTTCGTCGGCTACCACACGGGCGCCGGCACCGAGGGCGTGCTCGCCCACACCTACCTCGCCAACTCCATCACCGGGGTCTGGGTCAACGGGACCCGCGCCAGCGAGGGAATGCTCAACGCCCACGTGGTCGCCGAGTACGGGGTCCCGGTCATCCTGGTCACCGGAGACGACCTGACCTGCGTCGACGCCGCCGGCTACGCCCCCGACGCGCTGACGGTCGCCGTCAAGGACCACGTCTCGCGCTACGCCGCCGTCTGCCGCACCCCGGCCCGTACGGCCGCCGACATCCGGGCCGCCGCCAAGGAGGCCGCCGCCCTCGCCGTCCGCTACGAACCGGTACGGGGCGGGCCGTTCGCGGTGGAGGTCGAGTTCGACGCCGAGCACCTGGCGATGGCCGCCACCGTCGTGCCCGGGGTCGAGCGGGCCGGTGAGCGTAGGGTCGGCTACACCAGCGGGACGATGTACGAGGGGATCCGGACCTTCAAGGCGGTCACCACGATCGTCTCGGCAGCGGTGGAGGAGCAGTATGGCTGACATGTCCGAGCCGGGCGCCAGTGTCGATGTCACCGGTACGCCCGTCGACCGGGTGGCGCTCGACGAAGCCGTCGAGTTCACCTCCGGCTTGATCCGCATCGACACCACGAACCGCGGCGGCGGCGACTGCCGGGAACGCCCGGCCGCCGAGTACGTCGCCGAGCGGCTGGCGGCCATCGGCCTGGAGCCCGCCCTGCTGGAGCGCACCCCGGGCCGCACCAACGTGGTGGCCCGGATCGCGGGCACCGACCCCACCGCCCCTGCCCTCCTGGTCCACGGCCACCTCGACGTGGTCCCGGCCGAGGCCGCCGACTGGAGCGTGGACCCCTTCTCGGGCGAGGTCCGCGACGGGGTGGTCTGGGGTCGCGGCGCCGTCGACATGAAGAACATGGACGCGATGGTGCTGGCCGTCGTACGGGCCTGGGCGCGGGCCGCCCAAAGGGGAGAGGACTGTAGACCCCGGCGGGACATCGTGATCGCCTACACCGCCGACGAGGAGGACAGCGCGATCGACGGCGCGGGCTTCCTCGCCGACCACCACCCCGAGCTCTTCGAAGGCTGTACCGAGGGCATCAGCGAATCCGGGGCCTTCACCGTGCACGCCGCCCCCGGACAGGCCCTCTACCCGATCGCCGCCGGCGAACGCGGCACCGCATGGCTGAAGCTCACCGCGACCGGCACCGCCGGACACGGCTCCAAGCCCAACCGGGCCAACGCGGTCAGCCGGCTCGCCGCCGCGGTCGCCCGCATCGGCGAGCACGACTGGCCGGTCCGCCTCACCGACACCGTCACCGCCTGCATCACCGAACTCGCCGCCCTTCAGGGGATGTCGGTGAACCCGCGTGCCCCCGGCTTCGACCTGGACGAGGTCGTGAGCAAGCTCGGCCCGGCCGGTGCCCTCGTCGAGGCGACCGTCCGCAACAGCGCCAACCCGACGATGCTCAGCGCCGGTTACAAGCTCAACGTCATCCCGGGCACCGCCACCGCGTACGTGGACGGGAGGATGCTGCCCGGCGGCGAGGCCGAGTTCATCGCCACCCTCGACGAACTCACCGGCCCCGACGTGCACTGGGAGTTCCACCACCGGGAAGTGGCCCTCGAGGCACCCGTGGACGGGCGGACGTACGGGATCCTGCGCGAGTCCGTCGAGGCCTTCGACCCCGAGGGGCACGTGGTGCCCTTCTGCATGGCGGGCGGCACCGACGCCAAGCAGTTCTCCCGGCTCGGCATCACCGGCTACGGCTTCTCCCCGCTCAAGCTGCCCCCCGGCTTCGACTACTGGTCCCTCTTCCACGGAGTGGACGAGCGGGTGCCCGTCGACGCCCTGCACTTCGGGGTCCGCGTCCTCGACCGAGCCCTGCGCGCGCTGTGAAGACCCCGCGCGGCGACGGCACCGCCCCCTACGGCAGCTGGCCCTCGCCGATCGGCGCCGCGCTCGCCGCCTCCCTCGACGGGAGGCCGGAGTACGTCGGCGCGATCGGCGCCGAGGTGTGGTGGACCGTGCCCCGGCCGGCCGAAGGCGGCCGACGCGCCCTGGTCCGCCGGCCCGCGGACGGCGGGCCCGCGGTCTGCGCGCTGCCCGCGCCGTGGAACGTGCGCAGCCGGGTCACCGAATACGGCGGCCTGCCCTGGGCGGGCGCCGAACGGCCCCTGGGCGGACCGCTGGTGGTCTTCGTCCACTTCGCCGACCAGCGGCTGTACGCGTACGAGCCCGACGCGCCCGGCAGCCCCGCGCCGCGGCCCCTGACCCCCGTCTCGGCGGTCGGCGGCGGGCTGCGCTGGGCCGACCCGGTGCTGCGGGGCGGCGAAGTCTGGTGCGTGCTGGAGGAGTTCACCGGGGACGCGCCGACCGATGTGCGCCGCGTACTGGCCGCCGTACCGCTGGACGGGTCGGCCGCGGAAGACCGGTCGCTCGTACGGGAGTTGACCGACGACCGGTACCGGTTCAGCACCGGGCCCCGGCTCTCCCCGGACGGGCGGCAGGCGGCCTGGCTGGTCTGGGACCACCCCCGGATGCCGTGGGACGGCACCGAGCTCAGGCTCGCCGAGATCACCCCGGACGGCCGGCTCTCGGAGCCCCGTACCGTGCTCGGCGGACCCGAGGAGGCCGTCGCCCAGGTCGAGTGGACCACCGGCGGAAGCCTCCTCGCGGTGAGCGACCGGGGCGGCTGGTGGAACCCGTACCGGGTGGACCGGGAAACGGGCGAGGCCGTCAACCTCTGCCCGAGGGAAGAGGAGTTCGGCGGCCCGCTGTGGAAGTCCGGGCTGCGCTGGATCGCGGCGCTCCCCGACGGACTCGTCGCGGTCCTGCACGGCCGGGGCTCCTCGGTGCTCGGCGTGCTCGACCCGGAGAGCGGGGACCTGGTCGACGCGGCGGGGCCGTGGACGGCCTGGCAGCCCACGCTCGCCGTCAGCGGCAGCCGGGTCTACGGGGTCGCGGCCAGCCCGCGCAGCGCCTATGAGGTGGTGGAGCTCGACACGGCCACCGGGCACGCCCGGGTGGTGGGCGGCCGCGGCTCCCCGGGGCCGGACGGCCGGGCGGACCCCGCGTACTACCCGGAGCCGCAGAGCAGGACCTTCTTCGGCCGGGGCGGCCGGGAGATCCACGCCCACGTCTACCCGCCGCACCACCCCGTGCTGCGCGCCCGGGCCGACGAACTGCCCCCGTACGTGGTGTGGGCGCACGGCGGCCCCACCGACCACGTGCCGCCCGTACTCGACCTGCACATCGCCTACTTCACCTCGCGCGGGATCGGCGTGGTCGAGGTCAACTACGGGGGCTCCACGGGCTACGGCCGCGCCTACCGGGAACGGCTGCGCGAACAGTGGGGCGTCGTCGACGTCGAGGACTGCGCCGCCGTGGCACGGGCCCTCGCCGCCGAGGGCACGGCCGATCCGGACCGGCTCGCGATCCGGGGCGGCAGCGCGGGAGGCTGGACGGCCGCGGCCTCGCTGGCGTCCACCGACCTGTACGCCTGCGCGGCGATCATCTACCCGGTCCTGGACCTGACCGGCTTCGCCGCGGAGACCCACGACCTGGAGTCCCGCTACATCGACGGCCTCGCCGGACCGCCGCAGACCCTGGCCCTGCGCAGCCGCGAGCGCTCCCCGGTGGCCCGCGCCGACCGGATCACCGCGCCGTTCGTCCTGCTCCAGGGCCTGGACGACCCGGTCTGCCCGCCCGCGCAGGCGGAGCGGCTGCTGGCCGCGATGCGCGGGCGCTCGGTGCCCCACGCGTACGTGGCCTTCGAGGGCGAGGGACACGGCTTCCGGCGTGCGGACACGATGGTCCGGGCGCTGGAGGCGGAGCTGTCGCTCTACGCGCAGGTGTTCGGGTTCGAGCGGGCGGACGTCCCCCGTTTGGCCCTGTCCGACTGAGCCCCCGGGACGCCGCGGCCGGACGATGGGACCATGAGCTCCCACACGTCCAAGGGCCGCGGCAAGGGCCGCGCGCAGATCACCCCGGGGCGCGCGGGCATCGCGGTGCTCGCGGTGCTCACCCTCGTGTTCATCTTCGAGAACACCCGCCCCACCAAGATCCGGCTGCTGATCCCGCAGGTGACGATGCCGCTCTACGTCGCCCTGCTGATCGCGGCGGTGCTGGGCGGACTGTGCGGGGTCTACTTCGCCCGGCGGCGCAAGTAGCGGGCCCGCAGCCCCGCAGCCCCCGTAGCCGGTCCGTGGCGGGGGACGGGAGGGCGGTCAGCCCGAGTGGACCCAGACCCGCAGCGGGCCGATGGCCGTGAAGCCGTGGCGCAGCGCCGTGTCGAGGTCGTCCCCCGACTCGTAGCCGACCAGAGCCAGGCCGGGCCAGAGCGAGGCCGTCAGGGTCAGTGCGCCCGCCCAGGCCTCGTCGTCCGGGGTGCCGTCGGCGGTGAACACGTTGGAGATGCCGACCACCTCGCCGGTGCGGTTGGCGGCGGCCCCGGCGAGGATCCGGCCCTCGGCGTCCCGCCCCGCGAGGAAGGCGATCTCCCCGGTCTTCTCCGTGGCCTCGGCACCCTCGGCGCCCTCGGCAGCCGGTGCATCCCGCGCGTCCCCCGTGAGCAGCCCCGGGTGGAACAGGCCGGTGCTCTCCTCGCCGTCCCAGGCCGTCTCCCACGCCTCCAGCTCCGCGGGGCCGGAGATCCGGCTCCATGCCAGGGCGGGGGCCGGGGCGGCTGCGGGAGCGGACGCCGGGCGGTGGATCCACTCGGCGCCGAAGAGGACCTCGAAGCCGAGCGGAGCCAGGTCGAGCACGGCGAAGCTGTCCTTGACCGAGGCGTGCGGCGCGGCGGTGTCGATCCCGGCGAGCAGGGCGGCCGTGTCGGTGTCCCGGGTGAGGGTCACGGCGTCCGGGTAGTAGAGCGGGGTCGGGCGGGGGCTGCTCCAGGCCTGGGCGGTGAAGCCGCCGTCGCGGCAGACCGCGGCGCACCACGCGGCGTTGTTGTACGCGGCCGCGAGGAGGAGCTCTTCGGTGTTCGGGGTGATGATCACATCGGGATCCTGCCACAGGGTCTAGCCTGGGGCGATGCCGTATTTTCCGTACCTCGCCGAGGGCGGTCGGATCGGGCTGCGGCCCTACCGGCCCACTGACGGCGCCGAGTTCACCGCCCGGGTGTGCGAGAGCCGGGAGCTCCACCATCCGTGGCTGTCGCCGCCCGAGACCGTGGAGGCCTACGAGGCGTACGCCGCCCCGCTGATCGCCGGCGGCGCCGGGGATGCGGCCGGGGGTACGGCCGGGGGTGCGACCGGGGCCGCTGCGGCGGGCAGGACCGGATTCCTCGTGTGCGAGCGGGAGTCGGGCGCGATCGCCGGCTTCGTCAACGTCAACAACATCGTCCTCGGTGCCTTCCGCTGCGGCGCGCTCGGTTACGGGGCCTTCGCCCACGCGGCGGGCCGGGGGCTGATGAGGGAGGGGCTCGCCCTGGTGGTCGGCCACGCCTTCGCTGCGGACGGTCTCGCACTGCACCGGCTGGAGGCCAACATCCAGCCGGGAAACGCCGCCTCGATCGCCCTCGTCCGAGGGCTCGGCTTCCGGCTGGAGGGGCTGTCGCCGGACTTCCTCCACGTCAAGGGCGCCTGGCGGGAGCACGAACGCTGGGCGATCACGGCCGAAATGCCATGTCCCGGGGTCCCGCATCGCACAGGATGAGTGCATGCGAACCCTCGTGCTCCTCGACGCACCGTCCAACCTCGGGCTCCGCCCCCCGGCTCCGGGCGCCGTTCCCGGCGTGTACAAACTGGCCGGGGCCCTGCGGGAACAGGGCCTGCTGGCCCGCCTCGGCGCGCGCGAGGGCGGGGTGGTCGTCCCGCCGCGCTACGACCGGGGCGACTGGAAGGAGGGGGACGGGGTCTTCCACGCCGGGCCCCTCGCCGCGTACACCGTCGCCCTCGCCGACCGGATCGAGGACCACCTGCGCTCCGGGGAGTTCCCCGTCGTGCTCGGCGGCGACTGCTCCATCCAGCTCGGCGCCTCCCTGGCCATGCGGCGCCTCGGGCGGTACGGCATCGCCGCGATCGACGGCTCCGCCGACTTCCGCCACCCCGGCAACGAGGCCGTCAACGGGCCCGTCGGAGCGGCCGGCGGCGAGGAACTGGCGCTCGCCACCGGCCGCGGCCAGGCGGACCTCGCCGACCTGGAGGGCCTCGGGCCCTACGTGCGCGACGAGGACGTCCGGCTCTTCGGGCTGCGCGACGGGGACCCGGACCTCCCCGAGCTGCGCGCCGCCGGGATCTTCGCCGCCACGGTCGGGGCGATCCGCGACCGCGGCGCCGGGCCGGTGGCCCGTACCGCGCTGACGGGGCTGCAGCCCCCGGCCACCGCCGGGTTCTGGGTCCACCTGGACGCCGACGTACTGGACCCGTCCGTGATGCCGGCCGTCGACAGCCCGGACCCCGGTGGCCTGATCCCCGACGAACTCGCCGAACTGCTCGGGGTGCTGATCAGTTCCCCGCGCTGCGTCGGACTCAACGTCACCATCTACGACCCGGACCTGGACCCGGACGGGCGGGCCGGAGCGCTGCTCGCGGACCTGGTGGCGGGGGCGTTCGCGTAGTCCCGGCCTTACCCGGCGGTCCGGCGGCCCGGCGGTCGCGATCGGGGTCAGACCCCGATCGCGCCGTCGATGCGCTCGCGCAGCAGGTCCGCGTGGCCGTTGTGGCGCGCGTACTCCTCGATCATGTGGACCAGGACCCAGCGCAGCGGGACCTCGCCCAGCCACCCGTCCTTGCCGGACACCTCCAGGTCGGGCGCCGACTCCGTGAACCGCTCGGCGAAGGCCACCTCCGCCCGCCACGCCTCCCACGCCCGTTCGACCACCGCGGGATCGGACACCGCCCCGTCGAAGTCGCCGTCGGGATCGTCCGCCGACGAGAACAGCGCCGGGGCGTCCTGCGCGGCCAGCACCCGCCGGAACCAACGGCGCTCCACGTCCGCGAGGTGACGTACCAGCCCGAGGAGCGACAGCGTGGACGGCTCCACCGACCGATCGGCCAACTCCGCGCCCAGGCCGGCACACTTGAGCTCCAGCGTCGCGCGCTGCGCCGCCAACATCCCCGTGAGCATGTCCCGTTCGCCGGCGTTCACGTGCGCGGTGATCCGGCTCTCCGTCGCGTCCCCGCCGAACAACTGTCCCCGTCTGCTCCGTACGCTCATGGACCTCATTGTCGATCACCGGCCCGGGCCCCGTCAGGCTTTGCGTAATCCTGACCGGTGGCTATCCGTCGAAGAGCTGTGCACAGGTGGCCGTGGCGTGTTCCATTTCCCTATGGTCACCACCGTCCGCCGCTCCGTACTGACCCTTCCCGCAGCCCCGTTGGGCCCCGAGAACCCGCTGCCCGCCCTCCGCGAGTCCGACGGCGTGCACACGCTGGACGAGCGCTCGCGCGAGGGCCTGCCGCGCGACATGGCACGCCAGATCGGGTACGAGCCGCTGCGCTCCCTGCTGCCCGTCCGGATCCGGGACGGCTACGGCCGGCAGCGCACCGAGCAGGACGTCGAGACGATCGTCATCGAGAACGCGCACCTGCGCGCCACCGTCCTGCCCGGCCTCGGCGGCCGGATCCATTCGCTCGTCCACCTCCCCACCGGACGCGAACTGCTCTACCGCAACCCGGTGTTCCAGCCCGCGAACTTCGCCCTGAACGGCGCCTGGTTCTCCGGCGGCATCGAGTGGAACCTCGGCGCCACCGGCCACACCACCCTCTCCTGCGCCCCGCTGCACGCCGCACTCGTCCCGGCGCCCGACGGGGGAGTGATGGTGCGGCTCTGGGAATGGGAGCGGCTGCGCGACCTGCCCTTCCAAGTGGACCTGTGGCTGCCCGAGGACTCGGAGTTTCTCTACGTCGGCGTCCGCGTGCGCAACCCGCACGAGCGGCCCGCCCCCGTCTACTGGTGGTCCAACATCGCCGTGCCCGAGGACGCCGGCACCCGTGTCCTGGCCCCGGCCGACGAGGCCTGGCACTTCGGGTACGAACGCTCCCTGCGCCGCATCCCCGTACCCGGATGGGAGGGCGCGGACCGTACGTACCCGCTGCGCAGCAGGTACCCCGCCGACTTCTTCTACGAGGTCGAAGCCGGGACCCGGCCCTGGATCGCCTCCCTCGACTCCGACGGCCGGGGACTCGTCCAGACCTCCACGGCCCGGCTGCGCGGCCGCAAGCTCTTCGTCTGGGGCGCGGGCGAGGGCGGCCGGCGCTGGCAGGAGTGGCTGACCGAGCCCGGCACGGGCGGGTACGCGGAGATCCAGGCCGGGCTCGCCCGGACCCAGCTGGAGCACGTACGTCTGGAGGCGGGCGCGGAGTTCAGCTGGCTGGAGGCCTACGGGGCCCTGTCCGCGGACCCCGTCGCCGTGCACGGGGACGACTGGGCGGCGGCCCGCGCCGCGGCGGGCACGGCGCTGGAGTCCGCGCTGCCCGGTCCGGCCGTGGACGCGGCGTACGAGGCGTGGCGCGGGTGCGCCGACACCGAACCGGGGGAGCGGCTGGCGGCCGGCTCCGGCTGGGGCGCCCTCGAGGTGCTGTGCGGGGGCCACAAACTGCCCGGCACCCCCTTCGCCGAGGACACCATCGGCGAGGAGCAGGCCCCCTGGCTGGAGCTGTGGCGCAGCGGGGTCTTCCCCGCCCCGCGCCGGGTGACTCCGCCCGGCCCGAGCCTGGTCGCCCCGCACTGGCGGGACATGCTGGAGACGGCCCAGGCGGACCCCCTGACCGAGTACCACCTCGGGGTCGCCCAGTGGCACGCCGGGGACATCGCCCAGGCGGTACGGAGCTGGGAGCGCGGGCTGGCGCTGGCCCCCTCGCGGTGGCCGCTGCTGCGCTGCCTGGCGGTCGCCGACGACCTCGCCGGCGACCCGGCCCGGGCGGCCCGCTGGTACGCCGAGGCCTTCGAGGACCTGGCACAGGAGAGCCGTGGCGGCGCGAGCTGGCTGGCCGCCGAATCGGCGCTGGGCCGGGAGGCGCTGGCTTCCCTGCTGGCGGCGGGGCTGCTGCCGGAGGCCCGCGCGGTGTGGGACCGGCTGCGCCCCGCACTGCGGGAGGAGGGCCGCTTCCGGCTGTCGGCGGCCCGGCTGCTCGCGGCGGAAGGCCATGTGGGCGCGGCCCGGCGGGTCTTCGAGGAGGGCTTCGAACTCCCCGACCTCCGCGAGGGCGAGGAGATCCTCTCGGACGTCTGGTCCACCCTCACCGACCGCCCGCTGCCGGCCCCGTACAACTTCCGGATGCGCCCGCCGGGGGACTAGCACGCCTCCAAGGGGTGGGGCCGTCGGGTACTGCGGCGTACCACCGCGTACTACCTGGGGAGTACGCGGGAAACGCTACGCCGGAGTGACGCGTGCCAGGCCGGGCACGGCCTAGCGTGGGTGGCATGGAAGAGCAGCGCGAGCGCCCGGGGGTTCCTCCGTGGCAGCGATGGGTGGAGCGGACCGGGCGGGGCCCGGCCTGGCGCTCCTCGCTGCTCGTGGCCGTCTTCGCGCAGGTCGGTTCGGGATGGGCCGCACACCAGCAGAGCGGGCGGGTGGCGCTGGACGGGTTCGCGCGGCTCCTGCTGCTGCTCGGGCCGCTGCTGCTCGTGTGGCGGCACCGGTACCCGGTGGCCGTGGCCTACGGGGTCAGCGTCGTCACCCTGGTGTACGTCGGCGCCGGGTTCCCGTACGGACCGGTGTTCATCAGCCTGGCCCTGGCCTGCTTCGCCGCCGTCGTCGCCGGACACCGCAGAGCAGCCTGGGGGGCCGTCGGGCTGCTCTGGGCCGGCCATCTGGCCATCGGCCACTGGCTCTACCGCCTGCTCCCACCCGCCGGGGACGGTCCGGCGCCCTGGGCGCAGGAACTGGGCATCACCGCGTGGGTGCTCGCCATCCTCGCCGTCTCCGAGCTCGTCCGCATACGCCGGGAGCAGTGGGCCCTCGCCCGTGCCGAGCGGTCGGCGGCCGAGAAGCGCCGGGTGAACGAGGAGCGGCTGCGCATCGCCCGCGAGCTGCACGACGTCCTCGCCCACAGCATCTCGGTGATCAACGTCCAGGCGGGCGTGGGGCTGGCCCTGCTCGACTCCGATCCCGAGCAGGCCCGTTCGGCGCTGACCACCATCAAGGCGGCCAGCAAGGAGGCCTTGGGCGAGGTCCGCCAGGTCCTCGACACCCTGCGCACTCCCGGCGACGCACCGCGCGCACCCGCCCCCGGTCTCGACCGGCTCCCCGAGCTCGCCGAGCAGGCCGCCGCGGCCGGGCTGAGCGTCGACATCGCGACGGGCGGGGACGCGCGGGCGCTGGCGCCCGGGGTGGACCTCGCCGCCTTCCGCATCCTCCAGGAGGCACTGACCAACGTGGTGCGGCACTCCGGTTCGCGCACCGCCCGCGTTCGCCTCTCCTGGCAGCCCCGCGTCCTGGAACTGCGGGTGGACGACGACGGGCCGGCCACGGGCGGTCCAGCGGGCGGCAGCGGCAACGGCCTCGTCGGCATGCGCGAGCGGGCCGCGGCCCTCGGCGGCACCATCGAGGCCGGCCCGCGCCCCGACGGCGGCTTCCGCGTGACCGCCCGGCTCCCGTTGAAGGCCGTTCCGTCCCAGGAGGATCCGTGATCCGTGTGCTGCTCGCCGACGACCAACTCCTCGTCCGGGCGGGGTTCCGGGCCCTGCTCGACGCGCAGCCGGACATCGGGGTGGTGGGAGAGGCCGCCGACGGCGACGAGGCCGTCCGTCTGGTGCGCGAGCTGCACCCGGACGTCGTCCTCATGGACATCCGCATGCCGGTGTGCGACGGGCTCGCCGCCACCCGGCGGATCACCGGGGACGCGGCACTGGCCGACGTCAGGGTGGTCATGCTCACCACCTTCGAGCTCGACGAGTACGTCTTCGAGGCGCTCCGGTCCGGAGCCTCGGGCTTTCTGGTCAAGGACACCGAACCGGAGGAACTGCTCCGGGCGGTCCGGGCGGTGGTGGACGGCGACGCGCTGCTCTCCCCGGGCGTCACGCGCCGCCTGATCGAGGAGTTCGCGGCCCGCTCCAAGCAGCCCGCCGCCGACGATGCGGGCCTGGGCCTGGACCGGCTCACCGAGCGGGAGCGCGAGGTGATGGCGCTGGTGGGCCTCGGCCTGTCCAACGAGGAGATCGCCCGCCGCCTGGTCGTCAGCCCGCTCACCGCGAAGACCCACGTCAGCCGGACGATGGTGAAGCTCGGCGCCCGTGACCGCGCCCAACTGGTGGTCCTGGCCTACGAGTCTGGGCTGGTCCGGCCCGGCTGGCTCGGCTGACCGCGACCCTCTCCTCCCGCCCCCTCCTCCCGCCCGGCCTCGTACTCCCCAGGTGGTACGCGCGGTGCAGCCGGCCGTACGACGACCCGGACCCCCTCCCGGAGCCAGTCTCGAAGTGTGACGCACACGTCCACACTTCCGAGGAGCTGAACCGAGATGAACACCCTCACCACCCTCGCGTACGACGGGCCCGGCCCGTGGATCCTGTTCTTCCCGCTGATCTGGGCGGTCGTCGTGGTCGGCGCCGTCACCGTGCTGCGCCGCACCGTGTGGCGCGGCCGCCGGGCACCGTGGCAGGCCCGCGGCGCCGCGTACGGCGAGCGCTCCCCGATCGCGATCCTCGGCCGGCGCTTCGCCTCCGGCGAGATCGACGAGGACGAGTACTGGCGGCGGCTGTCCGTCCTGGACGAGCAGTTCGGCCGCATCTCCCAGGGCGGTGCGGCATGAGGACCGTCCCCCTTCCCGACGGCTGCGGCCACGGCGGCGACGAAGACGGCGTCGCCGCCCGGGTCGTCGATGCCGTGAAGGTCTACGGCCGGGGCGACACCGAGGTACGGGCCCTGGACGGGGTGAGCGTCGGCTTCCCGGCCGGCCGCTTCACCGCGATCATGGGACCGTCCGGTTCCGGCAAGTCCACCCTGATGCACTGCGCCGCCGGCCTCGACACCCTCACCTCCGGATCCGCCTCCATCGGCGGGACGCACCTCGGCGCACTCGACGACCGCAGGCTCACCCTGCTGCGCCGCGAGCGCGTCGGCTTCGTCTTCCAGGCCTTCAACCTGATTCCCACCCTCACCGTCGCCGAGAACATCACCCTCCCGCAGGACCTCGCGGGCACCCGCACGGACGCCGCCTGGCTCGACGGCCTCATCGACGTCGTCGGACTGCGCGACCGGCTGCACCACCGGCCCGCCGAGCTGTCCGGCGGCCAGCAGCAGCGCGTCGCCGTGGCCCGCGCCCTCGCCGGCAGCCCCGACGTCGTCTTCGCCGACGAGCCCACCGGCAACCTCGACTCCCGCTCGGGGGAGGAGGTGCTCGGCCTGCTGGGCCGGGCGGTGCGCGACATGAACCGTACGGTCGTCATGGTCACCCACGACCCGGTGGCCGCCGCCCACGCCGACGAGGTCGTCTTCCTCGCCGACGGGCGGCTGGTCGACCGGATGGCGGGTCCCACCGCGGACCGCGTCCTGGACCGGCTGAAGTCCTTCGACCCCCGCCCGGCGACGGTGGCCGCCCCGGGGGAGGCGTCATGAGCACGAATGGTGCCCGCACCGTGCTGCGGATCAGTACGGCCTCGCTGCGCGCGCACAAGCGGCGGTTCGCCGGGACCTTCACGGCCGTGCTGCTCGGCGTCGCCTTCCTCGCCGCGACGCTCGTCATGGGCGACACCCTCCGCGCGAGCTTCGACAGCATGTTCGCCGGCGCGACGAGCGGCACCGACGCGGTGGTCCGCAGTTCCCGTGTGGTGACCGTCGCGGGCGAGGCCCAGGGCACCCGGCAGCCCGTACCCACCGCACTCGTGGAGGAGATCCGGCGCACCCCGGGCGTGGCCGCCGCCGCCCCCGCCGTCCAGGGCGCGGGGCAGCTCGTCGGCTCCGACGGCGAACCGATCGGTGGCCAGGGGCCGCCCACGCTCGCCGGCAACTGGATCGCGGACCCGGAACTCAACCCGTACCGGCTCGCGGAGGGCCGGGCGCCGGAGCGGACCGGTGAGGTCGTCGTCAACCGGGCCACCGCGGACAAGGGCGGACTGAAGCTCGGCGACACGACGGTGCTGCGGACGCCCGACCCGGTTCCCGTGACGGTCGTCGGCCTCGCCACCTTCGGCGGCGCGGACGGCATGGCGCAGGTCACGTACACGGGGATGACCCAGGCGGACGCGGAGAAGTACCTGATGCCGGCGCCCGGTCAGGCGGCGTCCATCCAGGTGCGAGCCGGTCCGGGCACCAGTCAGAGCGAGCTGGTGGAGGCGCTCGCCGCGGTGCTGCCGCAGGGCGTCGAGGCGATCACCGGACAGGAGTCGGCGCAGGAGAACACCGACGCGATCTCCGGTCGGTTCCTGGATCTCTTCACCGCCATGCTGCTCGTCTTCTCAGGCATCGCCCTGCTCGTCGCCACCTTCAGCATCCACAACACCTTCGCGATCGTCGTCGCCCAGCGCACCCGCGAGAACGCCCTGCTCCGGGCCCTCGGCGCCTCCCGGCGCCAGGTCGTCGGCGGTACGCTGGCCGAGGCCGCCGTCGTCGCGTTCGTCGCCTCGGCTGCCGGGCTGCTCGTCGGCGTGGGCTTCGCCGCAGGGCTCCAGGCCCTCTTCCCGGCCATCGGATTCCCCTTCCCCGAAGGGGACTTGGTGATCAGCGGTCTGTCGATGGCACTTCCCCTCGCCGCAGGGGTCCTCGTCTGCCTCGGCTCGGCCGTGCTGCCCGCCGTACGGGCCGGACGTACGGCGCCGCTGGCCGCGCTGCTCGACAGCGCCGTCGACCACTCGGAGGCCTCCCGGTCCCGTACGGTCACCGGGGCGGCGCTGGGCGCGGCCGCCCTCGGCCTGCTCCTGACCGGGGTGTTCGCCGTACCGTCGCTGTGGCTGTCCGGGGCGGGTGCGGTGCTGGCGACGGCCTCGTTCGTCGTACTGGGTCCGGTGGCGTCCTCGTCCGCCGTCCGGATGCTGGCCCGGCCGCTGGAGCGGCTGCGCGGGGTGACCGGCGCCCTCGCGGCGCGCAACGCGCGGCGCAGTCCCCGGCGGACGGCGTCCACGGCGACCGCACTGATGATCGGCGTCGCCGTCGTCTCCCTGTTCACCGTCTTCGGGGCGTCCCTGAAGGCGACCATGGACCGGACCGTGTCGCGTTCCTTCGCCGGTGACGTGGCCATCAGCGCCCCGTCCTTCGGCGCGGGCGGCAGCGGACTCAGCCCGAAACTGGCACCGGCCGTCGCGGCGCTCCCCGAGGTGGCGGGCGCGGTGGGCCTGGGCAAGGGGGTCGCGGAGGTCGACGGCTCGGGGCGGGCACTGACCGTCACCGACCCCGTCGCGCTCGCGGCCGGCCTCGACCTGGGCGCGGTGTCGGGAGGGCTCGACGCGCTGGGAACGGACGGCATCGCGGTGTCCGCGAAGGAGGCCGCGCGGCACGGATGGCGGCCCGGCAGCACGGCCGAACTCGCCTTCACCGACGGACGGAAGCAGCCCTTCACGATCCGCGCGGTGTACGAGCGTTCCGAGCTGGCCGGCGACTACGTCATCACGCGGGCGGCCTGGGCGCCGCACCGGGCGCAGGACACGGACCAGCTGGTCAGCGTCACCTTCAAGGACGGGGTGTCGGCCGCGGCCGGCACGGCGGCGGTCGAGAGGACGGCCGCGCTGTACGGCGGCCCCGAGGTGCAGACGCGCGACGCGTACGCGCGGTCTTCGGCGGCCGGCATCGACATGATGCTCACGCTCGTCTACGCGCTGCTCGCCCTCGCCGTGCTGATCGCCCTGCTGGGCATCGCCAACACGCTGACCCTCGCCGTCCACGAGTGCACCCGCGAACTGGGGCTGCTCCGGGCCGTCGGCCAGACCCGGGGGCAGCTGCGGGCCATGGTCCGCTGGGAGGCGGTCCTGGTCGCCGCGTTCGGCACGGCCGGCGGTCTGGCGCTGGGCGGCGTCCTCGGATGGGTCCTGGTGAAGGCCTCGGACGGGGCGAGCGACAGCGCGTTCGCGTTCGCCGTCCCGCCGCTGCAGCTCACCCTGGTGGCCCTGGTCGGCGTGGCGGCGGGCGTCCTCGCGGGCTGGCGCCCGGCGCGGCGCGCGGCGCGCCTGGACATCCTGCGCGCGGTCGCCACCGACTAGTAGAGAGCCAGGTCCTAGCGGGCGTAAGTGCGGATGCGGTAGCGCAGGCCGGTCACCGAGGACTGCCAGTCGCCGTCCTCGGCGACGGTCCACGCCGGGTCCAGCTCCGGGGCGTGGGTGTCGCCGACCACCTGCGTGTCGACCTCGGTCACCGAGAGCATGACGGCGTGGGCCAGCGCGGCACGGTAGACCTCTCCGCCGCCGATCACCCAGCACGCGGCGGCGGGGGCCGCCGCGTCGGGCTGCGCCGCGGCGGCCAGCTCCAGGGCCTCGTCGATGGACCCGGCACGCTCCGCGCCCTCCGCGGCCCATGCCGGATCACGCGTCACGACGATGTTGCGCCGTCCCGACAGCGGCCGGAACCGCGCCGGCAGCGAATCCCAGGTCTTGCGGCCCATCACCACCGGATGCCCGAGGGTGGTGGCCTTGAAGTGGGCCATGTCCTCGGGCAGCCGCCAGGGAATCCCGTTGTCCGCGCCGATCACGCCGTCGGAATTCTGCGCCCAGATCAGTCCGACGCTCATGCCGGTGTCCGCGGCGAGGTCCGTGGCGAGGTTCGCAGCGACCTCTGCGGCGGCGTCCGTACCGGTGTCCGTGCCGGCGGTGGTGTCGAGGTTCATACCGCGACCGGAGCCTTGATGGCCGGGTGGTGCTCGTAGCCGGCCACCTTCACGTCGCCGTAGGCGTAGTCGAAGAGCGAGTCGGCCCGGTGCAGCTTCAGCTCGGGGAACTCGAACGGGGTCCGCGAGATCTGCTCGGTGACCTGCTCGACGTGGTTGTCGTAGATGTGGCAGTCGCCGCCGGTCCAGATGAAGTCGCCCGGCTCCAGTCCGGCCTGCTGGGCCACCATGTGGGTGAGCAGGGCGTAGCTGGCGATGTTGAACGGCACGCCCAGGAACAGGTCCGCGCTGCGCTGGTACAGCTGGCAGGAGAGCTTTCCGTCGGCCACGTAGAACTGGAAGAAGGCGTGGCACGGTGCGAGCGCCATCTTGGACAGCTCGGAGACGTTCCAGGCGGAGACGATCATCCGGCGGGAGTCCGGGTCGCGGCGCAGCGTGTCCAGGACCTCGGTGATCTGGTCGATGTGCCGGCCGTCCGGGGAGGGCCAGGAGCGCCACTGGGCGCCGTAGACCGGGCCGAGGTCGCCGTTCTCGTCGGCCCACTCGTCCCAGATCGTCACGCCGTGCTCCCGCAGCCAGCCGACGTTGGACTCGCCGCGCAGGAACCACAGCAGCTCGTACACGATCGACTTGAGGTGCACCTTCTTGGTGGTGACCAGGGGGAACCCCTGCGAGAGGTCGTAACGCAGTTGGTGCCCGAAGACACTCCGGGTGCCGGTGCCCGTCCGGTCGGCCTTGGCCGTCCCGGAGGTGAGCACCAGCTTCAACAGGTCTTCGTACTGGGTATCCGCCACGGGCACCGAGTCTACTGGGCTGCCGCCCGGGGTCCGGTCAGCCGGGTCGCCCGGTCGGCCCGCCCGGCCGGCCCGGTCAGCCGGTCACCACGCCGTCGGTGAGCAGGCCGGCCAGGACCGCCTCGCCGACCGCCACGACGGCCGTCTGGGGGCGGAGCATCACGGTGATCTCGTCGATCAGGCCCTCGGGCGTGAGGTGCAGCATGTCGATGCCGTGCACCTGCCGCTCGCCCACGGTGGTCCGGAACGGCAGCACGGTCGCCGGCCCCTCCGCTCCCTCCGCCCCGAACGGGACGCCGGCGGACTGGACGCTGCCGTCGAAGTGGCCGACGTAGTGGAAGCCCTCGAACGTGCGCAGGAGCACGCGGAACAGGGCCAGTACCGCCGGCTTGCCCTCGAACGGCTTCGACTTCACCGGGCTGTTGAGCCGGACGTCGTCGGTGAACAGCGCGTCCAGCGCGGCGAGGTCATGGCCGGCGACGGCGGCGCGGAAACGGTCGGCCGTGCTGGTGGCGCTGCTCATGAGGACTCCTTGGTAGTCACCGACGATAGTCACGGATGTGATTAGTCAGTTTCTTGACTATCATGGCCCGGCGTCCCTGAGAAGACGCTGCCGCGCACGATCCCGAGGAGACCGACCGATGGCTTTGCGCCACGCCGTACTGGCGGCGCTGCTCGACGAGGAGCTGAGCGGCTACCAGCTGGCCAAGGCGTTCGGCACGGGCGTGGCCAACTTCTGGCACGCCCTGCCCCAGCAGCTCTACACCGAGCTGGCCAGGCTGGAGCGGGAAGGCTTCATCGCGGGCCGCGAGGTGGTCCAGGACACCCGGCCGAACAAGCGGCTCTTCCAGGTCACCGACGCCGGACTGGCCGAGCTGGAGCGCTTCACCGCCGCCGAGACCAAGCCCTGCGTCATCCGCGACGACCTGCTCGTGAAGGTCCAGGCGGCCGAGCACGTCGACACGGAGGCGCTCATCGCGCAGCTCGCGGAGCGGACCGCCTTCGCGACGGCCAAGGCGGAGCTGTTCGAGAAGCTGCTGGGCTCGATGCGCGGCGAGCGCACGGAGGAGGAGTTCCTGCGCCACGGCGCACGGATCGGGCCCTACCTCACCTGCCTGCGCGGCCTGGAGTTCGAGCGGGCCAACCGGGCCTGGTACGAGCGCACCACGATCATTCTGAGCGAGAGGCGGGCATCCCGTGGAGAGCAGTGAACAGCGACGGCCGACCCGGTACGTGGCTCTCGGCGACAGCCAGAGCGAGGGCGTGGGCGACGGGGACGACCGCACCGGGCTGCGCGGGTGCGCCGACCGGCTCGCCGAGACGATCGCCGTCCACGAGCCCGACGTGCTCTACGCCAACCTGGCCGTCCGGGGCCGCCTGGCGGCAGGGGTCCGCGAGGGGCAGCTCGGACCGGCCCTCGCGCTCCGCCCCGACCTGGCCACCGTGGTCGCCGGGGTCAACGACGTGCTGCGGCCTCGGTTCGACGCCGACGAGGTCGCCGGGCACCTGGAGGCGATGTTCGCCGCGCTCACCGCGCAGGGCGCCCGCGTCGCCACCGTCACCTTCCCCGACATCGCCAAGCTCGTCCCGCTCGCCAAGGGGGCGGCCCCGCGCGTCACCGCGCTGAACGAGCGGATACGGCGGGCGGCGGAGCGGCACGGGGTGGCCGTCGCGGACTTCGCCCGCCACGAGGCCTCCACCGACCCGCGGATGTGGAGCGCGGACCGGCTGCACGCAGCGCCGTCCGGCCACGCGATGATCGCCGCCGGTGTCGCACACGCCCTGGGGCTCCCCGGCAGCGACGACGGCTGGACCCGCCCGCTGCCCGGCCCGCCGCCCCTCGCTCCGGCGGGCCTGCGGGGCGTCGCCGGGGAGCTGCGGTGGGCCGTGGGCTTCGCCGGGCCCTGGATCGGGCGGCGGCTGCGCGGACGCTCCTCCGGAGACGGCCGCACGGCCAAGCGGCCCGAGCTGCTCCCCGTACGCCTGGCGGCCTGACGGGCGCGCCCGCCGGGGTCAGGCGCGGCAGATGATCTCGCCGTTCAGCACCGAGAACCAGGCGTCCGGTTCCGCGCCCCAGGTGTGCCAGGCATCGGCGGCGGCCGACAGCTGCGCCTGCGTCGCGTGTCCGCCTCCGGTCGCGATCCCGGCGTAGGCCGAGGCCGTCGTACGGTCCGCCCACAGCGAGGACCACCACGCGGCCTCCTCCTCGGTCGCGTAGCACCACGAGGTCGCCGTGCAGGTCACGTCCGTGAAGCCGGCCGCCCGCGCCCACGCGCGCAGGCGGCGTCCGGCGTCCGGCTCGCCGCCGTTGGCGCGCGCCACCCGCCGGTACAGGTCCAGCCACTCCTCCAGCCCCGGAGTCGCGGGGTACCAGGTCATCGCCGCGTAGTCCGCGTCCCGCGCCGCGACGATCCCGCCCGGCCGGCACACCCGGCGCATCTCGCGCAGCGCCTGGACCGGATCGCCCACGTGCTGCAGCACCTGGTGGGCGTGGACCACGTCGAAGGAGTCGTCGGGGAAGTCCAGCGCGTGGACGTCGGCCGTGGCGAACTCGATCCCGGTCAGGCCCCGTTCCTTCGCGTACGCGGCGGCCTGGTCGACCACGTCCCGCGCCGCGTCCACCGCCGTGACCCGGCCCTGCGGCCCCACCAGCTCCGCCAGGTCCGCCGTGATCGTGCCCGGGCCGCAGCCCACGTCCAGGACGGCCATCCCCGGGCGCAGTGCGCCGATCAGGTAGGCGGCGGAGTTCTCGGCGGTGCGCCAGCGGTGCGAGCGCAGGACCGACTCGTGGTGTCCGTGGGTGTAGACCGCGGTCTCGTGCGCGGTCTTCGTGGCGTCCGTGGCGTCCGTGGCGTTCATGAACTGGGCTCCTTCGTCGTCGAAGTGCTGTCGAGGCGTTGGTTTCACCGTAAGGGATCAGTTCGCCATATGAGATATGTGTATTGACATGTGGACACCACCCTTGCGCGTCAAGGGTGTTGGGTGAACGGGTGGCAGGTGGGGGCGGGTGCGAGGACAGTGAATCCGGGGGAACGAAGGACGGTGAGATCCATGCCGGACCCGTTGCTCGAGCGGCACGCCGAGGCGCTGCGGCTCTTCGGCCAGTACGTCCACGCGGTCTCGGACGCGCAGTGGGACGCGCCGACGCCCTGTAGCGAATGGAGCGTGCGCGACCTGGTCAACCACGTCACCGCCGAACAGCTCTGGATACCGCCCCTGGTCACCGACGGCCGCACCGTCGAGGACATCGGGAGCACCTTCAACGGCGACGTCCTCGGCACCGATCCGGCCGCCGCCTGGGACGAGGCCTCGGCCGCCGCGCACACCGCCTTCGAGGTCCCGGGGGCCCTGGAGCGCACCGTCCGGCTCTCGTACGGGCCCGCGCTCGGGTCGGCGTACTGCTCGGAGCTGACGGCCGACTGCGTGATCCACACCTGGGACCTCGCGCGGGGCATCGGCGCCGACGACCGGCTGCCGGACGGCCTCGTCGAGTTCTCCATCAAGGAGGTCATGCCCTACGCCGACGGGCTCGCCGCGAGCGGCATGTACGACGCCCCGCCGGAGGTGCCGGCCGGGGCGAACGCCCAGACCCGGCTGCTCGCCCTGGTGGGGAGGCGCGGCTGAGGCGATGCGCAGTGCCCGGCCTCCACGGCCTCCACAACGGGCGATCCCGGACGAATAACCGTATAAAGGCAGGGTCGGGAGCGCGGGGACGGCAGGGAGAGGTGGCGCGCGGTGTCGGGGATCCAGCGCACGACGGCCGAGGGCCGGGGCCAGGTCCGCTACGGTCCGCCCGCACCCCAGCCCGGCCTGCCCGTGCTGCCCGAGCTCACGGCCGTCCTCGCGGCGGCCTCCTGGCGCTCGGCCCCCGAGCCGCCCGGCGGGGGAGTGCCCGTACGGGCCGCCGCGGCCCGGCACTGGGGGCGGCGCGGGCTCCCCACCGACCCCGACCACGTGGCCGCGGGACCCGGCGCGCCCGCCCTGCTGCTGGCGCTGCTCGGCGCGTACGGGGGCGACGTCATGCTGCCCCGGCCCTGTCCCGCCTGGTGGACGCCACAGGTCCGGCTGCTGGGACGGCGGGCCTACCACGTCCCGACCCCGGCCGAGTGCGGCGGCGTACCCGACCCGTACGCCCTGCTGGAGACCGTGCGCCGGGTGCGCGCCGAGGGCGGCGACCCGCGGGTGCTGCTGCTGTCCGTCGCCGACGACCCGACCGCGACCGTACCGCCCCCCGAGCTGCTCCTCGAGGCCTGCGAGGCCGCCGCGTCCGCCGGGCTGTTCGTCGTCAGCGACGAGACCTGGCGCGACACCGTCCACCGGCCGGCCCGCGGACGTCCCGGCGGGCCGGACGGCGCGGACGGCACCGGCGGCCAACCGGGCTCCCACGACAGGCTCGTCGTGCTCAGCCCCGCCGAGATGCTGCCGGACGACACCGCGGTGCTCATGGACCTCTCCGGCGCCCTGCTGCCCGCGGGCTGGCCCGCCGCCGTCATGCGGTTCCCCGGCACCCCGCGCGGCGCCTGGCTGCGGGCCCGGACCCTGGACGTGCTCACCGCCACCGGCGGGTTCGTCGCGGGGCCCGTCGCCGGGGCGGCCGCGCACGCCCTCGACGAGCCCGCCGCCGTCGCGGGCCGTGCCTCCGCGGCCGCCGCCCTGCACGGCGCGGTGGCCCGGGCCGCGCACCGGGAACTGCTCGACGCCGGGGCGCTGGCCCGGCCCCCGCAGGTCGGCCGCCACCTCTACGCCGATCTGACGCCGCTGCGCTCGGGGCTCGCCCGCCAGGGGGTCGGCGACGCGATGGAACTGGAGGACTGGCTGGGCGGACGGCTCGGCGCGCCCACGCCCGGCGGGCAGCGGTTCGCGGACGAGCCCGTCGCCCCGCGGGTCCGGCTGTCGACGGGACCGCTGCTCGGCGCCACCCCGGAGGAGCGGCTCGCGGCGCTCACCGCGACCGACCCCCTCGCCCTGCCCCACGTACGGGACTCCCTGGCCCGGCTCCGGTCGGTCCTGGCCGGGCTGTCCGACTGAGCTCCCGCCGCCCTGCCCCCCGCCGCCCTGCCCCCCGCCCTGGAACCCCCGACTGCCGCCGGTGAACGGAGACTTCTCGATGAGGGATCAGACGGAGGCCCCCTCGGCTTCCCCGGCCGAGGCGGGCCCGGACGCCCTTCCGGCGGCGAACCGGGGCGGTGGCGGTGCCGGTGCCGGTGCCGGTGCTGGTGTCGGCGTCCGGCACGCGCGGCCGCGGCCGCCGGGCGAACACCGGCTGTGGCCGCGCTCGTTCGCGGACCGGCTGACCACCCCGCTGCCGGGACTGCGCGCGTTCGCCCGGCTCGCCCGCGAGGGCGCCTTCCGGCCCGGCCCCGAGGGGCTGCGCGGCATCCCGGACCTGCCGTACGCGCCCGCCCCGCTGCCCGCCGTGGCCGCGGGGGCGGTGTCCGCCACCTGGGCCGGGCACGCCAGCTGGGTCCTGCGGATCGGCGGGCTGACCGTGCTGACCGATCCCGTCTGGTCCCGGCGGATCCTCGGCACCCCGGCCCGGATGACCCCCGTCGGAGTGCGCTGGGAGGAACTGCCGCCGGTCGACGCCGTGGTGATCAGCCACAACCACTACGACCACCTCGACGCCCCCACCCTCAAACGGCTCCCGCGCGCGACGCCGCTCTTCGTCCCGGCGGGGCTCGCGCGCTGGTGCCGGCGGCGGGGGTTCACCCGGGTCACCGAACTCGACTGGTGGGAGTCGGCCGAACTGGGCGGCGTACGGTTCGAGTTCGTGCCGGCGCACCACTGGTCGAAGCGGTCGCTGCTGGACGCGTGCCGGACGTTGTGGGGTGGCTGGATGCTCAGCGCCGCCGGGGCGACCGGGGCGGTGAAGAAGGTGTACTTCGCGGGTGACACCGGCTACGGGCACTGGTTCGGCGAGATCGGGCGGCGGCACCCCGGCATCGACCTCGCGCTGCTCCCGATCGGGGCGTACGCCCCGCGGTGGTGGCTGCGGGACGTCCACGCGGACCCGGAGGAGGCCGTGCAGGCCTGTCTGGACCTGGGGGCGCGGAGGATGGCTCCCATGCACTGGGGGACCTTCGTGCTGTCGTCGGAGCCGGTGATGGAGCCGTTGCAGCGGGTGCGGGCCGCGTGGGCCCGTACCGGGCTGCCCCGCGAGCACCTCTGGGACCTCCCGGTCGGGGCGTCCCGGACGCTGTAGCCGTGCCCGGCTGCGGGCGTGGCGCTGCGCGGGGCAAGGCCCCCGCAGCACCCCTTGCCGCTGCGCGGGGCAAAGTCCCCTCCCCGCCCTTCGCCCGTTCCCCGGGGCTGCGCCCCGGACCCCCTGGGGCTCCGCCCCAGACCCCGCTCCTCAAACGCCGGAGGGGCTGGATTTCCCAGACCACCGGCGTACACACCCAGGGCCCCCGGCTCCGCCGGGCTCAGGGGCGGATGCGGCGCCACAGCGTCGGGGCTGCGCTGATGAGGAGCGTGAGGGCCACCGCCAGGGCCACGCCCTTCCAGGGTTCCGCGAAGAGGGAGCCGCCCACGATGCCGATCAGGCCGTAGGTCGCCGCCCAGGCCAGGCAGGCGGGGGCGTCGCCGCGGGCGAAGCGGCGCAGGGGGAGCTCCGCGAGGAGGCAGGCCAGCATCACCGGGATGCGGCCGCCCGGGAGGAGGCGCGAGACCACGAGGACCAGGACGCCGTTCTCGTCGAGCTTGCGCTGCGCCTGGGCGAGGCGTTCGGGGGTCGCCCGCCGGCGCAGGGCCTCCAGCCAGCGCGATCCGTTCCGCGACCGCACCCCGCGCCGGCCCAGCCAGTACAGCGCCATGTCCCCCGCGAACGCGGCCAGCGAGGACACCCCGAAGACCAGCAACAGCCCGAAGGGCAGGGAGTCCTGGTGGAACGCCACCACCGCTGCCGAGCTGACCAGCGCGCCCGTCGGAATCACCGGTAGGAGCGCGCCCAGCGCCACCAGGACGAAGAGGGTCGGAAGGCCGATCGCCTGCTGGGTGGACTCCGGCGGGACCTGCGCGGCCGACTCCGCGAGCTGCCACAGCCCCCTCACGGCAGCCGCACCCGTTCACCGTGCGCGGGCAGCCGGACCGTCACCTTCGGCGCCTCCCTCCGCGCACACCGGGCGAACTCCTCGCCCGGCGCGTGGAACTCGTGCGGCCGCACCGCGTCCATCCCGATCGGCCAGTACGTACCCCAGTGCACCGGGACCGCTGCCGCGGGCGCGAGCAGGGCCAGCGCCCGCGCCGCACCCGCCGCGTCCAGGTGCCCGGGGCCCAGGTTGGGCCCCCAGCCGCCGACCGGCAGCAGGGCCACGTCCACCGGTCCGACCTCGTCGGCCATCGAGTCGAACAGGCCGGTGTCCCCGGCGAAATAGGTCCGCGAGGAGCCCTCGATCACGTACCCGAGCGCGGGAGCGAGCCGCGGTCCGAACGGCAGCCGCCGCCCGTCGTGCAACGCGCTGACCGCCCGGACCCGTACGCCGCCGCCCCGTACGCCGTCCCCCAGGGCCACCGTGTCGCCCGGCGCCAGCTCCGTGACCGTCAGCCCCCGCACCCCGGCCATCCGCGCCAGCCCCGGCACCGCGCCGGGCGCCCCGCGCGGCACCAGCAGCCGGGTCCCGCGCGCGAGGCGCGCCAGGGAGGGCAGGTGCAGGTGGTCGGAGTGCAGGTGCGAGACGAGCACCGCGTCGGCGACCGCCGCCTCCGGCGGGGGCACCGCCCCGCGGCGGCGGCGCAGGTGCGCCAGACGGCGTGCGAAGAGCGGGTCCGTGAGCAGCCGGACACCGGAGTCCTCGACCGTGCACGTGGCGTGGCCCCACCAAGTGATCTCCATCGGCCCCTGATCCCCTCCCCTCGTCCCGCTTGCCACCGGGTCCCGTCCGAGCCTAAAGGCTGCCCGCCGCAACCGCCCGGAACCGGGGTGCCGCAGCCGTGGAACCGGGCCTTCACGCCCTCTCCTCCCCGGCGGCGGATCGGAGTAGGGTCGGGCGGCATGGATGAGCTGCGCGTGGCCGCGATCGCCAGCCTGGCCCCGCTGGAGGATCTGGACACGGATCCCTTCGCCGTCGACACCCGGAGCCAGCACGCCGCGTGCGCCCGCTGGGCGGCCGACCGGGGGTTCGTCGTGACCCGCCAACTGTTCGTCTACGGGCTGCGCGCCGACCACTGCGGCCTGTGGAACGACATCGACGCCGGCCGCGTCGACCTGTTCGTCGCCGCCAACCACCGGGTGCTGACGCGCGCGCTGCACTCCGTGGGGGAGTTCACCGCGGAGTGCGCACGGCGTGGCGTACGGCTGGAAACCGCCGGTCTCGACGAACCGCACTACACCTCCGCGATGAAGGCCGAGGTGCACCGCCGGCTCTCCATGCCGACCGCCGGATACGACGGCACCTAGGCCGCCCCCCCGTACGCACGTCCGCCGCCCGTGTCACCCGGCCGGGCGGGCGCCGTTGTGCGAGCCTGGACATCGTGGGACGGGGGCTCGTCGGCGCGGTGCGGGCCACGGTGGTGAGGCAGGTTCGGCGTGGTGCGAGGCCGGTGGCGGAGTGCGGGCGGCGCCCTGGTGCGGGTGGTCATCGTCTGGGCGGTGTCCACCCTCACCATGCTCGTCCTGGCCGGAATCCTCCCCGACTTCAGGCTCCAGGCGGGCGCGGGCGGCGACCGCGACAGCATCACGCAGATAGGTCTGACGGCCGCCATCGGCGCCGGTGCGTTCGGACTGCTGAGCGCCCTGGTGTGGCCGGTTCTCGTCCGCGCCCTGCTGCTGGTGCCGGCCCTGGTGCTCGGCCTGCTCGTCTTCTTCCTCAACGGATCGCTGCTGCTCCTGGCCCTCAGCCTGATCCCGGCCGGCCGCGGCGAGGCGGACCCCGAGACGGCCGTGGTGGTCGCCGCCGTGATGTCCGCCGTCGCCTCCGCGACCTCCACCGCCCTCGCCGTCCGGGACGACGAGGCCTACCGCCGCCGGCTCTACCGGCTCGCCGACCGCCGCCGGCGCCGCCAGCACCGCGAGGGCATGCCCGGGGCCGACGAACGCACCCCCGCCCTGGTGTTCCTCCAGCTCGACGGGGTCGGGTACGAGGTGCTGCGCCGCGCGGCCGGCAGCGGGCTGATGCCGACGGTGGCCGACTGGCTCGACCGCAGCCACCGCATCGGCTCCTGGCACACCGACTGGTCGAGCCAGACCGGTGCGAGCCAGCTCGGCATCCTGCACGGCTCCAACTTCGACGTCCCGGCCTTCCGCTGGTACGAGAAGGACACCGGCGAGGTGATGGTCTGCAACCGGCCCACCAGCGCCGCCGAGCTCCAGCGGCGGGCCGTCGAACGCACCGGGGACGGCGGCCTGCTCACCCTCGACGGGGCCAGCCGCGGCAACCTCTTCAGCGGCGGCGCCGGCCAACTGGCGCTCGTCCTGTCCGTCTCCGCCCGCCGGGGCCCGCACAACCGGTCCCGCGCGGGCTACTTCGCGTACTTCTCCGACCCGGCCAACGCGGTCCGCACGGCGCTCTCCTTCGTCGCCGAGGTGGCCCGCGAGATCACCCAGTCGGTACGCGGCCGCCTGCGCGGGGAGCGCCCACGGGTCGCGCGCGGCGGGCTGTACCCGCTGATCCGCGCCTTCGCGACGGTGGTGGAGCGCGACGTGGTGGTCGCCGCGGTGATCGGCGACATGCTGGCCGGACGTGCCGCGGTCTACGCCGACCTGGTCGCCTACGACGAGGTCGCCCACCACTCGGGCCCGCGCTCCCGGGACACCGAGCAGGTGCTCGCCCGGCTCGACCGCAGCCTCGCGCTCATCGCCCGGGTCGCCGAGCACGCGCCCCGGGAGTACCGGATCGTGCTGCTCTCGGACCACGGCCAGAGCCCGGGGGAGACCTTCCTGGCCCGGTACGGGCTCACCCTGAAGGACCTGGTCCGCGCGGGCTGCGGGCTCCCGGTGTCCCGGAAGGCCGGCCGTACGCACAGCGGGGCCGAGGCACGGGCCGCCGTACGGGCCGCCCTGCACCGGCCCGTGGAGGAGACGGAAGACGAGGTGCGTCCCGGGACGGGCCCGGACCCGGTGGTCCTGGCCTCCGGCAACCTCGGGCTGATCTCCTTCCCGGACCTGCCCGGCCGGGCGTCCAGGGAACGCATCGACCGCGCCCACCCGGCACTGCTGTCCACGCTGGCGAACCACCCCGGGGTCGGATTCCTGCTCGTCGACGGGATCGTCATGGCGGCCGGAGGGGCCGAAGCCCGGCTGGACGAGCCGGGCGCGGCGGAGGCGCTGCTCGCCCCCTTCGGCCCGGGCGCGGCGCGGGCGGTCCGGCGCACCGACACCTTCCCGCACGTGGCCGACGTGATGGTGAACTCGGCCTACGACCCGGAGACGGGCGCGGTGCACGCCTTCGAGGAGCAGATCGGCTCGCACGGCGGCCTGGGCGGGGAGCAGGGCCATCCGTTCCTGATGTGGCCGGTGGAGCTGTCCGAGCCGGTGCACCGGCCGGACGGCGAGCTGGTGGGCGCGGAGGCGGTCCACCGGGTCCTGCGCCGCTGGCTCACCGAGTCGGACGGCCCCCAGGTCCCGGTCCCCCCGGAGCTCTCCGTCGCCCCGGGCACGGACCCGGCGCCCGCGTCCTAGGCGGCAAGACGTCCCTTGGGGGCAAGATGCCCCCAAGCCCTCGCGCGGCCGTCGGCCCCGGGCGTACGTTGGGAACAGAGTCCATCAGGGGGGCTCCAAGGGGTCGCCATGTCCGCGATCAGCAAGAGCATCGACATAGACCGCAGTCCCGAGGACGTCTACTCGTACATCACGGACCCCACGCACCTGCCGGAGTGGCAGGACAGCGCCGTCTCGGCGGTGCCGATGGGTGACCTTCCCGTCCACGTCGGTTCGAAGATCCTCGTCACCCGGCAGATCGGCCGCCGCGCGATCCCCACGACCATGGAGGTCGTGGACATGGATCCGCCGAGGAGCTGGCACTTCCACGGCGTCGACGGACCGGTCCGCCCGGACGTGAGGGGGCGCATCGAACCCCTCGACGGAGGCACCCGCTCGCGGGTGACCATCGCCGTCGACTTCGAGGGCCGCGGCATGGGCAGGGCGCTCGTCCCGCTCGCGGTCAAGCCCATGGTGCGCAAGGAAATGCCCCGCAGCGAGGAGAAGCTCAAGCACCTGCTGGAGCACTCCGCGGCCTGAGCTCCACAGGGACGCCCCGGGAAAACCGGATGCTGCGGGACACACGGTGCGCCCACACTGGGCGCACCGCGTACCCGGACCCGGTCCGGGCCCCGCATCCCGTAGGCCCGTAAGCCCGTACCCCCTAAGGACATCCCCGCCCGTGCAGGCCGCCGTCACCGTCAGCCCCGCCCAGCTGCCCGATCTGCTCCTCGGCCTCGCCACCGTGCGGCCCGTGTTCCTCTGGGGAGCACCCGGCATCGGCAAGTCCTCGCTCGTGCGGAAGTTCGCCGACTCGCTGGGGCTGGAGTGCGTGAGCCTGCTCGGTACCCAGCTCGCCCCCGAGGACCTGATCGGCGTACCGCAGATCCGTGACGGGCGTTCGGTGTTCTGCCCGCCCGAGGCCATCGCCCGCGAGGAGCCGTACTGCCTGTTCCTCGACGAGCTCAACGCCGCGGGCCCCGATGTGCAGAAGGCCTTCTACTCCCTCATCCTCGACCGGCGGATCGGCTCCTACGAGCTGCCCGCGGGCTCCATCGTCATCGGCGCGGGCAACCGGGCCACCGACAACGCCCTGGCCCGGCCCATCGCCTCCGCGCTGGTCAACCGGCTCACCCACGTCCACCTGAACGCCTCCGCCGCGGACTGGCTGGTCTGGGCCGGCGAGCACGGCATCCACCCGTGGGTCACCGACTACCTCACCGACCGGCCCGACCACCTGTGGTCGCAGCCGCCCAAGACGGAGGAGCCGTTCTCCACGCCGCGCTCCTGGCACATGCTCTCCGACGCCCTGCACTCCTTCGGGCCCGGCCTGGACGAGCAGACCCTGAAGGTCGTCGCGCACGGCACCCTCACCCCCGCGCATGCCGTCTCCTTCTGCGGCTACGCGAAGATCGTCCGCCACAGCTTCGGCATCGAGGCGATCATCAAGGGCGATGCCTCCTGGCCCACCCGCCTCGCCGACCGCGACCTGCTGTACTACCTCGCCGAGGCCTTCCGCGGCCGCCTGATCAAGGAGCTGCCCGCGCAGCGCGAGCACGTGTCTCCCGCCGTCCGGCAGACCGCGTACCGCGCCAAGTCCCTGCTCGTGCAGCTCGCCGAGATCTCCGTCGAGGTCGCCCAGACCGTCATCGCCGACGCCGCCGACGGACTGCCCGTGCTGCCCGGCTGGTTCCTGATCGAGGCCGCCCGCGACATGCCCCGCCTGGTCGAGGCCCGCCGATGAGCCGCGGCGGACGCGGCAAGGAGACCAAGCCCGACCCCGCGACGCAGGCCTTCGCCGAGGGCCTCGCCCTGGTCAAGCGGAACCCGGCCCTCGCCGCCGTCGAAGCCGACGTCTGCCGCCAGGCCAAGTGCGAGTCCACCCCGGCCGGCGGGCTGGCCGCGGTGACCTCCAACGGCACGATCCACGTCCACCCCACCCGGCGCGTCGATCCGAAGGAGTGGGCCTGGACGATCGCCCACGCCCTGCTCCACCTCGGCTTCGGCCACGTCCCCGCCGCCAAGGAGGAGGACCGGCCCCAGCCCGACCGCTTCGACCTCGCCGCCCGCTGCACCGTCGTCAACCGCTTCCTGCTGACCTTCCCCGTCGGCCGGGCCCCGGACCACCTCCCCGCCGAGTACCCCGGCGGCGACGAGGAACTCCTCGCCGCCCGCTGGCGCCGCGACGGCATCCCGGCGGCGTACGAGCACTGCGGCACCGCCGGGGACCACCCCGATCAGGTCCTGGTGCCCTGGCGCACCTGGGGGAGCGCGCCGCCCACCGACTGGGAGACCGCCTTCGCGCACGCCCTGACCCGCAGCGTCTCGGCCGCCATGGACGTGGCCGGCGGCCGCCGCGACCGGGTCACGGGGGAGCGAGTGCGCCAACATCCCTGGGACCGGGCACTGAACTGGTTCGTCTCCTCGTACCCGCTGCTCGGCGGCCTCGCGAGCGGCCTGAAGATCGTCGCCGACGCCGAGCTGGCCCGCGCCCAGGGCATCGACATCGCCGCCGTCAGCGCGAGCGCCGGGGAGATCTACGTCAACCCGCTGCGCGGCTTCACGGACGGGGAATGGCGGTTCATCCTGGCGCACGAGATGCTGCACGCCGCCCTGCGCCACGGGGAGCGCCGCGGCGCCCGCGACCCGTACCTGCACAACGTGGCCGCCGACTACGTGGTCAACGGCTGGCTCGTCGAGATGGACGTCGGCGAGATGCCCGAGGGGCTGCTGCACGACCCGGCTCTCAAGGACCTCTCCGTCGAGGAGGTCTACGACCGGATCACGACCGACCTGCGCCGGATGCGCCGGCTCGCGACCCTGCGCGGCAAGGGCCGCGGGGACATCCTGGGCGAACCGCTGCCCCACCCGGGGAGCGGCCCGTACTCCGATCTGGACGACTTCTACCGGCGCGGCCTGGTCCAGGGCTTCGACCTGCACGAGTACGGGGAGCGCGGGCTGCTGCCCGCCGGGCTGATCCAGGAGATCCGGGCCCTGGCCCACCCGCCGGTGCCGTGGGACGCCCGCCTCGCCCGCTGGTTCGACGAGTACGTGCCGCGTCCCGTGCCCGTACGGTCCTACGCGCGCCCGGCACGCCGCCAGGCGTCCACCCCGGACATCCCCCGCGCGGGCCGGTACTTCCCGCCCGAGGAGATCGCCCGCTGCACCTTCGGGGTGGTGCTCGACACCTCGGGCTCCATGAACGCGGCCCTGCTCGGCAAGGCGCTGGGCGCCATCGCCTCGTACGCGGAAGCCCGCGACGTACCGGCGGCACGCGTCGTGTTCTGCGACGCGGCGCCGTTCGACGCGGGCTATATGCAACCGACCGAAATCGCCGGGCGGGTCCGGGTGCGCGGCCGGGGCGGCACGGTCCTGCAACCGGGCATCGACCTGCTCCTCCGGGCGGAGGACTTCCCGCCCGGAGCCCCCCTGCTGGTGATCACGGACGGGGAGTGCGACACCCTGCGGATCCGGCGCGAGCACGCCTTCCTGGTTCCGCAGGGTGCCTCCCTGCCGTTCACACCCAAGGGGCCGGTCTTCCGACTGACCTGAAGGTTTAGTCGAGGTAGTCGCGCAGCACCTGCGAGCGCGACGGGTGACGGAGCTTCGACATGGTCTTCGACTCGATCTGGCGGATGCGCTCACGGGTGACCCCGTACACGCGGCCGATCTCGTCGAGGGTCTTCGGCTGGCCGTCGTTGAGGCCGTAGCGCATGGAGACCACGCCCGCCTCGCGCTCCGAGAGCGTGCCCAGGATGGACTGGAGCTGCTCCTGGAGGAAGGTGAAGGAGACCGCGTCGGCCGGCACGACCGCCTCGGAGTCCTCGATGAGGTCACCGAACTCGCTGTCGCCCTCCTCACCCAGGGGGGTGTGCAGGGAGATCGGCTCGCGGCCGTACTTCTGGACCTCGATGACCTTCTCGGGGGTCATGTCGAGTTCCTTGCCCAGCTCCTCCGGAGTGGGCTCCCGGCCGAGGTCCTGGAGCATCTGGCGCTGGACACGGGCCAGCTTGTTGATGATCTCGACCATGTGGACGGGGATGCGGATGGTGCGCGACTGGTCGGCCATGGCACGCGTGATCGCCTGCCGGATCCACCAGGTCGCGTACGTGGAGAACTTGAAGCCCTTGGTGTAGTCGAACTTCTCCACGGCGCGGATCAGACCGACGTTGCCCTCCTGGATCAGGTCCAGGAAGAGCATGCCGCGGCCGGTGTAGCGCTTGGCGAGGGAGACCACGAGGCGGAGGTTGGCCTCCAGCAGGTGGTTCTTGGCCCGACGGCCGTCCTCGACGAGGATCTCCAGCTCGCGCTTGAACGCGGGCTTGTGGTCCTCCTCCTCTTCGAGCTTGTACTCGGAGAAGAGACCGGCCTCGATGCGCTTGGCGAGCTCCACCTCCTGCTCGGCGTTGAGCAGCGGCACCTTGCCGATGAGCTTGAGGTAGTCCTTGACGGGGTCGGCGGTGGCGCCGGCGACCATGACGGTCTGGGCCGGGGCGTCGTCCTCGTCGTCGTCGGACAGGACGAAGCCGGCGCTGCCGCCCGTCTTGGGCGTCTCCTTCTCGTCGCCCTCGTCCAGGTCCTCGGCTGCCCAGTCCTCGCCCTCGGAGACGGCGGCCTCGGCCTCGTCGCCGTCCTTGGCGGTCTTCTTCGTGGCAGCCGTCTTCTTCACGGCGGTCTTCTTCACGGCGGTCTTCTTGACCGTCCGCTTCTTCGGCGCGGCGGCGGCCTCTGCCGCCACCTCCTCCTCGGTCCCGGAGGCCGACGGGTCGGATATCGCCGCGGCGGGGGTGGGGGCGGCCGTCTTGCGCGCACCGATGAGGCGCGGCGGGGCGGCAGCCTTCTTGGCGACGGTGCGCGCGGGGGCGGCGGCCGCCTTGCGCGCCTTCTTGGCGGGAGCCTTCGTGGCGGGGGCGGCACTGACGTGCAGCGCGACGCCCTCCTCGTCCAGGACCTGGTTCAGGCTGCGCAGGACCCGCTTCCACTGGTCCACCGGGATGCGGCCGGCCTCGAAGGCCTGGCGCACGTCATCACCGTTGATGTGACCCTGCTCGCGGCCGCGCTCGACAAGCGCGACCAGGGCCTCGGATTCGGCGATCTCCGTGGGGAACGTACGGGACGGGCTGAGCGACACAAGGAGCCTCTCGTTGCGAACAGATAAGGGGTGGCGGGACATCATCGCGCGAACTCGGGAAACAGACCCGAGGGGGGTCTGTATTCCGGGCCGCACGAGGACACCTGTCGGTTCATCGCATGCCCGAGTAGATTCGTTACGCGCTGAATTGAGTGACCTGCGCCACGCCGTGACCGGGGGGCCGGTCGCGGGTGGTCGCGTCCGCCCGATTTGTCAGCCCGTTTTGCGGGCCTCGATGAGAAATCGGGCGGTGTGTGCGACGAACGGGCCTTCGCGCTCGATCTGTTCGTGCAGCTCGCGCAACCGGTCCCGATGCTGCCCGACCGTGAAGCCCGGCACCATCCAGATCACCTTCCTCAGAAAGTAGATCACGGCTCCGATGTCGTGGAACTCCGTCCGCAGCCGCTCGGAGCGCAGATCGACCACCTCCAGTCCCGCCTTCTCGGCCGCGGCGACCGCGTCGTCGGGGTGCCGGCCCCGCCGGACCTCCTCCGGTTGCGGGCCCAGGAAGTACTCCACGAGCTCGAAAACGCTCGCCGGGCCGACCTGCTGGGAGAGGTACGTGCCACCGGGCTTCAGCACCCGCGCGATCTCCTCCCACCAGATCGTCACCGGATGCCGGCTGGAGACGAAGTCGAAGGCCCCGTCGCCGAACGGCAGCGGCGGCTCGTCGGAGTCGGCGACCACCACCGCGCCCAGCGGATGCAGCAGTCTTGTCGCCTTGTCGATGTTCGGCGGCCACGATTCGGTGGCCACCGTCAGCCGGGGCAGGGGCCCGGCTCCGGCGAGCACTTCTCCGCCGCCGGTCTGGATGTCCAGGGCGGAGCCGACCTGCGCCAGGTGCCGCGCCAGGAGGCGCTGGTAGCCCCAGGAGGGGCGCTGTTCGGTGGCGCGGCCGTCGAGCCAGGAGAAGTCCCAGCCGTCCACGGAGACGGATTCCGCTTCGGCGACGAGATGGTCGAAAGTGCGCGTCATGTCTCGATCGTCCCAGGTCCGGGCCCGGTCATCCACCGGATTGCGCGGGGCCGGGGCGCACACCGGCCCCGCGCGGGTTCGCTTACACTTACGGCGGGCCGTGACTGGCGTTCGGGTGGATCACCACCGGGGAGCGGCCCGGCGTACTCCCGTATCCGGTACGCCGACTGCCGCGCGCCTGGGCGAACCGCGATCCCGCAGCGACGCTCAGGAGCCCCGATGACCACCCAGACGACTGCCCAGCAGGCACGGACCGCCACACTGATGGACGGCACCGCCCTCGCCCGCCGCATCTCCGAGCAGACCGCCGAGTACGCCGCGAAGATCACCGAGCGCACCGGAACGGCCCCCTGTCTGGCGACCGTGCTGGTCGGCGAGGACCCCGCGTCCGTCACCTACGTCCGCATGAAGCAGAACCGTTGCGCCAAGGCCGGGATCACCTCCCGCCACGTGGAGCTGCCGGCCGCGACGACCACCGAGGAGCTCGTCGCCACCCTGACCGCGCTCTCCGAGGACCCGGAGATCAGCGGCATCCTGCTCCAGCACCCCGTCCCGCACCACATCGACGAGCGCGCCGCCTTCGAGGCCATCGCCCCGGGCAAGGACGTCGACGGGGTCACCATGCACTCCTTCGCCGCCATGGGCTTCGGGCTGCCGGGCTTCGTCTCCTGCACCCCCGGCGGCATCATGCGGCTGCTGGAGGCCTACGACGTGGACCTGACCGGCAAGCACGCCGTGGTCGTCGGCCGCAGCGCGATCCTGGGCAAGCCGGCCGGCATGCTGCTCCTGGAGCAGAACGCCACCGTCACCTACTGCCACTCCCGCACCGTGGACCTGCCCTCCATCGTCCGCCAGGCGGACGTGCTGGTCGCCGCCGTCGGCAAGGCCGAGTTCATCCGCGGCGAGGACATCAAGCCGGGCGCCGTGGTCCTGGACGCCGGCTACAACGAGGGCAACGTCGGCGACGTCCACTTCGAGTCGGCCGCCGCCCGCGCCTCGCTGATCACCCCGGTCCCGGGCGGCGTCGGCCCGATGACCATCGCGGTGCTGCTGGAGCAGACCGTCCAGGCCGCCGCCGCCCAGGCCGGCCTGGCGCTCGCGGACCTCTGACCCGCGCCCCGCTCCCCTCGGTACGACGAACGCCCCGGGCCCTTCGGTCCGGGGCGTTCCGTTTCCCGCGGTAAGGGGCCGAAAGACCGATCCCGCCGCGCCGGGACGGGGCTCCACTGAATATGTGAAGCCTTCGATGGATATGCAGAAGATCTCGGGACCGGACGCGGCGGCGGTGGGCGGGAAGCGCCACCCGCGCGGGCTCGCCACCCTCGTCCTCGCCGAGCTGTGGGAGCGTTTCAGCCTCTACGGCATGGTCGCCATCCTCGTGCACTTCCTCGCCGCCTCCCGCGGCCACGGCGGCATGGGCCTCCACGAGGGCACCGCGGAGGCCGTGGAAGGCGTCTACATGGCCATGATCTCGCTGCTGGCGCTGCCCGGCGGCTGGATCGCCGACCGGTTCCTCGGCGCCCGGCGGGCCGTCCTGTGGGGCGGTGTGGTGATCATGGCCGGCCACGTCCTGATGGCCGTCCCGAACCCGGTGTTCGTCTGGCCCGGCCTGGTCCTCATCGTCATCGGCACCGGCCTGCTCAAGCCGAATATCTCCGCGCTGGTCGGCCGGCTGTACGCCGCCGACGACGACCAGCGGCGCGACGCCGGCTACTCGATCTTCTACATGGGCATCAACCTCGGCGCCGTCATCGCCCCGCTCGTCGTCGGCTACCTCGGCGAGGAGGTCAACTGGCACCTCGGCTTCGGCGCCGCCGCCGTCGGCATGGCCCTCGGCCTGGTCCAGTACGTCCTGGGCGGCCGGCGCCTGTCGGAGCAGCTGCGCGCGGAGCCCGTGGTCCGGCTCACCCCGGCCGAGCGGGCCAAGGTGGGCAAGTCCTCCGCGTACGGCCTGGTCTTCACCGCCGTACTGGTCACCCTGCTGGCCGCCTCGCACGCGCTGAGCATCGACACCATCACCTTCGTGCTGACGGTCGTCGCCGTGGTGGTCCCGGCGGGCGTGCTGCTCTCGATGTACCGCAGCCCCAAGATCGACCGGGTCGAGAAGACCCGGCTGCGGGCGTACGTCTGGCTCTTCCTGGCCGCCACGCTGTTCTGGCTGGTCTACGACCAGATGGGCAACGAGCTGAACATGTTCGCCGCCCAGAAGACCGACCTGTCCCTGCTCGGCTGGCACATCCCGGCGAGCTGGACCCAGTCGCTGCCCTCGCTGTTCGTGATCATCCTGGCCCCCGTCTTCGCGGCCTTCTGGGTGCGCCGGGGCAAGCACATGAGCACCCCGTTCAAGTTCGGCCTGGCCCTGCTGCTGACCGGCGCATCCTTCGTGGTCATGTCGGGCGCCGCGGCCATCGCCTCCAGCGGGGTCAAGGTCTCGCTGATGTGGCTGGTGGGCGTGTACGTGATCCAGGTGATGGGCGAGATGTGCCTGAGCCCGGTGGGCCTCTCGGTCACCACCAAGCTCGCCCCGCGGGCCTTCACCAACCAGATGATGGGCGTCTGGTTCCTCGCCGCCGCGACCGGCGACGCGATCGGCGCCCAGCTGCCCCGGCTCGACGCGGTCATCGGCCAGAGCTGGAACTTCCTGTGGCAGGGCGCCATGGTCATCGCGGCCGGCGCGGTGATGGTCCTCTTCACCAAGCGGCTCAAGGTCCTGACGGGCGAGGCGGCCGCGGCCCGCGAAGCGGTGGCGGCCGCGGCCTGACCGGGCCCGCGCACGAGGGCCCCGGTCCGGAGCCGGTGGCCGGTGGCCGGCGGTCAGGAGCGGGTGGCCCGGTTGCGGGCCCTGGCCACGATCGGGGAGGTCTGGAACACGTGGGCCAGCTCGGTCAGCGGGCGGGAGTCCAGGCGGTACGGGTGGCCCGGGAAGCCGGGGTGGGACTCGGTAGCGGGGGCGGTCTCCCGGCCCGCCTCCTGACCGGCCTCGGACCGGTGGGCCTCGGCCCGGTCGGCCTCCGCACGGAGGCGGCAGGCCGCCGCCAGCATGGCCGCGTCCGATACGAGGGCGGCCTCCTCCTCGGACCGGCCCTGAGCGCGCGCGGCCCCGTACGCCTCCTCGCGCACGGCGGGGTCGAACCAGCACCCGAGCGCCAGGATCCCGTCGTCGATCACCGATTCGCGGTGGACCAGCCGGATCCCGACCGGTGACCACCAGGTCAGCGGCACGGGCCGCAGCCCGCCCGGGGAGAACCCGCGCAACGCCGCCCAGAGCGGCCGCAGCCGCCGGTAGCGGCAGTAGTCCTTCCACGGAGCCGAACCGCCGACCAGCGGCACCAGGAATCCGGCGCCCACGAACAGGGCCGCCGCCGCGGCCAGCGGCGGGGCCACGGTGGTGGACAGGAAGTCCAGGTCCCCGCCGCTCCAGCGCGCGGTCATCGCCGTCCACTTCACCGCGAGGAAGGCCAGGTCGAAGGCGCCTCCCAGCATCAGCAGGGCAAGTCCCGTACGGAGCGGGCGCAGCGGCAGCGCCGAGGGGGACAGACGGCGCAGCCACTTGCGGCACAGCACCGTGAGTGCGGTGCTGCCCACGGTGTGCGCCGTCAGATAGCAGATGATCATCTCGCGCAGGTACGGGGTGTGGGCGTAGTACGTGTCCATGTCGCGCAGCCGCTCGACGGGAGCCTCGCCCAGGGCGAACAGGGTCACGATCGCCACGACCACCGTGCCGTACGCGGCCACCGTCAGCCGGGTGGCCCGGCGCACGACGGCTGCCGGGGTCCCGCTCCAGTGCAGGATCACCACGACACAGGCGCCCGAAAAGGCCGTGAGCAGGCAGTAGACCAGGGGAGCCGAGAAGTTGACGATGCCGGTCAGCCGGTTGACGGCCACGATCGTCGGCGGCGCCGAGAGGATGACCGCGAGCGACCCCCCGACGAGGAGCGTGCACACGGCCCGCATCAGGGGCTGCTCCCAGCCCCGCCTCAACGTGGGCGCCTTGACGATCAGCGCCGCGGCGATCACCGCGCCCGGAACGTAGAGGACGAGGCTTTCGGTCATCGCGCCTGGCCGGCGGGGTCGACGGGTCCGAGGGGGCCGCCGGTGCCGGCCGGCCCGTCCTGGTCCAGACCCGCCACCGTCCGCTCGGCGGCGGTCAGCGGAGCCGCCTTCAGCGCGCCCCGGGTCGATGTGCGCAGCACCTCCCAGATCACCCCGGGGCGGATCCAGTAGGTGGGCGCCCGGTTCATGGTGATGACCTGGAGCAGGGCCGCGGTGAGCGAGGCCTTGGTGGTGGCGCCGGTCATCAGCCGCTCGACGTACCCGTTGAGCAGCCCGGCACCGGGGCGCGGCTTGATGCCCGTGGCACCCGGGTACAGGATGTCCTGCGAGGTGGCGAGGTCCCAGGCGACCGCCACCTGCGGGGCGATGGCCCGCTGCGCCTCGCGGCCGATGCCCGCGTGGGAGAGGCCCTTCGCGCGCAGCAGCGTACGGACGGCCAGAAGTCCCTGGGCCGCGACCGTCATGCCCTGGCCGTAGAGCGGGTTGAAGGTGGCGACCGAGTCGCCGACGGCGAAGAAGCCGTCGGGGAGGTCGGCCCTCTCGAAGAAGATCCGGCGGTTGGCGGTGCCCTGGGTGACGGAGACGTCGGTCAGCGGCTTCTTGCCCTCGAGGAGTTCGCCGACGATGGGGTCGCGGACCCCCTTGGCGAACGGGATGAAGGACTCCGGGTCGGCGGTGGGCTGGCCGCCGCGGGTGCCGGACAGGGTGGCCTGCCAGCGCCCGTTCTCGATGGGGACGATCGTCGCGGTCTGGCCGGGTACGGGCACCCGGGGGTCGGACTGGACGTTGACGATCGGGAAGCCCAGGGCGTGGGCTCCCTCGGGAGCTTCGAAGATGCGGGTCGCGTAGACGAGCCCGGAGTCCACGCCGGCTTCCTTCAGGCCGCTCACGCCGAGCGCCTCCAGCCAGCTGCGGGCCCGTGAGCCGCGGCCGCTCGCGTCGACCACGAGATCGGCGGCGATCAGGCGGTTCTCCTCGTCGGGCGTGTCCGCCCGGACCCCGGTGATCCGGGCCGCGGTGCCCTCCAGGCCGCGGACCCGGCTCTGCTGCAGGGTGGTGACCCCGGGCAGCCCGATGACGCGGGAGCGGACCACCGAGTCGAGGAGGTCACGGCTGCAGGAGATGTTGAACTGCATCTCTTCGTGGCGCGGCAGCCAGCCCTGGGCGGTCTTGGAGACCAGGTCGGTGGGGAGGCTGCGGCGGAAGGCGCCGGCAGCCGTCCAGTCGTCGGTGATGCCCGGAAGGATCTCCTCGATGGCGCGTGCACCGCCCGACCACAGCAGGTGGGTGTGGCGGGCCTGGGGAAGTCCGCGGCGGGGCTCGGGACCGTCCGGCAGGGTGTCCGCTTCGATGATCGTGACCGTCGCGTGCTCGGCGAGGACGGCGGCGGCGAGCAGACCGGCCAGGCTGCCGCCGATGACGACGGCGTGCCGCGGCGGGGAGGAGGGCGGGGAGGAGTGAGTCATCGTGTGGTGCTCTCTGTCAGGGCCGTGCGAAGGCGCATCGGCTGAGGAAGGACGTCGGCGGGGAGGCGGGGGTCGGCCGCCGGGTGTGGTCGTCGGGACCGCGCTCAACGTCCCCAGCCGAACGAGCTCTTGATTCGTTCGACGGCTTCGGGGACCTGCTCTTCCCGCGGTGGCGGGAGGAATGCCTGGAGGATCTTGCCGAGGTGCAGTCCGAAGGTCTCCGCGCGGATCTCCGCCGGATCCTCCTGGTCGGCACGGGCGGCCGTCTGCCGGACGACCGAGCCCAGGCCGCGGTCGGAGCTCAGCAGGTCCGAGAGGCTGCCGTGGGGGCCCGTCAGCCTGGCGGCCACCGCCATGCCGGGGCCGTGGCGGCCGCAGGTGCCCTCGTCCACGTGCCACAGCTCGTGGGAGGCGATGACGAGCTGGTGCTCGGGCCGGGTGCGCTCCTCGATGACGAGGAGGTCGCGGTCCTCCATCCCGAGCCACAGCCCGCTGGCGGTGTCGGGCGGGAAGGGGGCGAAGCGGAACTCGACGCGGCGCCCGCCGCGGACGCGCCCGTAGGCGGCGCAGAGGCTCCCGATGATCTCCGCCGCCCCGGCCGGAGGGGTCAGGCGGGCCGCCGCCAGCAGGTCGTCGCCGAGTTTCCGCATGGCCCGTGTGGTCCTCATCGTGCTCCCCCTTCGGAACTGCGGTCGATGTCATCGGCGCCGCCCGGCGGACGCGGGACGGCCGGGCGGCCCAACTGCCCTTCCCGTGCGAGCAGATCGTCCAGGTGGTCCGCCAGCGACTTCCAGCCGTCCGGTGAGAGCCGGCCCGCCCGGGTCACGATGCTGCGCACGTCGTGCGCCCGCATCACGGCGAGCATCGGGTTCTCGGCGGGCCGTTGCGCGGATTCCAGTTCGCGCTCGATCCCGGCGAGGCAGGCGGCCAGCGCCTCGGCGTCCCCGGCCATCAGGAAGCCGCTCTCGACCCCGTAGAAACGCTGGATTCCGGCGGCCGCCGCGAGGTTGGGGAGCCCTTCGCCCTGGGTGAGGCGGGTCAGCGACTGGCCCGAGGCGTAGAAGGAGCCGGCTATGGCGGAGAGGGAGTGGGCCTGCCCGTCCTCCCGGGGGCGGGTGCGGCGCAGGTGCTCGAAGCGGCGGCGCACCTGTTCCTTGAGCGGGAGCCGGGGCGGTGTGCCGTCGAGAGTGAGCCGGATGTCCTCCGGGGTGATGCCGGTGAGGTACGAGAGGCGTTCGAGGTCGTCCGCGGCGCCCTCCGCCCGGCTCCCGGGCGCGCTGGTGGCCAGGGCGCGTTCCACCGCGCTCTTGCTGTCGGCGAGCAGGAATCCGGGGTAGACCCCGAAGAACCGCTGGACGCCGGCCGCATGGCCGAGCCGGGGCAGTCCGGTGCCCGCGTTGAGCGGGCCGAGGGAGGCGCCGGGGGCGTCGAAGTCCTCGGCGATCGCGGCGAGCGACCACTCCCTGCCGTGCTTGTCGCGCCGGGTGGCGCGCAGCCGCAGGAAGCGCTGGTGCACCCGGTCGCAGAGCGGCAGCTCGGCGGCGGTACCCGCCAGCACCGCGGGGACGTGGTCCGGGGCGACCCCGGACAGGTGGCTGAGCCGCTCCACGGCGAGCACCCGCGCCGGGTCCTGGCCGTGTCGCTCCGCCGACGCCACGACACGGGCCCAGGCCGCGGTGAGGTCAGGCCGGTCGGCGGCTCGCACCAGGCGTTTCTCCGTCAGCAGAGAGAAGGGTGGATGTGGTTGCTCTGCGTGAAGCGTATCCCCCCGGTTCACGGCCGAACAGGAGTACCCCCCACCTTTCTTTCCGTCCATCTCAAAAAAGGTGGGGCTTCCGCCTGGCGGAGGATGCCCATGACGTCGGAGGTAATCGACCCGGCGGGGGCCCCGGCGCCACAGTGGGGACATCGGGTTCCGGGGCCGCGCACACGGCTCCGGGGCCCGGGTCGTCCGTACTCCACCAGCGCAATCGACCCTCGACGGAGGCTGATCCGCCATGTCCGCAACCCCGTTCACCGCCGTAGCCCGCACTGCCGTCCCGCAGGCCGCGCTGCGCCGGTTCCTCGCCCTCGACTCCGTCGTCACCACCGGCAACGGGCTCGCCTACGCCGCCTTCTCCGCGCCCCTCGGCCGGCTGCTCGGCCTCGGTCAGGGGCTGGTGCTGGGGCTCGGAGTGTTCCTGGTGCTCTACGGGGCGGGCGTCGGCCTGCTGGCAGCGCGCCGGCAGCCCCCGGTCTTCCCCGTCAGGCTCGTCATCGAAGGCAACTACGCCTGGGCCGCGCTCAGCCTCGTCGCCCTCGTCGTCTGGTTCGAGCCCACCACCGCCGGGGCGGTGTGGATCCCGGCGCAGGCCCTCACCGTCGCCTCCTTCGCCCTCCTCCAGCAGCTCGCACTGCGCGCGGGCTCGGGGCGCCGGTGACCTCAGGGCGCCAGTGACCTCAAATACTTCACCGTCGCCGGGTCGGCCGGCAGGAGGGTCTCGATGGCCAGCTCGGCGACCGTCACGTCCATGGGGGTGTTGAAGGTGGAGATGGAGGACACGAAGGAGAGCAGGTGCCCGTCGTGTTCGATCCGCAGGGGGAGCGCGAGGTAGGCGACGGCCTCCACCGGGCCGTCCTGGTACGGCCAGTCCTCGCCGGGCCCGTCCGCCGACGCGGGCAGCGGATAGGCCGACACCTCCTCGTACAGTGCGCGCAGCGGCGCCGAGCGGGCCAGTGCGATCTGCCGCTCCATCTGGGCCAGCAGGTGTCCGCGCCACTCGCGCAGGTTGCGGATCCGGGGGGCGAGGCCCTCCGGATGCAGGGTCAGCCGCATCGCGTTGAGAGGGCCGGCCAGCAGGTGCTCCGGCAGCCCCTCCATCAGCATCAGGATGCCCCGGTTGGCGGCCACCACGTCGTAGGTGGCGTTCACCACCAGCGCCGGATACGGCTCGTAGCCGGTCAGCAGCTGCTCCAGCCCCCCGCGCAGCACCTCCATCGAGGGGGCGTCCAGCGGGGTGTGCGCGTACCGGGGCGCGTAACCCGCCGCCACCAGAAGGGCGTTGCGGTCCCGCATCGGAACGTCCAGGTGGTCCGCGAGCCGCAGCACCATCTCCTCGCTCGGCCGGGACCGGCCCGTCTCCACGAAGCTGATGTGCCGGGAGGAGGAGTCGGCGCGGCCCGCCAGCTCGAGCTGGCTGAGTCCGCGCCGCTCCCGCCAGGTGCGCAGCAGGGCGCCAACCGTCAAGGGCGCAGCAGTCGTCATACGGCGACGTTAGCCCAGCCGGGGGGCCGCAGCCCGGTCACCCCACGTCGAAGACGTTCCGCAGACCGAGGCGGTAGCGCCACAGGTCGTGCCGCTTGGCGGACTCCACCTCGGGGGCCCGGTACAGCCGCCGCACCGTGCACCGGGGGGCAGAAGAACCATCCCTGTCCAGGAGGGAGTTGACGGCCGCCCGGGCCGAGGCGTTGGCCCCCTCCATCGTCGCCAGGTCGATGTCGACGGACACGTAGTCCCCGCTGAGGAAGAAGTTCGGGATCCGGGTGCCCGCGCTCGGCCGGTTGTGGAAGGTCCCGGTCGGGTGGATCAACAACTGGTCCTGGTTGGTCGGATGGGGGGTGCCGATCCCGTCCACCCCCGGGTCCAGGAACCACGAGTGCAGCTTTCCGTCCGACAGGAGGGTCTTGCCGGTGTCGTTGAGCGAGGCCTTCAGCTGCGCCCACACCTCGCGGGCGACCTCCTCGCGGGTGCACTGCTTGGCCGTCTTCCCGTAGAGGATCCCCGGCTTGTCCCATTCCGAGATGTCCACCGACAGGCAGTCCACGGCCGCGCCGTCCCCGTAGTCGGCGGGGAAGTCCCGCGAAGGCCAGTGCTCGGCCTGCTGGATCGCCGTCAACGACCAAGGCGAGTCGATGCAGTTGAGGTGGCCGTGGACGAGGGGTGCGCGCTCGGTGAGGTAGAACTGGATGCCGGTCATCCAGTCCGTCTGCAGCAGGTCGCACCGCCCGAGCATCGGGTCGGCCGCGCGCAGCGCCGGGCTCCAGGTGCGGCGGGCGTGCTCGACGGGCAGCGCGCTGACGTAGTGGTCGGCGGTGACGGTCCGGACGGCGCCGGCTGGATCCTCGACGAGGACCCCGCTCACGCGACCGTCCCCGTACCGGACCTCGCGCACCGTCCACCCGATCGCGAACTCCACGCCCAGCGACCGTAGATGGGTCTCCCACGGGTCGATCCACGCCTCGTTGGTGGGCAGGTTCAGGATCCGGTCCGGCGGGCCGTCGGCGCCGCGTCCCAGCAGGTTGAAGACGAAGGCCTCGCCGAGCGTGCCGACCGTACGGGTCGAGGCCTCCTCGGCCTTGGTGGCCACGATGTTGCGGGTGACGCCGATGGCGAGGATCCGCTGGTACTCGCTCGACATCCGCGCGGCCCGGGTGAACTCCCACCACGGGGTGCGCTCCCACTGCTCGTTGCGCCGCTCGTCGCAGCTGGTGAGGAAGACCAGGGCGCGGTCGACGAAGTACGCCGTCTCGTGGAGCGGGAGGCGGACCAGCGACTGGAGGATGCCGGTGAGGGCCCGGCGCAGCTCGTCGGGGGTCAGTTCGGCGGGGGAGTGGTCGGGCCAGGGGATGGGGGCGCGCAGGTCCTCGCGGCCGGCCGCCCGGGCGAACATCATCTCGCGCGGGGCGACCAGGTTGTCCCAGACCCCGTTGGCGTTGCCGGGGAAGGGGATGCGCCGCATCGTGTCCGGCAGGTTGTGGTAGATCCCCGGGATGAAGCGGAAGCCGTGCTCGGCGGGGAGCGGGCGGCGCCCGCCCCGGGCGCTTCCGGGGACGTCCATGCTGCGGGCCTTGCCGCCGAGCGCCCGGCGCTCGTACACGGTGACGGCGTAGCCTCGTTCGGCCAGTTCGTGCGCGGCGGTGAGCCCGGCGACCCCGCCGCCGAGGACGGCCACGCGGCGCGCGCCGGCCGCCGCGGCGCGCGGGGTGGCCGCGGTGGTTCCGGTGGCGGCCTCGGCCGGGGCCGCGAGGCTCCCGGCGGCCGATAACCCGCCCGCGGTGGCCGCGGCCCCCGCGATGAACGTGCGCCTGGAGTTTCCTGTGCGCGTCACGGTGATGCTCCCTCGATGTCGTCGGCACCCGGCGGTATTACCGGCGGTAACAGTCACGTCCGGCGCAGGAGCATAGGGGTGGCGCGTCGGCCACGGAAGGCACGGAAGTACCCGCACGCACTATGGCGCGAAACCTTCCCTCAAGCCTGAGCTGTGGGAACCTTGACTCCACGTCAGGTCAATCGGGCAGTCACGTACGGGGAAGGAGCCTGCGGATGTCGAGAGAGCCGCTTTCGCAGAAGGAGATCGAGGACCGGCTGCGGGAACTCCCCGGCTGGGCCTTCGAGGACGACCGGATCATCCGCACCTACCGGCTGGGCAGCCACTTCGCGGCGAGCGCACTGGTCGGCCACATCGCCGCGGTGCAGGAGGAGTTGAACCACCACTCCGACCTCACCCTCGGCTACAACACCGTCCGCCTCTCGGTGAACACGCACGACGCCGGAGACGCCGTCACCGACGCCGACTTCACCCTCGCCGAGCGCGTCGAGTCCCTGGCCCCCGCCCACGGCGCCGCCTGATGCCGGAAGCTCCGCCGATGCACGTGCCCACGCCGAGGCCGCTGCTCGACTACGACGCCGAGGCCGAGGCCTACGACGCCACCCGCGGCGGGGTCCCGCGCGCCCAGGCCGCCGCCGCGGCGGTCCTCGGCCTGCTCCCGCCCGACACCGTCACCCTGCTCGACCTCGGCTGCGGCACGGGCATCGTCACCACCCGCATCGCCGCCGCCCGCCCGGGGCTGCGGGTCCTCGGCGCGGACACCTCGTACGGGATGGCCGCCATGGCGCGCTCCCGGGGGATCCCGGTGCTCCTCGCCTCCGGGACCCGGCTCCCCTTCCGCACGGGCTCGCTCGACGCGGTCAGCGCGGTCTGGCTGCTGCACCTGCTGCGCTCACCGGGCCTGGTGGCCGCCGTGATCGCCGAGGCCGGGCGGGTGCTGCGGCCCGGCGGGATGTTCGTCACCACCGTCGACAAGGACGCCGCCCACGACGTGGGCAGCGACATCGACGAGGTGCTCGCCGAGCACCTCACCGCGACCCCCGCCGACTCCGTCCAGGCCGTCACCGGCCACGCGGCCGCGGTGGACCTGCACCCCGCGGGCGAGGCCCTCTTCACCGGTCACGGCCAGGGCCGCACCCCGCGCGGGGCCGCGGAAGCGCTGCTCGCCGGGCGGTACGCCTCCCGGATCCACCCGCGCGGCATCACCCCGCGCGAACTCGCGGACCGGCTGGAACTCCTGCCCGGACCGGACACCCCGCGCGCGGAGCCGACGTACCGGCTGCACGCCTTCGTACGGGCCTGACGGGCGGGCCGGGGTGCGGGGGCAGAGGCGACGGGCCACAGCCCCCGCCCCCGGCCCCGCCCCCGGCCTCAGGCGGGCTCCAGGCGCCACCACTGCGCCGGGGAGTCGGTGTCCTCGCACTGCCGGGCCCGGCCCTCAGCGTCCGCCTCCAGCGGCAGACCGCTGATGGCGGCGATCAGCGAGACCACGCCGGGGTCGTCGAGGTGCTCCTCCACGACCCACTCCTGCGCCCCGAAGGCGTTCGCCTTCCACACCTGGACCCGGGTGCCGCTCTCGGTCGAGGCGTTCGCCACGTCGAGCCGCTTGCCGTTGTGGACGCTGACCAGGTGGAAGATCCCGCCGCCGCTGTGCACCGGGGTGATCTCCCACTGCCGGGCCGCGGCAGGCTCGCCGTCCGGCCCGACCCAGACCCGGTTGCCGCTCTCCACCTGGAGCAGCAGCCCGCTCGCGGCATTGCGGATCCGGTAGACGCCGTCGGGCGCCTTCGTCCCTCTCGTCGGCTCGCTCACCGGCGGCTCAGTAGTCGAACTCGGCCGGGTCGGGACCGATCCGGCGCCCCGCCCCACCCGCGCCGAGCGCGTCCAGCGCGGCCACGTCCTCGGCGTCCAGCTCGAAGCCGAAGACGTCGAGGTTCTCCCGGATCCGCGCCGGGGTCACGGACTTGGGGATCACGACGTTGCCCAGCTGGAGGTGCCAGCGCAGCACCACCTGTGCGGCCGAGCGGCCGTGCTTGGCGGCGAGCGCGGTGACGGCGGGCAGGGTCAGCAGGTCCTTGCCCTGGCCGAGCGGGGACCAGGCCTCGGTGGCGATGCCCAGGCGCGCGTGCAGGGCGCGCAGCTCGGTCTGGGGGAGCAGCGGGTGCAGCTCGATCTGGTTCACGGCCGGGACCAGGGAGCTCTCGGTGCCGAGCCGTTCCAGGTCGGCGGGGCGGAAGTTGGACACGCCGACGGCCTTGGCGCGGCCGCTCTGCGCGATCTCCTCGAAGGTCTTCCAGATGGCGAGGAAGTCGTCGCGCATCGGGCGCGGCCAGTGGATCAGGTACAGGTCGATCTCGTCGAGGCCCAGCTTGGCGAGCGAGGCGTCGAACTCGCGCAGCACGTTGTCCCGGCCCCAGGTCTCGGACTTCCCGTTCCACAGCTTGGTGGTGACGAAGAGCTCCTCGCGCGGCACTCCGGCGGAGGCGATGGCCTTGCCGGTGCCCTCCTCGTTGCCGTAGATGGCGGCCGTGTCGATGCTGCGGTAGCCCGCCTCCAGCGCGGTCCGGACGGCCTGCTCCGCCTCGGCGTCCGGAACCTGCCAGACGCCGTAGCCGAGCTGGGGCATGAGCGTGCCGTTGTTGAGCTTGATGCCGGGGACCTGGTTCACGTCGGTCGTTCCCTCTGGTCGTCGCTGGTGCGGGTGCTGACTGCCGGTCGTACGGGCGCTGGCGCGCAGGCCCGTACGACCGGCGACAACCGGCCCCCGGCGTGGCCTATTCCCGCCGTACGGGTGAATCCGTACGGCGGGATCCAGAGGCGGCGAGGGCTACGCCCCCAGGTACGCCTCCCGGACCAGCGCGTTGGCCCGTACCTCGGCGGCCGTGCCCTCGGCGAGGACGGTGCCCAGGTCCAGGACCACCACCCGGGTGCAGAGGTCCATCACGAAGGCGACGTTGTGCTCGACCAGCAGCACCGCGCAGCCCTCCTCCTCGGCGAGCCGGCGCACGACCGCCGCCAGCTGCTCGCGTTCGGGCGCGGACATGCCCGACGCGGGCTCGTCCAGGAGCAGCACCCGGGGCGGATCGGCCACCGCGCGGGCCAGCTCGACCATCCGGGCCCGCCCCACCGGCAGACCGCCGGCGTACGCGTCCCCGAGCGCGCCGATGCCGCAGTCGGCCAGCACCCGGGCGGCCCGCTCCCGCCGCTCCCGCTCGCGGCGGCGGCGGGTGGGCGAGGCGACCAGGTCGGCGGCGAGGCCGCCGCCCCCACCCCGCCACTCCTGCGCCACGAGGACGTTGTCGGCCACACTGAGCTGCCCGAACAACTGCTGGCGCTGGAAGGTCCGGCGCATCCCGTGCCGGGCCCGCCAGACGGGGGAGCGCCGGGTGACGTCCACCCCGTCGAGCAGCATCCGGCCCTGGTCGGGCCGCCGGATCCCGGACAGCACGTCGAACAGGGTGGTCTTCCCGGCCCCGTTCGGCCCGATCAGTCCGCACACCTCGCCGGCCCGGATCCCGAGGTCCACACCCGTCAGCGCCTTGACCCCGCCGAACCGGACACTGACGCCGCGGGCCTCCAGGACGTACGTGTCCGTCTCCGCGCTCATGTCGCCATCCCCAGGTAGGCCTCGGTCAGCCGGTCCGCCTCCACCTCGGAGCGGGGGCCGCACCAGGAGACGCGGCCCTGCGAGAGGTAGGCGACGGTGTCGGCGATCCCGAGGATCTCGGCCGCCTTCTCCTCCACCAGCAGCAGCGCGGTGCCGGCGGCGCGGAGCTCCATGAGCAGCCCGTACACCTCGTCCACCACGCGCGGGGCGAGCCCGAGGGAGGGCTCGTCCGCGATCAGCACCCCGGGCGGCCGCTGCAACAGCGGGGCGAGCGCCAGCATCTGCTGCTCGCCACCGGACAACGACCCGGCGGGGACCGTGCGTCGCTCGCGCAGCCGGGGGAACCGGTCGTAGACGGCGTCGCGTTCGCCCGGGTCCCTCAGGTAGAGGGCGAGGTTCTCCTCGATGCTGAGCGCCGGGAAGATCCCCCGCCCCTCGGGTGCGAGCAGCACCCCCGCCCGGGAGCGGCCCACGGCGCCGTCACGGGTGGCGTCCCGCCCGGCCACGTGGACGGTCCCGCCGACGACGGGCAGAGCCCCGGCCGCCACCCGGCAGGCGGTGCTCTTCCCGGCCCCGTTGGGCCCGAGCACGGCGAGGATCTCACCGCGCCGCACGGTGAGGTCGACGCCGTGCAGCACGAGCCCCCCGTCATACCCGGCGGTGACGCTGCGCAGCTGGAGGGCGGGCGGCTCTGCGAGGGGCTCCGCCGGTGGCGCCTGGGCGACCTGCCCGCGGGCGGGCCGGTCCGGAGCCGGCCTGGCTGCGGTCGGTTGCCCTGCGGGGCTTTCCCCCACCCCGCCCCTTCCCGAAACTGGGGCGCTGCCCCAGGCCCCGGCAGATACAGCCTCGCCGGCGTTTGAGGCGCGGGGGTCAGGGGGCGGAGCCCCCGAGGGGTCCGGGCGGAGCCCGGTTTCGGGAAGGGGCGGGGTGGGGGAAGGCCCCGCAGGGCCCACCCCGACGCCGCCACCGACCCGAGCCACGGGCACGGCCCCGGCCGAGGCGCCCGCTCCGGCCAAGGCTCCGACCAGAGCGGTCGCGCGGCGGCGGGCCCGGCGGACCGGGATCGCCGCGCAGTACCCATCGGGATCGTTGGCCAAGGCCAACCCCGCCAGCCCGAACAGGATCACCGGCAGGTGCGCCGACTCCGTCACGTAGTCCGCCATCACCCGCGGAGCGACGGCGAAGACCAGCCCCGCCACCACCGCGTACTGCGGCCTGCGGACGCCCGCCGCGACGACCACCGCCAGCCACACCAGCCCGGTCATCGCGGTGAAGTCCGTAGCGGTGATCCGGGTGTTGTACGAGGCGTACATCACGCCCCCGAACCCGGCCAGCCCCGCCGACAGCGTGAACAGCAGCAGCTTCGTCCGCAGCACGGACACCCCGGAGGCCATCGCGGCCGCGGGAGCGGACCGTACGGCGAGCATCGCCCGGCCCGAGGGGGAGCTCCGCAGCGCGCTCAGCCCGGCGGCGACCGCCGCGACCAGCAGGACCAGCGCCACCCCCAGCGCCCGGTCGTCGGCGAGGTCCACCGGTCCGATGACGGGCCGCGGGATCGACCACCCGGAGTCCCCGTTGCGCAGCCACCGCATCTGGAAGAGCACCTGGTCCGCCAGGAAGGCCAGGGCCAGTGTCGCCAGGGCGAGAGAGCGCCCCCCGAGCCGTAGCGCGGGCAGGGCGACCAGGGCCCCGAGCAGCGCGGCCACGCAGGTGCCGACCGCCAGCGCCGCGATGAACGGCCACCCGCGGCTCATCAGCAGTCCGGCCACCAGCGCGGCCCCGGTCACGAAGGTGCCCTGGGCCAGGGACACCATCGCCCCGAGCCCGGTGACCACCGTGAAGGACATGAACACCAGGGCCAGCGCGAGCCCTTGGGCGAGGAGCCCGCTCCAGAACGGGGTGGTCACGGTGTAGAAGGCCGTGCACAGCAGTACCGCGCCCGCGGCCCACACCCCCCACCGCCGCCCCCACGGAGCCCCGGCCAGATGGTCGGGCGAGGCCACGTCCACGGCGGCGGTCCCGGCCGCCCGGGCCCGCCGGGTGAGCACCAGCAGCCCGCCGAACAGGATCAGGAAGGGCACGGCCGTCCTGAAGCCGGTGATGGAGTCGGCGAAGGACGCGTAGCCGACGACCAGGTTCTGCAGGACTCCGAGCCCCAGCCCGCCCGCGAAGGCGAGCGGGACGGAGGCGAACCGTCCGATGACGGCCGCCGTGGCCGACACGAACAGGAACAGCGTGAAATCGTGCGCGGACAGCCCCAGCAGCGGAGTCGCGAGGACCCCCGCCAGCCCGGCCAGCCCCGAGGCGATCATCCACGCCACCGAGGACAGCCGGTCGGCGTCGATCCCGCGCAGCTCGGTGAGCGAGCGGTTGTCGACGGCGGCCCGCAGCCGCAGCCCCAGCCGGGTGTGCCGCATCAGCACCCACAGGGCCACCGCCACCAGGGCCGTGGCCACCCAGGTGATCAGCTGGTCGGAGTCGATGCCTACGTCCGCGGTGAGCTGCCAGGACGTGGCGGGGCTCGGCCCCACCCCGGGCAGCCCGAACTGGTTCTCCGCGGGCTTGAGCGGCGCTCCCGCGGCGGTCAGGAGCTCCACCGCCCACAGCCCGGCCGCCGGCAGGGCCACCAGCAGTCCGATGGTGGCCACGATCTGCGCCGTCTCGCCGACCTGCGCGAGCCGCCGGAACATCAGCCGGTCCAGCGCCCACCCGAGCCCGGGCGCCAGGACCAGGACCACCAGCAGCGCCGCCGGGACGGCCGGCCAGCCGAGCCCGGAGTGCAGTTCGTAGAAGGTGAGCGCGCACAGGTAGGCGGTGGCCCCGTGCGCGAAGTTGAACAGCCCGGACGCCGAGTACGACAGCACCAGCCCGGTGGCGAGCAGTGCGTACAGGGCGCCGGACACCAGACCGCTCAGTACGAAGGCGAGCAGATCTCCCATTCGGTTTCCCCGGCCCCTACTTGAAGGGGATGGGCTCGTAGCACTTGAACGGTACGGAGACCTCGTACGCGCCGTTCTTCAGCTGGACGAGCGCCCCGCAGCCGAAGCTGTCCTTCTGTCCCTTGGGCTCCGCGCGGTCGCCGACGAGGGTGCCGGTGTCGGAGAAGCCCTGCGCGGCGGCCTGGAAGGACTCGACCGTCAGGTTCTTGCCGGCCTTCTGCGCGATGGACACGAAGAGGTCGGCCGACATGTAGCCCGTCATCATGTGCATGTTGAGCGGGATGTCCTGCCCGCCGTTGGCGGCCTTGATGTCGGCCTTGAACTGGGCCATCTTCGGGTTCGTCGACTCGAACGGCTCGAACTGCAGCAGGACGTGCACGCCGTCGAGGGCCATCTTGGTGGCGTCCTTGGCGAGCAGACCCGGGTCGTAGTCGGTCGGGTCGGAGAGCAGCCCCTTGTACCCGCTGCGCTTGAGCGAGGTGAACAGCCCGATGTTGTTGGGGGTCTGCATGACGGAGACCACCGCGTCCGGGGCCTTGCCGCCGTTGCTCTCGAGGATCTCCTTGACGTACGCCGACCAGTCGCTCGGCACCGCGGTGCCGGGCACCGAGGCCTTGGCGTAGGAGACGGTGAACCCGGCGCTGGTGAAGCCCTGCTGGAAGGTGCGCACACCGAACTTCCCGGCGTCGCTGTCGTTGGCGATGATCGCGACGGACTTGCCCTGGGCGCCGCCGAGGACCTTGCCGATCCCCTCGGGCCAGGTCTGGTTGATGGTGCCGCCGGGGGTGGGGACGAGGCAGCCGTTGAACCCGTAGATGTACTTGGGTCCGCAGAAGGACGGCAGCGTGCCCCAGCCGAAGGTGGGCACCTTCTCCTGCTCGAGGAAGTCGGCTCCGGTGAAGGTGACCGAGCTCATGGGGGAGACCGCGAAGACCTTGTCCTGCTGGACGAGTTTGCGGGCCGCCGCCAGGTTCTTGGCGGGGTCCTGCCCGTCGTCCTCGGCGCCGATGTAGTCGATCTTGCGGCCGTTGATCCCGCCCTCGGCGTTGGCTCTCGCGTAGCGGGCCTTGGCTCCGAGGTCGGTGTCCTTCTTGCTGTAACCGCTGGCGCTGGTCATCGACACGATGCCGCCGACCTTGATCGAGTCGGCGCTCACCCCGCGGGAGGTGCCGGCGGCTCCCGGCTTGTCGGGGGAGGCGCTGTTGGAGGCCGAGTTGCAGGCGGAGACGAGCGCGAGCGCCGCCGCAGCGGCGGCCAGGGTGCGGATCGGTCGCAACATGTGTGGATCCCCTCCGGTCGGAATCCCCGCATTCTGTGCGCGACCTGACGCATCGTCAATATCAACGACAAGTAAAGTGACGACCCGTCAGGTAACGGTTCGGGTCGTTGGCGTGGTCGTTGGCGCGGCCGTCGGCGTGGTCTTCGGAGCGATCGCGCTCCGCGCCCGTCAGGACGGGTAGAGGGCCGCCACCTCCTGGGCGTAGACCTTCTCTATGGCCCGCCGCTTCAGCTTCAGCGAGGGGGTCAGCAGCCCCCGTTCCTCGGTGAACTGCTCGGCCAGCACGCGGAAGGTGCGGATCGACTCGGCCTGGGAGACCAGGGTGTTGGCCGCCACCACCGACCGGCGGACCTCCGCCGTCAGATCGGGGTCGAGCACCAGCTCCGCCGCCGACAGCCGGGGGCGGCCGCGCATCGCCATCCAGTGCGCGACCCCCTCCATGTCCAGGGTGAGCAGGGCCGCGATGTACGGACGGTCGTTGCCCACCAGGACGCACTGGGAGACGAGCGGATGCGAGCGGACCCGCTCCTCCAGGGCGGCCGGCGCGACGCTCTTGCCGTTGGAGGTCACCAGGATCTCCTTCTTGCGCCCCGTGATCGTGAGGTACCCGTCCGCGTCGAGACGCCCCAGGTCCCCCGTCGCCAGCCAGCCGTCCCGCAGGACGGCCTCCGTGGCGTGCGGGTCGTTGAGGTACCCGGAGAAGACGTGGGCTCCGTGCAGCCAGATCTCCCCGTCGTCGGCGATGTGCACCGTACCGCCGGGGATCGGCCGCCCCACGGTGCCGTACTTGATGGCCCCGGGCGGGTTCGCCGTGGCCGCCGCGCAGGACTCCGTCAGCCCGTAGCCCTCGAAGACCGTGACCCCGGCGCCGTCGAAGAACAGCCCCAGCCGGCGCGACATCGCGGAGCCGCCCGACATGGCGTACCGCACCCTGCCGCCCAGCGCCTCGCGGACCTTCCCGTACACCAGCTTCTCGAAGAGCTGGTGCTCCATGCGCAGCTTCGCGGAGGGCCCGGGCCCGGTGCCGAACGCCTTCTGCTCGCGCGCCTCCGCGTACCGTACGGCCGTGTCCACCGCCCGGTCGAAGGGCCCCGTCCGGCCCTCGGTCTCGGCCTTGCGGCGGGCGGCGGCGAAGACCTTCTCGAAGACGTACGGCACCCCGAGCACGAAGGTGGGCCGGAACGCGGCCAGGTCCGGGAGCAGTTCGGCCGCCGCCAGCACCGGCTGGTGCCCGAGCTTCACCCGGGCGCGGACGGCCGCCACCTCCACCATCCGCCCGAAGACGTGGGCGAGCGGCAGGAACAGCAGGGTGGACGGCTGCTCGCCGGGCCGGGCCTGGAAGACGGACTCCCAGCGGGTCACCATCGTGTCGGCCTCGAACATGAAATTGGCGTGCGTCAGCACACAGCCCTTGGGGCGGCCGGTGGTCCCCGAGGTGTAGATGACGGTGGCCGTCGCGTCGGGCGTCACCGCGCTCCGGTGCCGGTGCACGACGTCCTCGGAGACCTGGAGCCCGTCCCGGACGAGGCCGTCCACGGCGCCCGCGTCCAGCTGCCACAGCCGGAGCAGCCGCGGCAGCCGTTCGATCACCGATCCGACGGTCATGGCCTGGTCCTCGTCCTCCACCACGCAGGCCGTGCACCCGGAGTCGTGGAGGATCCAGTGCACCTGCTCGGCGGAGGACGAGGGGTAGACGGGGACCGGCTGGGCGCCGATCGCCCACAGGGCGAAGTCGAAGAGCGTCCACTCGTACCGGGTACGGGACATGATCGCGACCCGGTCCCCGAAGCGGATGCCCTGCGCCAGCAGCCCCTTGGCGAGCCCGAGCACCTCGGAGGCCAGCTCGCCGGAGGTCACGTCGCCCCAGACCCCGTCCGACTTGCGGCCGAGAACGACGCGGCCGGGGTCCTCGCGGGCGTGCAGGAAGACGGCATCGGCCAGGCCGCCGACGGGTGAGCCCGTGACGACGGGTGGGACGGTGATCTCCTGCAAGGCCCGCTCCTCTCCGTACGGCGCGGCGACGCTATCCCACGCCTACCCGCCAGTGATCACGGAAGGAAGACCTCCACAAGACCTCCTCAGCGGTGTGTTCAGGACAGGTCCCGGGCCGTGACCACGGAGAGGTTGAAGTCCACCGGGCCGAGCACCCCGTAGAGGCGCAGCCACAACGCCATCAGGGCCTCGGTGGCGCGGGCGCTCGACAGGTCGCCGAGATCGGTGATCTGCTCGGGCGCCCAGCCGAAGGAGCGCAGCAGCGCGGTGGTCTCGGCCTTGGCGTCGGCGTCGTCGCCGCTCACGAACACGGTGTGGTGGCCCGGCACCCGGCTCGGCTCGACCATCACCGCGTTGTTCATGGTGTTCAGCGTCTTGACGATCCGCGCCTCGGGGAAGGCCTGCTGGAGCTGCTCGGCGACGCTGTGGCCGTCCGGGGTGACCACCCTGGGCGGGAACCCCTCCGAGAAGTCCAGCGCGTTGGAGACGTCCACGACGGTCTTGCCCCGGAGGTTGCCGGCCCCGGCGGCCTCCAGCACGGCGAGCGAGACCAGCCCGCCGGTCGCGTTGACCACGAGCTCGGCGGAGGCTGCGGCATCGGCGAAGGTCCCGTGGCCACCTCCCGTCTCGGCAGCCCACCGGGCGGCATCGGCGTTGTCCGCCGTACGCGACCCCATCGTGACCTCGTGCCCGACCGAGACCAGCTTGCCCGCCAGCCGCTGCCCGACCTCACCGGTCCCCAGTACCGCAATCTTCACGTGCGTCCCCCTGCTCGTTCTGTTCGTTCTGTTCGTTGCGTACGAATTCCCGCCGCACCGCGACCGGTTGGCGTACGGCGACCCTAAACGCCCGGCGCCCCGAGCGGCGGCACATTCGGCCCGGCGGGCGTCGGAGTTCCCAGGTCAGGGGAGTTGAGGCACGACCTCGGCCGCGATCCACTCCATCGCCTGTCCGGCGGATCTTGTGACCCCGTACCGTGCAGGCATGGCACCTTCACTTGAGCGTCCCCCCTTGCAGGCCGATGAACGCACCGCGCTCACCGGTTGGCTGGACCTCCAGCGGCAGATCCTGCGATGGAAGTGCGATGGGCTGAGCGAGGCCGACGCGCGCCGTTCCGTCATCCCGACCTCGCCGGAGATGACGATGGCCGGGCTGATCAGCCACATGCGGTGGGTCGAGCACACCTGGTTGGAGGTGGTGTTCCTCGGCGGCGACAAGACACAGAACCCGTCCTTCGACGAGACGGACGAGGGCGCCGACTGGCGGGCCGATGGCGTTCCGCTGAAGCAGCTGCTCGAGCAGTACGAGGCCCAGTGTGACCGCAGCAACGAGATCGTGGCCGCGGCCTCCCTGGACGACGTCGGCCGCCACCCCGACTTCCGCGCCGGCGGCGCCAACCTCCGTTGGATGCTCATCCACCTCGTCGAGGAGACCGGGCGGCATGCGGGACACGCGGACATCGTGCGGGAGCTGCTCGACGGGGTGAAGGGGTACTACTAGATCGCCCCGCCCAGCGGCTACGCCGCCCGCGTGAGGCGGTCCGCGCCCGACAGGATCGCTGCGGCCAGGGCCTCCGCGGCGGCGGAGCTCCGGGGGCCCCGGAGCAGGGCGAACTCCACCGTTCCGAGGTCCGGCAGGCCGCCCACCCGGACCAGCCCCGGCGGGATCAGTCCCCGGGTGTGGGCCATCACGCCCAGCCCCGCCCGGGCCGCCGCGATCAGACCGCTCAGGCTGCCGCTCGTACAGGCGATCCGCCACGGCCGCCCGTCCGCCTGCAACACGTCCAGCGCCCGCGCCCGCGTGATCCCCGGCGGCGGGAACACGATCAGCGGAACGGGCCGGTCCGGGTCCACCCGCAGCCCCTCCGCGCCGATCCACACCATCCGGTCGCGCCACACCAGCCGGCCCCGCTCGTCGCCGTCCCCGCGCCGCTTGGCGAGTACGAGGTCCAGCCGCCCCTCGTCCAGCCGCTCGTGCAGGGTCCCCGAAAGCTCCACGGACAGCTCCAACTCCACCTCGGGGTGCTCGTGCCGGAAGGCCTCCAGGATCTCCGGCAGCCGGGTCAGTACGAAGTCCTCGGAGGCGCCGAAGCGCAGCCGGCCCCGGATCCGGGTCCCCGCGAAGAAGGCCGCCGCGCGCTCGTGCGCCTCCAGGATCGAGCGGGCGAAACCGAGCAGCGCCTCGCCGTCCTCGGTGAGTTCCACGCTGTGCGTGTCGCGCAGGAAGAGGGGCCGGCCCGTGGCCTCCTCCAGCCGGCGCACGTGCTGGCTGACCGTGGACTGGCGGACGCCGAGCCGGGCGGCGGCCTGCGTGAAGCTCAGGGTCTGGGCGACGGTCAGGAAGGTGCGCAGCTGAACGGGGTCGTACACACCGCCCACCTTACGCCCGCTCATCATGTTCCGTGATGACAGTGAGAGCGGTGTACGGGTTTCCCGATCACCGCTCGCCACCGAGAATGAAGAGGAATCCGTCGAGTCCCGCCCCGCCCCGCCCTCCCGCCGACCTCAGCAAGTGAGCCTCTCCATGCGCCGCCCGCACCTCCCCGCCCGGCTCCCCGTGGACCCGTTCATCATGGGTCTGCTCGCCACCGTCGGCCTCGCCGCCCTGCTGCCCGCCCGCGGCGCGGCCGCCACCGTGGCCGAGGCCGCCTCCACCGCGGCGGTGGCCCTGCTCTTCTTCCTCTACGGCGCCCGGCTCTCCACCCGCGAGGCCCTCGACGGCATGCGCCACTGGCGGCTCCACCTCACCGTGCTCGCCTCCACCTTCCTCCTCTTCCCCCTCCTGGGCCTCGCCGCGCACGCCCTGGTCCCCACCGTGCTCACGCCGCCCCTCTACAGCGGCCTGCTCTTCCTCTGCCTGGTCCCCTCCACCATCCAGTCCTCCATCGCCTTCACCTCGATCGCCCGCGGCAACGTTCCCGCCGCGATCTGCGCGGGCTCCTTCTCCAGCCTCGTCGGCATCTTCCTGACCCCCCTGCTCGCCGCCGGCCTGCTCGGCAACAGCGCGGGCGGCTTCTCCCTCGACTCGCTGGTGAAGATCGTCCTCCAGCTGCTCCTGCCCTTCCTCCTCGGCCAGGCGTTGCGCCCGTGGGTCGGCGGCTTCCTGGTCCGCAACAAGAAGGTCCTCGGCTACGTCGACCGCGGCTCGATCCTGCTCGTCGTCTACACCGCCTTCAGCGCGGGCATGGTCGCGGGGATCTGGCGCCAGGTCAGCCTCCCGCGCCTGGGCGGGCTGATGGCGGTGGAGGCGGTCATCCTCGCCGTGATGCTGGCGGCCACCTGGTACGGGGCCAAGCGCCTCGGGTTCACCCGCGAGGACCGGATCGCCATCCAGTTCGCGGGGTCGAAGAAGAGCCTGGCCGCCGGACTCCCCATGGCCAGCGTGCTGTTCGGACCCCAGGCGAGCCTCGCCGTGCTGCCGCTGATGCTCTTCCACCAGATGCAGCTGATGGTCTGCGCGGTACTGGCCCGCCGCCGCGCCCGGGACCCGCAGGCCCCGCAGGCCCCGCAGGCCACGGAGCAGCCCGAACGCGCCGCCGGGCATGTGGCGGAGGTCTCGCACACCCCTCAACACCCGGTCCCGCAGGCCCGCTAACGTGCGGTAGTGACCTGGATACGCCCGCTCTCCGCCCACGCCCCGCGCCCCTGCACCCTGGTGGTCTGCCGGGGTTGCTGCTGCGGTGACCCCCGCAAGAACCCCGGCAGCGACCACGCGGGACAGCTGGACCGGCTGCGCGAGGCCGCGGCGGCCTCCGAAGGGCGCCTGGCCGTCCGTACGACCGACTGCCTCGGACCCTGCGCGCAGGCCAACGTCATCGTGGTCCAGCCCACCACCGAGGCCCGCCGCCGGGGCGCCCGCGCGGTCTGGTTCGGCTGGGCCCTGGACGACACCGCCACCGACGAGATCATCGCCTGGGCCGAAGCGGGCGGGCCCGGGGCCACTCCGCTCCCCGCGACCCTCGACCTCCACCGCATCGACCCCCCGGACCCGAAGCCGGCCGAGCCCGCTTCCCGCCGCGGCCGCCGCAAGCGCTGATCGGGGCGCCGTAAGCACGGAGGGGGTGCGGGGGCGGAAAGCGTTAGAGCGAGGAAATGTCCGCTTCTTCTAGGTTCTGGGTGTCAGTCGAACAACCCCGAACACCTGGGAGCCCCTCATGAAGCTCAACAAGCGCATCGCTGCCGTCTCCGCCGCCGCCCTGCTCGCCACGCTCGCCCTCGGCGGAGCCGCCAACGCCGCGGACAACGGCAACGGCACCGCCAAGGACGGTTCCGCCCACAGCCGTACGGTCGAGGCACCGGCCGGTACCCCGCACGTGGCGGCGAAGAAGATCGAGCCCGCGTCCAAGGACAACCCGTACAGCCAGACCATCGAGGCTCCGGCGGGCACCCCGCACACCGGCGCGGGGCACCTGGCCGGCAAGTAGCCCGCGCGGGCGGGGGCGGGGCCGCGCGACGGCCCCCGCCGCCCCGTCCTCGCCCAGCCGGCGCCGCCCCGCCCCGTCGTCGCCCCGCCGCCCCGCGGCTCACGCCGTCAGGTCGATCCGCTCCTCACCCGCGTAGATGTTCATGTCCCCGCCCCGCAGGAACCCGACCAGCGTCAGCCCCGACTCCAGGGCCAGGTCCACCGCGAGCGAGGACGGAGCCGAGACCGCCGCCAGCACGGGGATGCCCGCCATCACGGCCTTCTGCGCCAGCTCGAAGGAGGCCCGCCCCGACACCAGCAGGACCGAGCCCGCCAGCGGCAGCCGACCGGCTTGCAGCGCCCGCCCGACGATCTTGTCCACCGCGTTGTGCCGGCCCACGTCCTCCCGTACGTCGATCAGCTCGCCCTCCGCCGAGAACAGCCCGGCTCCGTGCAGGGCGCCGGTGCGATCGAAGACCTTCTGCTCCGCGCGCAGCCGGTCCGGCAGCTCCCCGAGGAGCCGCGCGCTCACCCGTACGGGATCGTCCGCGAGCCCCGGGAAGCGGGTCGCGGTGCGCACCGCGTCCAGGCTGGCCTTCCCGCACAGGCCGCAGGAGGAGGTGGTGTAGACGTTGCGCTCCAGCGTGATGTCGGGCACCGGAACTCCGGCGGCGAGCTGTACGTTCACCACGTTGTAGGTGTTCGTTCCGTCCTCGGCGGCGCCCTCGCAGTAGGTCACGGCCCGGACGTCCGACGCCGAGGCGAGCACGCCCTCGCTGGCGAGGAAGCCGACGGCCAGGGCGAAATCGTCGCCCGGGGTGCGCATCGTGATGGCCAGCGGCTTGCCGTTCAGCCGTATCTCCAAGGGCTCTTCGGCCACCAGGGTGTCCGCCCGGGCCCCCGCCACGCCGTTCCGGACCCGGATGACGCGACGGCGTTCGGTGACCCGTCCCATGTGATCAGTCCACCTGTTTCTGGGGGCGAGGGGCTTCTCCTGCGCCTGGAGCATTCATTCTCCCGGATCCGCTTCGGGGGCCTTCCCCGGCTGGAGCACCCTCGGGAAGCTCCAAATTCCGGGCACTGAATCCTGTCGGGTCACGCGCCCCTGTACCCATCGGTAGCAGGCAAAGCTGGTACATCCTGACTGCCTTACAAGGGGGGACCCCGCCCATGACCGGTTCACGCGTGGTGGCGCTAGGGCACTACCAACCCTCGAAGGTGATCACCAACGAGGACCTCGCCGCCATGGTGGACACCAACGACGAGTGGATCCGGTCCCGCGTCGGGATCAAGACCCGGCACATGGCCGGACCCGACGAACCGGTGGACGAGCTGGCCTACCAGGCCGCGGGCAAGGCGCTCGCGAGCGCCGGTCTGACCCCGGACGACATCGACCTCGTCCTCGTCGCCACCTCCACCGCGATCGACCGTTCGCCGAACATGGCCGCCCGCGTCGCGGCCAAGCTCGGGATGGGCTCCAGCCCCGCCGTGATGGACATCAACGTCGTCTGCTCGGGCTTCACCCATGCCCTGGCCACCGCCGACCACGCGATCCGGGCCGGCGCCGCCACCCGGGCGCTGGTCATCGGGGCGGACAAGATGACCGAGATCACCGACTGGAGCGACCGCACCACCTGCGTCCTGACCGGCGACGGCGCCGGCGCGGCCGTAGTCGAGGCCTGCGAGGAGCCCGGCATCGGCCCGGTCCTGTGGGGCTCGGTGCCCTCGATGGGCAACGCGGTCCGCATCGAGGGCACGCCGCCGGTCTTCGCCCAGGAGGGCCAGTCCGTCTACCGCTGGACCACCAGCCAGCTCCCCCCGCTCGCCCGCAAGGTCTGCGAGAAGGCCGGGATCACCCCGGAGGACCTGGCCGCGGTCGTCCTCCACCAGGCGAACCTGCGGATCATCGAGCCGCTCGCCGCGAAGATCGGCGCCGTCAACGCCGTCGTCGCCCGCGATGTCGTCGACTCCGGCAACACCTCGGCGGCCTCGATCCCGATGGCCCTGTCCAAGCTGGTCGAGCGCGGCGAGATCCCCTCCGGGGCGCCCGTCCTCCTCTTCGGCTTCGGCGGCAACCTCTCCTACGCCGGCCAGGTCATCAGCTGCCCGTAACACCCGGGGCAACACCCGTACCGGAGCCCGCGGCGCCACCCGTCGCGGGCTCGGCCCCGGGCCCGGCCCCGGTCGGATCCGCGCCGGGGCCCGCGCTGCGGGACTCCGCCGCCAGTGCGGCCACGAGCACCAGGACCAGCGCGGTCAGCTGCCAGACCGCACCGATCCGCATGCCCGCCGCGGCGGTGGCCAGTACGGGCACCACCGCGAGCGCCCGGAACCGCACCGGCCGGATCCCCAGCACCAGCCGGAAGGCGACGTCCCCGGCCAGATAGCAGGCGACCCCGCCCGCGAGGGCGAGGGCGGGCCCGGCCGGAAGCTGCTCGCCCAGGTGCCCGATGCTCTTCTTGACGCCCGCCGAGAAGGCGGCGATGCCCAGCAGCATCGGGATGAAGCAGTAGTAGTACGCGCGCAGCGCCAGCTTGAAACGCCGGTCCGGCGGGCAGCCCGCGAAGACGTGCTCGGCACGCCCCTCGTCGCGCACGAAGTACATCCACCACAGCGTGGCCCCGACGGCCAGCGTCAGGAACGCACCGACGACGATCCCGAAGGTCGGCGGCAGCGAGCCCACGCCGATGCCGACCGCGATGATCGACTCGCCGAACACGATGATCAGCAGCAGCCCGTGCCGTTCCACGAAGTGTGCGGCGCCGATCCCGCCGAGCTGCTCCTCGATGGTCTTCCCCTCGACGGCGTCGGCTCCGGAGGCCGTCGCCCGCCGCGAGATGGCGGGCGTGACGAACTGGAACAGCAGCGCCAGGGCCCACAGGCCCAGGGCCGTCGCCCCGTCGAACAGCCCGGCGGCCGTCACCGACAGCGCGGACAGCGCGTTCGGCAGCGCGAACCACAGCACCCCGCGCCCGTGGGCCTGGCTGTACAGCGCGCTGTGCATGATCACGACGACCAGGTAGCCGAGACCGAAGGCGACCCCGCCGTCACCGAAGGCCGTGGGCACGGCCAGGGCGCACACCAGGAACGCCCCCATGGCGAGCAGGATCAGCAAGCGGCGCACGGGCCGGTCGGGCGGTACCTGGTTGGTCAGGTACGCGTACCCGCCGTACATCCAGAACAGCACCGTGAAGATCAGCAGCACCCGCCCGGCGCCGCGGAGGGTGAGGTCGTCCGCGAGCAGCACCGTCAGCTGCGTGATGGTGAAGACGAAGACGAGGTCGAAGAAGAGCTCCAGCGTGCTGACGCGATGCTCGGATTCCATACGTGATTCCCCCCTGGACTCAAACGTGCGGCGCCCATCCGATCGCCTCGGTCCGCCCGTGTCCAGCCGGTATCAGCATCCGGGAGCAGGAGTCGAGTGCGTACGCGACCGGCGCCGAGGCGGAGGAGATCCGGCTCCGGGAAGACCTGGTGGCGGGAGAACGCGCGAACCGGGAGTCCCAGCCCGGCGAGACTCCGCGTCTCGCCCGGCCCGCGTACCCGGCCCCGGACATGCCCGCAGGTCAGCGCGGCGCGTCGGACCGGGCCCGAGCGAAATACCTGGTCGGAACCCCGCCGAACCTTTGCTATTGTTGTCCATGTCGCCGCGGGAAACCGGGGCCGACCACCTAGTCCGGGTGGCGGAATGGCAGACGCGCTAGCTTGAGGTGCTAGTGCCCTTTATCGGGCGTGGGGGTTCAAGTCCCCCCTCGGACACCAGCAGGACCCCAGCTTCGGCTGGGGTCTTTTGCGTTTCCGGGCTGTGCCCGTACCGGGCCATTGCCCTCGTCCCGGGGGGTAGGCGAAGATCGGCCGGGAATCTTCGCCCTCGGGAGGGTATGCGTGTCCGAAGTCAAGGCCGAGCTGGACCGGTTGATGGGCGTCTTCCTCGGCGCGTTCACCAATGCCGGAGGCGGGCGGCCGGATCTGGGCGCCGTCCGCGAGGTGTTCATCTCCCAGGGGATGATCATCAAGAACATCGGGGGGGACCCCGTGATCTACGACCTCGACGGTTTCATCGAACCGCGGGAGAAGATCCTCACCGACGGGACGCTGACGGAGTTCCGCGAATGGGAGGTCGCCGAGCGGACCGAGGTCTTCGGTTCGATCGCGCACCGGTTCAGCGAGTACCGCAAGTCCGGATACCTCGACGGAACCTGGTTCGAGGGCTCCGGGCACAAGACCACCCAGTACGTGCGGACGCGCGACGGCTGGCGGATGAGCGCGATGGCCTGGGACGACGTCGCCCCGTAGAACGAACCGGCCCCCCGCCGACAGCGGGGGGCCGGACGGGTAAGGGAGCGGTTACGCGATCGGCTGCTGCTGGGTCACGCAGTGGATGCCGCCGCCGCCCGCGCCGAGGCTGTCGGTGTTGAGCTGTACGACGACCCGGCCCGGGAAGAGCTGCTGGAGGGTGGTCTTGGCCGCCGCGTCGGCCCGGGTGTCACCGAACTGCGAGGAGATCACCGCGCCGTTGCACACGTAGTAGTTGGCGTACGAGGCCACGAAGTCGGGGTTCGTGGAGCGGATCCGGTCGTAGTCGGGGCCCTGGAGCTTGGTGACCGCGATCGGGCCGCCCTGGGCGCTGGTGGAGGTGGACAGGATCTGGTACTGCTCGCGCGCGTCCTTGGCCCAGATGTCGTTGTCGCTCGCCAGCGGCATCTGGACCAGGGCCCTGCCCGCTTCGAGGAACCGGGACGTGGCGTCGACGTGGTCGTCGGTGATGTCCTGGCCGGAGATGCCCTTGAACCAGATCACCTTGGACGCGCCGTAGGCGGCGCGCATGCCCGCCTCCAGCTGCGCCTGGCTCATGTTGGGGTTGCGGTTGGAGTTGATGAGGGAACTGCGCGTGGCCATGAGCGTGCCGGCGCCGTCCGTCTCCACCGAGCCGCCCTCGCCGACGAACGAGGCGGTGCTGAACGCCACCCCGGCGTAGGCGGCGACCCGGCCCGCCACCAGGGCGTCCTTGGCGTGGGTCTGCTTGTTGCCCCAGCCGTTGAAGTTGGTGCCGAACGCGTCCAGGCCGCCCGCCCCGTTGGTGCGGAACACCGGGCCGGTGTCGCGGATCCAGCAGTCGTCGACGGGGATCGAGCTGATGACGGTGACCGAGGTCCCGCAGGCGCTCTTCGCCTTGGAGACGCTCGCCGGGTTGGCGAGCATCACGACCGGCTCGTACTTCGCGATGGTCTTCGCGATGAGCGCGATGTTCGCCTGCACCCCCGAGAGCAAGTTGCCCCAGATGGAGGTCCGGTCGGGCCAGGCCATCCAGGTCCGGGTGTGCCGGACGGTCTCGCACGGGACGGCGTAGGCCCCGGCGGCCGCGGCCGCCGGCCGGCCGGCCGCGAAGGCCTGCCCGCCCACCGACGCCAGTGCCGCTCCCGCGGCCGTGAGGCCGGCCGCGGCCAGGAACCCTCTTCTGTCCAGCTTCCCTACGACGTGTTCGTTCATCTCTGATCTCCGATCGGTCAATCGTGGATGCGCGATGGAGTGGAACGGGTGAACAGATGGGCCGCGGGCGCCGACGCACCCGCGGTCCCCCTCACAGGGCGCGGCGCGCGGCGGCGATGCTCCCCGGGTCCCGCCCCGGGCGGGGTACGGACTCCAGGAGCAGGCGCGTGCAAGGGTGCTGGGGGTCGGCGAGCAGGTGGCCGATGCCTGTCTTCTTCGAACTCATCGCGCGGCCGCCCCGACGCCGGCGGCCCACGGGGAGTAGAGGTAGGAGATGGTGGTGGGGGCGCCGGTGATCCGCTTGTTCAGGAAGACCGCGGTGGGCCATTCGGCGACCGGGATCCACAGGACCTGGTCGGAGGCCTTCCGCTGGAGTTCGGCGGCCGCAGAGAAGCGCTTGGCCGGGTCGTACTCGGACCGGGCCTTGTCGGTCAGCGCGTCGTAGGACTCGTCGCTGTAGCCGGCGTAGTTCTGGTAGGCCCCGGTCTGGAAGTTGCTCAGCAGGTCCATCGGGTCGGTGATGGAGTCGTAGTACGTCTCCGGGAACATGTCGATGCCCTCGCGCGCGGCGGGGTCGGTGAAGAGGGCGGTGAAGGCGTTCGGGGCGATGGTCTTCAGCTGGATCTTCAGACCGATCCTGGTGCCGGCGTCCTGGACCGCGGTGGCCAGCACCGAGACGTCCTGGCCGATCGGACTGGTGGCCACGGTCAGCGTCTTGCCGGTGGCGCCGGCCTCCTCGATCATCCGCTTGGCCGCCTCGACGTTCTGGCCGGGGGAGGGCAGGTGGTCGAAGGCGGACGCGCGGACGGCATCGGGGGCGCCGGCCCAGATCGCCCTGGTGGTGAGCGAGCTGGTGACGGTGCCGGCGCCGCCCAGGCCGGCCTTGACGAAGCCGCCGCGGTCCAGGGCCAGGGACAGGGCCCGGCGGACGCGGACGTCGCCGAGCGCGCCCTTCATGCTCGTGACGTTGACGTTGACGGTGCTGAGGCCCTCGCCGAAGTAGAGGGTGCCGACGCCGCTCGCGCGCAGCCGGTCGTAGCTCTCGGTGGGGATCAGGTAGCCGCCGTCGGCCTCGCCGCTCAGCAGGGCGTTCGTCCGGGCGGTGGCGTCGGTGAGGAAGGTGAAGAGGGCCTTCGAGGCCTTGGCCTTGGTGCCCCAGTAGCCGTCGAAGCGCTGGAGCTCGATCGACTGCCCCTTCTTCCAGGGGCCGAGCTTGAAGGGGCCGGTGCAGTCCAGGCTGCCGGTGGTGCCGTAGTCCTCGCCCGCCTTCTCCACCCCGGCCTTGGAGGCCACGACGCCGGCGGCGGTCGCCATGTACTGGGGGAACTGGGAGTCGGGCTGCTTCAGCTTGACGGTCACCTGGAGCGGGCCGGTCCTGGTGACGGTCTCGACGTTGGAGAAGTTGCTGTTCCAGGCGGCCCCGTTCGCCGGGTCCATCTGGCGGCCCAGGCTGTAGACCACGTCGTCGGCGCTCATCGTGCCGCCGTCGTGGAAGCGCACGCCCGGGCGCAGGTCGTAGACCCATGTCCGGTCATTGGGGTTGGTGGCCTTCTCGGCCAGTCCCGGAGCCGTGGTGAGCTGCGGGGTCCACCGCATCAGGCTCTCGCAGACGTTCGACAGGATCGTGTTCGCCGGGTAGTCGAAGGCCGAGATGTAGTCCAGGGTCGGCGGTTCCGCGTACACGGCCCAAGTGAAGGCGTCGATCTCGCCGGCGGCGGCAGGGGTGCCGGCGGACAGCTTGAAGGCCGTGTCCTTGCCGCTCCCGCCGCCCTCGGGCGGGCCGGAACAGGCGGCGACCAGTCCGAGGACGGTCAGCGCGGCGACGGGCAGCGCGTACCGGCGGGTGGCGGCCTTCGACGAGCGAAGGGATCTGGGCATCGGTGCTCTCTCTTCCATGCGGGGCGGAGAGGTACGGGCAGGCGGCGCGCGGGTCGAGGAGGGGAGGCTCGGGGGCGGGCCGCCGGCCCGGGCACGGCGAAGGGGTCGATCCGGTCAGGCGGTGCGGCCGGCGGCGGGGACCTGCTGGGTGATGCAGTGCACACCGCCACCGCCGTACGCGATCACGCGCGAGCGGACTCCGACGACCTTGCGGCCGGGCAGCGCGGAGGCGATGACGGCGAGCGCGCCCTCGTCCTCGGCGGTGCCCGCCACCGGGACGACGACCCCGCCGTTGGCGATGTAGAAGTTCAGGTAGCCGACCTCGGTCTCCCGGCCGTCGACCTCGACGAGGTTGCTCTGCGGCAGGTCGATGATCGTGAAGGGGCGGCCGGCGGCGTCGGTGGAGCCCTCCAGGACGGCGCGGTTCACGCGCATGCGCTCGTAATCGGGGTGCGCGGGGTCGCTCGGGAGCTGGACGACGACGGTGGCGGGGGCGACGAAGGCGCAGACGCCGTCCACGTGGCCGTCGGTCTCGGTGTCGAGCAGACCGCCGTACGGCAGCCAGATCACCTTGGTGACACCGAGGCGGGCGATCAGCTCGGCCTCGATCTCCTCCTTGGTCATGTCCGGGTTGCGGTTCGGGTGCAGCAGGCACTGCTCGGTGGTGATCAGCGTGCCCTCGCCGTCGACCGTGATCGCACCGCCTTCGAGGATCATCCGCGAGTCGATGCGGTCCACGTCCAGGTGCGCCAGCAGCGCTGCGGCGATCTTGTCGTCGGTGTCGTAAGGGAAGTGCTTGCCGCCCCAGGCGTTGAAGCGGAAGTCCACGCCCGCCCGGCGGCCGTCCTCCCCGAGTACGAAGATCGGACCGGAATCCCGGAACCAGGAGTCGTCGATCGGAAGCTCGATCACCTCGACGCCCTCGCCGCACAGCGAGCGGGCCTCGTCACCGCTGCCGGGCAGCGCGACCATGGTGACCGGCTCGAACTCGGCGATCGCCCCGGCGACCTGGGCGTACTCGACCTTGACCTCGTCGAAGACCTCTCCCCACAGCTCCTGCCGGGTCGGCCACGCCATCAGACAGCCCTCGTGGTCCGTCCACTCGGCCGGCATGCGGAAAGTCGCCATGATCCACTCCTGTTTGAAAATTCAGTCAGCATTTGGGGGTGCTCGCATCCTCCATCGAACTGAAAATTCAGTCAATAGTTCTGCCCAGGTTGACGCGAAATCGGTCACACCATGTTTCGGGCGGGGTGGGGAAGGGCCCCTGTACCGGCATGATCACGGCACTACCGCCGGAAACGGGTCCCTGATGTTACGGTCAGGAAAAGCCCCAGGTGACGGACTCGACGGGTAGAGTGACCCTTCGTGTCAGACCGTCGAACGGAAATACTCAGAGCCGCCACGCGAGTGATCGCGCGACGCGGCGTGCGCGGGCTCCGGGTGGGGGAGCTCGCCGCCGAAGCGGGCGTGTCCACCTCGCTGATCTACTACCACTTCACGGACCGCGCCGGGATCCTGCGCCGCACGCTGGAGTTCATCAGCGACCGTGCCGAGCGCTACACGGCCGAGCGCGAGGACGGCCCGGACGAGCCGGAGAGCCCTCGCGACGAGCTCAAGCGGACCCTGCTCCTCGAACTCCAGGAAACCCCGGAAGTGCGGGAGAACAGCACCGCCTGGGGTGAGCTGAGGGCCAGCGCCGTATTCGACGCCGACCTGCGCGAGGACGTGGCCAAGGCCACGCACAGCTGGGTCCACGAGATCTCCTACCTCCTCGCCCAGGCCCGCCCCGCCGGCACGGCCCCCGAGCACGCGGCCGCCGCCGAGCGCCTCACCGCGCTCCTCGAAGGGCTCAGCGTCCGCTGGCTGAGCGGCTCGCTGCCCCTGGAGCACGCCCGCCGGCTCCTCGCCGAGGCGATCGACGGGGAACTGGCCGTCTAGGCTGCCGATCATGGATCGGGATCGGGATCGGGATCGGGAGACGGGCGGCGCGGCCGCCGGAGCGGTGATCGTCGACGCCCTGGAGCTGGTGTCCGACCCGGAACGGGCGGCCCGGTTCGCCGGTGCGGCGCACCGGATCCTGGCCGAGCTCGTCGCCGGGGGCGCCGCGCTGGGATGGGTCGACCCGCCCGGGCGGGACGAGGTGGCACAGCTCCTCGACGGGGTCGTGGCCGCCGTACGGACCGGGGACGCGGCCCTGCGCGGGGCCTACCTCGGAGACCGCCTCGTCGGGCTCGGGTACTGGCAGCGCTACGCCCGCCCCACCCACCGGCCGCACGCGGACCTGGAGAAGCTCGCCGTAGCCGCCGGGGCCCACGGACTCGGGCTCGGCCGGGCGCTGACCGCCGCGCTCGTCGAGGACGCCCGCAGGGCCGGGATCGAGGTCCTCACGCTCGATGCGCGGGGCGACAACACCGGGGCCCTGCGGCTCTACGCCTCCTTGGGCTTCACCGAGTACGGGCGGCTGCCCCGTTTCGTCGCCGTCGGCGAACGCCGCTACGACAAGGTGTTCTGCATGCTGGACCTCCGCCCGCCTGCCCCGGGGGACACGCCCTAGCCTCACGGGGACATGCCCTAGCCCCGGGGGACACGTTCGGGCCCTACGGGCGCGGTTCGGCCATCGTGGAGCAGTGGATGCCGCCGCCCCCGGCCATCAGCCGGTCGACGTCGAGCTGCACCACGGTCCGGCCGGGGAAGGCGGCCGCCAGGGCCCGCTTCGCCGCCGCGTCCTTCGCGGAGTCCCCGAACTGGGCGGTGATGACGGCCCCGTTGACCACGTGGAAGTTCATGTACGAGTCGACGAAATCGGGGTTCTTCGAGCGCGTGGTGTCGGGACCGTCGACCTTGATGACGGTCAGCCGCCGGCCCCGGGCGTCCGTGGCCGCGGAGAGGATCGAGAACTGCTCGCGGGCATCGCGCGCCCAGACGTCGTCGCGGCCGGCCGGAGGCACCTGGACCATGACGACACCGGGGCGGATGAAGCGCGAGGTCACGTCGATGTGGTCGTCGGTGATGTCCTTGCCCTTGATGCCCGGCACCCAGATCATCTTCTCGGCGCCGTACGCGTGCAGAACGGCGTCCTCGACCTCGGCCCGGCTCCAGCCCCGGTTGCGGTTCTTGTTGACGAGGCTGCTCTCCGTGGCCATCACGGTCCCGTCGCCGTCGGTCTCGATCGACCCGCCCTCGCCGACGAAGTCCGTCTTGCTGAAGGGGAGGTGGGCCTCGTACGCGACGCTCTCCGCGACGTGCCGGTCGTAGGAGTGGGCCTGCTTGTTGCCCCAGCCGTTGAAGTTCAGGCCGATCGCGTCGAGCCCGCCTCGGCCGTCCCGGCGGAAGACCGGTGCGATATCGCGCATCCAGAGGTCGTCGGTGCCGATGGCGGTGGTCACGGTCACGCCCGGCCCGCACCAGGACCGGGCGGTGGAGGCCGTGTACGAGTCCGGCGCGCACATGATGACGGGCTCGTACTGCGCGATCGTCTTCGCGATCAGCGCGATGTCCTCCTGGACCCCGGTCAGCGCGCGGCCGCCCCAGATGGAGGAGCGCGAAGGCCAGGACATCCAGGTGCGGGCGTGGGGGACGTCGTCGAGGTCCACCCGCCAGCGCTGCACCGCCGAGCTCGGCGCCCGGAGCGACCCCGGCGCCGCGGCGGCCGCGGTGCCGAGCGCCACCCCTGCCGCTCCGAGTCCGGCGGCCCCGAGGATGCGCCTGCGGGAGGGGCTGGAGCCGAAGAACCGGCCGAGGAGGGAGCGGCTGTCGTCGGGGGAGTCGTTCATGGGTGAGCCTCCGGAGCAGGTGGGGGTGCCGAGAGCGGCCATGACCAAACTCTGTCACTGACTGAAAATTCAGTCAAGGCGTGAGGCGTGCGTGATCCCCGCCGACGTGATCCCCGCCGATGGCGGGAGCGCCGTACGAAGCCTGCGGCTCAGGCGGCGTGGGGGAGGCGGTCCAGCTCTGCGGCGATGGACGAAGCCATCAGCTCGCGGGCGTGCGCGAGGGGCAGGCTGCCGCTGAGCCAGCGCGAGCTCAGCCCCTCCACCAGGGCGGTCAGCCGCTCGGCGGCACCGGTGAGGGCGGCGGCCGGGGCCATGGGGCGGGCCTGCCCGAGCAGCTCGCCCACTTCCTGGATCCACACGCGGGTGGCGCCGGCGAGCTCTTCCCGCAGGTCGGGGTCGAACACCGCGCTGGCGCGCAGCTCTCCCCAGGCCGTGCTGTTCTCCCGTACCGCCGGGTCGTCCTGGAACTCCAGCAGGAGCGTCTGCGTCAGCTCGCCCAGAGCGTCGAGCGGCGGATCTGCCGGGTCCCGCTCCGTGGTGTACCGGCCGGCGCGGTCGTTGATGAACTCCAGGGTGGCGCGGAGGATCCCCGCGCGGTCCTTGAAGTGGTAGTAGATCAAGGCCGTGGACACGCCCGCCTCGGCGGCGAGCTCTTCCACGCGCAGGCCGCGGACGCCGCGCCGGGCGATGACCCGCGCGGCGCCTTCCATGATTGCCGTTCGACGATCAGCCACGGTCCGACACCTTACCGGGCAGCTCCCGGCGATCGCGCGGACAGGGTGACCGAATGTCCGGTCAGAAGTCGCTGTGGACGAGGATCCGGGAGGGCAGCGTGGCGAGACCGGCCAGCTGGGCCGAGGACGGGCTGATGCGGAATTCCTCCAAGGCGTGCGCATCGACCAGGGGGGAGAGGTCGATGGTGCCTGCCAGAGCCGCGTCCCCCCAGAACCCGCACGTGGTGAGGCGGGGGCAGGCGTCGGGCAGCCTGTCGATGATCTTCTGTGCGGTGAGTACGTCGTCGATGCCGCTCACGTCGAGATGGGTGAGTTCCGCCAGGACGGTGCCGGACGGGAGGACGTCGAACGACACCGCGTCCAGGTTGAGCCGCGAGAGTTCCCGAAGGGAGGAGAGCTCCTGCCAGTCTTCGGCCGTGGCCGAGCCGGAGATTCCGAGGGATCTGAGCAGGGGGTAGCGGCTGATCCCCTTGAGCGAGAACTCGTGAGGGAAGTGGCTGAACATCTGGAGGTGCACGAGGGGAGCGTGCGGAGGGAAATCGGCCGGCGTCCAGCTCTCGAGCTCCACGGCGGAGACCGCGAGGCTGGCGAGGTCGGGCAGCTGCCACAGCGGACGGAGGTCCACGTCCGTGATGAGGTCGATGAACAGGTTCCGGAGGGGGAGCCGGGCGAGCGGGGAGAGATCGGAGACCGGGCTGCACCCGAGAGCGTTGAACGTTTCGAGGCGGGTCTGGCCGTCCAGGAACGACAGGTCCGGCAGGTCGCGCTCGCGGAGCTCCAAGCTCGTCAGTGCGTGCCGGGAGAGGTACGAGCCGAGTGCCTCCCACGAGGGGTCGCTCCTGACGTCCAGGGATTCCACGGGTACCCCCAGCCGATCCAGGAGGTGCACCTGCTCGTCGGACGTGACGGTGAAGTCCAGGCCCTCCGGGTTCAGCCGCACGATGATCTCCTCCGCGTACCGAACGGTGTCGAAGCGCGACCAGGCCCACACGAGCTGACTGCGGACCGCGAGGGGCGATTCCCGGTCGGCGGCGTACCGTGCCAGGAACGCAATCGCGGCGTCGGACGCGACGTGGGAGGCGGCGATGACCACCAGGCGCGCCGCGTCCGCCGAATCGACGGCGTCCGGGCCGGGGAGCAGGTCCAGGATCAGGGGACCCACTTGTGCCAGTGCGCGGGCCTCGTCCTCGTTGTTCGGAGGGATCAGTCGGGCGGTGCGTTCCTCCACCGCAGCGCGGACGGCCGGTTCCAGCGTCGTGGCGTGCTCCAGGCAGGCCGCGGCGAGGAGGTAGACGCGGAAGCGGATGCGTTCCTCCCCGGTGCGGTCGCCGAGGCTCAGCATGTCCTCGAAGAGCGCCACCCGCTCGCGGGGCCGGGCCAGGGCGACCGCCATGCGGACGACGTCCTCCCACTGGTCGTCCGCGGCGTGCCCCGCGAGCAGGCCGAAATCGCCCTCCTCCACCGCCGCCCGCGCGCCCAGGAAGTCCTGGAAGGTGCGGTGGATGAAGTCCACCGTTCCCGGGGTCGGTTCGCGCAGCAGGCCGCTGCGCTGGAGGAAGTGGTCGAAGACGGCCGGCGCGTCGCCCAGCGCCGCCGCCTCCGGGACGGCGGGCAGGGCCCGGCCGATGATGGCCTCGGCCTGGGAGCGGTCCATCTCCGTACGGCCGTTCTTGATCAGCCAGTACGCGAGGCGCTGGAGGAGTTCGAGCTGGGGCTCCTCGCGGAGGTCGGGGACCCGCATGTCCCGCTCCCGGTCCCGGCGGCTGATCAGCATCGACAGGGCGGCCTCGTACAAGTCCTTGCGGCCGTGCGGAAGATAGCCCCGCCGGTCGCGGTGGAGCGCGCAGATCAGGCCGCACATCAGGGGGTTGGTGGCCAGCCTGCCGAGATCGGCCTTGCTCCGGACCGCGGTGAGGAGCTGAGCCTCGTACGCGTCGAGTTCGGCCGCGGACTCGGACCCGTCGCGAGCGGCCGCGTGCCAGCGCTTGATGAAGGTGGCGGTGTCGGCGGGGCCCATGGAGGACAGCGCCAGCTCGCCGAACCTTTCCTCCGCGAGCCAGTCCTGGCCGACGGCCGACGGGCGCGAGGTGACCAGCCAGCGGTTGCCGGTGACGTCGTACGTGTCGATGAGGTCCCGCAACCAGCGGCGGGTCCGCTCCCGCTCCGCCTCCGGTACCTCGTCGATGCCGTCCACGAGGACCAGCCCCCGCCCCGCGGCGAGAACCCGGTGCTCCCATCCGGCGGGCTGGGAGCCGGCGAGGGGGCAGCCGATGGCGGCGAGGAAGTCCTTGGGAGCCGGCAGCCGTTCGCCGTGGCGGGTGAGGGTGCGGAGCGGGAGTACGAAGGGGATCCGGTCGCGGAGGTATTCCGGCCGGTCCGGGCGGTCCTGCTGCGCGGCGGTGACCGCCAGCCACTGGATGAGCGTGGTCTTGCCCGAACCGGCCTCGCCCCGCAGGAGGACGCGGGGGGTGCGGGCCAGCGCCTGGTCCGCGGGCTGGGGTTCCCGCGCGCGCTGCACCGCGAGGAAATCCTCCGCGGTCTCGTAGGCGTCCCAGGAAATCTCCGAGCGCCCCAGCGGCGCCGCCTCCAGGCTCAGGTACGCCACGTCCAGCGGCCAGCGCGTCGGTGAGTTGCCGAGGTCGATGCCGTAGATGGTGAGCTTGGAGTGCTTCTTCGCCACGTAGGGGAGGTACGTGGCCTCGAACGCGGCGTCCGCCGCGTCGGGGAGCGGGGTGCGGCGGATCAACTCGTCCGTCTTCACGGTCAGTTCGTGGACCGCGCGGGTCTGGCCGACCAGGGCACGGGCCGTGAAGGTCTTGCGCTGGGTGAAGAACTCCAGGATGTGCAGGGAGGCGACCCCGAGCAGGGCCTCGTAGAAGTGCGTGGCGTCGGCGGAGAGGTGGCGCTCCGGGCGGTCGGCCGCGCGGCGCAGTGCGCGGGCGAAGGCCTCCGGGCCGAGGCGGACGGCGTCGACGTCCGTGATCGTGAGGTCGCCGAGGGCGTGCAGGGTCGCGGCGAGGGCGTCGGTGACGGCGTTCTCCTCGTCCGCCGGGATCCGGCGTTCGCCCGTGCTCAGGGCCTGCTGGACGAGGGTGGCGGCCAGGGTGTGCACGTCGGACTCGGTGAGGGTGCGCTTCTCGCCCTTGAACGAGACGTACCCGGAGAGCCGGACCGGCTTGTCGACCAGCCCCGCCCCGGGGGCGTCGGCGACGAAGAACTTCCTGACGAGCGGACCGATCACGGCCGTCGCCAACTTGAGCCCGATGGCTGTGGGTTCCACGTGTGCCCCCCCGTAGAGCTGTGCCGGTGCCGCCCGACGCGATTCTAGAGTGCGCCGGGCTCGGACCGCCGGGGGAGCGGGCTGGGGGTGCCTTTCGGATCGGGCCGGATCAGGCACCGGCCACCGCGAGCCCGGCCCGATCCGAAAGACACCCCCCCTACGGCATCATGGCCCGTGGAACGGGTGAGGGGGGATCGCGGTGGCACAGGACGAGGCGCGCGGCAGTGTCGTGGTGGCCGGGCGGTACCGCCTGGAGGACCGGCTGGGCCGGGGCGGGATGGGCACCGTGTGGCGGGCCACCGACGAACTGCTCGGGCGTCCGGTCGCCGTCAAGGAACTGCACGTGGGCGAGGGCGACGGGGACGGCGTGGCCGCCGGGGCACTGCGCGAGGCGCGGGCCGTGGCGCACGTGCGCCACCCCCATGTCGTCGTGGTCCACGACGTCGTCGAACACGACGGCCGTCCCTGCATCGTCATGGAACTGGTGGACGGCGGTTCGCTCGCCGACCTCGTCTCCGCCGGGAAGACCCTCACCCCGGTCGAGACCGCGAGGACCGCACTCGCCCTGCTCGGCGCCCTGACCGCGGCGCACGGCCGGGGGGTGCTCCACCGGGACGTGAAGCCGGCCAACGTCCTCATGGAGGCGGGGACCGGCCGGGTGGTGCTCACCGACTTCGGCATCGCCCGGTTCTCCGGCGCCACCACCATCAGCGAGACGGGCGCCTTCGTCGGCTCGCCCGAGTACACCGCTCCCGAGCGGATGCAGGGAGCCGAAGCAGGGCCGGCCGCCGACCTGTGGTCGCTCGGCACGCTCATGTGCACCGCGCTGACCGGGGAGTCCCCCTTCCGCCGCGATTCGCTGGGAGGCGTCCTGCACGCCGTCGTGTCCGGGGAGATCCGGACGCCCGCCCAGGCCGGGCCGCTCCTGCCGGTCATCCGGGGGCTGCTGGAACGCGACCCGGAGCGGAGGATGGCGGCGGCCGAAGCGGACCGGCTGTTGTCGGCGTACCTGGCGGGCGGCAGCCCGGTCGGCCCGGCCGAGCGGGTGACCGTACCCGTCAGCGGAACCGCGGACCCGAGCCGTGGGACTGTTCCCGCCGACCGCGTGCCCCTACCCGCCGGCGGGGCGCCCGCATCCGTGTCCGCGGGCGGCTCCGCACCCGCCGCCGGATCCACGCCCGCGCCGGAGTCCGAGGGGCTGACGGCCCCTGCCGTGGCTCCGCGCCCGACGGCCAGGCAGCGGGTCGCCACCCGGCGGGGCCTCGGCCTCGGAGCGGTCGCGGCCGTCGTCGCCCTGGTGGCGGGCGGGGTGATGGTGGGCGCCGACCCGCTGCGCTCGCTGTTCGGAGGGGCGGAGGAGGGCCGGGGGGCGTCGAGCGCGCCGCCGGCGCCCGGCGGCTCCGCGAGCCCGCCCGTGACTCCGAGTGGGGGAGGTTCCACGGTGGGCACGGCCGGCTCCACCCCGAGTCCGGTGGGCGTGACCCCGGGCGGGCCGCCCTCCGGGTACCGGACCTTCGCCGACCCGCAGGGCTTCGCCATCGCCGTGCCCGAGGGGTACCAGCGGGCCACCGACGACCAGCGGGTCTTCTACGTCTCCCCGGACGGGGCCTTCCGCGTCGGGATCCGGGTGAAGATGCCGGTGCCCGGCGGTCCGCTCGGCGTGATGCGGCAGGCCCACGTCAAGGGCCCGGACACCAACCCCGGTTACCGAGGCGGCACGGTCGTTTCCACGACCCACCACGAACTTCCGGCGGCGCTGTGGGAGTTCACCTGGAACGGCTTCGATCCGGCCGAGGGCCCCCGGCACACCTACGACCTCTGCTGGGACCAGAACGGCCGGATGTACGACATCTGGGTCTCCGCCCCGGCGGACGAACTCGCTGCGGCCAAGCGGCACTTCGACACCGCCGTGGCCACCTTCGTCCCCGGCGCACCCGGCTCCGTCACCCCTTGATCGCGCCCGCCCCCTGATCCCGCCCCCTGATCCCGCTCCTGAACGCGCCGCCCCTCCCCGGTCAGGTGCGCAGCACCACCAGCCCGTCCTGCCCGTCTGCCGTCCGCAGGCTGCCCGGGACCAGCGGGGCGTAGGTGCGCGGGAGCGCCAGGCCCGGGGCTCCGCCGCCCTGCGGGGCGTCGAAGAGGTACGCCGCCTCCGAGGCGGTGTCGCTGACCAGGTGCGGCCCCTCCGCCGCGCCGGTGGCCCGCGTGAGCGGGGTACGGAAGAGCCTGCGCAGATGGCGCAGGGTCTCCGCCGTGACCGGCACGGGCATCGGCTGCGGTTCCGGCTCCGGCCGGCGCTCCGGACCGTCGGCCCCGGTGTCCTCCGCCGCCTCCGCGCAGTCCGCGCCGCCCGTCCCCTCCGTGCCGTCCGGCGGGATCGCCCCTGCCAGCAGCAGCGCCAGGAGCACCGGAACCGCCTTCAGCCGGAGCGCCTCGGTGGCCCGGCCCAGCCGGTGCGCGTGCCCGCCGGGCAGTGACAGGGCGAGGCTGCCCGCCGCGTCGCCGAGCGCCAGGGGGACCGCCGCGCACACCACGCCGGGGGCGTACTCGCGCAGGTCGAAGACGGGGGCCCCGGGGGCCACCGCGTCCAGCGCGCTGAACAGGGCCCGGCTGTCGGTGATGGTTCGCTCGGTGAGCCGGGCGGGCCGGTGCCGGGCCACGTGGTCGGCGCGGCCGTCGTGGTCGAGCTGGCTCAGCAGGCACTTGCCCACCGCACTGGCGTGCGCGGCGTCCCGGAAGTCCACCCACTCCCGTACCGGCGGGGCGCCGGGTCCGTCCGCCATCTGGGTGATCCGGACCTCCCCCTCCGCGTACCGGCTCAGGTACACGGCCGCACCCGCGCTGTCCCGCGCCAGGGCCAGCGTGCGCTGCAACTGGCCCGCCAGCCCCCGGCCGCCCGGGGCCGCGAGCCGGTCGAGGGCCGGCCCCGGGGCGTAGACCCCGACGCCGGAGCGGTACGCGTACCCCTCCTCGCAGAGCATCGACAGCAGCGGCCCGAGCTCCGCCTCGGCCAGGCCGGCCTCCCGCCCGAGCCGCCCGGCCCGGACGCCGAGCGGCCGCCGCTGCAGGACCCGTACGACGGCCAGGGCGCGCCGGGCGGCCGCCAGGGCCTCGCCCCCGCCGGGCTGGACCACGGTCCCGCGGGCCGCAGCCGTCAGCGCGGGGTGGCGCAGCGGGCCCGATCCCAGCCGGCCCGCCCCCGGCCGGGGCGGCCGCGCCGGGGCGGCCGGGGCGGCCGGCGGCCGGAACGCGTCCAGCGCCCGGGACACCCCGGGCCTGGGCAGCGGCACCGGGCCCAGGTCGGGGTCGTCGAGCTGGTCGACGTAGCGCAGGACGGCCGCCTGCGCGCACAGCCGTACCTCGCGCAGCTCCCGGCGCCCGCTCGGCCGGAAGCGGCGCCGGCCCAGCTCCCGGGCCCAGACCCGGGCGTCGTGGTGCTCGCCGCGCCGGGAGTGGTCGAGGAAGAGGCAGTACGCGGCGTGCGCGGTCCGGCTGCGTCCGGACCCGGCGGCGAACTGCCACCAGAACCGGGCCCCTTCGCGCAGTCCGGCCAGGTGCAGCAGACAGCCGAAGACCACGGCTCCGGGCAGGTCGGCGTGGCCGCCGCTCTCGAAGGCGTCGAGCCGCTCCCGGGCCCCCGTGGCGCACACGGAGGCCAGACAGGCGGCCTTGAGGTCGCGTCCGGCCCGCTCGGAGTTCAGCGGCAGATCGCGCAGGGGGTCGCTCCAGCCCGGCGTGCGGCGCCGGGCATGGGTTCCGCCGCGTCTGGGGGCCGGAGCGGGGAGCGGCTTCGACCCGGCGGCGGTGGAGTCGGCGCCGCGCAGCAGCCGGGCCTCCGCCGCGCCCAGGTCGTAGTGCGGATAGCGGTCGCGCACGCTCGCCCGGGCCAGGAACTGCTCCAGGGAGCGCGGGAGTCCGCCGTCCTCGCGACGGGTGCCGCGGCTCGTGCCCCGGTTCATGACTCGGCCGAGGTGTCGAGCAGGCGGGCGAGCCGCCGCTGGGCCTGGCCGAGCTGCGAGCGGACCGTGGCCTCGTCCACACCCATGATCGTGGCGGCTTCGCCGGGGGTGCACTGGAGCCCGTACCGCAGCAGCACGGCGTCGCGCTGCCGTTCGGCGAGCCGGGAGACGGCGGAGTAGAAGCGGATGGTGTCGGTGAGCACCTCGTACTGGTCGGCTTCCGCGTGGGCCTCCTTGAGCGCCGCCTCGAAGGCACTGGTGTCCATGGGCTCCGGCCAGGGGCTGCGGCGGAACTGGCGGTCGATCAGCCGTTGTTTGAGGACGGTCCACGCGTAGGCGTCGAGCCGGTCCATGTGCAGCATCCGCAGCCATTCGCCCATGATCGAGTCGAAGGCGGCGTCGACCGCTTCCTCGGCCGCCGCGTCCGAGCCCAGTTGCAGGTACGCGAACCGCATGTAGGCCGGGCGCCGGTCGGCGTGGAAGGCCCAGTACGACAGGCGCGCCGTCGCATTCCACTGGCTCATGGGCGCCGGCCGCCGTCGCCGGCTCGGCAGACCCACGGCTCCGCCACCGGACTCCTCCGGAAGACCGCTGCCATCGCTCACCGCTCCACCCCATCCCGTGTGCGGGGCAAGGAAATCAGCGCGGGCGCACTCGGAGGGCGCAGAGACGAAAGCTGGAAGAATTACGTTCGGTGATGATCACGCGCTGATCGATGTCGATCGCACGCGCGCCCAACCAGCGCAAACGCATATGCCGTTATCTCGTGCGTCCGTTTCGCGCCCCGCCGGAGAGCACGGCGTGTGACCATCCCAAGATTCACTCGTTTGTCGGAGAGTGGGCACAACACAGCGATTCGGCTCCACCGCCGTGGAGCAGGCCGAGGCCGTCCTCGTCGAGCACTACCCCCAACTGGTACGGCTCTCCTACGTGACGCTCCCGGTCACGCTCGGCCGCCATACCCGGGTCCTCCTCGCGCACAAGGCGGTCCAGCGGGCCCTCCCGCGCGGCGGCCTCGGCAGCGCACAGGCGGCCCCGGCCGGTCCCGACGGGCCGGGCGGTCCCCTGGCCCAGGTGCGCGTACGGGTCCTGCGCGCGAGCCTCGCTCCGTCCGGCCGGGCCCGGCTCGCCGCGGCCGGGCTCGGGTGGCCGCCGGTGCCGCCCTTCGTCTGGGGGCTGCGGCTGTGGCCCCCGGCGGGCGGGATCGACGAGCCGGCCCGGGTGCTGGGTGCGGCGCCGGGGCCGGTCCGGGCGGCGTTCGTCCTGCACGGCATGGACGGCCTGCCCGAGGAGGCGGTGGCCCGGCTCCTCGGTGCGGCGGGGGTCGCCGACCCGGCGGACGCCGTGCGGGAGGCGCTGGCCGCTTGGAGGGAGTGGGCGGGCGGAGCCCCCGGACCCCTGGGGGCGGACCCCGGGGTACCGGGCGGCGCCACCACGCCGGTGCCGGGCGCGGGGTCGTGGACGGGAGCGGGGCCGTCCGCGACGGGACCGCACGCGGTGCGCGACGGTGCTCCGTGGACGGGCCGAGGAACGTGGGCCGGACCGGGGGCGGGGGCGTCGGCCGGCGCCGGGCCTGGCCCTGGCCTCGGGTTCGGCCTTGGCGCCGGCTCCGGTGCGGGATCCGGATCCCGTGCGGGGGAGACCGGTGGGGAAACGCTCCTGCGCGGGCCGGGCGGCGTCGTGTTCGATGCCGCCGTGGTCAGTGCCCGCCCCACCGACCTGCTGCGCCGGCGGCGCCGGACCCGGGCGGGCTGGACCGCCGCGGTCGCGCTGGCCCTGGCCGCCGGGATCCTCGCGGCCGACGGGTCGGCGCCCCGCCCCGACGCGTCGCCGCTCGCCGGCCCGGCCGCCGCCGGGGCGCTGGACCCCGCCCGGCTGGTCCGTGTGCCCGCCGAGGCCTGGGCGGACACCGCCCGCGTCGACTTCACCGCCTGGCCCGCGCGCGGCGCCCGCACCGCCGACCGGGGTCTGCTCGCCCGCGCCCTGGCGGCCTGGGCGGCCCGGCCCCGGGAGGTGGCGGTGACGGCCGCGCCGGGGACGGCCACCGACGCTCCGCTGCACGCGCCGCAGCTGCTGTACGCGGGGGACGTCGCCGGGCGGGCGGTCGTGCTGCTGCTCGACGGGGACCGGGTGGTCCGCTACGGCGAATCGGCAGACGCCGCCACCGGTCCGCGCAGCCGGGAGCTCGCCTTCGCCCGTACCGACGAGGCGAACGTGACCACCGCCGCCGCGCTGACCCTGAGCCGCTCCCCGGGGAACGGGAGCGGAAACGGGAGCGGGAACGACAGCACGGACGGGGGCCGGGCCCGGTACCTGCTCGCGCCGTGGATCGCCCGGGCCGGCACCCGCGACCTGCTCCGGACGGAGGAGGGGACCAAACCCCTGGCCGTCTCCGCCGACGGGGTCACCGAGGAGACCGCCGTGCCCCGTACGGGCGGCGCCGACGCCGCCGACGCCGCCGGCGGAGCCTGCGCCGCGTGGCCCGTGCTGGAGCTGACCTCCTCCGCCCGCATCGTGGAGAAGCACGCCTTCGTCCTCGCCGACCTGGGCGCGCTGACCCCCGTACACCTGACCTACACGCCGCTGCCCGACGGTCCGGGCGCGGTGGCGGCACGCCAGCCGCGCGAGGCCACCGGCCCGGCCGCGCGGGCGGCGTGGGCGCCGGTCGCCTGCCGGCTGCGGGAGTACCGCGCCGGCGGGGTACGGGCCGTCAACATCTGGGACTTCGCCGGCTCCGAACTCCCCGACGGTGCGGGCCGGGCCGTCTGGACCTGCACCCGGGCCTCCGGCTGGGCCGGCCCGGGTGACGTCCTGGTCCAGCTGCGCCTGCCCGCCGGGGCTCCGCAGGACGTGGCGCGGTCCCGCGGGACCGCGGCGTGCGGACGGTTCGGACAGCACCTGCTCGCGGGCACCCGGTGGAGGTCGCCGGCCGGCCGCTGGTACCTGCTGGCGGCCGGCAGCCGCGAGGTCGCCGGCATCACGGCGGCCGGCGCCGTCCGCGCGGAGGTCGCCGGCCGGACCCTGGCGGTCCCCGTCGCCGGTCCGCAGGGTCCCGCGGCCACCCTGACGGGCAGGCTCGCGAGCGGGGTCCGGATCACCGCGATCGACGGCGCCCGGGGCGGCCGCGACTGACCGCCCGCCGCCGTGTCACACGCTGTCCTGCCGGTGACCGGACGGCGGTTCGGCCGCTGCCCGGCCCGCTGTACCATGGCCGCAGCGCGAGGGCCGTGACGGAGAGGTCACAGTCCTCGCTTTTGCGTTGCACCCGTCAGTTTTGCGCTGTACCCCCCAGTCCACCCCGAAGAAATGCGGCGCGTGGCGTTTCGGCGGTTCGATACGATGAACCGCACGTCACGTCGTACCGGCATATATGAAATGGAGCATCCGAGGATGGCTCGACACCTGATCACCAGCGCGCTTCCCTACATCAACGGGATCAAGCACCTGGGCAACATGGTCGGGTCGATGCTTCCGGCGGATGTGTACTCCCGGTACCTCCGCCAGCGCGGCCACGACGTCCTCTACATCTGCGCCACCGACGAGCACGGCACCCCCGCCGAGCTCGCCGCGAAGGCGGCCGGTCTCTCGGTCGCCGAGTTCTGCGCGCAGGCCCACGACGCCCAGAAGGCGGTCTACGACGGCTTCGAGCTGTCCTTCGACTACTTCGGCCGCAGCTCCTCGGCGGAGAACCGCGAGATCACCCAGCACTTCGCGCGCCAGCTGGAGAAGAACGGCTTCATCGAGGAGCGCGCGATCCGGCAGGTCTACTCGCCGGTCGACGGCCGCTTCCTGCCGGACCGCTACGTAGAGGGCACCTGCCCGCACTGCGGCTACGACAAGGCCCGCGGCGACCAGTGCGAGAACTGCACCCGCGTCCTGGACCCCACGGACCTGATCGAGCCCCGCTCGGCCATCTCCGGCTCCACCGAGCTCGAGGTCCGCGAGACCAAGCACCTCTTCCTCCTCCAGTCCAAGCTCCAGCACGAGGTCGAGGCCTGGGTCGCGGAGCACGAGGAGGAGTGGCCGCAGCTGGCGTCCTCCATCGCCCGCAAGTGGCTGACCGAGGGCCTGCACGACCGCGCCATCACCCGCGACCTCGACTGGGGCGTCCCGGTCCCGGCCGACACGTGGCCCGAGCTGGCTGCCGACGGCAAGGTGTTCTACGTCTGGTTCGACGCCCCGATCGAGTACATCGCCTCCACCAAGGAGTGGTCGGACGCCGACCCGGCGAACCGCGACTACAAGTCCTGGTGGTACGAGGCCGAGGACGTCCGCTACACCCAGTTCATGGCCAAGGACAACGTCCCGTTTCACACGGTGATGTTCCCCGCCACCGAGCTCGGCACCCGCGAGCCCTGGAAGAAGGTCGACTACGTCAAGGCCTTCAACTGGCTGACGTACTACGGCGGCAAGTTCTCCACCTCGCAGAAGCGCGGCGTCTTCACCGACCAGGCGCTGGAGATCCTCCCGGCCGACTTCTGGCGCTACTTCCTCATCGCCAACGCGCCCGAGTCCGACGACTCCTCCTTCACGTGGGAGCACTTCGCCGCCACGGTGAACAAGGACCTCGGCGGCACCCTCGGCAACTTCGTCAACCGCGTCCTGACCTTCTCCCGCAAGAAGTTCGGGGACGAGGTCCCGGCCGGCAGCCCCGCGGGCGAGGCCGAGGCCAAGCTGGGCGCGCAGATCGCCGAACTGCTGGCCGAGTACGAGGGCCACATGGACGCGCTCCAGTACCGCAAGGCCGCGGCCGCGCTGCGCGCCCTGTGGTCCGCCGGAAACGCCTACCTCGACGAGAAGGCCCCCTGGACGGAGGTCAAGACCGACCTGGAGGGCGCGGCGCTGACCCTGCGCACCGCGATGAACCTCATCCACCTCTACTCGGTGGTCTCCGAGCCGTTCATCCCGGCCTCGGCGCGCGCCATGCGCTCCGCGTTCGAGCTCGCCGACGACACGGCCACCTGGGTCTCCCCGGAGCAGGCCGCGTCCCTCGACGCGGTGCCGGCGGGCACCCCGTTCACGGTTCCCGCGGTGCTCTTCCCGCGGGTCACCGAGGACGACCTGGAGTCCTACCGCGAGCGCTTCGGCGGCACCCCCGAGGCCTAGCCGGACCGGCCTTCGAGTAGCAACTTACGCAGGGGCGCGACCCGTCCCCCAGCTACCGCTGGGAGGTACCCACAGGGTCGCGCCCCTGCGCGCGTTCCTCACGTGTGCACGCCGCCGCCGTCAGATCGCGGCCCCCAGGGCCAGGAACCCGCAGATCATGACGAAGAGGATGGCCAGCAACGGCCAGACGAACCGCAGGTACTTGTCGTAGCCGACCTTGGCCAGCGCGACACCGCCGATGGTGACGGCGGTGGTGGGGACCCAGAGGTTCATCCAGCCGCTCGCCGACTGCCAGGCCGTCACCATCAGCGCGCGGGAGACGCCCGCGAAGTCGGCGAGCGGGGCCAGGATCGGCATGGTGAGCGTGGCGTGCCCGGAGGTGGAGGGGATCAGGAAGGCGAGCGGGAGGTTCACGAGGAAGACGATGATCGCGAAGATCGCGGACGAAGTCCCCTTCACCACGCCCTCGATGGAGTGCAGCACGGTGTCGGTGATCTTCGAGTTGTTCATGATGACCGTGACCCCGCGCGCCAGCATGATGACCAGGGCGGGCGAGATGAAGTCGGCGGCTCCCTGGATGATCGTGGAGCTGAGCTTGGCCTCGCCCATCCGGGCGACCAGTCCGATCAGCACGGCCGCACAGATGAACAGCGCCGCCAACTGGGCGAAGGACCAGTCCAGTTCCCAGGCGTACGGGGCCGCGTCCGCCTTGCCGGTGAGGGCGCTCGACCAGGGCACCACCGAGAAGATCATGAAGGCGAAGACCAGGACCAGCAGGACCAGCACGACCTTGTGCAGCCGGGTCAGCTCCGGTTCGGCGCCCTCGGGGTACTCGGCGCCGGTGGCCTTCTGCTCCCGGTCCCCGGGCAGGAACCCGCAGATCGACTTGGAGGGGTCCTTCTGGACCCGCCGCGCGTACCGGATCACGTAGAGCACGGTCACGGTGGTCAGCACGATCCACATGAGGAACCGCAGCCCGATCCCGTCGCCGAGCGAGATGTCGGCCGCCGAGGAGGCCACACCGGTCGCGAACGGGTTCACCGTCGAGCACATCACGCCGACGCCCGCGCCGAGGATGCTCGCGCCGACCGCGACCAGCCGGTCGTAGCCGAGGGCCAGCATCATCGGCACCAGCAGACCGTAGAACCCGAGGGTCTCCTCGGCGAAGCCCTCCACGGTGCCCAGGATCGAGAAGACCACCATCACGGCGGCGATCAGCAGCGCCCCGCGGTCGCGCAGCCGGTGGGCGAGGCGGGCGATGCCCCGGTCGAGGGCTCCGGTGGCGAACACGACGGTGATGAAGGCGCCGATCGCGAGCACGAAGAGGAACACGCCCGCGCTGCCGTACAGATCACCGCTGAAGGTGGGCCCGACCTCGCCGGTCTTGGGGTCCCGGAGGCCGTAGAGCCCGTTGACGGGGGAGAGGAACAGGTCGTTCAGGCGATCGGTGAAGCTCTGGGTGCCCTCGACCCGGTGGTAGGTGCCGGAGACGGGCGCGCCGCTGTCGTTGCGGTCGTACTGGCCGGCCGGGACGAGGAAGGCCAGCAGCCAGATCGCGATCGTGACGATGGCCAGGATGGTCAGCGCGCTGGGGAAGGAGAACTTCCGCGCGGGTGCCGGCTCCTCCGGCGGAGTCTGCACGGTCGGGATCTGCGGCGGGGCCGGGGGCGGGGGCGTCGTGGTCACTGCGCGCCTCCGGGGGACGGCGGGGCCTGTGGCGCGCGGAAGTCCGCCGCGTACTCCCGGACGAAGGCGGCCATCGCCACCACCGTGTTGCGCACCTCCGACATCAGCACCCGCTCGTTCGGCGCGTGCAGGTTGCACATGCTGTCCTGCGCGCCGAACAGCAGCACCTCCGCGCCCGGAGCCGCCCTCGCGAGGCCGTTCACCAGCGGGATGGAGCCGCCCGTGGCCACGTACGAGGCCTCCGTGCCCCAGGCCTCCTTCAGCGCGGTCAGCGCCGCCCGGTACGCCGGCCCGCCCGTCCGCGCCTCGAAGCCGGGGCCGGTGTCGCCCGGGGTGACGGCGAGCGGGATCCCGAAGGGGCGCTGTGCGCGCAGGTGCTTCACGAGCGCGGTCCGGGCCTCCTTCGCGTCCTGGAGCGGATGGAAGCGCAGGTTCAGCTTGGCCCGGGCGTACGGGACCACGGCGGAGGCGGCGCCCGCCACGTCCGGGGCGTCCAGCCCGATGACGGTGACGGCGGGCCCGCTCCAGAGCCGCTCGCCGAGCGAGCCGGTGCCGATCAGCGGCAGCCCGTCCCGCACGGAGGCCAGCCGACGGAACTCCTCCTCGGTGTACGTCGCTCCCTCCCAGGGATCGCGGCGCAGCCCGGGCACGGCCACGTTCCCGTGCTCGTCGTGCAGGGTGGCCAGCGCCCGGAGCAGGACCAGCAGGGCGTCGGGAGCGGCTCCGCCGAACTCCCCGCTGTGCCGCGCCTCCGCGAGGGTGCGCACCTCCACCATGACCTCGCAGGCTCCGCGCAGGCCGGTGGTCAGGGTCGGGGTGCCGGGCCGCAGGTTGCCGAGGTCGGCGATGACCATCGCGTCGCAGGCGAACCGGTCCGGATCGGTGGGCGGATAGTCGTCGAAGGGGCTGCCGTACTCCTCCTGACCCTCGATCACGATCTTGATCCCGACGGGCGGCCGGCCGCCGTAGACCCGGAGCATGCCCAGGTGCGCGATCACGTTCGACTTGTCGTCGGCGATGCCGCGCGCCCGCAGGGCGCCGGGGACGCCGGGGACGGGGGTGGGTTCGAAGGGTGGGGAGAGCCAGAGGGTCGGATTGCCGGCGGGCTGGACGTCGTAGTGCCCGTACAGCAGGACGGTCGGGGCGTCCGGGTGCGGGGGCGGGATCTCCCCGTAGACGACCGGGGCGGTGTCCGGGAGGTCGATCCGCTCGATGGTGGGGACGCCCGCCTCGCGCAGCAGGGAGACGAGCAGGTCGTGCGCCTCTTCGACGGGTTCCGGCGGGTATCCGGGGAAGGCGACCGAGGGGATCGACGCGAGCCGTTCCAAGTCGGCCTGCAAGCCGTCCATCAGGGCGTCGACCTGTGCTTCGAGGGTCTGCGAGCCGTCCGCGTCCACCTGCCACCGTCCCTGTGCTCCCCGGGGCCACCCCGCTGAGCTGCGGGATCGGGTTCTCCGATCATCGGCGGGGGGAGCGGGCCGCGCCGTGACGGAGTGGGCCGGACGGGTGAAGCCCGGCCGCGGGCGCGGGGGCGCGCGAGGGCGCGCCGGGGTGGTGAGCGGGGGCACGCCTGCCGGTGCGGGACCGGTGCGGGACCGGTGCGGGAAAGGCGCGGGACAGGGGCGCGACCGGGACGCGCCGGGGGCCGGCCGGACCCGCTGTGGCCCGAAGTGGGCTGCCGAGGGCCGATCTTGACCTGTCTGCCGCGTATCGAAGCACCGCCGTGATCGTTTCTTCAGGCGTAGTCCTCATCCCTGCTGCGGAATCGGGAGAACGCGCGGTGACCGCTTGGCAGTACTTCGCCGGGGCCGGCCTGGTGGCGGCGCTCTGCCCGCTGCACGGTCACGTGGCGGTCGCCGGAGACGGCCACGGGCGCGGCGCCCGGGTCGACCTGTGTGTTCCCGCCGGGTCGCGGCCGAGGCCGTCCGTGCCGCCGCTGCTCCTGCCGCCGTCGGCTCCGGCTCCGGCGGTCCGGCCGACCGCCCGTGTGCTGCTGCCCGGCCCGGCCGCGCCGACGGTGCGCCACCCGGGGCTGGGGCCGCTCGCCCCCGCGCCGGCCGGCGTGGCGGCGGAGCCCGGCCCGGGTCCGGGGCCGACGGCGCAGGCAAGGCCTTCGGCGGCGCAGCCGCGGGCGGCCGCGGTGGAGGAGGCCGGGGCCGCGCAGGCCGCTCCGGGCGGAGCGGTGGCCCCGCACCGGGCCGCAGCGGGGGCCGGGGCGGCGGGGCGCTTCCACGTGCGCCCGTACCACTCCGCGGCCTTGGCGCGGCGCGGCCCGGACGGCATGTCCACCCTGATGCTCATGGTCGTCGTCACGACCCCGGCGGTGCTCGCGGCCGTCGCGCTGCGGCCCCGTTCCAGGAGCCGCGGCTAGCCACGCCCCCCACGTTCAGTCCGCTCATCTCGACCTACGGAGAACCCTCGTGTCCGAATGGCTGGTCCTGGCCATCGCCATGGCGCTCGTCTGCGCCCTCGTCCTCGCCTTCACCGCGATCCGGCACCGCCGGGTCGCCGACGACGAGGACACCAGCGAAACCCCCGACGTCCTCGAGTACATGGTGATGATGGTCGGCGTGGTCTACGCGATCGTGCTCGGCCTGGCCATCGCGGGCGTCTGGGAGGCGCGCGGCGCCGCCGAGGACAGCGTGCGCCGCGAGGCCCAGTCCCTGTACGAGGTCACCCAGCGGGCCGACGTCTACCCGGCCGCCGTGCGCGACCGGATCCGCGGCGAGGTCAACGCGTACGTGTCCCACACCGTCAGCGTGGACTGGCCGCGGCTGACCTCAGGGACCCCGGTCTCCGCGGAGGGCGGCGAGCTGCTCGGCAAGCTGCGCAGCGACGTCACCCACCAGAGTCCGGGCAACGAGCTGCAGGCCCAGGCCTACCAGCCGCTGCTGGACCACATCGCGGCCGCCGACGACGCCCGCCACGAGCGGACGCAGAGCGACGAGTCCACCCTGCCGGGGGTGGTCTGGCTGGGGCTGGTCGCGGGCGGGCTGGTCACCGTCGGGCTGATCTTCACCCTGCAGATCCGGCGTTCGGGGCGGGAGCTGCTGCTGGCGGGGCTGTTCAGCGCGCTGATCGTGTTCCTGCTGTTCATGGTGTGGAGCTTCGACGCGCCCTTCGGCCGGGACGGGATCGACTCGGCGGCGCCGTTCCAGGACCTGTTCCCGTCGCTGACCCTGGCGGCCGGGAGCTGATCACCGGCTTGGGAGGCCGGTGCTCAGCTCCCCGACAGGGACGACTGCCGTCGGCATTCGGCCACCACGCGGGAGTTGCGCAGCGCGTGCGAGATCCGCACCAGGTCGCGGGGACCGTCGCCGGGCGGCGGGGCACCCTCGTCGCTGGCCCCGATGACCCGCCCCTCGGGGTCGGCCGCCCGGGCGCGCACGGCGGCCGCGACCATGGCCGCGTCGGCGACGGCCCGCGCGGTCTCCTCGTCGGCGCCGGCGGCGAGGGCCCGCGCGAGGGCGTCGTCCCGGTGGGACTGGTCGAAGTACGGGCCGAGGTGCAGGAAGCCGTCGTGGATGTCCGACTCGCGCTGGATCATCCGCAGCTCCACGGCGGACCACCAGGCCATCCGTACGCTGGGGGCGCCCGTGGGGCCGCAGACGCGCAGCTCCCGCCAGAGCGTGCCCAGCCGCCGGTACGTGGACCAGTACTGCCAGGCGTCGGACAGCCGCTGGAACACCAGCGGGAGGACGAAGCCGATGGCGCTGACGTTGGCTCCGATGGAGGCGACGGGAGGTGCCACCGAGGTGCTCAGCCAGTCCAGGTCGTGACCGGTCCAGCGGGCGACGACGGCGGTCATCTTGGTGGCGTCGTAGCAGAGGTTGAAGACGTATCCGATGACGATGATCACGAGGCCGACGCGGAGCCAGCCGCGCACCTGCAGGGACCAGCGCCAGCACATCGCGACCATCACGATGGCGGCCACGTTGTGGGCCACCAGGTAGAGGGCGATCATCTCCCGGGTGAAGGGGGTGTTGGCGTAGTAGGTGTCGAAGTCCCGCAGCCGCTCGACCGGGCTGTCACCGAGGACGAACAGCACCGTCAGCGCCACGATCACCACGGAATAGCCGAGGATCCAGGCGCGCGAGACGCGCCGGGTCTCCTCCGGGGGGCCGCCGCGCCAGTTGACGATGAGCACGAGGCAGGCGGCGCTGAAGGCGGTGATCAGGCAGTAGACGAACGGGGCGGAGAAGTTGGGTATGCCGGTCCAGCGGTTGACCGCCGCGATCGTGGGCGGGGCGGCGAAGGTGAAGACGGCGCCGGCCAAGGTGAGCAGGGCGCAGACCGACCGCAGGAGCGGATCGCGCCAGTTTTTCCGTAGCGTCGGCAGTTTGAAGGCGAGTGCGATCGCCATCGCGGCTGCCGGCGTGTAGTAGTCCTGGCCTTTCAATGGTCGTTCCTGTGCCCCCGGTATCCGAGCGCGGCCTCGATGCGGCCGGCCAGTTGGTCCCGCTGTGCCGGAGCCCGGTGGCTGGCCGATCCGGCCAGCCAGGTCCGGCAGCGGCTCCCCAGCAGCAGACCGAAGGTTTCCGCCTCGGTCTCCTCCTGGACGTCGGCGCGGGTGCGCGCGGCGACGCGCCGCACGGTCTCGCCGATGTCGGCCTCGTCCGTCAGCAGCCGGGCGGCGACGGCGGCGCCGTCGACGTGGTGGCTGCAGTGGCCGGCCTTCATGTGCCACAGCTCGTGCCCGAGGATCACCAGTTGGTGGTCGGGTGCGGTGCGTTCCTCGATGACCACCAGATCGCGGTCCGCCATGTCGAGCCACAGGCCGCTGGCCGTTCCCGGCGGGAACGAGGCCATCCGGAAGTCCACCCGGCGGCCGCGGTGCTTGCTCATGCCCTCGCAGAGGGCGGCGTAGAGGTCCACGGGTTCCACGGGCGCGGTGAGGCTGATGCCTGCCACCAGCTCTCCGCACAACCGCCGCTGCTCTCTGCCTATGCTCACCGTTCTCCCCGTCGGCGCGGATCCGGATCAGGACTCAAGGATCAGACCCAGACTTTCGACTGGGTCAGGATTCGTTCGGTTTGACGCTTTCGAGGAGCATGTCCAGCCATTCGGTCACCTTGTCCCGGTGCTTGTCGCTGGGCAGTTGGGCGGCTCTCCAGGCGATGCCCCGTACGCCGTGGTTCTGGAGAAGTCTTGCCAGCGGATCGCCCGCCGAAGCGGCCGGAGCGGGTGCGGTTTCTCTGGCGCGGCCCGCGAAGTCCTGGAGCAGCTGTTGCTCGGTGCGCTGAAGGGCGTCCGTGAGCGCGTCTGCGTCATGGGCGGTGAGGAATCCGGCGTGCACCCCGAAGAAGCGCTGGATCGCGTCACAGTGTTCCATGGTCGGCCGCCGGTCGCCGTTGATCAGGGCCCCGGCCTGCTGGCGCGACATGGCGGCGCCGTCGGCGATCTCCTGCTGCGTGTAGCGGCGGCCGTTGGGCTTGACGCGGGTGCGCCGCAGGAGGTCGAGGCGCTGGAGGAACCGGGTCTGGAGATCGGGCTCGCCGGCGGGCCGGCCGTCCAGCAGGCTCCGCACCACGTCGGCCGGGACGCCCGAGGCCTCGGAGAGGCGGCGCAGGTCGAAGACCTGGTTCCGGTCGCGGCCGAGCTTGCCCGCGAGTTCGGCGACCCGCGTGACGGTGGCTGCCAGGAGCGTGTTGGCCACCGCGACGGGAGCCGGGAAGCCGTCTGTCACCAGTGGTTCTCCTAGATCGCGCGAGGTCGGGGTACGGGCACGTGGTCGGCTTCTGGAATCTATCCGGTCTCGGTCCGTACGGCTAGAACGTGCCACATCTGTGGCGGGAACGAGCTGCCCAGAGGCTGGAATTGCCACAATAGTTGACACTCGAATGAAGTCGGTAGCAGGATCGCCACACGGAAATGAAGATCCAGACCGTAAGGAAGAGGGGGGAGCTCTCGGTGCCACATCTCGCAGCGGTGGGCCCGTCCGATGGCCTCGCCCACATCGGTGGGGAGCGCCTCGCGGGCGAGGAGTCCGCACGCGGCGCCGTGCGGTCGGAGCGACGCAAGGAGATTTTGCGCCAGCGCCGGGAGGAACTCGGGCTGAGTCAGGAAGACCTGGCGGCGCGTCTGCGCATCAGCGTGCGCGCCTACGGAAACTGGGAGCGCGGCCTGGTCAAGGAGTGGACGGACCGCAAGCTGCTCGCCCTGGCCGAGGCCCTGGAAATGAGCGAGCGTCAGTGCTTCTGGCTCTTCCGCATCATGGTCGACCGTGACCCGCCCCCCACCTGGCGTGCGGCCGAGGACAGCCGGCTGCCGGACGATCCGGCCCAGCGCGACTACCTGATCGACTACGCGGCCCTCATGGAGGCCGTGCCCTACCCGAGTTTCCTCGTGGACCACCGCTGGGACGTGGCCCTGACCAACTCGGCCTTCGACCGGCTCTTCCAGTCGGTGCGCCCGCATCCGACCGCCCTCCCGGACGACAACTTCCTGCGCTTCGTGCTGTTCCACCCGGACGCCGCCGCCGTGCTGGAGGACCACGAACCGGCCTGGTGCGTACCGCTGCTGGCCCGGTTCGCGACCGCGCTGGCCGCCACCCCCGAGGACGAGGGGCTGCGCAGCATCCGTCAGGAGGTGGCCCGTGACCCGTTCATGGAGGCCGCCTACCGGTACGGAGTGCCGCACTGGCTGACGACCCACGGGGCCGAGGCCGCCGAACAGGACGGCGCCGTGCGCAGCGTGCGCCACCCGGACCCGGGCTGGGGCCTGGTGCGCTGCCGGATGGTGGCGGAATCCGGCCCGATGCTCGACGGCATGGGGCTGACCCGGATGACCCTGGTCCTCTCCGCGCCGCAGGGCCTGGCGACGGGTCCGCTGCCGGGCGGTCCGGGCGCGCAGCAGCACCAGCCGCCGCGGCTGAGGGCCGTGCCGTCGCCGGTGGACTGATCCTGCGGGGGAGACTGGTGCCACGACACCCTGGCACTGGTGCACTGCGAAAGGCGGTAAGGGCGTGCGGCTGACGATCCTCGGCGGAGGCGGATTCCGGGTACCGCTCGTCTACGGAGCCCTGCTCGGCGATCGCGCCGAGGGCAGGGTGTCGCACGTCACCCTGTACGACGAGGACTCCGGCCGGCTCCGCGCCATGGCCCGGGTGCTCGCGGACCAGGCCGCCGGGATCGCGGACGCCCCGGCCGTCACGGCCACCACCGATCTCGACGAGGCCCTGCGCGGCGCCGACTTCGTGTTTTCGGCCATTCGGGTCGGAGGGCTGGAGGGGCGGGCCGCCGACGAGCGGATCGCCCTGGCCGAGGGAGTGCTGGGCCAGGAGACGGTGGGCGCGGGCGGTATCGCCTACGGCCTGCGGACGGTGCCGGTGGCCCGCGAGATCGCGCGCAGGGTGGCCCGTACCGCCCCCGACGCGTGGGTCATCAACTTCACCAACCCGGCCGGGGTGGTCACCGAGGCCATGGCCGAGGAGCTCGGGGACCGGGTCATCGGCATCTGCGATTCGCCCGTCGGTCTCGGGCGGCGGATCGCCCGGCTGCTCGGCGCCCGGCCCGAGGACGCCTGGATCGACTACGTCGGCCTCAACCACCTGGGCTGGGTGCGCGGCCTGCGGATCGGCGGCCGGGACGAACTCCCGCGGCTGCTGGCCGACGCGCGGGCGCTGGAATCCTTCGAGGAGGGCCGGCTGTTCGGGGCCGAATGGCTGCGCTCGCTCGGCGCGATCCCGAACGAGTACCTGCACTACTACTACTTCAACCGTGACACCGTACGGGCCTACCAGGAGGCCAAACAGACCCGCGGGGCCTTCCTGCGCGACCAGCAGCGGGGCTTCTACGCCGAGGCCGGGCAGCCGGATCCGGCGCCCGGAGCCGCACTGGCCGCCTGGGACCGGACCAGGGCCGAGCGCGAAGCCACGTACATGTCCGAGAACCGCGAGGTCGCGGGCGTCGGCGCGCGCGAGGAGAGCGACCTGGAGTCGGGCGGGTACGAGAAGGTGGCCCTCGCCCTGATGCGCGCCATCGCCCGGGACGAGCGCGCCACCCTGATCCTGAACGTCCGCAACCGCGGGACCCTGTCGGTGCTCGACGCCGAGGCCGTCATCGAGGTGCCCTGCCTGGTCGACGCCAACGGGGCCCACCCGGTCGCCGTCGATCCGCTGCCGCTGCACGCGGTGGGACTCGTGACCTCGGTCAAGGCCGCCGAGCGGGAGGTCCTCGCCGCGGCGGCGAGCGGATCGCGCGCGGACGCGGTCAAGGCCTTCGCCCTGCATCCCCTGGTGGACTCGGTCGGGGTGGCCCGGCGGCTGGTGACCGGGTACGCGGCGGAGCACCCGGGGCTGGGCTACCTGCGCTGACCCCCGTTCACCTGCATGGACGGCCCTCGCGCCCTTCCCCGGATGGGCTAACGCCGCATGCGGCCGGGCGGGGGCGCTGTGAGAGTGCGAGGTGTGACCACAGCCGAAGGTGCAGCCCCAGCCGAAGGTGCAGCCCCCGCCCCGTCCGCCGCGGCACCGCCCGTCCTGGACCGGCGCTCGCGCAACATCGTGTTCGGCACGATCATGCTCGGCGTGCTGCTGGCGGCCCTGGACCAGACGATCGTGGGCACGGCGCTGCCCACGATCGTGGCGGACCTCGGCGGTGGGGACCACATGTCCTGGGTCGTGACCTCGTACCTGCTCACCGAGACGGTCGCGACCGTGCTCGTCGGCAAGTTCGGCGACCTCTTCGGCCGGAAACTGGTCTTCCAGGTCTCCGCCATCGTCTTCATCACCGGGTCGTTCCTGTGCGGCCTCGCGAGCAACATGACCCTGCTCATCGTGTGGCGCGGCATCCAGGGCATCGGCGCCGGCGGGCTCATGGTCACCGCGATGGCCCTCATCGCCGACGTGGTCCCCCTGCGCGAACGCGGAAAGTACCAGGGCGCGATCGGCGCCGTCTTCGGCGTCGCGACGGTCATCGGACCCCTGCTCGGCGGACTCTTCACCGACCACCTGACCTGGCGGTGGGCGTTCTACGTCAACGTGCCGATCGCGATCCTGGTCGTGGTGGCCGCCGCGAAGACGATCCCCTCCGTGCGCGCCGTCGGCAAGCCGGTCATCGACTACCTGGGCATCGCCATGGTCGCGATCGGCGCGAGCGCGCTGATCCTGGCCACGAGCCTGGGCGGGAACGAGTACGCCTGGAGCTCGCCGCTCATCGTCGGGCTCTTCGCCGGCGGTGCCGTGGCACTGGCGCTGTTCTGCCTCGTGGAGGTGCGCGCCGCGCAGCCGATGCTGCCGATGCGGCTGTTCCGCAACCCCGTCTTCTCGGTCTGCTCCGTCCTCAGCTTCGTCGTCGGCTTCGCGATGCTCGGCGCGATGACCTTCCTGCCCACGTACCTGCAGTACGTGGACGGGGACTCGGCCACCGTCTCGGGCGTACGGACGCTGCCGCTGGTCATCGGCCTGCTGATCGCGTCGGTCTTCAGCGGCAACGTCACGAGCAAGACCGGGCACTACCGGATCTTCCCGATCGTGGGCTGCGCCGTGATGGGCGTCGGCCTCTACCTGCTGTCGCGGATGGGACCGGAGTCCAACGCCTGGCTGGAATCGCTCTACATGTTCGTCCTCGGCACCGGCATCGGCCTGTGCATGCAGGTGCTGACCATCGCCGTGCAGAACACGGTGGACTACGCCGACCTCGGCACCGCGACCTCGGGCGTCACCTTCTTCCGTACGCTCGGCAGCGCCTTCGGGACCGCCGTCTTCGGCACGATCTACGCCAACACCCTCAAGCCCGCGCTGGCGAAGGGCGTGGCGGAGGCCGCGCGCGCCACCGGCGAGGACCCGCGGCAGCTGGGCGTCGCGGCGCAGAGCCCGCAGGGCGTGCACGGCCTGGATCCGGCGGCGGCCGGGCCGATCATCAACGCGTACGCGGACACCCTGCACACGGTGTTCCTGTGGACCGTGCCGGTGGCGGTGGTCGGATTCGTCGTCGCGCTGTTCCTCAAGCAGGTCAAGCTGCGCGACAGCGCACGGGCCGGTTCCACGGACATGGGCGACGGCTTCGGCTCGCCCGCCACGGCCTCCGGAGACTCGGCGAAGCTGCTGGAACTGGCGGTCGGCAAGCTGGTGCGGAACATGGGGCCGGAGACGGCGCGCGGGATCGTGAACTCCTCGGACACCCGGCTGGACATGGCGGGCGCGTGGGCGGTGATGCAGGTGGACCTGATGACCCGCACCGTCGGCTACGCGAGCCTGGGGCTCATCGCCTCGCGCCGGCACCTGCCCCCGGAGGTACTGCTGCCGGTCTTCGAGCGGATGGTGGACGAGGGCTACATGACGCGGCAGAACGGCTTCTACACGCAGACCCCGGCGGGGGAGCGGGAAGCGGGCGTCATCTCGGCCGCGTGGGCCAAGTGGCTCGGCGACCAGCTGGAGAAGGACCGGGGCCGACCGCGCAGCGCGGAGCTGCGGGCCGCGGCGGACGCGATCGCCAAGCGCCTGCTCGCGGAGGACCTCGGGGACGGGAACTTCGCCCCGCGCGCGATGGCGGGGCGGCCGTAGGGCGCACCGGGGAACTCCCGGGCGGGCGTGGACGTCTGGTGGGGAAAGAGGTTCCAAGGGTTCTACGGGTGCGGGGGTGCCGGGATGCAGATCACGCTGGCTGAAGAAATCATGCTGCTGTCGCTGGACGACGAGTCGGGCTCGGTCAAGCAGAGGCAGTCGGTGGGCTGGGCCGTGGCGGGCGCCCTCCTGCTCGAACTGGTGCTGGCGGACCGGGTTCGGGTCTCGGGCAAGCACCTGGAGCTGGTGGACTCCCCGCCCACGGGGGAGGAACTGCTCGACGGGCGGTTCGAGGCGATGCGGGTCTGGATGAAGGGCCGGAGCAAGCGCCGGATCGGCGAGTGGCTGACGAAGGACCAGGCCAAGGCCGTCGGCGCGGCCGTGGAGCGGCTGAGCGCGCGCGGGGTGGTCGTGGAGGAGCGGCGCAAGGCGCTCGGGATGTTCCCGGTGCGGCGCTACCCGGAGGCGGACGGCACGGTCGAGCGCGCACTGCGCGAGCGGCTCGCCGACGCGGTCTCCAAGGGCGCGGAACCGGACGAGCGCACCGCGAGCCTCGTCACGGTGATCCACGCCGCCCGCCTGCACGCCCTGGCCTTCCCGGGAGTCCCGCGCAAGGAGATCACCGCACGTACGGCGGCGATAGCCGACGGGCAGTGGGCGGCCGAGAGCATCCGCACCGCGATCCGTGACATGCAGCTGGCGATGGCCGCGGTCACCGTGGCCACGGTGACCGCGGCCACGGCCTAGACAGGGCCTAGACGGGCTTGCGCGGGCCCTGTGGCGTGTCCTGGTGCGGCGTCAGCGTCGGATAGTCGTACGAAGGCACGTGCGGGAGGGTCCGGGTGAGCTCGGGCCGCCACGCGCGCAGGGCCGCCGCGGACGGGGCGTAGAGGGCCGCCGGGATCTCCGCCGGGGCGAACCAGGACCAGCGGGCGATCTTGTGGGGCTCGGTGACCTTGGCGACGCCCTCGGCGGCCGAGGTGACGGCCGCCGCCGTCAGCCGGGTCGGGCCGGAGTCGGTTCCGGAGCCGGAGCCGGTGTCGGTTCCGGTGTCGCCGGCGAGCATGATCGACACGATCCGGATCTCCTCGGGTGCGGCCCGCAGCGAGGTCTCCTCGGCCAGTTCGCGGGCGGCGGCCTGCTCGAAGGCCTCCCCGGGGTCGACCTTGCCGCCGGGCAGTTCCCAGCGCCCGTCGTGCGCCTGGCCGAGCAGCACCCGGCCGTCGCGGCCGACCACGATCACGCCGACTCCGACGACGGCGTGGGCGCGCGGGACGGCGCGGCCGGGTTCTGTACTCATGGGTGTCCTTCGACGGATCGGTCTGCCGGGGCGGCGTGCGGTGCGGCCCAGGCTGTGACCTTACGTCCAGAGCGGCCCTGCGGGGTTTCGGCCCGGCGCCGCCCGCGCAGGCTTCCCGCGGTCCGATCGTCGTACGGCGCATCGGTTCGTCGACTCACCGGTCGGCCGGCTCGCCGGTTCGACCGGCCCAAGGGGGCTCCATGGCGCACGTGCTGGTTGTCGGCGGGGGCATAGGAGGGCTGGCCACCGCGCTGCTCGCGGCGCGCCACGGACACACGGCCGAGCTCTTCGAACGCGATCCGCGCGCCCCCGGCACCGCGCTCGACCGGGACTTCTTCGGCTGGCACCGGTCGGCGGTGCCCCAGGCGAACCAGCCGCACGTGCTGCTCGGGGCCGCGCGGGGGGTGCTGCGCGAGGAACTGCCCGACGTCCACGCCGAGATGCTCCGGCTCGGAGCCCGGGAACGGCACGAGCTGGACTGGTTCGACGTACGCCCTCCCGCGCGGCCGGGCGACGAGGACCTGGTGATGCTCCAGGCCCGGCGGATCGTGCTGGAGAGCGCGCTCGCCACGGCGGTACGGGCCGAACCGGGGGTGGTCGCGCGGTACGGGGAGCCGGTGACCGGGCTGATCGCGGAGGGGGCTGCTCCTTCCGGGGTCAGGGTGACGGGAGTGACCACGGGGGCGGGGGTCTACGCGGGCGACCTCGTCGTGGACGCGGGCGGCCGGCGCGGCGGCTCCGAACGGTGGCTGACGGCGATCGGCTGCCGGCCGGGCGTCGTGGAGCGGCACCGCACGGGCCTCGCCTACTTCTGCCGCTGGTACCGGCTGCCCGAGGGCCGCGAGGAGGGGCCGCGGCGCCCCTGGGCGGTGACGGGCGGCAGCTTCGCCGGGTGCGCGGTCTTCCCGGCCGACAACCGGCTGTTCGCCGTGACGCTGTTCGTGCACACCGGGGACGCCACGCGTTCCGCTCTGCGCGATCCGGCCGTGTTCGAGGCCGCCGCGCGGGCCTTCCCGCCCGGTGCGGCCTGGCTGGGACTGGGCGCCGAGCCGCTGTCCGAGGTACTGGCCACGGGCGGCCTGGACAACCGCTGGAGCGCCCTGGTCGACGAGCGGGGGCCGGTGGTGAGCGGGTTCGTGCCGGTCGGAGACTCCGTCACCCATACCAATCCGACGCTCGGGCAGGGGACTTCGCTCACCTTGTGGGCCGCGCGCAGGGTGGCCCGTACGGCCCACCAGGACCCGGGATCGGTGCGGTTCGCCGCCGAGTACCACGCGTGGGCGGTGCGCACCCTCAAGCCGTGGTTCGACTTCCAGGTGGTCGCGGACGGGGCCATCGGGGAGCGGTTCGCGACCCGCGCCGGGCGCACGGGGACGGCCCGCGAGGTGGCCGCGCTGTTCGACTGCGCGCTGGAGGACCCGGAGGTGATGCGGGCGCGCGCGAGGGTCAGGCACCTGGCCGATCCGCCGCAGCGGACGTACGCCGACCCGGAGATCCGGGCGCGGGTGGCGCGCTGGCTCGCGGCCCGGCCCGACTACGCACCGAACACCGCCGGCCCGAGCCGGGCGGAGTGGGAGGAGCTGACGACGCGCTGACGACCGCCGGCCGGGCGGCGGATCCCTCAGCTCGCTGGTCTCGCTGCACGCCCCGTACGTGAGGAACGGCTTCGCGCTGTCGGCGTCCTCGACCCGCCGGACCGGAAGTTCGAGGGTGACCGTCCCGTCCTCGTAGAACGCGCAGCCGGCCCGCGCGCGGCGGGCCCGGAGCCGGGGGGCTACAGCCATCGGGTCAGGAACTCCTCGACCTGTGCGGCCGACATGCTGCGGGCACTGGAGAACTCGCCCAGGTTCGTTGCCACCTTGACGTCCCCGGAGGCGGGGTCCAGGACGGCCGGCGCGGGTATGCCGCTCGCGCCCAGGTCGACGTAGCGCTCGGCCACGTCCAGCTTGCGGTCGAACTCGCCGACGTCCACCTTCACCACGTGGTACTTGGCCAGCTGTGCGGAGGGTCCGGCCTGCTTGAACCAGGCGCTCAGGACACGGCAGTCCAGGCACCCAGCCGGCGCCGAAGTCGATGAGCACCGGACGGCCGTCCTGCTTCGCCGCCGCGAGCGCGGCCTCAGGTCGTCTTCGTGGTCAGGACCTCGGCGAGGTCGTAGCCGACGACCTCTTCCAGCTGGGCGTACGTACAGCTCCGCGGCTCCCGGTCCGGCCGCATGCGGCGGAATTGCGCGGTGTGCCGGAACCGGTCGCCCTCCATGTGGTCGTAGGCCACCTCGCAGACCCACTCGGGGCGCAGCGGTACCCAGGACAGGTCCTTCTTTCCGGTCCAGCGGCTCTGTGCCCCCGGCAGGCGGGCGGTCTCGTGGGCGGACTCCTCGGCCCATGCGGCCCACGGGTGGCCCGCGGGGTCGGGCATCCGGAGCGGTTCGAGCTCGTCGATCAGCTCGGCGCGGCGCTTCATCGGGAAGGCGGCGCAGACGCCCACGTGCTGGAGCGTGCCGTGGGCGTCGTGCAGTCCCAGGAGCAGCGATCCGACAATCGGACCGCTCTTGTGGAAACGGAAACCCGCGATGACGACGTCGGCCGTACGCTCGTGCTTGATCTTGAACATGAGGCGGGCGTCGGGCCGGTAGGGGAGATCGAGGGGTTTGGCGACGATCCCGTCGAGTCCGGCGCCCTCGAACCGTTCGAACCACTCCCGTGCGAGCGCGGGGTCGGTGGTCGCGGGCGCGAGGTGTACGGGGGGCCGGGCGGTGGAGAGGATGCGGGTCAGGGCGGCACGGCGGTCGGCGAGCGGGGTGTCGAGGAGGGCCTCGTCGCCCAGCGCGAGCAGATCGAAGGCCACGAAGGAGGCAGGGGTCGTCTCGGCGAGCAGTTTCACCCGGGAGGCGGCGGGATGGATCCGCTCGCTGAGCCGGTCGAAATCGAGGCGCGCGCCCTGGATGACGACGATCTCGCCGTCGACGACGCAGCGGTCGGGCAGATTCGCCTTCAGTGCCGCCACCAGTTCGGGAAAGTACCTGGTCAGGCTCTTGCCGGTGCGGCTGCCGAGCTCGATCTCGTCCCCGTCCCGGTGGACGATCGCGCGGAAGCCGTCCCACTTGGCCTCGTACTGCATCCCCGGGGGGATCGCGGACACCGATTTGGCGAGCATCGGCTTCACGGGTGGCATGACCGGCAGATCCATGTCTCCGATTCTGGGGCGGTACGCCCGGACCCGCTCGGTGTGCGGGTCCGCGCGGGTCCGCCTACCGTGGCGCACATGGGTGCAGCGGGCAAAGCGATCGAGCTGGAGGCGGGCGGCCGGGCCGTCCGGCTGTCCAGCCCGGACAAGGTGTACTTTCCCGAGCGCGGCCTCACCAAGGGGGACGTGGCCGCCTACTACCTCGCGGTCGCGGACGGCATCACCCGCGCCCTGCGCAACCGGCCCACGACCCTGGAGCGGTTCCCGGACGGGGTGGAGGGCGAGTCCTTCTTCCAGAAGCGGGCTCCGAAGAACCTGCCCGACTGGATCCCCACCGCCCACATCGCCTTCCCGAGCGGACGCACTGCCGACGAGATCTGCCCGACCGAGCCGGCCGCCGTCCTGTGGGCCGCCAACCTGGGCTGTCTCACCTTCCACCCCTGGCCGGTCCGGCGGGACGACACCGACCGTCCCGACGAGCTGCGCATCGACCTGGACCCGCAGCCGGGCACCGACTACCACCACGCGGTCGCGGTCGCCCACGAACTGCGCGCGCTCCTGGAGGAGTTGGGCCTTCGCGGCTGGCCCAAGACCTCGGGCGGCCGCGGCCTGCACGTGTTCGTGCCGATCGCACCGCGCTGGACCTTCACGGAGGTCCGCAGGTGCGCCATCGCGATCGGCCGGGACCTGGAGCGCCGGATGCCGGGGAAGGTCACCACCGCCTGGTGGAAGGAGGAGCGCGGCGAGCGGATCTTCGTCGACTACAACCAGACGGCGCGCGACCGCACCATCGCCTCCGCGTACTCCATCCGTCCGCGCCCGCACGCCCCCGTCTCCGCGCCGCTGCGCTGGGACGAGCTGGACGAGGCGGAGCCGCGCGATTTCGACATCGTGACGATGCCGGCCCGTTTCGCGGAACTGGGTGACCTGCACGCCGACATGGACGAGCACGCCTTCACCCTGGACGCCGCACTGGAGCTGGCCGACCGCCACGAACGCGACCACGGCCTCGGCGACATGCCGTACCCCCCGGACTACCCGAAGATGCCGGGCGAGCCCAAGCGCGTCCAGCCGAGCCGCGCGAAGCACGAGGACTGACGGGAGTTGCCGGGACCCCCTATGCCCGGGGAAGGTGGCGCAGGGCGGTGGTGAAGGCGGAGTCGCGGTGTGCGTCGAACTCCTCCTGCGTGAAGACCGGGGTGGTGACGTCGACCGGGATGCCCGGACCGTCGAAGGTCTTCCCGGTGCGGGTGAGGAACTGCTCGTTGGGCAGGCCGAGTTCCCAGCCGTTGGGGAGGGTGCGGCCGAGGACGTCGGAGAAGACCCCCTGGGTGGGCTCGCCGACGCGCACCGTACGGCCGGGGCGCTCCAGGAGAGCCTGGGTGAAGGTCTCGCCCGCGCTCAGGGTGGAGCCCCCGGTGAGCACGGCGACCGGTCCGGTGTAGCGGGGTCCGCGCGCGGGCTGGACGTACAGGGGCTGCGGGCGGGTGAACCGGGTCGCGTCGTCGGGGTCGTTGCGCACGCGCTTGGCGTAGGCGAAGTACGGGCGGTCCGTGAGCCGGGCGGCCAGGCGCAGGCCGAGTTCGTCGGAGCCGCCGCCGTTGATGCGCAGGTCGATGACCAGGCTGCGCAGGCGGGCGGTGCGCTCGGCGGTGAAGACGCTCTCCAGGGCACGGTCGAGCTCGGCGCTCTCGGAGGCGAAGTCACCGGCTTCGGTGTAGCCGCCGAAGCCGGAGAGGCGCAGGTAGCCGCGGCCGTCGGGCAGGTCGGCGTAGGAGATGCGTCCCTGGGCGAACTCCTGCGGGGCTCGTCCGCCGAGGTCCACCTCCTGGATGTACGCCTTGACGCGGGTCTCCAGTTCGAGGGTCGGCATCACGGTGCCCGGGCGCACCTCGCCGAAGAACCGGTCGTCGCCGTCGGAGAGGTGGACGTGTGCGTCGTGCAGCGGGGCGAGCATCTCCTTGAAGACGGCGAAGAGTTCGTCCTCGGTGGTGCCGGCGTGCACGCGGGGGCGGTGGCTCGCGCGCACCGCGTTCCAGTCGACGCCCTTGGCGGCGAAGAAGGGGTAGTTCTCCGCGAAGGTCTGCCAGAACACGTCGAAGGTGGCGACCGGATCCGCGGCGGGGCCGGGTTCCGGGGCCTCGCGGCACCGCTCGGGCAAGGAGGCGAGGCGGTGGGTCGCCCGGTCCCCGACCGATCCTTCGACGTGCACCGATCCGCGGCGCACGGTGAGGACCTCGTGGTCCTCGGTGGCGTAGCGGAAGGCCGCGGAGCTCCCGCTGTCGGGGACCCGCAGCGCGCTCGGGCCGGGCACGCAGCTGATCCCGGTGACCTGGTATTCCTGGAGCCGTCCGGACTCCACGCGGAGCACGGTGCCGTAGCCGTCGAGCCGCCAGATCCCGACCGGCCCGACCGGCCCGGCGGGTGAGCGGCCCGCGGCGGCCGCGGTCGCGGCCGGGCCGGCGGTGGCGACCGTGAGGGCGAGGAGCAGCGCCGCCGCGGCCGCGCGCCGGTGAGTGCCCGTGCGCGTGCCCGTGCGGGCGCCTCCGCCTGTGTGTGTGCCTGTGCCTGCGCCTGTGGCTGTCATCGTGCGTCCCCGTTCGCTGCCGAAGTCCCTTGGCTCGTCACAGGATCCGCGGAGGCCGGGGGCCGGGGACATCCGGCGGCCCACCCGAACCGGGGTGGGGCTACCCCCCGAACGCGGTCGGCCGCCCGGGGAGCTGGGGTCATCAAAGTCCTTGATGGCGACGGGAGTTCGCCCGATCGGTGGATCGGCGTCGACTACCGTCGTTGGCGAGGGCAATCGCACAGGAAGAGGGTTCGCGTGATCCATCCATAATAACACGAACGATCGTGCTAATATCTCTTCACCACCCTGACCCGCCAGCCCCGTCTGGCCACTCTGAGGAGATCCGGAGAACCGGGCATGCACCCCATGGCTTCACTCCTGAGCACCACCCTCAACATCACCGCCCGGGTCGCCCCGGGCCCGGTCGGGCGGGTGGCCTTCGCGCTGTTCGTGCGGCCGCTCGGCCGGCCGAAGGTGAAGCCGGGCGAGGCCGAGGTCATGGCCCGGGCCGTGACCGGGCGGCTCGTCGTGGACGGGATACCCGTGACCACGTACCGCTGGGGCGACGGCGACCGGCCGGTCCTCATCGTGCACGGCTGGACCTCGCGCGCCTCGCGCTTCGCCGGGTTCGTCGAGGCGCTGCTGGCCGAGGGCCGGACCGTGGTTTCCTTCGACGCACCCGGTCACGGCGCGTCCGGCGGCCGGGCCACCACCATCCTCCGGCAGCGCGAGATCATCCGCCGACTGCGGGCGCAGTACGGGGAGTTCTCGGCCGTCCTGGCCCACTCCTTCGGGGTGGTGTCCACCTTCTTCGCGCTGCGGGACGGGATCCGGGCGGACCGGATCGTCGGGATCGGATCCATCGCCGACTTCGACTTCCTCGCCGGGCGGTTCCGCGCGCTGCTGGGCGTGAACCAGGCCGTCGAGGACGCCATGAGGCGTCACGTCCAGCGCCGGCTCTTCCCGGGCGAGCCCGACATCTGGCCCCGCTTCGACGCGTGCCACCACCCCGAGGAGATCCCCTCGGAGATCCTGCTCGTGCACGACGCGGACGACGACACCGCGGCCCCCGCCCAGTCCCGCGCCATCGCGGCGGCCTACGGGGAGCGGGCCCGCCTGATCGAGACGAGCGGACTCGGCCACCGCCGCATCCTCCTCGACCCGGAAGTCATCGCGGCCGCCGTCGAGTTCCTGAACGCATCCCCGTCGCAGACCCCTGCGCCGAGCCCGGCCGCCGAGACCGCAGGAGCCACCCGATGACCTCCACCCGTCCAGAACCCGGCACGCCCGTGCCCGTCGCCGCGCCCGTCGCCACCTCGGGCTCCGCGCAAGCGTCCGTCGCCGCGCCCGGCTCCACTTCCGCCCCTGCCCCTGCCCCCGCCCCCGCATCCGCCTCCGGCCCCGGCAGTGGGCAGGTGCTCCTGCTGGCCAGCGCCGTAACCTTCCTCGCCTTCCTCGACGCCACCGTCGTCAACATCGCCTTCCCCGACCTGCGCCGGGCCTTCCCCGAGGTGTCGCTGGCCCGCCTGACCTGGGTCGTCAGTGCCTACGCCGTCCTGTTCGCCGCCCTGCTCGCCGCGGCCGGCCGGCTCGCGGACACCCTGGGCCGCCGGGCCCTGTTCCTCGGCTCGACCCTCGCCTTCACCCTGACCTCCCTCGCCGCCAGCGCGGCCCCCACCGCCGACCTGCTCATCCTGGCCCGTGCCCTCCAGGGAACGGCCGCCGCCGGGATGATCCCCGCCGCGCTGGGCCTCGTACTCGCCCACACGCCACCCGCCCGCCGGGCCGCTGCCCTCGGAGCCTGGTCCGCCGCGGGCGGACTGGCCGCCGCCGTCGGCCCGACGATCGGCGGACTGCTCGTCGAGTGGTGGGACTGGCGCGCGATCTTCCTCATCAACGTCCCGCTCGGCCTCGCCGTCGGCTGGGCCGCGGCCCGCGTCCTCCCCAAGGAGCCGCGCACCGGACGCCTGCTCCCCGACCCCGTCGGGACGACGGCCCTCGCCCTCGGCATCGGGGGAGTGGTGGCCGGGCTCTCCCAGGGCACGGAGTGGGGCTGGACCGACCCCACGGTGCTCGTCCTGGTCATCGGCGGGACCCTGGCGGGCACCCTCGCACTGCGCCGCTCGCGCAGTCATCCCGCCCCGGCCGTCGACCGGGACCTGTGGCGCGACCCGCTGTTCGCCCGCGCCAACATCGGGGCCCTGCTCTTCGGCGTCGCCATGTACGCGTGGCTGCTGATGGGCCCGTCCTACCTCGTCGAGCGCTGGGACTACTCGGCCCTGCAAGCCGGCGTCGGCGTCACACCGGGCGCCGTCCTCGCCATGGCCGGCTCGCTCTTCGTGGGCCGCCGGGTCCCCCACCGCCTCCACTGGGCCGCCGTCACCGTCGGATCGCTGCTCTTCGCCGCCAACGCCCTGCTGATGTGGGGGTGGGCCGGGGAGTCCACCTCGTACGCCCAGATCTTCCTGCCCGCCGCACTCCTCGGAGGTCTCGGCATCGGCTCCGTGCTGACCGCGCTCTCGACCACGGCCTCGGCCGGACTCCCGCCGCAGCGCTTCGCGGCCGGTACCGGCCTGCTGATGACGGCCCGCCAGCTCGGCGGGGCGCTCGGAGTCGCCGGTGCGGCGGCCCTGCTGACCGGGGGCGGCCCCGGCGAGGACTGGCACGGGATCTTCTTGCTGATCGCGCTCTCCGCGCTCGCCGCGGCGGTCGTGGGAGCCTCGATGCGGCTCAGCGGTCCGACGAAGCCGACGCGGCCGGGAGACTGACGGCCGGTGCGTCGCCGGCGGAGAAACCGGCGACCGGGAACGCGAGTACGGGCGGTCGCTCCGGGAGTTCCTCCGGGGCGGCCGTCGCCGCGCGCAGCCGGGCGAGGATGCCCCGCGCGGCACGGTCGTAGGCCGTGGTGTCCTCGTGCAGCACGGAGTGCGCGTTGGCCAGCTCCATCATCGCCGTGATCTCGAAGGCGATCTGTTCCACGGCATCGGCGTCGGCCGCGGCCGCATCGCGGAACCCGCCCGCCAGCCGGGCCTCGTCGAGCAGCCGCTCGACGTACCGCGTCCAGGCGGCGCGGGTCTTGGCGATCTCGTCGTGGACGGGCCCGGGGCGCGAATCGAACTCGGCGGCGGCGGAGTAGAAGAAGCAGCCGCCCGGGAAGACCCGGCGGCCGGAGTAGTCGATCCAGCTCGCGCACAGCCGCCACACCTTGGCGATCCCGGCGGGCTCGTCCCGTACGGGACGCACGACCTCCTCGACGAAGACGTCACGGGCCGCCTGCACGGTGGCGAGCTGCAGCTCCTCCTTGGACCCGAAGAGGGCGAACACGCCGCTCTTGCTCAGTCCCAGTTCCGTGGCGATCTTCCCCAGGGACAGCCCTTCCAGGCCGTCCATCGAGGCGGTGCTCATCGTCCGTTCCAGGACGGTCCGCCGGGTCTGGTTCCCGCGCTCCACGCGTCCGTCTGCCATACCGCCATGGTACCGAAGTCATCGCACGCACGGTCGTTCACTCTGCGCTGTTGATCAGGCGTTGATCGGACGTCCATCACGAGCGGACAGGCTCTGCGGCATGTCGATGAACACCACCGCTACCGATACCGCCACTGCCGCCCCGGCCTGGTACGAGCTCGCCCTCTGCGCCCAGACGGGCCCGGGCTTCTTCTTCCCGGAACCCGGCTCCTCGCTGCGCGACGCGAAGCGGCTGTGCGGGGCCTGCGAGGGCCGCAAGGCCTGCCTGGACTACGCCCTGACCAACGACGAACGCTTCGGCGTCTGGGGCGGCCTGTCCGAATCCGAGCGCCAGGCCCTGCGCCGCCGGCCCTGACCCGCGAGACGGCCCGGCCGCGCGGCCCCCGACGGGCGGCGGCGTCACCCCAGCAGTTCCAGGATCCGCGAGGTCCCGGCGCCGCCCTGCGGCCCGGGCTTCCGGGGCCCGGGATCGGCGAAGGAGATCGTGTGCGCGACCGCCTCCAGGATGGCGGTGTACGCACCGGCGTGCTCGGTGGCCGCGCTGGTGAGGTCGAGCAGGAACAGGTGCCGTCCCTCCGGGTGCGCCGTGACGGCCCTGGCCTGGAACAGCCCCCGGTCGGTGCCGGAGGCGGGGACGACCCCGCAGACCAGGGCGCACGGCAGGCCCGATGCCAGCTCGACGAACCTGCGCGTCGAGCCGCTCCCGGGTGCCGACCGGGCGAGGGCCAGTGCCGTACGCGCCACACCCGCCGCGGCGCCGGTTCCGGACCCGGGCTCTTCGGCGGGCCGGACGGAGAGGGAGAACAGCGAGGTGGAGACGGCCTCGGGCCCCTCGGGGTGGAGGCCGATCGCGGTGTGGACCAGGTGCAGGCCGGGGTGACCGGCGAGCTCGTCGAGGCGGTCCATCAGCAGGGCGAGCTGCGACCCCGCACCGGTTCCGGCAGGCGCTCCGGCAGTCACACCGGCGGCCGCACCGGCAGCCGGATCCGTGCCGTCGCCGAGGCCGGCCAGACCCTCCAGGACCCCGGCGACCTCCTCCAGGGCGCCCCGGTCCTCGGGTCCGATGTCGTGGAACCCGGGAGGCAGCCGGAACCAGACGGGCGGGACGGCGTGGTGCGTCACGGCTGCACCAGCGTCCAGAGGCGGGCCGACTTCGCGACCGTGGACGGACCGTCCTCCACGACGAGACGGGTGCCGTCCACCGCCGTGGAGCCGCGGTCCACGGCGGCGTCGTCACCGGTGTAGTCGGCGGCGGCCGTGGCGGCTCCGGTGGTGGCCACGGCCACCCCCACCCGCTCCCTGACCTCGGGCGTCGACGACCGCAGCGCCCATGCCGCGAGGGGGCTCTCCACCTTCCGCAGCTCGTCCGCCGTGTTCCACGTCGTACGGGCGAAGGCACCCGCGCCCGGGGACACGCCCGCCAGGGCGCCGGCCTCCGGGACCGCCATGGCCGCGCGGGCCGCGACCGTACCGGCCCTCGCACCCGAGGCGACCGCGGCCACGCCCGGAACGGCGCCGAGGCCGTCGCCGAGCAGGGTCACGCCGTTCTTCCAGAACGCGGCGTCGAACTTGCCCCGGGTGAAACCCTCGGTCAGCGGCTTGCGGAAGCCGGGGTCCGCGAGGTGCGCGGTCAGCGCGGCCAGCGAGAGCCCGCCCGCGACCAGCATGACCGCCATCCCGGCCGGCGGGAAGAAGAGGGCGATGCCCGCACCGGCGGCTCCCAGAATGGCCGCGGCGTTCGAGAGGGCGTCGGCCGGATCCTCGACGATCTTGTTCCAGACCGACTCCAGCATCCCGGGCTCCTTCGGCGCCAGCCGCTCCGCCGTCGCGGTCAGCGTGTGCGCCACCCTGCGGGCCGCCGCCGAATGCTCCGAGGCCAGTTCACTGGCCAGGAGGCGGGCGTCGGTGAGGGCCTCCTCGGTGGTGGCCGCAGCGGCCAGGGAGGCGTAGCGGGAGGCCAGGGTGCGGTGCGCGGCCAGGGTGTCGTGCCAGCCGGTCAGCCCGCGCGCCGCCTCCGCCAGGGAGGTGTGGGCCGCGTGGAGGTGCCGGGGGAGCTCCCGCGACAGCGAGGCGCGGAAGGCGGTGGCGGCCTCGCCCTGCCAGGCCGAGCTGTGGGAGACCAGGGCGTCGACGACGCGGGAGGTCTCCGCGAGGCAGTCCGCCGAGGAGCGGAGCTTCTTCGCCAGGGCCCGTACCGCGTCCGGGCTCCCCGGGGCCGGGTCGAAGCCGAGCGCGGAGAAATCGGCTGCGGGGGAGCCGGTCGCAGGAGAGTCAGTCACGGGCGGACGCCGCCTGCCGGAAGGCCGCGCGGATGGCCTCGTCGAGCTCCGCGTACTCGGCGGCGCTGCGGCGCACGCCTTCGCGTACGGCCTTGATCCGGCCGGCGAGCTCCTTGGTGCCGTGGCCCCATCTCTCCTGGAAGCCGTCGCACGCCGCGTCGAGGTCCGCCGTGCCCAGCTGGTCGGCCCGTACGTGGTCCAGCTCCCGCCGGGCCTCGCGCAGCGCGGCCAGCGAGGTGTCCAGGGCGTTGGTGAGGCGGGCCAGCTGGTCGATCTCGACCTGGAGCGGCGTCATGGCGGTCATGACGCGAAACCCTGGCAGAGCGGGGCTCTGCCAGGGCAATCCTCGTCACCCGCCCGAGCGAGCGGAAACCGGTCAGGTCGGCGGGCGCGGTGCGATCGGACGGTGCGATCAGATGGTGCGATCAGGCCTTGCGGGCCGCGATGCGCGCCGCGCGGGCGGCCAGCCGCTCGTCGAACTTGCGGGCCTCGGAGTCCAGGCCCTCCATGAAGAGACCCAGCTCCTCCTGGGCCTTCTGCCCGTCGGGGCCGAGGCCGTCGATTTCCATGATCTTCAGGAAGCGGATCACGGGGCTCAGCACGTCGTCGTGGTGGATCCGCAGGTTGTAGACCCCGCCGATCGCCATCTGCGCGGCCATCCGCTCGAAGCCGGGCATCCCGTGTCCGGGCATCCGGAAGTCGACCACGACGTCCCGTACGGCCTGCATCGTGAGGTCCGGGGCGATCTCGAAGGCCGCGCCCAGCAGGTTGCGGTAGAAGATCATGTGCAGGTTCTCGTCCTGCGCGATGCGGGCCAGCATGCGGTCGCAGACCGGGTCACCGGACTGGTGGCCGGTGTTGCGGTGCGAGATGCGGGTCGCGAGCTCCTGGAAGGCCACGTACGCCACGGAGTGGAGCATCGAGTGGCGGTTGTCGGACTCGAACCCCTCCGACATGTGCTGCATCCGGAATGCTTCGAGCTTGTCCGGGTCCACGGCGCGCGAGGCCAGCAGGTAGTCGCGCATGACGATGCCGTGACGGCCCTCCTCGGCGGTCCAGCGGTGCACCCAGGTGCCCCAGGCGCCGTTGCGTCCGAAAAGCGAGGCGATCTCGTGGTGGTAGCTGGGGAGGTTGTCCTCGGTCAGCAGGTTCACGACGAGCGCGATCTTGCCGATCTCGGTGACCTTGGACTGCTGCGGGTCCCAGGCTTCGCCGTCCTCGAAGAAGCCGGGGAAGTTGCGGCCGTCGCTCCACGGGACGTACTCGTGGGGCATCCAGTCCTTGGTGACCTTCAGGTGGCGGTTGAGTTCCTTCTCGACCACCTCTTCCAGCGCGAACAGCAGCTTGGCGTCCGTCCACGCCTCCGAGCTGCCGAGGTGGGGAGAGGTGATCGTCACGGGTACTCCTGGGTGCAAAGAGACTTACCTACGGTTCCGTAGCCTACGGAGTCGTAGGTTAAGCGCGACATCAAGACCAGCCAAGCCCCAGGGGGACCTCTGTCTGGTTACATCCCGTTATCTATGCACTTTGGGAGGGGTGTGAAGTGGCCTGAAGGGACTAAAGTCACGCCAGGAGGTGGTCCGCTGCTCCCGCCTTGACGGCTGAGATCAGCGCACGGAGCGCATCGATCGAGTCGGTGACGTAGGCGGCGGAGTCGGTGGTTCCGATGTACGCCTTCCCCTCGGCGTCCCGGCCGAAGCGGAAACAGTTCGCCCCCTCGCTGCAGAATGCCTCGTCCCACGCGATGCCGGCCGTCGCCGACGGGGTCGCCGGGGTGGTCGGGGTCGTGCTCGTCGTGCCCATGTCGTTCTCTCGTCTCCTCGTCGGATCCGGTCAGGTGGTCAGTCAGCCGGTCGGCCGGTCGGCCCGGTCAGAGGGTCTGTGCGATGGCGCGGATGAAATCGCGGGACGCGCCGGGCGGCAGCGCCAGGGAGCGGAGCCGCTCCAGCAGGCCCCGGTAGCGGAGCAGCTTCATCTGCGAATCCAGCAACATCGAGCCGTGCGAACTGTCGAGCTGCACGGTGTCCAGCTCGCTGATCGTGGCGGCCGCGTACGTGAAGGACTGGCCGGCGCCGGGGAACCCGCCGGCGGTGAACGGAATCACGCGCACGGTCGTACACGCCCGCTCCGACTGCTCCAGTATGTGGTCGAGCTGCGCCCGGGCCACCTTCGGGCCGCCGAACTGCATCCGCAGCGCGGCCTCGTGCACCACCGCCTCGTACAACGGCGGTGCCTCGCGGGCGAACACCTGCTGGCGGTGCATCCGCAGGGCGAGCCGCGCCCTCAGGTCGGGCTCGGGCAGCGGCGGGTCGGCGGTGTCGAAAACGGCCCGCGCGTGCGCCTCGGTCTGCAGCAGCCCGGGTATGTGCGTGGTGACGGCGGTGTGCAACTCGACGGAGTGGTGCTCCAGTTCGCAGATGTCCAGGAGCGCGGGCGGCAGCATCCCCCGGTGCTGCTCCCACCACCCCTTCTCGCGCTCCTGGGCCATGGAGGCGAGCAGGTCGACCAGCCCCGTGTCGGGGCAGTCGTAGTTGAAGGCGAGGGTGCGGACACGCTCGGCGCCGATGGCGATCCTGCCGGATTCGATGTTGGGGATCCTGGTGCGGTCCACCCCCATGAGCGCCGCGGCCTGCTGCACCGTCATGCCCGACTGCTCGCGGAGTTTGCGCAGCTCGGAGCCCAGGCGCTGCTGGCGTGCGGTCGGTGTACTCCTCGGTGGCACAGGTCCCCTCTCCTCCGGTCGAGGGCAGGCGGGAGCATGCGCACGAGTCCGGAAATGCCATGAGAAAACATCAAGTGGTCGTACAAGTAGTAGCACTGTGCACCACGTTGCGCTACGGTCGGTAGCGCAAGTCTCACACGGGGCGACCTCCAGCTCTTGTATGACCACACGGCCACCAGCGCATTCAGCACCTCAGAACCTTGGAGCAGCACGATGACGGGCACTCTCCGTGGCCTGCGGTCGGTCCACGAGTTCCGGCAGGCCCCTCCGGGGGCGGAGAAACTGAGCTACTCCATAGGCCTGCCGGGCGGGGCCCGCTGCGCGGGCAGCGCCCGGGGCGCCCTGCGTTCCCTGCTCGACCGTCACGGACTGCCCGACCTGTCCGACAACGCGGCCTTGGCCGCCTCCGAACTCGTGGCCTGCGCCCACCGGTTCACGCCCGACAAAGAGATGGTGCTCAAGGTCCGCTGGCAGTTCGACGCACTGCGGATCGTCGTCTTCGACCAGCACCCCGCGCACTCCTCGCCCGAGGCGAGCGAGGAGTGCCGGCACCGGCGCAGCCGCGGGATGTGGCTGCTGTCGGCGGTGGTCGAGGCCTGCGGCGGGGACTGGGGACTCACCCCGGTGCTCACCCCGATGGGCGGCACCAAGTCCTGGGCCTTACTGCCCTTGCCGCGTTAGCGCAGGTACCCGCAGGTGCAGGTCCCCGTCGGCGCAGGTCACCCCTGCCACAGCGACCGGTGGACCTCCTCGGCCGTCGTCGGCCGCAGCCCGTCGTCGAGCAGCAGCCACCGCGTGATGCCGATCGACTCCAGGAACGGCACGTCATGGCTCGCGACCACGAGCGCCCCTTCGTAGGAATCCAGGGCATCGGTCAACTGCCGTACGCTCGCCAGGTCCAGGTTGTTCGTCGGCTCGTCCAGCATGAGCAGCTGCGGGGCAGGCTCCGCGAGCAGCAGCGCCGCCAGCGTCGCCCGGAACCGCTCGCCGCCCGACAGGGTGCCGGCCGGCCGGTCCGCCCGCGCACCCCGGAACAGGAAGTGCGCGAGCCGCGCCCGGATCAGGTTGTTCGTCGCGTGCGGGGCGAACCGCGCCACGTTCTCCACGACCGAGCGCTCGTCGTCCAGGACGTCGAGCCGCTGCGGCAGGAACCGGGCCGGGACATGGGTCACCGACTCGCCCGACAGCGGGGCCAGTTCCCCCGCGATCGTGCGCAGCAGCGTGGTCTTGCCCGAGCCGTTGGCCCCCACCAGTGCGATCCGCTCCGGACCGCGCAGCTCCCACTCGCCCGCGACCGGGGCGCCGTGGACCGGGTGCAGTGCGCTCAGGGTGAGCACGCGGCGGCCCGGCGGGACCTGGGTGGCGGGCAGTTTGATCCGGATCTCGGCGTCGTCGCGCACCGCCAGCTCCGCCTGGTCGAGGCGTTCCTCCGCCTCCGCCAGCTTCTCGGTGTGCATGATGCGGTGCTTGCCCGCCGATTCCTGCGCCGCACGCTTGCGGGCACCCATGACGATCTTCGGTTCGCGCTTGGTGTCGTACATCTTCTGGCCGTACCGCTTGCGCCGGGCCAGTTTGGCGTGCGCCTGCGCCAGTTCGCGCTTCTGCCGCTGTACGTCGCCCTCCGCGACCCGGACCATCCGCTCGGCCGCCTCCTGCTCGGCCGCGAGCATCTCCTCGTAGTCCGTGAAGTTTCCGCCGTACCAATGGAGTTCGCCATCGCGCAGGTCGGCGATCTGGTCGACCCGGTCCAGCAGTTCCCGGTCGTGGCTGACCAGGAGGAGCACCCCGGACCAGGATTCGACGGCCGCGTACAGCCGGCGCCGGGCCCGCAGGTCGAGGTTGTTGGTGGGCTCGTCCAGCAGCAGGACGTCCGGACGGCTCAGCAGCAGGGCGGCCAGCCGGAGCAGCACGCACTCCCCGCCCGACAGTTCGCCGGTGGTGCGGTCCAGTCCGATCCGGCCGAGCCCGAGCTGGTCGAGCGTGGCGAGGGCCCGCTCCTCCACGTCCCAGTCGTCGCCGACGGCCGCGAAGTTGGCCTCGGTCGCCTCGCCCGCCTCGATGGCGTGCAGGGCGGCCCGGGTGGTGCGGACGCCGAGCGCCTCGTCCACCCGTAGGGAGGTGTCGAAGGTGACGGTCTGCGGAAGCTGGCCGACGGTACCGGCGACGGTCAACTGGCCGTCGCTCGGGCTCAGTTCCCCGGCGATGAGCTTGAGCAGCGTGGACTTGCCGCAGCCGTTGCGCCCGATCAGGCCGGTACGGCCGGGGCCGACGGCCAGCTGGAACCCGTCGAAGACGGGGGTTCCGTCGGGCCAGTCGAAGGACAGGTCGGAGCAGGTGATGAACGTGGGAGCAGGACTCATGGAGGCCTCCAGGTTGCGTGAGTGGTGAGTGCAACGCGGGGGAGACACAGGGGACCGCGGGTGTGGGCGGTGGTCGGTGTCTCGGACCTCAGAGGAACAATGTCCTGCTCCGTTTCGACGGCGATGGGGCGTCTACGAAGCTACGGCGCGGCCGGAGCCGCGGGCAAACGAATTAAAGCGAATCCGCGCCAGGGGTCAGCAGGAGTCGCGCATCAGCTCGGCGAGGCTCTGGTCCATGTCGAGGTACAGGTGCTCCAGGCCGGGCGGCACGATCGTCGAGGCCCGCTCCAGGAAGCGGTGCAGCTCGGCCGTCACCATCAGCACGATCGCGACCCCCTCGGGGGCGTGGAACTCCACGGTGGTCCGGTCGGCGTCGTACGGGCGCACGCGCACGTCCCCGCAGCCGGACGGGCGGTCCAGCCCGTACTCCAGCAGCTCGCGCGAGAACGTCCACGAGACCTCGACGCCCTCCAGGGTCGCGGGCGCGGGGAAGGCCATCCGGACGGCGAAGGGATCCGACCGGTCGTAGCAGAGCGTGACGGGTACGGTGTCGACCTTCGGTGCGGTGGCGACCAGTCGGGCCTGCACGGCCTGCTCGATGACAGTGATCAAGGCTCGCTCCCTTGCGGCGGATCTCGTGCCGGACCGCGGGATGGGGGCCCGGCAACGGGATAGACGCGTGAACCGGCGAATCCGTGCACGCGACCTGGAGTGAGCTGTGTCACCGAATGGCCTGAACGTGCCCGTGTGATCGCACAGGGTGACGGTGGCACGGGCCTCCGGGGTCTGCCCGCAGGCCCCGGAGCGGCCGCAGTACGGCTGGTTTCCGCTCACTCCACAGGCCCAAGGCAGGCTCCGGACCGCCCGCTGCGGACCGTCCGGAGCCGTCACCCGCTACACCACCGGGCTCTCCCGCACCGTCGCCAGGTCCGCCGAGGTCTTCGTCGCGAGGAACTCGGTGATGCGGTACGAGCAGACGCCCGCCACCGCGAAGGGATCCCCGGCCGCGATCTTCTCGATCTCCGCACGGGACACCCCGCCGGCCAGGATCACGCCCCCGTCGCGCGGGACCTTGCGGCCCGAGGCGAGGAAGATCCCGGCGGCGTAGTAGCCGTCCAGCCAGGCGATGTGCGCGTCCATCTCTTCTTCGACGGCTTCGACGGGCGCGGTGTAGGTGAGCTCCATGACGAACATGATCGCCAGGCTACTCTCGCACCACTATGACGAGTGCGAAGATGCCCGCCGACGAGGCCGGGGCCAAGGCGATACAGGACGAACTGCGCGGCCGGGTCGTCCTGACCGAGACCGGGCCCCCGCCCGGCGAAGGGCTCATCGCGGGGGTGGACGTGGCCTACGACGACGAGCGCGACCTGGTGGCCGCCGCGGCCGTCGTCCTCGACGCCGCCACCCTGCGGGTCGTCGAGGAGGCCACCTCCGTCGGCCGCGTCAGCTTCCCCTACGTACCCGGACTGCTCGCCTTCCGCGAGCTGCCGACCGTGCTCGCCGCGCTGGAGGCGCTGAGCGTCACGCCCGATCTGGTCGTCTGCGACGGCTACGGGCTGGCCCACCCGCGCCGCTTCGGGCTCGCCTGCCACCTCGGCGTGGTCACCGGGCTGCCCGCCATCGGCGTCGCGAAGAACCCGTTCACCTTCACGTACGAGGAACCGGGCGACCGGCGCGGGGACCTCTCCCCGCTCCGCGCACCCGACGGCGAGGTCGTCGGGCGGGCGCTGCGCACGCAGGACGGGATCAAGCCCGTGTATGTCTCGGTGGGCCACCGGGTCTCCCTGGACAACGCCTGCGCGCACGCCCTGGCGCTGAGCCCCCGCTTCCGGATCCCGGAGACCACCCGGCACGCCGACTCCCTGTGCCGGCGGGCCCTGCGCGAAGCCACCGCGTAGGGCGCGGCGTTCAGTCGGAGGCCGCCACCCGGAAGCGGATGCCCGCCTTCTGGAGCCGGTCCAGCAGGGCGTCGCCCATCGCCACGGCGGTGGTCAGCTGGCCGGACAGCTCGGGCAGGGCGTCGTAGGCGAGGCAGAGAGCGGACTCCGCGAACATCTTCGCGGTCTCCCCGTACCCCGGGTCGCCGCCCGAGACCTCGGTGAACACCCGGCGGCCGCCGCCCTCGCCCACGAACCGCACGCTGAACCAGCTGCGCGCCCGCCGCTCCGCGTCCGGGCCCTGGCCGGGCTCCCAGCGGTTCGCCAGCCACTGCCGCACCGGCGGGATCTGCGCGAGGGCGGCCACCCCTCCGACCGCCGCCGTACCGCCCACGGCGACGGGCAGGTGGCGTACGGAGGCGTAGTGCCGGTAGCGGAAGTCCGGGCCGTACCGCTCCAGCGCGGCTGCCGACCGGGCCACGACCTGGACGTCCAGGACGGGCAGCGGCAGGGCCCAGGTGCCGGTCTCCCGGCTGAAGCGCGGTGCGCCCACGGGCACGCGCACCCGCCGGCCCAGCAGCCGGGGCTCGTGCATCCGGCGTGCGCGGGCGGCGGCCAGGTTCTGCGGTCCGCGGCCCAGCGCGGTGAGCACGGTGGTGAAGGTGCCGCCCGAGAACAGGGCGTTGGAGCGCACGAAGGCGTCCACGGTCAGCGGGACCCCGGCCGGCAGCTGTCCGACGGTGAAGTACGCCCCGAGGTCGGCCGGGACGGAGTCGAAGCCGCAGGCGTGCACGATCCGGGCGCCGCTCTCGCGGGCCCGCGCGTCGTGCTCGACGAACATCCGGTCCACGAACTCCGGCTCGCCGGTCAGGTCCAGGTAGTCGGTGCCCTCGGCGGCGCAGGCGGCCACCAGCGGGGCGCCGTACAAGACGTACGACCCCACGGTCGTGGCCAGCACCCGTGTGGAGGCGGCCAGTTCGCGCGTCGCCGCGGCGTCCTGGGCGTCGGCGCGCAGCAGCGGCAGGTCCGCGCAGCGCGGGTCGAGGGCGGTCAGCCGCTCGCGCAGCCGCTCCAGCTTCGCGAGGTCGCGCCCCGCGAGGGCCCAGCGGCAGTCCGCGGGGGCGTGCGCCGCGAGGTACTCGGCGGTCAGCGCCCCCACGAACCCGGTCGCGCCGAAGAGCACGAGGTCGTACTCCCGTTCCGCGGTGCGCGGTTCGTGCCGGACAGCTGCGTTCATCGGGAGCCTCCCAGACGGCGTCGGTGGTGGCTGAGGCTAGCGCGTGGCCGCCGTACGCCGAACAGCGCCCCGGTACGGCCGGGGGGCCGGTACCGGGGCGCTGTCGTACGGCCGGTGTCGGCCGCGTTCACTGCTCGGCGGGGATCAGAAGTCGTCGTAGAGGCCGAAGACGTCGACGACGACGTCGATGTTGCGGTCGCTCTCGTTGAAGACGTCGACGATGCCGTAGTTGCCGGTGCTCGCCTGGACCAGGTTCGGGACGGTCTTGCCCGGCGTGAAGTTCAGCGTCGAGGAGCTGGGGGAGCCGGGCGGGTTCGCCCAGCCCCCGTCGTACGCCTCCTTCGAGTTCGGGTCCGGCGCGACCGCGAGGAAGCCGGTGTCCTTGGGGTTGGTCACCGTGGTGTTCATGACGAAGGCCTTGACGCTCGGGTACGCCGTGCTGAGCTTCATGTAGATGTACCAGCGGCCCTGCAGCGGGCCGTACTTCCAGGAGTTGGGGTCGCGGGTGTCGATCCGGCGGAACGGCTGGAACGGCACGTACGCGGCCTGGCTGGCGGGGCTGTAGTAGCCGACGACGTCGATGATGACGTCGGTGCCCTTCCAGCTGCCGTTGCGGATCTTGATCTTGCCGTCGGCGCCGATGGGGACGATCACCGAGTTGGCGACGGTCTGGCCGCCGCTGAAGTTCAGGTTGGAAGAGGTGGGCGCGGCCTTGCCGCTCGGGTAGACGGTCAGGTGGCCGGCGTCCTTCGGGTTGGTCACCGTCACGTTGAGCGCGACCGCGGTGGCCCCGTAGGGGACCCAGCCGGCGCCCGCGATCGTGGCGCTGAAGGTGCCGTAGCCGGCGATCTGGCCCTTGCGGACACCGAGACCCGCGCGGGTGTCCACGTGGCGCGCGGGACCGATCGCCGTGTAGCCACTGGCGGCGGACCGGGTGAAGTAGCCGGTGACGTCGGCGATCAGGTCGACCGACTCCCAGCCGCCGTTGTAGAGCTCGACGTAGCCGTCGGCGCCCACCGGGACGATGACCAGGTTGGGGACCGTCTGGCCGGGCTCGTAGTTGAGGTTCGAGGTCGTCGGGCGGGTGGTGCCCGCAGCGAAGGCGGTGACGTGGCCGCCGCTGTTCGTGTTGGTGACGGTGACGTTGAGGGCCACCGCGGTCACCCCGGCGGGGATCTTGCCGTAGCCGCCGACCTTCACACGGGTGGAGGCGTACGGGGCCACCTTGCCGGCCTTGGGCGCGCCCGTGCCGTCACGGGTGTCCAGCAGGCGGGTCGGGTTGTACGGGGTGAACTCGGACCCGTCCGTCGTGACCGTGACCGTGTTCTTGACGGAGGTGCCGGTGACGGCGTCCGCGACGTTGACGGTGATGACGTACGTGCCCACCTCGCCGTAGGTGTGCTGTGTCGTCCTCGCGTCGGAGCCGGGGGTGTTGTAGCCCTCCTGGCCGTGGTCGCCCCAGTCGATGACGACGTCGAGGGACCGGTTGCTCTCGGCCGTGATCTCGGACGTCAGGGCGATCCCGTGAGCACTGGTGGTCACGGCCTTCAGCCCGACCTTGTAGTCCGGATCGGCGGCCGGCACCTGCGCGGATCCGGCGGCCTTGGCCTTGCGGGCCGCCGGCTCGGTGCGGTCGGCGGGGCTGGCGAAGGACTTGGAGCCCCGTGCTTCGGCCAGGTCCTGCTCCACGTCGGGAGCTGCGAGCCCGTGGCCCTTGGCCGGCGCGGGCGCGGGGTCGGCCGCGTGGGCCAGACCCGGGATGAGAGACATGCCTGCCGCGAGGATGGTCGCGGATGCTACGAGTCGGCGATGAGACACCGAGCCCCCCCAATGTCGTGTGTCTGCCGGCCCCTGAGCAGGGCCGGAGAGCCCGCCGGGCCTCCTTGGCCCGCGGGTGGCCGCACGTACGGGCCCTCCCTGGCCTGGTGTACGGCGGGGGTGCCCCGGGAGCACGGCCTGGACGGCCGTGCTCCCGGGGCACCGTGATCCGGGGTGGGCGCGGAGGGCGACCTCGTCGGGCCGGCTCCGGTGCCCACCGGGGGATCAGTTGTCCATGTAGATGCCGAAGATGTCGACGATGAGGTCGATGTTGGCGTCGCTCCAGTTGAAGAAGTCGATGACGCCGGTGTTGCCGCGGCCCGCCTGAACCAGGTTCGGGACGGTCTTGTTCGCGGTGAAGTTCAGGTTCGAGGAGGTCGGGATCGGCACCTCGACGTTCCGCCCGTTCTCGTAGTCCGCGATGGTGTTCGGGTCCGGAGCGACCGCGAGGAAGCCGGCGCCCTTGGTGTTCGTCACCGTGGTGTTCAGGACGAAGCCCGTGGTGTTCGGGTAGCCGTCGCCGAGTCCGAGCGCGCTGTAGTAGCGGCCGGGCAGCGGCTTCTTGTTCTCGCGGGTGTCCTTCACGCGCTCCGGGTCGAAGGGAAGGTACGCGCTGACGCTGTCGGGGCTGTAGTAGCCGACGACGTCGACGATCACGTCGGCCGGGTTCCAGCCGCCGTTGCGGAGGCTGATCTTTCCGTCGGTGCCGACCGGGACGATCACCGAGTTGGCGATGGTCTGGCCCGTGGTGAAGTTCAGGTTGGACGCGTTCGGCGCGGCCTTCCCGGCGGGGAAGACGGTCAGGTGGCCGTCGCTCCGCGGGTTGGTGACCGTCACGTTGAGCGCCACGGCCTTGGCCCCGGCGGGGACGCCGCGGTTGCCTGCGATCTTGGTGGTGATGGTCCCGTAGCCGGGGATCTGGCCCTTGCGGGTGCCGAGACCCTCCCGGGTGTCGACGTGGCGCTCCGGGGAGAGCGCGGTGTAGCCGCTGGAGGCGGACTGGGTGAAGTAGCCGGTGATGTCGGCGATCAGGTCGACTCCCAGCCAGGTGCCGTTGTAGAGCTCGACGTAGCCGTCGGCACCGACCGGCACGATGACCTGGTTGGGGACCGTCTGGCCGGGCTCGAAGTTGAGGTTCGACGTGGTCGGACGCTCGGTGCCCGAGGCGAAGGCGGTGATGTGGCCGGGGCTGAAGGTGTTGGTGACGGTGACGTTGAGGGCCACCGCGGTCACACCGGCCGGGATGGTGCCGAAGCCCGCGACCTTGACGCGCGCGGACTTGTAACCGAGGACCGGGTCCTTGGCGACACGGGTGTCCAGCAGGCGGGTCGGGGTGTACGGGGTGAAGTCCGAGCCCTCGGTGGTGATGTCGAGGGAGTTCTCGGCGGAGACGCCGTTGACGGCGTCGGTCACCTTGACCTTGACCGTGTACGTGCCGACCTCGCGGTATACGTGCTCCACCTGCGCCGATTCGGTGCCGTGGGCGCTCGCCGTGCCGGAGGTGCCGTCGCCCCAGTCGATGGTGAGCTCGACGTCGACGTCCGCGCTCGTGACGCCCATGCTCAGTCCGAGCGAGTGCGCGTTGAACGTGGTGCCGTGCAGGGCCACCGCGAGGTCCGGGTTGCCCTCGGAGGCCGCCAGCTTGCCGGCCGCCTTGCTCTTGCCGGCGACCGGGACCTTGACCGAGCGGTCGGCCGGGCTGTCGAACTTGGTGGTCTTGGCCTCGATGGCCGAGTCCAGATCGGGCTTCGATACCCCCTGCACCTTGCCCGGCTCGGAGTCGGCGGCGTTCGCGAGCCCCGGTATGAGAGAAATGCCCGCCGCGAGAATGGTCGCGGATGCTACGAGTCGGCGATGAGACACCGAGCCCCCCAAATGTCTGTGAGCCCTGGAACAGGGCTGAAAGCCTGCTCAGCCTACAGAACCCCGGGCCGGTGGATCACCTGGGTTTATCTGTTTGCGTTTGCACTGATTGGGGCCTGCGGTCCGATTCCTCCGGCCTCCTCGCCGTCGGCCGGTCTAGCGTGGGGAAGCGAGGGTCCGTGCGAGCGGGTGAGGCCCGCGGTGAGTGGAGGTCCGTGTGAAGGCTGGGGTGCGCAAGTGGGAAGCGGTACGGGAGTTCGCCCTGGGGCTGCCCCAGGCGCGCGAGGAGTTCCCGTGGGGTCCAGAGGACTGCGTGGTGAAGGTCAACAAGAAGATCTTCGTCTTCCTCGGGAACACCGACGGGCCGTCGCCCGGGATCTCCGTGAAGCTCAAGGACGAGGCGCTGCACGGTCACGCCATGACCGCTCCCGGCGCGGAGCCGACCGGATACGGGCTGGGGAAGGCCGGCTGGGTCTCCGTGCCGCTGGGGGAGAAGGGGGCGCCCTCCGCCGAGGTGCTGTGCGAGTGGGTGGAGGAGAGCTACCGGACCGTCGCGCTCAAGCGGGACCTCAAGGAGCTCGACGCGCGGACCGCCGGACCCGGGAGGGCGGGAAGCGGGGCGGGAAACACACCAACCGGCTAAGCGCTTGCTCTTGTGCTCCGTGGAACAGGTTCCTAGCATCACTGGTGTTACATCAGTTGTGTCACACAGTGGCGGCAGTGGTGCCACCGGATGCTGGGGGCTCGATGGCAGTGACAGGGAACGCGGCGGGAGACGTGCCGGGGAGCGGCCGGGGTCCGCTCGCGGGCGTGCGCGTCGTCGAGCTGGCGGGCATCGGGCCGGGCCCGTTCGCCGCCATGGTCCTCGCCGACCTGGGGGCCGACGTGGTGCGGGTCGACCGGCCCGGCGGTGGCGGGCTGGCCGTGAACCCGGCCTACGACATCACCAACCGCAACAAGCGTTCCGTCCTCGTCGACCTGAAGTCCGCCGACGGCCCGGCCCGCGTACTGGACCTGGTCGAGCGCGCCGACGTGCTCATCGAGGGCTTCCGCCCCGGGGTCGCCGAACGGCTCGGCGTGGGCCCGGCCGACTGCCACGCCCGCAATCCCCGGCTCGTCTACGGCCGGATGACCGGCTGGGGCCAGGACGGCCCGCTCGCCCACACCGCCGGGCACGACATCGCGTACATCGCCGTCACCGGCGCCCTCGGCATGATCGGCAACCCGGGCGAACCCCCGGCCGTCCCCGCCAACCTGGTCGGCGACTACGCGGGCGGCTCGCTCTACCTCGTCATCGGCGTCCTCGCCGCCCTCCAGCACGCCCGCACCCCCGGCGGCACCGGCCAGGTCGTCGACGCGGCCATCGTCGACGGGACCGCGCACCTCACCGCCATGATCCACGGGATGATGGCGGCCGGCGGCTGGCAGGACCGGCGCGGGGCCAACCTCCTCGACGGCGGCTGCCCCTTCTACGGCAGCTACGAGACCTCCGACGGCGGCTACATGGCCGTCGGCGCGCTGGAGCAGCAGTTCTACGACACCTTCGTGGAGCTCCTCGGCATCAAGGACCAGGCGCCCGCCCGCAAGGACCTGGCCCGCTGGGGCGAGCTCCGCGAGGCCGTCGCCGCGCGCTTCAAGTCCCGTACCCGCGAGGAGTGGACGGCCGTCTTCGCGGGCACCGACGCCTGCGTGGCACCCGTGCTCTCGCTGCGCGAGGCCCCGCACCACCCGCACCTGGCCGCCCGCGGCACCTTCGTCGAGGCCGCCGGGATCACCCAGCCCGCCCCCGCGCCCCGCTTCTCCGCGACCCCGGCCGCCGTCGTCGGCGGCCCCGCGCTGCCGGGCGCGCACACGGAGTCCGTGGCGGCCGACTGGGGCGTCCCGGGGCTGCTGGGGAAGGAGTCCGGCGCCTGATGGAACTCTCGATGATGCTCGACTACTCCGCGGACCCGCGCCGCGCCGCCGACGCCGCGGCGGAGCTGGAGTCGGCCGGGCTCGACGCCGTGTGGGTGGCCGAGGCCTGGGGCTTCGACGCCCCGACGATCATGGGGTACCTGGCCGCCCGCACCGAGCGGATGAAGATCGGCTCGGCCATCCTCAACGTCTACTCGCGCACTCCCGCCCTCATCGCCCAGACCGCGGCGGGCCTGGACGCGATGTCCGGCGGCCGGGCGATGCTCGGCCTCGGGGCGTCCGGCCCGCAGGTGGTCGAGGGCTGGCACGGGAAGCCGTACGACAAGCCGATCGGCCGGACCCGCGAGACGGTCGAGCTGTGCCGCCGCATCTGGCGCCGCGAGACCATCGACCACCACGGCATCACCGACATGCCGCTGCCCGCGGAGAAGGGCGGGCGGCACGGCAAGCCGCTGAAGATGCTGACCCGGCCGGTCCGCGCGGACATCCCCGTCTACGTGGCCTCGCTCGGGCCCGCCAACGTGCGGATGACGGCCGAGATCGCCGACGGCTGGCTGCCCACGCTCTTCGTGCCGGAGAAGGCCGGCGCCGTGTGGGGGAGCGCGCTCGCCGAGGGCGCGGCCCTGCGCGCGCCGGAACTGGGCCCGCTGCGGACGGTGGCGGGCGGACTGCTCGCGATCGGCGAGGACGCGGCGGCGCTGCGGGACCTCGCCCGCCCGCAGATCGCCCTGTACGTCGGCGGGATGGGCGCGGTCGGCAAGAACTTCTACAACGACCTGGCCGTCGCCTACGGGTACGAGGAGGAGGCCCGGAAGATCCAGGAGCTCTACCTCTCCGGTCACAAGCGCGATGCCGCGGCCGCCGTACCGGACGAACTGTGCGAGCTCACCACGCTGTGCGGGCCCGAGGGGTACGTGCGCGAGCGCGTCGAGGCCTTCCGGGACGCCGGGGTGACCATGCTCAACGTCACGCCCGTCGGGCCCGAACCGGCCCGGCTCGTCGAGACCGTCAAGAACTGGCTCTAGGAGGCCCCCGAAATGAAACGCCAGATCTTCGACGCCGACCACGAGGCGTTCCGCGAGACCGTCCGCACCTTCCTCACCAAGGAGGTGCTGCCGCACTACGAACAGTGGGAGAAGGACGGGATCGTCAGCCGCGAGGCCTGGCGGGCCGCCGGCCGGCAGGGGCTGCTCGGCCTGGCCGTCCCCGAGGAGTACGGGGGCGGCGGGAACACCGACTTCCGCTACGCGGCGGTGATCGCCGAGGAGTTCACCCGGGCGGGCGCCGCCGGGCTCGCCATCGGCCTGCACAACGACATCATCGGTCCGTACCTGACCTCGCTGGCCACCGAGGAGCAGAAGCGCCGCTGGCTGCCCGGCTTCTGCTCCGGCGAGATCATCACCGCCATCGCGATGACCGAGCCGGGCGCGGGCTCCGACCTCCAGGGCATCCGGACCACCGCCGAGGACGCCGGCGACCACTGGGTGCTCAACGGCTCCAAGACCTTCATCTCCAACGGCATCCTCGCCGACCTGGTGATCGTGGTCGCGAAGACCACCCCCGAGGGCGGGGCGCACGGCATGTCGCTGCTGGTCGTCGAGCGGGGCACGGAGGGCTTCGAGCGCGGCCGCAACCTCGACAAGATCGGCCAGAAGGCGCAGGACACCGCCGAGCTGTTCTTCAACGACGTGCGCGTCCCCAAGGAGAACCTGCTCGGCGAACTCAACGGCGCCTTCGTCCACTTGATGACCAACCTCGCGCAGGAGCGGATGGGCATCGCGATGGCCGGCATCGCCGCCGCCGAGTACCTGCTGGAGATCACCACGCAGTACGTGAAGGAGCGAGAGGCCTTCGGGCGGCCGCTCTCCAAGCTCCAGCACATCCGCTTCGAGATCGCGGAGATGGCCACCGAGTGCGCGGTCACCCGCACCTTCCTCGACCGCTGCATCACCGACCACTCCAACGGGGAACTGGACCACGTCCACGCCTCGATGGCGAAGTGGTGGGCCACCGAACTCCAGAAGCGGGTCGCCGACCGCTGTCTGCAACTGCACGGCGGATACGGATACATGACCGAGTACCGGGTCGCGCGGGCCTTCACCGACGGCCGCATCCAGACCATCTACGGCGGCACGACCGAGATCATGAAGGAGATCATCGGCCGGTCGCTGCTGGCCTGACCTCCCCCGACCTCCTCCGACCTCCTCCGCCCCCGCCTCCCTTGACCCTCCCCACGCCTCCGCACCCCCGAAAGGCTTGACCAGTGAGCACCGAAGCGTACGTATACGACGCGATCCGCACGCCGCGCGGCCGAGGCAAGGCCAATGGCTCCCTGCACGGAACCAAGCCGATCGACCTGGTCGTCGGCCTCATCCACGCCCTGCGCGAGCGCAACCCCGGCCTGGACCCCGGCACCATCGACGACATCGTGCTCGGCGTCGTCAGCCCGGTCGGCGACCAGGGCTCCGACATCGCCCGCATCGCGGCGATCGCCGCCGGGCTGCCGGACACCGTCGCCGGCGTCCAGGAGAACCGCTTCTGCGCCTCGGGCCTCGAAGCCGTCAACATGGCGGCCGCCAAGGTCCGTTCCGGCTGGGAGGACCTGGTCCTCGCGGGCGGCGTGGAGTCGATGTCCCGCGTCCCGATGGCCTCGGACGGCGGAGCCTGGTTCAACGACCCGATGACGGGCTGGGACACCGACTTCGTCCCGCAGGGCATCGGCGCCGACCTGATCGCCACCATCGAGGGATTCTCCCGGCGCGACGTGGACGAGTACGCCTCCCTGTCCCAGGAGCGGGCCGCCGCCGCCATCAAGGACGGCCGCTTCGCCAAGTCGGTCGTCCCGGTCACCGACCGCAACGGCCTGGTCGTCCTGGACCACGACGAGTTCGTCCGCCCCGGCACCACCGCCGACACCCTCGCCCGGCTGAAGCCCTCCTTCGCTGACATCGGCGAACTGGGCGGCTTCGACGCCGTCGCCCTGCAGAAGTACCACTGGGTCGAGAAGATCGACCACGTCCACCACGCGGGCAACTCCTCCGGCATCGTCGACGGCGCCTCCCTCGTCGCGATCGGCTCCCGCGAGGCGGGCGAGCGCAACGGGCTCACCCCGCGTGCGCGGATCGTCTCGGCCGCCGTCTCCGGCTCCGAGCCCACCATCATGCTCACCGGCCCCGCCCCGGCCACCCGCAAGGCCCTCGCCAAGGCCGGCCTGACCATCGACGACATCGACCTGATCGAGATCAACGAGGCCTTCGCCGGCGTCGTGCTGCGCTTCGTCAAGGACATGGGCGTCTCCCTGGACAAGGTCAACGTCAACGGCGGCGCCATCGCGCTCGGCCACCCGCTCGGCGCCACCGGCGCGATGATCCTCGGCACCGTCGTCGACGAACTGGAGCGCCAGGACAAGCGCTACGGCCTCGTCACCCTCTGCGTCGGCGGCGGCATGGGCGTCGCCACCATCGTCGAACGCCTCTGACTCGTCCTGATCCCCGATCCCTGATCCCACCCCTGACACGGAAGTTGCGAACATGAGCGAGTCCACCACGATCCGCTGGGAACAGGACGAGACCGGCGTCGTCACCCTGGTCCTCGACGACCCCAACCAGTCCGCCAACACGATGAACCAGGCCTTCAAGGACTCCATCGCCGCGATCGCAGACCGCGCCGAGGCCGAGAAGGACTCCATCCGCGGCATCATCTTCACCTCCGCCAAGAAGACCTTCTTCGCGGGCGGCGACCTCAAGGACATGATCCGGCTCCGTCCCGAGGACGCACAGCTGGCCTTCGACACCGGCACCGCCATCAAGGCCTCGCTGCGCCGCATCGAGACCCTCGGCAAGCCCGTCGTCGCCGCCATCAACGGCACGGCGCTCGGCGGCGGTTACGAGATCTGTCTGGCCTCCCACCACCGGGTGGCCCTCGACGCGCCCGGCTCCAAGATCGGCCTGCCCGAGGTCACCCTCGGCCTGCTCCCGGCCGGCGGCGGCGTCACCCGCACCGTGCGCCTGATGGGCATCGCCGACGCGCTCCTCAAGGTGCTGTTGCAGGGGACCCAGTACAACCCCCAGCGCGCCCTGGACAACGGTCTGGTCCACGAACTGGCCGCCACGCCGGAGGAGATGCTCGCCAAGGCGCACGCCTTCATCGACGCGAACCCGGAGTCGAAGCAGCCGTGGGACGTCCCGGGCTACCGGATCCCCGGCGGCACGCCGTCGAACCCGAAGTTCGCCGCCAACCTCCCGGCCTTCCCGGCCAACTTGAAGAAGCAGCTCAACGGAGCCCCGTACCCGGCTCCGCGCAACATCCTGGCCTGCGCCGTCGAAGGTGCCCAGGTGGACTTCGAGACCGCGCTGACCATCGAGGCCCGCTACTTCACCGAGCTGGTCACCGGGCAGACCGCCAAGAACATGATCCAGGCGTTCTTCTTCGACCTCGGAGCCGTCAACGCCGGCCGCAGCCGCCCGCAGGGCGTGGCGCCCCGCAAGGTCGCCAAGGTGGCCGTGCTCGGCGCCGGCATGATGGGCGCCGGCATCGCCTACTCCTGCGCCCGCGCGGGCATCGAGGTGGTGCTGAAGGACGTCACCCCCGAGGCCGCCGCCAAGGGCAAGGCGTACTCCGAGAAGCTGCTCGACAAGGCCCTGTCCCGGGGCCGTACCACCGAGGCCAAGCGCGCCGAGCTGCTCGCCCGGATCACCCCGACCGCCGAGCCGGCCGACGTGGCGGGCTGCGACGCCGTCATCGAGGCCGTCTTCGAGGACACCGCCCTCAAGCACAAGGTGTTCCAGGAGATCCAGGAGTTCCTGACCCCCGACGCGCTGCTCTGCTCCAACACCTCCACGCTGCCCATCACGGGCCTCGCGGAAGGGGTTTCGCGGCCGGCCGACTTCATCGGCCTGCACTTCTTCTCGCCCGTGGACAAGATGCCGCTGGTCGAGATCATCAAGGGCGAGCGCACCGGCGACGAGGCCATCGCCCGCGCCTTCGACCTCGTACGGCAGATCAACAAGACCCCGATCGTGGTCAACGACTCGCGCGGGTTCTTCACCTCGCGGGTCATCGGCCAGTTCATCAACGAGGGCGTCGCCATGGTCGGCGAGGGCATCGAGCCCGCGTCCATCGAGCAGGCCGCGGCCCAGGCCGGGTACCCGGCCAAGGTGCTCTCCCTGATGGACGAGCTGACCCTCACCCTGCCCCGCAAGATCCGCAACGAGACCCGCAAGGCCTTCGAGGCCGAGGGCCGGGCGTGGGCCGAGCACCCCGCCGACACCGTCATCGACCGGATGGTCGACGAGTTCGGGCGCCCCGGGCGCAGCGGGGGCGGCGGCTTCTACGCGTACGACGAGGCGGGCAAGCGCGCCGGGATCTGGCCGGGGCTGCGCGAGCACTTCACCAAGGAGCCCGGTGACGAGGGATACGTCCAGGTCCCCTTCGAGGACATGAAGGAGCGGATGCTCTTCTCCGAGGCGCTGGACACCGTCCGCTGCTTCGACGAGGGGGTGCTGACCTCGTACGCCGACGCCAACATCGGCTCCATCATGGGCATCGGCTTCCCGGCCTGGACCGGCGGGGTGATCCAGTACATCAACGGCTACGAGGGCGGACCGGCCGGGTTCGTCGCCCGCGCCCGCGAGCTGGCCGAGAAGTACGGCGAGCGCTTCGCCCCGCCCGCCTCCCTGGTGGAGAAGGCCGAGCGGGGAGAGACGTACACCGACTGACTCGCCTGAGCCGGTCAGGGGGTGACGTGCGCGCGGAGCTCCGCGAAGAGGCCCCGGTGGGCCGCACCGTCGGGGGTGGTCCAGCCGGCGGTGAGCCGGCCGGCCGCCCCCAGGGGCTCCGCCCGCGCGTCGTCCCCGGGATGCAGGACGCGCGTCAGGGCGAGCGTCAGGGCGGGCGTCGCGCCGGATCCGGCGCCGCCCGGCAGGCGCACGTCCGTGCCCTGCGCGGTGTCGGTGGCTTCCGGCCATGCCTGGAGGGTGGCCGGGAGCCCGGGTCCTCCGTACCACGCGGTGACCGAGGGGTCGCTCACCCCGCTGTCGCACTGGTCCTGTGCGACGGCACGGCCCTGGATCAGGGCGAGCAACTGGCCCACGAGCACCGGGTCGTGGGCGCCGTCGTAGATCCAGCGGGTGCCGAGCACCCCGTGCTCGGACGTGCCGACCAGAGCGGTTCCGGCGCCGTCGAGCGGGGCGCCGCGGTAGGTCAGCGGCACGAGGTACGAGGTTTCCCGGCCGCCCGAGCGGTCGGTGAGCACCATGAACTCGATGCCGACCTCCCCCTCCGGGTCGTCGAGGCGGAACCCGCCCGAGCGGTCGAGCTCGGGGGCGCGTCCCGTGGACGCGTACCACGGCCGGGTCGGAAGCCAGGCAGTCAGAAGCTCCGTCTTACCGGGCTTCATGGTGGTCTTGTAGATCATCGCCATGGCCTGAACCTACCGGCTCCGAGACGAAGGCAGCCCGCAGTTCCTCCTTCAACGAGCGCTGGAACGCGGTCACCAGGGCCTGCACCACCATCGGCTGCATGTGCGCGGAGAGCGCCTTCATCGACTCCACCCGCTCCGGATCGCTCTCGCCCTCCGTGAACGGCCCCCACACCTCGTCCCGGAACAGCGCGGTCAGCTGGTGCGCCGCCGTCCGCGCGTGCCCGAGCAGCACCTCGCGCGCGGCTAGGATCGTCTCGTGGGCGATCGGTACGTCGAGCAGCGCCACCCCGAGCCGCAGCAGCCCCACGTCCACCCGGAAGCCCTCCGGGGTCGGCGTCAGCACGTTCATGGCCGTCAGCCGCCGGATGTCGGTCTCCGTCAGCGTGCGCCCCGCCCGCTTCTCCAGCTCCGCGCGGGAGGAGTCCAGCGCCGCGTCCGGGGCCCAGGTCGCCACCAGCGCGCGGTGGATGGCCAGGTCGTGCGCGCTCAGGTCGTCGGGCAGGGCGTCGAGATAGCGCTCGATGGCGGAGAGGGTCATGCCCTGGTGCTGCAACTCCTCGATGAGCGCGAGGCGGGACAGGTGCTCCGGGCCGTACCGGCCCACCCGACGGGGTCCGATCACGGGAGGGGGCAAAAGCCCGCGGGTGCTGTAGAACCGTACGGTGCGGACGGTCACACCCGCCCTGGCCGCCAGTTCGTCGACGGTCAGCGACGCCGGCTCCGGTGCCTGGGTGGTCATGGGCTTTCCGCCTTGCTCTCTGATCAGCGCGTCGACACGGTTCGTGTTCAACAGTATTGCTGTCGCACCAACGATGTGAAACGGCAAGGAGCTGCCCATGCCCACGAAACTGCGCCTGCCTGCACCTCCCGAAGAGCTCACCCTGCCCGCCCTGCTGGCGCGCAACGCCGCCGAGCACGGCGACCTGCCCGCCCTCTCGTGGCGCGAGGGCGCCGAGGGCACTGACGGCACGGCCTGGACCACCCTCAGCTGGTCGGACGTCCGCCGCAAGGTGGCCGTCCTCGCCGCCGGCTACGCCTCCCTGGGCGTCGAACGCGGCGAGCACGTCCTGCTGATGATGGGCAACCGCCCCGAGCACTGGCTCACCGACCTCGCCCTGGTCCACCTCGGCGCCGTCCCCGTCACCGTGTACGGGACCTCCGCGCCCGAGCAGATCGCCCACATAGCCCGCCACAGCCGGGCCCGGCTCGCCGTGGTCGAGGGCGCCCGGGAGCTGGCCCGGTGGGAGCCGCTGCTGAGCGATCCCGGCACCCCGCTGGAACGGCTCGTCGTGGCCGAGCCCGCCGAGGCCGGCCCGCACTCGACCTACGCGTCGGTGTACGCCGGCGGGGTCCACCTGCACCGGTCCGAGGCCTTCGAGAAGGCCTGGCGGGAGTCCCGCTCCGAGGACCCGCTGACCGTCGTCTACACCTCGGGCACCACCGGCGACCCCAAGGGGGTGCGCCTGACCCACCGCAACATCGTGCTCCAGTCCGTCCGCCTCGACGGGCACATCGAGCTGCCCGAGCACGCCGAGCACCTCTGCTACCTGCCCTTCGCACACATCGCCGAGCGGATCCTCGGCATCTACCTCCCGCTCCTGCGGGCCGCCCACGTCCGGCTGTGCCCCGACCCGGCCGCCGTATCGGTCGCGGTGCGCGAGCTGCACCCGGTGCAGTTCTTCGGGGTGCCCCGGGTGTGGGAGAAGCTGGCCGCCTCCGTACGGGCCGTGCTCGGGCGGCTGCCCGAGGAGCAGCGCAACGCCATCGAAGCCGCCAACGACCTGGCACGGGAGCGGGCCGGCCACCGGGAGCGCGGCGAGGAGGTCCCGGCCGGGCTCGAAGCCTCGTACGCCGCGGCCAAGGAACGGGTGCTGGACCCGCTGCTGACGCTGGCCGGGCTGGACCGCCTGGTCTGGACGGCCAGCGCCACCGCGCCGATGCCGATCGACGTGGTCCGCTTCTGGGCGGGCTGGGGGATCACCATCATGGACGCGTGGGGGCTGACCGAGACCTCCGGCGTGTGCACGGTCAACAGCCCGGACGGCTTCCGGCTGGGCTCCGTGGGCCGCCCGATCCAGGGGCTGGAGCTGCGGATCGCCGAGGACGGGGAGATCTTCACGCGCGGGGAGACGGTCTTCGGCGGGTACCTCCTCCCGGACGGTTCGGTGGAGAGCGCCTCCGACGCGGAGGGCTGGTTCCCGACGGGGGACATCGGGCGGCTCGACGAGGCGGGGTTCCTCTGGCTGACCGACCGCAAGAAGGAACTGATCATCACCTCGAACGGGAAGAACGTCTCGCCCGCCCTGGTGGAGAACACCGTCAAGGAACACCCGCTGATCGGGCAGGCCCTGGTGCACGGCGACGGCCGCTCCTACCTCGTCGCCCTCCTCGTCCTGGACCCCGAGCTCGGCCCGGCCTGGGCGCAGGCCCATGGCATCGACAGCGCGGCGGCCGCCACGCCCGCGGAGCTGGCCGCGCACCCGGCCGTACGGGAGGAGATCGCCCGGGCCGTCGAAGCCGCCAACGCCCGGCTCAACCGCACCGAGCAGATCAAGCGCTACCGGGTGCTGACCGGGGAGTGGGGTCCGGAGTCGGGGGAGCTGACCCCGTCCCTGAAACTGCGCCGCCGGGTGATCCGTGAGAAGTACGCGGAGCTGATCGAGGGGCTGTACGCGGAGCCGTACGAGGCTTCGTAGAAGGCCCGTCACACGAATGGCCCTGCCCGGTGGGCGGAAGATCACTCACCGGGCAAGGGTGGGGGAATGTGCATATGCCCTGAATCCGCCACGCCGCCCGGCAAGGGCGGCTGATCGCCCATGGGTGTGCTGCAAGACCACCCCGAACTCGCCCTGTTCCTCTGCCTCGCGGCCGGTTACCTCCTCGGCAAGGTCCGCGTCGGCCCGATCACCCTCGGCGGCATCTGCGGCACGCTGATCGTGTCGCTGCTGCTCGGCGCTTGGGCCAAGATCGAGATCGACGCCGACGTGAAGACGATCTTCTTCGCGCTCTTCATCTTCGCCCTCGGTTACATGGCCGGACCGCAGTTCTTCGCCAACCTCAACCGCAAGAGCCTGCGCTTCTTCGCGCTCTGCTTCATCGAGCTCGTCAGCGTGCTCGGCCTCGCCTACCTGCTGGCCAAGGCCTTCGACCTCGACGTCGGCACCGCCTCCGGCATCCTCGCCGGCGCGGCCACCGAATCCGCCGTGGTCGGCACCGCCACCGAGGCGATCGGCAAACTGCCCGACCTGACCGCGGACCAGATCTCCACGTACCAGGGCCACGTGGCCACCGCGTACACGGTCTGCTACCTCTTCGGCCTGGTCACCATCGTCATCTACACCAGCCAGATCATGCCGATGCTGCTCCGCATCAACCTCGCGGACGCCTCGCGCGCACTGTGGGAGAAGCTGCGCGGCTCCGGCGGCGGCCTGGAGAGCGACGAGCGCGAGGCGCTGCCCGGCCTGGTCGGGCGCACCCACCTGGTCACCCTCGCCGACGGCCGCACCGTCGGGAACCTGGAAGCGGCCTTCGGCGGCGGGGTCACCGTGGAGGCCGTCCGGCGCGGCTCCAAGGACCTGACCCCCGCCCCGGATCTCGAACTCACCCTCTCCGACCTCGTCCTCGTCGTCGGCCGGCGCTCCGAGGCCATCGCGGCCGGCCGGGCCATCGGCCCGGAGACCCCGGGCATCCCGGGGGTCGACACCCCGCTGGCCACCCGGCAGGTCGCGATGACCGACAAGTCGGCCGCCGGCAAGTCCCTGGGCGAGCTCCGCGCCACGCACGCGGAGTTCGGGCGCAGCGGCGTGTACGTGACCGACGTGCTCCGCGGCGAGCAGCACCTGCCCGCCAACCCGGACACCGTCGTCGAGCGCGGTGACGTCGTCACCCTCGTGGGGGCCCGCTCGGGCCTGAACAAGATCGTGGAGAAGATCGGCACGGTGGCCAAGAACGACGCCACCGACTTCATCTACCTCGGTCTCGGCATCGCGCTCGGCTCCCTCATCGGGCAGATCGTGGTCCGCTTCGGAGGGGTCCCGCTCTCCCTCGGAACCGGCGGCGGCTGCCTGATCTCGGGTCTGCTCTTCGGCTGGTTCCGCTCCCGCCGGCAGACCTTCGGCGCCTTCCCGCCGCAAGCCGCCACCACCATCAAGGACATGGGGCTCGCGGTCTTCATCGCCTGCACCGGTCTGACCTCGGGCCCGCAGGCCTGGCCGCTGCTCAAGGAGTACGGGGCCCTGCTGCCGTTCGCCGGGATCGCCATGGTCCTCGTACCGGCCACGATCTCGCTGGTCGTCGGGCGCAAGCTCCTGAAGATCGAGAAGCCGATCCTGATCGGCGCCATCGCCGGACAGCAGTGCTCCACACCGGCCATCACCTCGGTCACGCAGGTGGCGCAGAGCTCGGTGCCGATGCTCGGCTACACGATCACCTACGCCCTGTCCAACTTCCTGCTCCCACTCACCGGACCGATCCTCGTCGGGATCCTCGGCGCCTGACCCCCCACCAGGACGGGTACCAGCATGATCGACTTCCTCGTACGGAACATCTTCAAGCCCCATCCCGAACTCCTGGTCTTCATCACCGTCGCCTTCGGCTTCCTCGTCGGGAAGCTGCGGTGGAAGGCCATCGGGCTGGGCGCCGTCACGGGCTGCCTCATCGTGGGCCTGGTCTTCGGCGCCCAGTTCAAGATCACCATCGACGGGACCGTGAAGAACCTCTTCTTCACGATGTTCCTCTTCGCCCTCGGCTACAAGGTCGGCCCGCAGTTCTTCCGGGGCCTGAAGAAGGACGGCCTGCCGCAGGTCCTCAACGCGGTGATCGTCTGCGTCACCGGCCTGCTCGTCTCCTGGGGCTTCGCCGTGATGCTCGGCTACGGCCCCGGGCTCAGCGCGGGCCTGCTCGGCGGCGCACTCACCCAGTCCGCCGTCATCGGCGTCGCCCAGGACGCGATCGGCAACCTTCCCGGACTCAGCCCCTCCGAGATCACCGAGCAGCAGAACCTCGTCGCGGTCGGCTACGCCGTCACCTACCCGCTCGGCACCATCCTCTGCGCGATGCTCCTGGCCAACGTGCTGCCCCGGCTCTACCGCCGGAACCTGGCCGCCGAGAGCGCCCAGCTCGCCAAGGAGCTCGACGCGCCCAGCGACGACCCCGACCTGCACGAGGGCTACTACGAGGTCGTCCTGCGGGCCTACACGATCCAGCGGCCCGACCTCGTGGGCCGGACCATCGACGACTTCGAGAACCAGCAGAAGTCACTGGGCCACCGGATCTACCTCACCCGGATCCGCCGGGACGGCGCGATCATCGACCACACCCAGCAGACCGTTCTGGCCGAGGGCGACGTCGTCGCCGTCAGCGCCCTGCGCGGAGCCCTCGTCGAGTTCGACGCCCGCACGCACATCGGCCCCGAGACCGACGACGTCGAACTCCTCGGCTACCAGACCGAGACGCTGCACGTGGTCGCCTCGGAGAAGGAGCAGCTGGGCAAGACCATCGCGGAGCTGCGGGCCGAGCCCTTCATGGTCGGCGTCTACATCGACAAGCTCTTCCGGTCCGGTGCGGAGTTCCCCTACCGGCTCTCCACCCAGCTGGAGCGCGGCGACACCCTGATCCTCACCGGCCCCAAGCGCCTGGTGGACCCGGCCGGGCGGGCCATCGGCAAGCCGGTCCCGACCAGCTTCGCCACCGACATGATCTGGGTGGGCCTCGGCATCTTCCTCGGCGGCTGCCTCGGCATCCCGGCCCTCACCGCCGGCGGGGTCCCGATCTCGCTGTCCACCTCGGGCGGCGCGCTGATCATGGGCCTGGTCTTCGGCTGGATCCGCGGCAGGTACCCGACCTACGGCAACGTCCCGCCCGGGGCCCAGTGGTTCATGGACACCCTCGGCCTGTGCCTCTTCGTCGCGGTCGTCGGCCTCAACGCCGGACCCAGCTTCACCAGCGGGCTCGCCTCCGCCGGGTGGGGGCTGCTGATCTGGGGTGCGGTCATCACGCTGATCCCGCTGCTGGTGGGCTTCCTCGTCGGCCATCACATCCAGAAGATCCGCTTCCCGATCCTGATGGGCGTACTGGCCGGCGGCCAGACCACCACGGCGGCGATCGGAGCCGTCAACGAAGAGTCCAAATCCCAGGTGCCGACGCTCGGTTACACGATCCCCTACGCGGTCAGCAACGTACTGCTGACGATCTGGGGCGCGGTGATCGTCCTCCTCAACCACTGAAAGCCCCCTTCACCCCGGCCGCGAGGCCGACCGAACGCCCCCGACGCAAAGGAACGAACCACCGTGCCGGAGACCACTTTCAGCCGCGAGGAGATCCAGTCCTTCGCGCAGCTCAGCCCGTTCGAGCTGAAGGACAAGTTCATCCAGCTCGCCACGGCCGCCCAGGCCGACAAGCCGGGCCAGAAGGACACCACCGCCCGCGCCATGCTCAACGCGGGCCGCGGCAACCCGAACTGGATCGCCACCGGGCCGCGCGAGGCCTTCTACGCACTGGGCTACTTCGCGCTGGACGAGTCCCGCCGGGTGTGGACCGCGGACAACCTCGGCGGGATGCCGGAGAAGAAGGGCATCGGGGAGCGGTTCGATTCCTGGACCCGGCGCCACCCGGACCTGCCGGGCGTGGAGATGCTGTCCGCGTGCGTCCAGTACGCCCTGTCGCGCTGGCCGTTCGACAAGGACGCCTTCGTGCACGAGCTGACCGACTCCATCACGGGCGACAACTATCCGGTCCCGGACCGGATGCTGACCCACGCGGAGCACATCGTGCGCGGCTACGTCGCCGACGAGATGTTCGGCAAGAAGCCGCCGGAGGGCAACAACCTGTCGCTGTTCGCGACCGAGGGCGGCACCGCCGCCATGTGCTACATCTTCGACTCGCTGATGAAGAACGGGGTCCTGAAGAAGGGCGACAAGATCGCCCTGATGACCCCGGTGTTCACCCCGTACATCGAGATCCCCGAGCTCGACACCTTCGAGTTCGAGGTGGTCAACATCTCCGCGAGCCTCTTCGCCGAGACCGGCGTCCGCCAGTGGCGCTACCCGGAGGAGGAGGTCGCCAAGCTGGCCGACCCCTCCGTGAAGCTCGTCTGCCTGGTCAACCCGTCCAACCCGCCCTCGCTCGCGCTGAGCGAGCGGGTGGCGAACCAGATCAAGGACATCGTCGCCACCAGCAACCCGAACCTGCTGATCGTCACGGACGACGTGTACGGCACCTTCGTGCCCGGCTTCCGCTCGATCGCCGCCGACCTGCCCCGCAACACCCTGCTCGTGTACTCGTACTCCAAGCACTACGGGTGCACCGGCTGGCGGCTCGGCGTCATCGGGCTGCACGACGACAACGTCATCGACGAGATGGTCGCGGGCTTCCCGCAGGACCAGAAGGACCGGCTGGCCAAGCGGTACGGCACCCTCAGCCTGGAGCCGGAGAAGATCCGCTTCATCGACCGGCTCGTCGCGGACTCCCGGTCGGTGGCCCTCAACCACACGGCCGGCCTCTCGCTGCCGCAGCAGACGATGATGGTGCTCTTCTCGCTCTTCGACATGCTGGGCGAGGGCCAGGCGTACAAGGAGCGCATCCGGCAGATCGTCCACCGCAGGCTCGACCTGCTGCTGGAGGGCGCCCAGATGAAGATCTCCGAGGACGACAAGCGGGCCGGGTACTACATCGAGCTCGACCTGCTGGCCGAGGCGGAACGGGTCCACGGCAAGGACTTCGCGGACTTCCTGGAGAAGAACTACGAGCCCGTCGACCCGCTGTTCCGGCTCGCCGAGCAGACCTCGGTGGTCCTCCTCAACGGCGGCGGCTTCGACGGCCCCCAGTGGTCGGTGCGCGTCTCGCTGGCCAACCTCGACGACCTGGACTACCTGAAGATCGGCCACCACCTGCGGGCGATCTTCAACGACTACGCGAGCGAGTGGGAGCGTTCGAAGGCCAACGGCTGACGGCCGGAGGCCACAGGAAAGCAGGAAAGGGGGTGCCCGCCGGATCGCGGCGGGCACCCCCTTTCGGTGTGGCGGATCAGCGGTGGGTCACCGGCCGATCAGCGGGTAGTGGTCGGAGAGGTTGGTGTAGGTGTAGGAGGTGCCCCAGCTGGAGACCGTCCAGGGCGCCGACTGCTCCAGGACGACGTTGTTCTCCCAGTTCGCCGGGCGGGCGTTGCCCTTGCGGTAGAGCACGTAGTCCAGGTCCTCGCGCGGGTCGGTCGGGTAGCGGTACTTCGCTATCGAGTTCAGCGCGGTGTCGAAGGAGTACGTGTGCCCCGTGCGGGTGTCGGAGTCCGCCAGGTCGGCGTTGGCCAGCATGGTGGCGAGCTCCGGGGTGCGCGAGTCGACGTTCATGTCGCCCGCCACGATGACCTGCTCGCTCGCAGGAATGTTCTTGCCGTCCAGGAACGCGTCGATGTTCCGGAACTGGCGGGCGCGCATCTCCGCCGCCTCGCCCGCGCCGCAGCCGGGGTCGGTGGACTGGGCGTGCGTGCCGACCACGTGGACCTTGGTGCCGTTCACGTTCAGCACGACGTAGGCGAAGCCCTTGTTGGACCACCAGTCGGCGCCGCAGGCGTCCTTGTAGACCACCTGCTCCTTGCGCACGATCGGCCACTTGCTGAGGATCGTGACGCCGCCGTCTTCCGGGGTGGTGGAGGAGTAGGCACCGCCCGTGGCGTCCCAGCCGCTCTTGCTGCGGCCCACGACGGGGGTCTGGTACGGGTACTGCGCGGCCGAGTTGGCCTTCAGCGCGTCGGAGGCGCCGTTGTCGAAGGCCTCCTGGACCACGACGACGTCGTGGCCCTGGTACCAGGAGGCCTTGGGGATCTCCGCCGCCCGGTGGTCCTGGCCCCAGTTGGGGTACAGGTTCTTGCTCATCAGGAACGCGTTGTACGACAGGACGCTGAGCCGCGGCGTGGCGGCGCTCTCCGCGGCGGTGGCGGCCGGAGCCGCGGTGGCGACGAGCGATCCGACGGCGATGGCGGCGACGGCCGCGGCGGCGGCACGGGCCCTGCGGGGCTGGATCTGGGGCATGGAGGTCTCCCTCGTTCCTGTGGGGGAAGATCGGCTCCGCCATCCAAGCAGCCAGGGTTACTTCGCGGTAACACCTGTGACACGGGTTTCTGGACGCAGCGCTACTTCTTCGGTGTTTCCGCAGCCCGGCCCCGGCCGGCCCGAGCACCGCGAGGAAGCCTCCGCACCCCCTGCATACTGGGAGAACGGCTGGTCGACACCCTGGGGGCACACGGATGGGCACGAAGCGAAGCGACCCCGAGCCCCCGCCGCCCGGGGGAGTGCTCTGGACCATCGCCGGAGACGTCCGCGCGCTGCTCATGCTGCCCGCCGCCTTCACCATGCAGGTCGCCCACCCCGCCATCGGCGCCGGCGTCGACGAGCACTCCGTCTTCCGCACCGACCCCTGGGGCCGCGGCGAGCGCTCGCTGCGCTCCGTCCAGCTGTGGGTGTACGGCGGAGCCGACGCCGCGGCCGAGGGGCGCCGGGTGCGCCGCCTGCACCAGGAGATCCAGGGCACCGACACCCGGGGGCGCCGCTACCACTCCCTCGACCCCGCCTGCTACGCCTGGGTGCACGCCACCGGCTTCCCGGTCTACCTCCACGCCGGGCGCTACCTGCTGCGCCCCTTCACCCCGGCCCAGGAACGGCAGCTCTACCGCGAGTGGCTCCAGGTCGGCCGCATCCTCGGGCTGCACGACCGGGACATGCCGCAGAGCATCGAGGAGTACTGGCCGTACTACCACCGGATGCTGGCCGAGGAGATCGAGCCCACCAAGGTCGCCCGCGAACTCCTCGCCACCGACGCGCCCCTGCCCCGCCCCACCGGAGGCCCGCCGCCGGTCCGGCTCCTGCTGCGCCTGACCTGGCCCGTCCTGCGGGCCGCCTTCCTGCACTTCCGGGCCTTCGTCACCGCCGGCTACATGCCGCCCGAGGCGCGCGCCGCCATCGGGCTGGAGTGGACCCCGGCCCAGGAACGCCGCCTGCGCCGCTTCAGCACGGCCGTGCGCCTCCTGGTCCCCCTCCTGCCGGAGCGCCTGCGCTACCTCCCGATCGCCCGCGCGGCCCGGGCGCGGGCGCGCGCCGCCGCCCGCTGAGGGGCGACGGCGCGCAGCTCCGTACGGGTGCGGATCAGTGGTGGTCGTGCACCTCGTTCGTCGCGGCGATCTTCTTCCAGGACTTCGGCTCCGCCGCCGGCTTGGCGGCCGGGGCGCGGAGGGTCTTGGTGCCCGGGGTCGCGGCCGGCAGCTTCTTCACCGTGTTCAGCGCGGAGGCGTCCGGCTTGCCCGGGGTGTACAGCCAGGTCTCGAAGAGCTGCGCGAGCGGCTGGTTGGAGACCTTCTCCGCGTAGCGGACGAAGTCGCCGACCTTGGCGTTGCCGTAGGCGCGCTCGGTCGGCCACCCCTTCAGGATGCGGAAGAACTTCTCGTCGCCGATCGTGTTGCGCAGCGCCTGGAGGGCGATCGCGCCGCGGTCGTAGACGGCTCCGTGGAACTGGTTCTCCGGACCCGGGTCACCCGGCTTGACCTGCCAGAACGGGTCCTCGGCCGGCCGCAGCCCGTACGCCCAGTCGGCGAGCTCCTGCGCGGTGCCCTCGCCCTCCTTCTCCGACCACAGCCACTGGCTGTAGCGGGCGAAGCCCTCGTTGACCCAGATGTCCTTCCAGCCGTCGACGGACACGCTGTCCCCGTACCACTGGTGGGCCAGCTCGTGCACGACCACGGACACGTTCGCACCGTTGGCGAACTGCCGGGGGCTGTAGAACGGCCGGGTCTGCGTCTCCAGCGCGAACCCGCTGGGCACGTTCGGCACGTACCCGCCGAGCGCGTTGAAGGGGTACGGCCCGAAGACCCCCTCCAGCCACTCCGCGACCTCGCCGGTCCGCTCGATGCTGGCGCGCGCCGCGCCCGCGTTGTCTCCGAGGTCCTGGCTGTAGGCGTTCAGGATGGGCAGACCGCTCGCCGTCTTGTCGGTGGTGATGTCGAACTTGCCGACGGCCAGGGTGGCGAGGTACGTGGCCTGCGGCTTGTTCGAACGCCAGTTGTACCGGGTCCAGCCCAGGCGGGAACTCTGCGACTGCAGCACGCCGTTGCTGATGGCCTGGGTGCCGTCGGGCACGTTCACCGATACGTCGAAGGTGGCCTTGTCGAGCGGGTGGTCGTTGCTCGGGAACCACCAGGCGGCCGAATCGGGTTCCTGCGCGGCGACGCCGCCGTCCGGGGTGCGCTGCCAGGCCGACCAGCCGTCGACCTTGAACTCCGAGGGCTTGCCCGCGTACTTGACGACCACGCTCGACTGCTTGCCCCGCTGGAGCGGGGAGGCCGGGGTGACCTCGAGCTCCGAGACGCCCGACTTGGCGAACTTCGCCTTGACCCCGTTGACCCGGATCTCGCTGACGTCCAGACCGAAGTCGAGGTTGAAGCGGGACAGGTCCTGCTTGGCGGTGGTGAGCAGGGTGGCGGTGCCCTCGAGCAGGTCGGTCTTCGGCTGGTACTGGAGGCGCAGGTCGTAATGGGAGACCTCGTACCCCCCGTTGCCACTGGCCGGGTAGTAGGGATCGCCGATACCCGGTGCGCCCGGAACGGAACTCGCCGCCGACGCCGGGATCACCAGCAGAAGGGAGGCGGCGAGCACGCTCGGGGCGATGACTTTGCGGTGCACCTTGAACTCCAAGTGGTAGGGGAGTGGCTTCCGTTCGACCGTATTCACGCCCGGGACCCCACGTCATGTCCATGGCCCCTCCTGTCACACGATCGCCATGCGTCTGAAAAACGCCCGTGCGGAACAGGTCCGTCCAGGCGGCGGCGACGGCCCGCGCACCGCCCCCGGCCTGCGCGGATCGATGTCCGGATCTGCGGCTCGGCCGTCATTGCCCGTGCGTGCGCGGCCTCCTAGCGTTGACGTCGTGGCCCCGCGTCGGGCCGCCACCCCACCCCACCTCATGAGAACGGCACCCCTGTGACCACCACCACGACCCTGCGTCAGCTCAACGGCTTCGACGAGACCCCCGCGACCTTCGAGGACGCGGTCCTGGTCCTGGTCGACTACCAGAACACCTACACCGGCGGCGTCATGGAACTCGACGGCTGGGAACCGGCGCTGGCCTCCGCCTCCCGGCTCCTCGCCCGGGCCCGCGAGCTCGGCACCCCCGTCGTCCACATCCGCGACGGCGGCTACGGCATCGACACCGAGCCGGGCACCCTCCACGCCTCCGTGGCCCCCCGGGAGGGCGAGGCCGTCGTCACCAAGTCCGTCCCGAACGGCTTCCACGGGACCGACCTCCACGAGATCATCGAAGCCACCGGCCGGAAGAACCTGATCATCGCCGGGTTCATGACCAACATGTGCACCCTGTTCACCACCGAGGGCGCCTTCCTGCACGGCTACGCTCCCACGGTCGTCGCCGACGCCTCGGCGACGCGCGCGCTGCACAGCCCGGCGGGTGCCCTGACGGCGCAACAGATCCACCAGGCGGCCCTCGCCACGATCACCGAGCTCTACGGCGTGGTCGTAGCCACGGGAGCCGAACTGAAGTGACCCCGCCCCGGCACGCCCTAGGGCGCGCCGTCCGGCCGGGGCCCGGGGGGCCGGCCGGGCGGGGGAGCGTGCCGGAAGCGGACGCTCGGGTACCGCACTTCTCTCCATACCAAGCAGTCGTTAGCCTGCCCGCATGACTCTTCCGGAGCGCGCCGCCCGCAGCTGTTGGCACGGGGCGATCAACCCGCTGCATTCGACCGTCTACTTCTCGCCCGACCTCGCCAAGGAGTTCGCCGCCCTCGGGATCACCGACCGCAACGCCGTCAACCTCGCCTCCCGCTCCGCGGCCATGGGCGCGGTCGGCGCGGGCACGGTGACGGCCACCTTCTACAACTACCGCCACGACCTCGTCGCCCGGCACCTGCCCGCCGTCTGGGAGAGCGCCACCCCCGCGCAGGTCCTCGCCGCCCGGCTGCGGGCCGTGGACACCACACTGCGCCGGCTCCTCGGCGACGAGACGATCGCGTCCCCCGAGGTCGCCGAGGCCGCCGGGCTGGCGATGCGCGCGGCCGAAGCCTGCACCCGGCACGCCCGTACGCTCTACTCGGCCCACGCGGACCTCCCCGTACCCGAGGAACCGCACCTCAAGCTGTGGCACGCCACCACCCTGCTGCGCGAGCACCGCGGCGACGGACACCTGGTCGCCCTGCTCACCGTCGGCCTGGACCCGGTCGAGGCCCTGGTCAGCCACACGGCCAGCGGCCACGGCATGACCCCGAAGTACCTCAAGCACATCCGAGGCTGGGAGCAGGCCGACCTGGACGCCGCCGCGGGCCGGCTGCGCGAGCGCGGACTGCTCGACTCCGAGGGCGAGCTCACGCCCGAGGGCGCGGCGCTGCGCGAAGCGCTGGAGACGGAGACCGACCGCCTGGACGAGGCTCCGTACGAGCACCTCGGCGCGGCCGGAGTCGCCCGGCTCGCGGAGATCGGCGGTGGTCTCACCGTGCAGGCCTTCGTCGCCGGAGCCTTCCCCGCGGACCTCATGGGCAAGGCCTGAGACCGGACCGGGCCCGGCTCCCGACGTCCGCCGCCGCCACCTGCCACAATTGGCAGCCTTCCGACGCAGCACGGACCAGCAGCACGAACACGTACGAAGGCAGGCGGGACCGCACAGTGACCATGTCCATCGAAGGCAGGATCGCCGAGGAGCTCGGCGTACGGGAGCGGCAGGTCAAGTCCGCCGTCGAGCTGCTCGACGGCGGCTCGACCGTGCCGTTCATCGCGCGCTACCGCAAGGAAGCGACCGAGATGCTCGACGACGCCCAGCTGCGCACCCTGGAGGAACGGCTGCGCTACCTGCGCGAGCTGGAGGACCGGCGCGCGGCGATCCTCGACTCCGTACGGGAGCAGGGCAAGCTCGACGCCGAGCTGGAGGCCCGGATCAACGCGGCCGACACCAAGGCCCGGCTGGAGGACATCTACCTCCCCTTCAAGACCAAGCGCCGCACCAAGGCGCAGATCGCCCGCGAGGCCGGCCTCGCGCCGCTCGCCGAGGGGCTGCTGGCCGACCCGTCTGCGGAACCGGCCGTGGCGGCCGCCGCGTTCGTGGACGCCGACAAGGGCGTGGCCGACGCGGCCGCCGCCCTGGAAGGCGCCCGCGCCATCCTCACCGAGAAGTTCGGCGAGGACGCCGACCTCATCGGCGAACTGCGCGAGCGCATGTGGGGCCGCGGCCGGCTCGCCGCGAAGGTCCGCGAGGGCAAGGAGGAGGCGGGCGCCAAGTTCGCCGACTACTTCGACTTCACCGAGCCGTTCACCGCCCTCCCCTCGCACCGCGTGCTCGCCATGCTCCGCGGGGAGAAGGAGGACGTCCTCGACCTCACCCTGGAGCCGGAGGAGCCGAGCGAGACTCCCGGACCCTCCACGTACGAGGGGATGGTCGCCCGCCGCTTCGGCATCAACGACCGCGGCCGCCCCGGCGACAAGTGGCTCGCCGACACCGTCCGCTGGGCCTGGCGCACGAAGATCCAGGTGCACCTCGGGATCGACCTGCGCTCCCGGCTGCGCGCCGCCGCCGAGGACGAGGCGGTACGGGTCTTCGCGTCCAACCTGCGCGACCTGCTGCTCGCCGCACCCGCCGGCACCCGCGCCACCCTCGGGCTGGACCCGGGCTTCCGCACCGGTGTGAAGGTGGCCGTGGTGGACGCCACCGGCAAGGTGGTCGCCACCGAGGTGATCTACCCGCACGTGCCCGCCAACAAGTGGGACGACGCCCTCGCCAAGCTGGCCCGCCTGGCCAAGGAGCACGCGGTCGAGCTCGTCGCCATCGGCAACGGCACCGCCTCCCGGGAGACCGACAAGCTCGCCGCGGACCTCATCGCCCGCCACCCCGAGCTGAACCTCACCAAGGTGATGGTCTCGGAGGCCGGCGCCTCCGTGTACTCGGCTTCCGCCTTCGCCTCGCAGGAACTCCCCGACATGGACGTGTCGTTGCGCGGCGCGGTCTCCATCGCCCGGCGCCTGCAGGACCCGCTCGCCGAGCTGGTGAAGATCGACCCGAAGTCGATCGGCGTCGGCCAGTACCAGCACGACCTGTCCGAGGTGAAGCTCTCGCGTTCGCTCGACGCCGTGGTCGAGGACTGTGTGAACGGTGTCGGCGTCGACGTCAACACCGCGTCCGCTCCGCTGCTTTCGCGCGTGTCGGGGATCAGCGGCGGACTCGCCGAGAACATCGTGGCGCACCGCGACGCCAACGGCCCGTTCCGCAACCGCAAGGGGCTCAAGGACGTGGCCCGGCTGGGCCCGAAGGCGTACGAGCAGTGCGCGGGCTTCCTGCGGATCCGCGACGGGGACGACCCGCTGGACTCCTCCAGCGTGCACCCCGAGGCCTACCCGGTGGTCCGTACGATGGGCAAGACGGCGGGCAGCGAGGTGGCGGCCCTGATCGGCAACACCGGTGTGCTGCGCTCGCTGCGGCCGGAGCAGTTCGTCACCGAGGCCTTCGGCCTGCCGACGGTCACGGACATCCTGCGCGAGCTGGAGAAGCCGGGCCGGGACCCGCGGCCGGCGTTCAAGACGGCGACCTTCAAGGAGGGCGTCGAGAAGATCGGCGACCTGGCCCCCGGGATGATCCTGGAGGGCGTGGTCACCAACGTGGCCGCCTTCGGCGCCTTCATCGACATCGGCGTCCACCAGGACGGGCTGGCGCACGTCTCGGCGCTGTCGAAGACCTTCGTCAAGGACCCGCGCGACGTGGTGAAGCCGGGCGACATCGTCCGGGTCAAGGTCATGGACGTGGACATCCCGCGCAAGCGGATCTCGCTCACGCTGCGGCTGGAGGACGAGGCCGAGCGCGGCGGCGGAGCCGACGGCGGTGCGCCGAGGCAGCGCGAGGAGCGGGGCGAGCGGCGCGGCGGCGGCCGGCCCCCGCAGCAGCGCGGCCCGGGCGGTCAGGGCGGCGGCGAGCGTGGCCAGGGCGGCCAGGGCGGCCAGGGCGGCTCCCGCGACGGCGGCAAGGGCCGCCGCCAAGGCGGTCAGGGCGGTCAGGGCGGCCAAGGAGGCGGCGGCCAGCGTCAGGGCGGCGGCGCTCCGGCCCCCGCCAACAGCGCGATGGCCGACGCCCTGCGCCGTGCGGGGCTCAGCGGCCCCGACGAGCGGGGTGGCCGCAAGCGCTAGCCACTCGTGGCAGTGCGTGCCGGATTGGCTGAAAAAGCACCCGACATGGGGACATACCTTGCCAACTCATCCGGATGATCTGTAGGGATGACGGAACGCCCGTTCGTCTTTCGGCGAGCGGGCTTCCGCTTTTTCCCCTCAGGACCGCACTCCCGAGGTCGCCTTGAAGGCAAAGGACGTCATGCCCCTGCCCACACACACCTATCATCGTTGCCCGAGAAAGGGTCCGAAGAGGGAACACATGCGCCACCCTCAACCCAGTCTGCGCAAACGGTGCGAGGCGATTCTCAGCCGTCTTGACCTGCAACACCCCTTCTCGCTCGACGGACTGTGCGAGCGGATAGCCGAACAGCGGGGCCGTCCCATCCGGCTCCACCCGCTGCCCAAGGAGGCGGCGGAGTCCGGCGTGTGCGGACTGTGGGTCGGCACCGCCGACGTGGACTACGTCTTCTACGAGGCCCAGACCACCCTGCTGCACCGCGAGCACATCGTGCTCCACGAGATCGGCCACATCCTCTTCGGGCACCACTCGCTGGAAGCCCCCGCCGAGGACTCCCCGGGCGCCGGCGGGGCGGACGGACCCGTCCCCACCGTGCTCGGGCGCACCAACTACACCACCCGCCAGGAGCGGGAGGCGGAGATGCTCGCCAGCATGATCCGCATCCGCACCGGGACCCGCGGCCCGCACCTGGGCCACGGCGCCGCGGGCCGCGACACGCTCGCCCGGCTGGAGTCGGCGATGGGCTACGAGCGGCGCGGACGGGGGCCCGTCCACCGTGGCTTCTGATCTGATCGCCTTCGGCGACGCGCTCGCCGTTCCCGGCGTCGTGTGCCTCTGGATCGCCGTCCTGCTCCGCGCGCCCGGCGCCCTGCGCGCCCCGCACCAGCGGGGCCTGTGGCTCGCCGTCGCCACCGCCGCGGCCGCGATGACCCTGAACCTCCCCGACGTCGTCGCCTACGCCATGGGCCGCGACCCCGCCTACGCGCACACCATCGGACTCGTGCGCAACCTCATCGGGGTCCTCTCGGCCGGCGCGGTGCTGTACTTCGTGGCCGCCGCCACCCGGGGCCGCCGGCTCCAGATCGCCTCCGGCGTCGGCACGGTCCTGTGGCTGACCGTCCTCGTCGTCCTGGACGCGGCCGCGCCCGACCACGGCACGCACACCATCCCGCCCGTCGGCGACCCGGTGCCCTCCCTCGCGTACTGGCTGGTGCTGATCTCCGCGCACCTGATCGCCAACACCGTCTGCGTGTCCGTCTGCTGGCGCTACAGCCGCCGTGCCGAGAGCCGGGGCCTCGCCGCCGGACTGCTGCTCTTCGGCCTCGGCACCGCGCTCGCCGGGGTGTTCTGGTTCGTGTACCTGCTCAAGGCGCTGTTCGGCTTCACCTGGGCGGTGCCCGCCAACCCGCTGCTGATGAACGTGCACGGACTGCTCCGCGCCGCCGCGATCCTCGTCCCGACGCTGTTCACCTTCCGCCGCACGGCCGCCGACACCGCCACCGCCTGGCGGCTGTGGCCGCTCTGGCGCGATCTGGTCCACGCCGTCCCGCACGTGGCCCTCAACGAGCCGCGCACCGGCCGGGTGCTGGAACTGCTGTGGCCTCCGGTCCCGCGCAACCTGCTCGTCTACCGCAAGGTCATCGAGACCCGCGACGCCATCCTGATCCTGGGGGAGTACGTCGCCCCCGGCGTGCCCGAGCTCGCGCGCAGCCACGTGGCCGGCAGCGGAGTGCCCGAACAGCGGGCCAGTGCGGCCGCGCTGGCCTGCGTACTGAAGGAAGCGCGGCAGGCGAAGCTGGCCGGGATCCCGCAACAGCGGTCCGACGAGAACGCCTTGGAGCTGCCCGCAGCCCTCCAGACCTCGGCCGAGGGCGGGGACCTGGACGGCGAGGCCCGCTTCCTGGTGGACGTGGCCCAGGCCTACGCCTCGCCGGCCACGGCCGGTTTCACCGCGTGAGACACACGGGACACGCGAGACACACGCGCACGCACCACGCCCGACAGCCAGGAAGTGAACGTCTCTTGACCACCACCGTACTGATCACAGGGGCCAGCGCCGGACTGGGCGCGGCCTTCGCCCGCGGCTTCGCCGCCAAGGGCTGCGACCTCGTCCTCGTCGCCCGCGACAAGGGCCGCCTCGAAGGCGTCGCCGCGGACCTCGCCCGGGAATTCGGCTCCGTCTGCGAGGTGCTCCCCGCCGACCTGCTCGACGCGGACGGTCTCGGAGCCGTCACCGAGCGGCTCGCCGACCGGGCCCGGCCCGTGGACATCCTGGTCAACAACGCCGGCTTCGGACTCCCCGCGCCGTTCCCGTACAACCCGGTCGAGGACGAGGAGCGGATGCTCGACCTGCTGGTCAAGGTGCCGCTCCGGCTCACCCACGCGCTGCTCCCGGGCCTGCGCGAGCGCCGCCGCGGCGCGGTGCTCAACGTCTCCTCGGTGGCCGGCCTGCTGCCGACCGGGACCTACGGCGCCGCGAAGGCCTGGATCACGGCCTTCAGCGAGTCGCTGCGCGTGGACATGGAGCCGTACGGGGTCCGCGTGCTGGCGGTGGTCCCGGGATTCACCCGCACCGAGTTCCAGGAGCGCGCCGGGATGGACGTCACCGCCCTGCGCGACGCGGTCTGGCTGGAGCCGCGCGACGTGGTGGCCAAGGCCCTGAAGGACCTGGCGCTGCGCCGCCCGGTGAGCATCACGGGCCGGCACTACCGGGCGTACGCCGTGGCGGTCCGCCACCTTCCGCGGGCCTTCGTGGCCCGGAAGATGGCCCGCAAGCGGCGGGCCCCGGCGGACCGGCCGGACGGGAACTGACGGCCGGACGGGAGCTGACGCGGGCGGCGGAGCAGCCCCGTGCGCGGCCCCGGGACCGGGGTCGCGCACGTCCGGGTGGGAGCGGGGTCAGCAGTCGCCGTGGTTGTAGCCTCCGTAGCCGTAGTCGTCATCGTCGTCCCACCAGCCGCCGTGGTGCCAGCCGTTGTCGTCGTCGTGGTCCCAGCCGCCGGTGCTGTAGGTGACGTGCTGGGCCGGGGTCGCCGCCGAGGCGGTGCCCGCCGTACCGAGTGCGGCCCCGCCGGCCATCAGCAGACCGGCAGCGGAGACCACGAAGAGGCGCTTCGCCCTCAGTGCAAACATGAGAATTTCCCTTTCCTTCCACCCCGCTCGGCGCTCCGAGGCACAGGGGGATGGAACCGCGGGCCGCACGAGCACGCGCGACGCGGAATCGGATACAGGGCCGCCGAAAGATGCGGAAGTGCAGGTCCGCCCGCCCTGGCGACGTTGTACGTCCGGCCATGGGGGCGCGCTCCGCGATTGCGGCTCTCACTCACAAAGGCTAGTCACACTTGCGCCGGTCGGCATCTCGGGCGGCACCGAATTCCAGGGCCTGCCCTAGAGCTCGGTGACCTTGCCGTCCGCGACGTGCATGCGGCGGGTCACCTGGACCGCGTCGAGCATCCGGCGGTCGTGGGTGACCAGCAGCAGGGTGCCCTCGTAGGACTCGAGAGCGGACTCCAGCTGCTCGATCGCCGGCAGGTCGAGGTGGTTCGTCGGCTCGTCCAGCACCAGCAGGTTCACCCCGCGCCCCTGGAGCAGCGCCAGGGCCGCCCGGGTGCGCTCGCCGGGGGAGAGGGTGGCCGCCGGGCGGGTCACGTGCGCCGCCTTCAGGCCGAACTTGGCCAGCAGGGTGCGGACTTCGGCGGGCTCGGTATCGGGCACGGCGGCGCAGAAGGCGTCGATGAGCGACTCGTCGCCGAGGAACAGGCCGCGGGCCTGGTCGACTTCGCCGACCCGGACGCCCGAACCGAGGGTGGCGGAGCCGGAGTCAGGGGCGAGGCGGCCCAGGAGGACGGCCAACAGGGTCGACTTGCCTGCTCCGTTGGCGCCGGTGATGGCGACCCGGTCCGCCCAGTCGATCTGCAGGCTCGCCGGCCCGAAGGCGAAGTCCCCCCGCTGGACGACCGCTTCGCGCAGGGTGGCCACCACCGAGCCGGAGCGCGGGGCCGCCGCGATCTCCATGCGCAGCTCCCACTCCTTGCGCGGCTCGTCGACCACTTCGAGCCGTTCGATCGCGCGCTGCGTCTGGCGGGCCTTGGAGGCCTGCTTCTCGCTCGCGTCGGCGGCGGCCTTCCTGGCGGACTTGTCGTTGTCGGTGGACTTGCGCTTGGCGTTCTTGACGCCCTTGTCGCTCCAGCCGCGCTGCATCGCGGCCCGGTCCTCCAGGGCCGAGCGCTTGTCGGAGTACTCGTCGTACTCCTCGCGGGCATGGGTGCGGGCCCGCTCGCGCTCCGCCAGGTAGGCGTCGTAGCCGCCGCCGTAGAGGTTGATCTGCTGCTGCGCCAGGTCCAGTTCGAGGACCTTGGTGACGGTGCGCGTGAGGAACTCGCGGTCGTGGCTGATGACGACGGTGCCGGCGCGCAGTCCCTTCACGAACTGCTCCAGGCGCTCCAGACCGTCGAGGTCCAGGTCGTTGGTGGGCTCGTCGAGCAGGAAGACGTCGTAGCGGGACAGCAGCAGCGAGGCGAGGCCGGCGCGGGCGGCCTGGCCGCCGGACAGCGCGGTCATCGGCAGGTCGAGGCCGACGGACAGCCCCAGGTCGTCGGCCACCTGCACGGCCCGCTCGTCGAGGTCGGCCCCGCCGAGGTTCAGCCACCGGTCGAGGGCGTCCGCGTACGCGTCGTCCGCGCCGGGGGTGCCGTCCACGAGACCCTGCGTCGCCGCGTCGAGCTCGGCCTGCGCCGCTGCCACACCCGTACGGCGGGCGAGGAACTCGCGGATCGACTCGCCGGGGCGCCGCTCCGGCTCCTGCGGGAGGTGCCCGACGGCGGCGCTGGGCGGCGAGAGGCGCAGCTCACCGGTCTCGGGGGCGTCCAGCCCGGCGAGCATCCGCAGCAGGGTGGACTTCCCGGCGCCGTTGACGCCGACGAGGCCGATGACGTCGCCGGGAGCGACGACGAGGTCGAGATCGGCGAAGAGCGTGCGCTCACCGTGCGCGGCGGTGAGCTTCTTGGCGACGAGGGTTGCAGTCATGATGCCCCGATCCTATCCGCGCCCCGCGCGCCCCGGTCCCGGGGCCGGGACGGAGCGGCGGCCGGGCCGGCGGGTCATGCACCGATGAGCCGGAGGCCGGCCCACAGGGCCGTCACCGAGGCTGCGAGGGCGGGCACGGTGGTCAGCACGCCGAGCCGGGTGAAGTCACCGAGCCGGACGCCGTCGTACCCGTCCGTGTGCAGGATCCGCCGCCACAGCAGCGTGGCCAGGGACCCCGCGTAGGTCAGGTTCGGCCCGATGTTCACCCCGATCAGCACGGCCAGCACCGGCCCCGCGCCGCCGGCCGAGGCCACCGGGAGCAGGGCCAGTACCGCGGGCAGGTTGTTGATCAGGTTGGCCAGTACGGCGGCCACCGCCGCCACCGCGAGCAGCGCCGGCAGCGAATCCCCGGCCGGGGTCACCCACTCCAGCCCGTCCCCGAGCCCGTGGTCCACGACCGCCCGCACCACCACCCCCAGGGCCAGCACGAACAGGCAGAAGGCAGGAGCCGTGGAGCCCAGGATCGCCGCCGGGGTGGTCTCCCGGCGCCGCAGTGCCCGTACGGCCAGGGCGAGCGTGCCCGCCAGCGCCGCCCAGGCGGGGCTGGCCCCCGCGAAGGAGGCGAGCGCGAAGCCGGCCAGGGTCAGCGCGAGCACCCCGGCCGCGAACCGGGGCAGCGGAGCCTGCTCCACGGCCTCGGGCACGTGCTCCGGGGGCGCCGCCAGGTCGCTGCGGAAGAAGCGCCGGAACACCGCGTACTCCACGCCGATCGCCGCCAGCCAGGGCAGGGTCATGAGCGCGGCGAACCGGGTGAAGGAGAGCCCGCTCGCGGCGAAGGCGAGCAGATTGGTGAGGTTGGAGACCGGCAGGAGGAGCGAGGCGGAGTTCGCCAGGTGCGCGGTCGCGTAGACGTGCGGGCGGGGCCGGGCCCCCAGCCGGGAGGCGGTCGCGAGCACCACCGGGGTCAGCAGCACCACGGTCGCGTCCAGGCTCAGCGCGGCGGTGACGACCGAGGCGACGGCGAACACCCCGCCGAGCAGCGCCACCGGCCCCCGCCCGGCCGCCCGCCGGGCCACCGCGGCGCCGGCGGCCTTGAACAGCCCCTCGTCGGCGCAGAGCCGGGCCAGCGCCAGGATCACCGCGAGGAACCCGACCACCGGCAGCAGCTCACGGGTCTGCGCCCACGCGTCGGCCGGCGGTACGACGCCCAGTACGACGAGCAGACCGGCGGCGGGCACGGCGGCCGCGGCCTCCGGCAGCCCGCGCGGGCGCAGGACGGCGAAGGCCAGCACTCCGAGGAGGAGGGCGGCGGACAGGCATGCGGCGGCGACGGGGTACAGGACGGGCTCCGGAGCGAGGGGGAGGAGAAGAGGAGAGCGTACGGGGCCGCGGTGGCAGGCCGCCGTGCCAGGGGCGGGGCGTGGGGCGGGGCATGTGGGGGCCCGCGGTGGGGCCGGGACAGGATCGCACCCGGACCCGTATGGCCGGATAGGTGGGGTGCGCGTCATTGCGGCCATCGCGCGGGGTGTCACACGATGGGGCCATGTCGTCGCGAAACGTGCTCGTCGTCCTCTACGACGGCGTGCAGAGCCTGGATGTCACGGGGCCGATGGAGGTCTTCTCCGGCGCCGACCACCACCCCGGACCGGCGCGGTACGCGCTGCGCACCGTCTCGCCGGGCGGGGCCCCGGTCCGCACGAGCAGCGGACTGCGGCTGGTCCCGGACGGGGAGCTGGAGAGCGAGCGTCCGGGCGCCGGGACCACCCTGCTGGTGCCGGGAGGCCGGTACACGGGGGACTTCGCGCCCGAGATCACGGACTGGCTCCGCGCGTACGGCGCCTCCGCGCAGCGGCTGGTGTCGGTGTGCACCGGCGGCCTGCTGCTCGCGGAGGCCGGGCTGCTGGACGGACGGCGCGCGACGACCCACTGGTACGTGTGCGAGCAGATGGCCCGGGACTACCCGGCCGTCACGGTGGAACCCGACCCGATCTACGTCCGCGACGGGCCGGTGTCCACCTCGGCCGGCGTCACGGCGGGCATCGACCTCGCGCTGGCGCTGGTGGAGGAGGACCATGGGCGGGAACTGGCGCTGTCCGTCGCGCGGCACCTGGTGGTCTTCCTGCGGCGGCCCGGCAACCAGGCGCAGTTCAGCGCGCAGCTCGCGGCGCAGACGGCGTCGCGGGATCCGCTGCGGGAGGTGCAGCACTGGATCACGGAGCACCCGGGAGAGGACCTGAGCGTGGAGGCCCTCGCCGCGCGGGCCGCGCTGTCGCCCCGGCACTTCGCGCGGTCCTTCCGAGCGGAGACGGGGGTGACACCGGGGCGGTACGTGGAGCGGGTACGGGTCGAGCACGCGCGGCGGCTGCTGGAGGAGGGCGGCGAGGGCGTCGCCCAGATCTCCCGGGCCTGCGGCTACGGCAATCCGGAGGCCCTGCGCCGCGCCTTCGTGAGGACCCTGGGCCAGCCCCCGGCCGAATACCGCCGCCGCTTCGGCACCCCGCCCCACCCGGCCCTCGACGCCTGACCTCGCAGAAGCCGACCCCGCCCCAGAAGCCGAGCCCGCCCCAGAAGCCGAGCCCGACCCAGAAACCGGGCCGGACCCAGAAACCGAGCCCGACCACCGCTCCGGAGGAGCCATGCAGATCGCCGTACTGCTCTACGACCGGTTCACCGCCCTCGACGCCATCGGGCCCTTCGACACCCTCGGCCGGCTCGACGGTGCCGAGACCGTCTTCGTCTCCGAGCGGCCCGGTCCCGTACGGACCGACAACGGATCGCTCGCACTCGTCGCCGACAGGGGGCTCGGTGAGGTGACCCGGCCGGACATCGTCATCGTGCCCGGCGGGCCGGCCCCCGACGTGGAGATGAAGAATCCCGTGGTCCTCGACTGGCTGCGGGCCGTCGACGCCACCACGACCTGGACCACCTCCGTCTGCACCGGCTCGATCCTGCTCGCCGCCGCGGGCCTGCTCGAAGGGCGGCGGGCCACCAGTCACTGGCTGTACGTCGACCAGCTGACCCGCTTCGGGGCGGAGCCCACCGGGGAGCGCGTGGTCTTCGACGGGAAGTACGTGACGGCCGCCGGGGTGTCCTCGGGCATCGACATGGGGCTCACGCTCCTCGGCCGCATCGCGGGGGACGAGTACGCGCAGACGGTCCAGCTGATGACCGAGTACGACCCGCAGCCGCCCTACGACGCGGGTTCCCCCGAGAAGGCACCCGCCGACATCGTCGCGCGGCTGCGTGCGTTCAAGCCTTCGGCGGAGTCCAGGTGAAGGCGGGCGCGCGCCGCTCCAGGAACGCGGCGACACCCTCGGCGGTGTCGCCGCTTCCGGCGGCCTGCGCCGCCCAGTACCCGTCCCGGTCCGTGCGGCCGTCCACGAACTCCTTGGCCGAAGTCTGCGTGAGCCGCGAGCGCGTGGCCAGGATCCGGGTGAACTCCGCGACCCGCTTGGCCAGGTGACCCACCGGCAGCAGCTCGTCCAGCAGTCCGGTGCGCAGCGCCCGCTCCGCGTCGACCAACTCGGCGGAGAAGAGGAGGTACTTGGCGGCCGAGGGGCCCACCAGGGACGCGAGGCGCCGGGTGGAGGAGGCCGGGTACACGATGCCCAGTCGCGCCGGCGTCACCCCGAAGGAAGACCCCTCCTCGGCGAAGCGCAGATCGCAGGCGGCGGCCAGCTGACTGCCGCCGCCCACGCAGAACCCGCGGATCGCGGCCAGCGTGGGCTTGGGGAAGGCGGCGAGCGCCTCCTCCGCCGCCACGGCCAGGGCCTGCGGGTCCTCGTCCCCGGTCAGCGAGGAGATGTCGGCTCCCGCGCAGAAGGTCTCGCCGGCCCCCGTCAGGACCAGCACCCGTACGGCGGGATCCGCCGCGAGCCCGGCCAGCAGCTCCGGCAGCCCGCGCCACATCGCGGCGGTCATGGCGTTGCGCTTGGCGGGGTGCGAGATCACGACGGTGGCGACCCCGTCGGCGACGGAGGAGAGCAGGGCGGCGTCCATGCGCCGGATGCTATCCCGGACGGTCAAACCTATGATCAAGAGACCGGTCACCGGCAGCTCGGTGGACCGGCAGGCAGTCGCGGGGTCCGAGGGTCCGTCGGGGGCAGCTGAAAGGTGGCGCGTCCATGGCCGCAGACCGTGCGGACCGTACGGGTCCACAGGACATGAAGGCCGACAAGAAGAAGGTCAGCCGCAGTTTCGCGTGGATGGCCCTGCTCGGGGCGCTCCTGGTGGTGGCCGGGCTGGTGGGCCTCGTCTACACCGGCGTCGCCACCCTGACCACGATGTTCCTCTTCGGCTGGCTGCTGCTGTTCGGTGGCGTGGTGGGCCTGTTCCAGGCGATCCAGTCCCGCAAGAGCAACTACTTCTGGCTCGCCGTCATCGTCGCCGCGATCAACATCGCGGCGGGCTTCGTGATCCTGCGCCGCCCGGAGGCGAGCGCGGAGGCGCTCACGATGTTCGCCGCTCTGCTGTTCCTCACCGGCGGGGTGTTCCGGCTGGCCGGGGCCGTCGTGGTGCGCGGCGCACACCTGGGGCTGACCCTGGTCCAGGGCGCCTTCGGCATCCTGCTGGGCCTCCTGATCCTCGCCAGCTGGCCCGGCAGCAGCCTGTACGTGATCGGAGCGTTCTTCTCCCTCGCGCTGCTGTTCGACGGTCTGAGTCTGATCGCCGTGGGCATGGGAGCCCGCCGCATCCTGGGCTTGGTCAGGGACGACGAGGTTCCGGTGACGCCCGCGGGGGCGGGAGTGGCGGCGCCCGAGGCGGTCGAGGCGGCCGAGAAGCGGCCCCCAGAAGATCAGGAACGGTCGAACAACTGACTCTGTCATACGCCAGCGGTCAGAAAGTGTCCGATTGATGCTGACTTCTGGTCAGTGGTCCGGCGCGGAGCGGTCCGGTCCCCACTCTTGACGTGTGCAGACGATCGAGCGTGAAGACGGGGGCCGGGAGATGGATGTGAGCGGGAGCGTCCCGCCAGTCAAGGGGGAGGAGCCGGAGGTCGCGGCCGCCCCCCTCGCGTACGAAGGAGTGTGGCGATTCACGGCACCCGCAGTTGAAGAATCCGTTCCGCAGGCCCGCCGTGCGGTCCGTGACCTGCTCGGCCGGCAGGAGGTGCCGGCCGACCGGGACCTGGTCTACTCCCTGCTGCTGATCGTCTCCGAGCTGGTGACGAACTCGGTCCGGCACGCGGCCCTGCTCTCGCCCGAGGTCGCGGTGGAGGTCGCCATCGGCCGGGAGTGGGTACGGGTGGCCGTCGAGGACAACCACCCGTACCGCCCCAAGGCGCTGGAGGCCGATTTCGGCCAGACCGGCGGCCGCGGCCTCCTCCTGGTCCGGGAGATCACGCTGGAGGCCGGCGGGGTCTGCGACGTGGAGCACACCTCCACGGGCGGCAAGGTGATCTGGGCGGCGCTGCCGCTCACCACGGCCCTCGCCACACCCGCGGCCGCGCCGACCTCGGCGGTCTGAGGCGGCTACCAGCCCGCCGCGTCGCCGGTCAGCTCGCGGATCGCGGGCCGGGCCGCGTCCAGCACGGTCATGAACCAGGCCGAGAACGGCACCTCGGCGTGCCGCTTCGCGAGTTCCTCCGCGGTCACGAAGGCGGTGTCCGCGATCTCCTCCGGATCCGGCCGCACCGACCGCTGCGCGAGTCCCACGAACAGGTGGTTGTACTCCTGCTCCACCAGCCCCGACGCCGGGTCCGGATGGTTGTAGCGGACCGTCCCCGCCTCCGCGAGCAGCGAGGGCGACAGCCCCAGCTCCTCGTGGGTCCGCCGGGCCGCAGCCGCGAACGGCGACTCCCCGGGGTAGGGGTGGCCGCAGCACGTGTTCGACCAGACACCGGGGGAGTGGTACTTCCCGAGGGCGCGCTGCTGGAGCAGCATCCGGCCCTGCTCGTCGAAGAGGAACACCGAGAACGCCCGGTGCAGCTGACCGGGCGCCTGGTGGGCGGAGAGCTTTTCCGCCGTACCGATGGTGTTGCCGGACTCGTCGACCAGTTCGAGCATGATCGGTTCTTGAGCGCCGGTGCCGGTGGTCGCGCTGTTCGCGGCGGTGGCTGGTGTGGTCGGCATACCCATCCTTCGCTTCGGACTTCGGCTTTCAGTCTGCCGTACAAATGGGGATTCCCCCCACTTCGGTGATCCGCGCATGTCCGCCCCCCGCCGCGTGATATGCGGCGAGGGGCGGAACGTGCGGATCGGTCAGTTCATCCGGCCGCGGGCCGGACCCGGCATCAAACTCCGAAGGGGGCCGGGTACTTGATCGTGCCCGTGGGTACCGGCACCGAATCGTCGAGCACCAGCGCCATCATGGCCTCGTCGGGCACCTCGAAGGGGGCCTCGATCCCGAAGCGCGAAGCCGGCACGAACCCGAACCGCGCGTAGTACTCGGGGTGTCCGAGGACCAGGACGAGGTTCTCCCCGCGCTCCGCGGCCGCCGCGAGCAGGGCCCGTACGACCGCGCTGCCGGCGCCCGAGCGCTGGAGCGCGGGAGCCGCGGCCACCGGGGCGAGAGTGAGCGCGGCCACCCCGTCGACCGTGCACCGGGTCAGCAGGGCGTGCGCCGCGACCGACCCGTCCGGGCCTTCGGCCACGTAGGAGAGGCCGGGCAGCCAGGAGCCGTCGGCGCGCAGCGCGTCCACGAGGTCGGCCTCGGCCGGGGTCTCGAAGGCGGTGGAGTTCACCGCGTGCACGGCGGCCGCGTCCCCGTCCGCCTCGGGGCGGACGGGCCAGTCGCCGCCGTCCCCGGCCGTCACCGGCCGCAGGACGTAGGCGGTGTACCCGTACTCGTGCCCGTACCGCTCCCGTACGTCGATCTCCTCGCGTACGAAGCCCAGCGCGGCCGCGGCTTCGGGACCCGAGGGTTCCGCGGCCGCGGCGACCCGCTCGCCGAGGGGCCCGTAGTAGGCGGCCCAGTCGGAGTCGGGCTGCCGGTGGATTCCGAGCACCCGGTAGCCGGCGGCCTGGATCGCGGCCAGGTTGCGGGCGGTGGAGCGCAGCGCGTAGTGCGGGTCCCAGAAGGCGCGGACCCCGGCGGACGGTTCGTCGACGGTCCATTCGCACTCGCTCAGCACCAGGGTGCCGCCGGGGGCGAGCAGTCGCTTCCACCGGGCGAGCGCGGTGGCGAACCCGATGTTGTAGGCGGAGCCCTCGGCCCAGACGAGATCGAAGGAACCGTCCGGATGCGTGAGATCGCCGATGTCCGCCTTGACGGCGCGGACGCGGTCGGTGAGCCCGCGGGCCGCGGCGGCGGCGCGGAGCTCGTCGAGGAAGCCGTCCTGGAGGTCGACGGCGGTGACGTCGGCCCCGAGGCCGCCCGCCTCGGCGGCGAGCAGCAGGGCACTGGGGCCGGGACCGCAGCCCAGGTCCAGGGCGCGCGGCCGCTCGGGCAGCGGTCCGCACAGGGACAGCAGGTGGCGGGTGGTGGCCTCGGAACCGGGGGACTGCCGGGGCAGGCCGCGGTGCAGCTCGATGAACGCCTTGAAGAACAGGTCGCCCTGGGTGCTGAAATCGGTGGTGTGGGAGTTGCTGGTGTCAGCGGTGTTATCGGTGTGGTCGGTCAACGTGAACCCTTGAAAGGGGGCTCCGGCCGACGGGGGTGATCGGTGTGATCAGACCCGACCGGACGCCCGGAAGGAGAGGGGGATGTACCGGAGTGCGCTGCGCTGGGCGGCGACGCCTGCGACGGTCATCAACCCCACCTCTTTCTTTCTTCGGCACGTCTCGTGCGTCACGTTGTATGTGACATTCGGGCGGTCTGGACGCTTTTGCGAAACTCGTACGCGTCTGCGGCCAGCTTAACAGCCGCGGTGCCGAGGGCGGTTTGTTATCGCTGCTTCCGATCGTCAATGATGATCGTCACAGGGCCGACAGGCCCGGGATTTTCGGCTTATCGGAGCGTAAACAGGCGGTGAACCCCCGCTTCCGTTCATCCGATAGCCTCTGCCGACGTGCCGCCGGGCCACCCGGTGCCCGTTAACCCGTGTGCGTGCAAGGAGTGAGTTCGTCTGCCGACCGTCATCCTTACCGGCCTGCCGGTGCCCGGATCAGCGCTCGCCGGCGAGCTGCGCTCCCTCGGCTTCGAGGTCCACTCCGCGGCCACCCCGTCGGAGGCCGCCGCCGCCCTGGCGCTCGTCCCCGCCGACCAGCGGGTGGCCGTCGTGGACGGTGAGTTCGTCGGGCACGTGCACGCACTGCGGCTCGCCCTGACCGACCCGCGCTTCGACGCCTGCGCCGTCACCGGCGCCCTCGCCGTCCTGCCCGGTGCCCGCGCGGCCCTGGACCAGGCCGCCGCGAACGACGTGTACGCCCCCGTGGGCGACGGCCCGTACCCCGACCGGCTCGCCGCCGCCGTCGAGGCCGCCGGCGCCCCCGTGCACCGCCCCGAGCTGGGCACCCTCGTAGCCGCCGTGCCCGCCACCACCGACGAGCGCCGGGCGGCCACCGCCGCCGTCGCGGCCGTCGACGACGAGGCCGTCCGGCTGCGCACCGCCGTGAAGTCCCGCGACGGGTTCTTCACCACCTTCTTCATCAGCCCGTACTCGCGCTACATCGCCCGCTGGTGCGCGCGCCGCGGACTGACCCCCAACCAGGTCACCACCGCCTCGCTGATCACCGCGCTGATCGCGGCCGGCTGCGCCGCCACCGGCGACCGCTGGGGCTACGTGGCCTCCGGCGTGCTGCTGCTCGTCTCCTTCGTCCTGGACTGCACGGACGGGCAGCTCGCCCGCTACTCGCTCCAGTACTCGACGATGGGCGCCTGGCTCGACGCCACCTTCGACCGTGCGAAGGAGTACTCCTTCTACGCGGGCCTCGCGCTCGGCGCGGCCCGCAACGGCGACGACGTCTGGGCCCTGGCCCTCGGCGCCATGATCCTGATGACCTGCCGGCACGTCGTGGACTTCGCCTTCAACGAGGCCAACCACGACGCCACGGCGAATACGAGCCCCACCGCGGCGCTCTCCGACAAGCTGGACAGCGTCGGCTGGACCGTCTGGGTCCGGCGCATGATCATCCTGCCGATCGGCGAGCGCTGGGCCATGATCGCGGTCCTCATCGCCTTCACCACTCCGCGGATCGTCTTCTACGCCCTGCTCGTCGGCTGCGCCTTCGGCGCGCTCTACACCACCGCCGGCCGGGTCCTGCGCTCGCTGACCCGCAAGGCGAAGCGGACCGACCGCGCCGCCCGGGCCCTCGGGGACCTGACCGACACCGGCCCGCTGGGCGAGCTGATCGCCGGCGGCCTGCGCAGGCTGCCGCACTACACCGCGCCCGCGTTCATGGTGAGCGGGGTGGGCTCCGCGGCCATGCTGCTCTTCGCCGCACACGAGTGGTCCTTCGGCAGCTCCGTGCCGATCTTCTTCGCCGGGCTGTACGTGCTGACCGCCGGAGCCGCCGTCGCGCAGCCGCTCAAGGCCCCGCTGGACTGGCTGCTGCCGCCCGTCTTCCGGGCCGCCGAGTACACCACCGTCCTGATCCTCGCGGCCAAGGCCGACGTCCCCGGGGCCCTTCCGGCGGCATTCGGACTGGTCGCGGCGGTCGCCTACCATCACTACGACACGGTCTACCGCATCCGCGGTGGCACCGGCGCGCCCCCGCACTGGCTGGTGCGGACGATCGGCGGGCACGAAGGCCGGGTTCTGTTGATCACGGTCCTGGCCTCCGTCCTGGCGTCGCGCGCCGTGGACTTCCCCGTCGCGCTCACGGCCCTCGCCGTGTTCGTGGCACTCGTGGTGCTCGTGGAGAGCATCCGCTTCTGGGTTTCCTCCGGGGCACCCGCCGTACATGACGAAGGAGAACCAGCATGATCGGCCTCGTCCTCGCTGCCGGAGCCGGACGCCGCCTGCGTCCCTACACCGACACCCTGCCCAAGGCCCTCGTGCCCGTCGGACCCGAAGGCGCCGAGGAGAGCATCACGGTCCTCGACCTGACGCTCGGCAACTTCGCCGAGGTCGGCCTGACCGAGGTCGCCATCGTCGTCGGCTACCGCAAGGAAGCCGTGTACGAGCGCCGCGAGGCCCTCGAGGCCAAGTACGGCGTCAAGATCACGCTGATCGACAACGACAAGGCCGAGGAGTGGAACAACGCCTACTCCCTGTGGTGCGCCCGTGACGTCCTCAAGCAGGGCGTGATCCTCGCCAACGGCGACACCGTGCACCCGGTCTCCGTCGAGAAGACCCTGCTCGCCGCCCGCGGCAACGGTCAGAAGATCATCCTCGCCCTCGACACGGTCAAGAACCTGGCCGACGAGGAGATGAAGGTCATCACCGGCGGCGAGAACGGCGTCCAGCGGATCACGAAGCTGATGGACCCGGCCACCGCGACCGGCGAGTACATCGGCGTCACCCTCATCGAGCCGGAGGCCGCCGAGGCGCTGGCCGAGGCCCTGAAGACCACCTTCGAGCGCGACCCCGACCTCTACTACGAGGACGGCTACCAGCAGCTCGTCAACGACGGCTTCACCATCGACGTGGCCCCCATCGGTGACGTCAAGTGGGTCGAGATCGACAACCACGACGACCTCGCCAAGGGCCGGACGATCGCATGCCAGTACTGACGAGGCTCATCCCCTCGCCCGTCGTCGTCGACATCAGCCGCGGCGCGATGGACGACCTGGCCGGCCTCCTGGCCGACCAGCGCGTCTCCGCGTCCGGCAAGCTCGCGATCGCCATCAGCGGCGGCTCCGGCGCGGTGCTGCGCGCCAAGCTGGAGCCCGTGCTGCCGCACGCCGACTGGTACTCCGTCGTCGACGGGACCATCGACTCCGCGGTCAAGCTGGCCGACGAAATAAAGGGACGCCGCTACGACGCCGTCGTGGGCCTGGGCGGCGGCAAGATCATCGACGTGGCGAAGTACGCCGCGGCGCGGGTCGGGCTGGCCATGGTGGCCGTCGCCACCAACCTCTCTCACGACGGCATCTGCTCGCCGGTGTCCATCCTGGACAACGACAACGGCCGGGGCTCCTACGGGGTCCCCATGCCGATCGCGATGGTCGTCGACCTGGACGTGATCCGTGAGGCCCCGGCGCGGTTCGTCCGCGCGGGCATCGGTGACGCGATCTCCAACATCTCGGCCATCGCCGACTGGGAGCTCTCGCACCGCCTCAACGGCGAGCCCGTCGACGGCCTGGCCGCCGCCATGGCCCGTACCGCGGGCGAGTCCGTACTGCGCCACCCCGGCGGGGTCGGCGACGACGAGTTCCTCACCGTGCTGTCCGAGGCGCTGGTCCTCTCCGGCATCGCCATGGCGATCAGCGGGGACACCCGCCCCTCGTCCGGCGCCTGCCACGAGATCAGCCACGCCTTCGACCTGCTCTACCCGGGACGCTCCGCGCTCCACGGCGAGCAGGTCGGCATCGGCGCCGCCTTCGCGATGCACCTGCGGGGGGACACGGAGAAGTCCGAGCTCTTCGTCCGGGTGCTGCGCGGTCACGGCCTGCCCGTGCTGCCCGAGGAGATCGGGTTCAGCGTGGACGAGTTCGTCGCGGCCGTCGAGTACGCCCCCCAGACCCGTCCGGGACGCTTCACCATCCTGGAACACCTCAACCTGTCCGCAGCCGAGATCAGGGACGCTTACGCCGACTATGCCAAGACCATCCGTAGCTGAACTCCGGCCCGTCGTTCACCCGGCGGGCGTCAAGGACCGGGTCAGCGGCGAGCACTGGGGCGGGCGCCTCTACATGCGCGAGATCTCCCTGCGCATCACCCGCCTCCTGGTCACCACCAAGGTCACGCCGAACCAGCTGACCTACGTGATGACCCTCGCCGGCGTGCTCGCGGCCCCGGCCCTGCTGGTGCCGGGCGTCTGGGGCGCCGTCCTCGGCGTGGTCGCGGTCCAGATGTACCTGCTGCTCGACTGCGTCGACGGCGAGGTCGCCCGCTGGAAGAAGCAGTTCTCGCTGTCCGGGGTCTACCTGGACCGGGTCGGCGCCTACCTGTGCGACGCGGCGGTGCTCGTCGGCTTCGGCCTGCGCGCCTCCGACCTGTGGGGCACCGGGCGCATCGACTGGCTGTGGGCCTTCCTGGGCACCCTCGCGGCGCTCGGAGCGATCCTGATCAAGGCCGAGACCGACCTCGTCGGCGTCGCCCGTCACCAGGCCGGCAAGCCCGTGGTCCAGGACGCCGCGGCCACGCCGCGCTCCTCCGGCATGGCGCTCGCCCGCCGGGCCGCCGCCGCGCTCAAGTTCCACCGCCTGGTCCTCGGCATCGAGGCCTCGCTGCTCATCCTGGTGCTGGCCGTCCTGGACCAGATGCGCGGCGACCTGTACTTCTCCCGCCTCGGCGTCGCGGTGCTCGCCGGCATCGCCATGCTCCAGACGGTGCTGCACCTGGTGTCGGTCCTGGCCTCCAGCAGGCTCAAGTGACGGCCCCGCTGCGGCTGGGCGCCGTCATCATCACCATGGGCAACCGCCCGGACGAGCTCAAGGCGCTCATCGACTCGGTGGCCCGGCAGGACGGGGCCCCGGTCGAGGTGGTCGTCGTGGGCCAGGGCGTCCGCCTCACCGGCCTCGCCGACCCGGCGGCCGGCGTGCGCACCGTCGAGCTGCCCGAGAACCTGGGCATTCCCGGCGGCCGCAACGTCGGCATCGAGGCCTTCCGCACCGCGGGCGGCCACGGCTCGGACGGCTCGGACGGCTTCGCCGTGGACGTCCTGCTCTTCCTGGACGACGACGGACTGCTGGAGCGCACCGACACCGCCGAACTGTGCCGGCAGGCCTTCGCCGAGGACCCCGAGCTGGGCATCGTCAGCTTCCGGATCGCCGATCCGGAAACCGGCGAGACCCAGCGGCGGCACGTCCCCCGGCTGCGGGCCTCCGACCCGATGCGCTCCTCGCGCGTCACCACCTTCCTGGGCGGCGCCAACGCCGTCCGCACGAAGGTGTTCGAGCAGGTCGGAGACCTCCCCGGGCAGTTCTTCTACGCGCACGAGGAGACCGATCTGGCCTGGCGGGCGCTCGACGCCGGGTGGCTGATCGACTACCGGGCGGACATGGTGCTCCTGCACCCCGCCACGGCCCCCTCCCGGCACGCGGTCTACCACCGTATGGTGGCTCGCAACCGGGTGTGGCTCGCCCGCCGCAACCTGCCCGCCCCGCTGGTCCCGGTCTACGTGGGCGTCTGGCTCCTGCTGACGCTCCTGCGCAAGCCCTCGGGGCCGGCGCTCAAGGCCTGGTTCGGCGGGTTCAAGGAGGGCTGGACCACCTCCTGTGGTCCACGGCGCCCCATGAAATGGCGTACGGTCTGGCGGCTGACCCGGCTGGGCCGACCGCCTGTCATCTGACACGTCCGGGTCTGAGACCATGGCGCGATCACGAACCGATCGACTCAGGCCCGATGCCACCTTCTGCCGCATCATGAAGACGGAAAGTTTCATCTTGTGAGTGACACAACCCAGGACGGAGCCCTTGCCACGAGCAAGCGGCCGTCCGATGACGCCGGGCTGAGCCCCTCGGAGCTCGCCAGGAAGTACGGCCTGTCCGTCAGCGGAGCCCGGCCGGGCCTGCCCGCGTACGTGCGCCAGCTCTGGGACCGACGCCACTTCATCATCGCGTTCTCCCGGGCCAAGCTGATGGCCCAGTACAGCCAGGCCAAGCTCGGTCAGATCTGGCAGGTGGCGACCCCGCTGCTGAACGCGCTGGTCTACTACCTGATCTTCGGGCTGATCCTCGACGCCGGTCGGGGCATCAACAAGAACGACTACATCCCCTTCCTGGTGATCGGCGTCTTCGTCTTCACCTTCACGCAGAGCTCGCTGATGGCGGGTGTCAGAGCCATCCCGTCCAACATCGGGCTGGTCCGCGCCCTGCACTTCCCGCGCGCCTCGCTGCCGATCTCGTTCTCGCTGCAGCAGCTCCAGCAGCTGATGTTCTCGATGATCGTCGTGTTCGTGGTCACGATCGGGTTCGGCAACTACCCGAGCCTGTCCTGGCTGCTGGTGCTCCCGGCGCTGGTCCTCCAGTTCGCCTTCAACACCGGCCTCGCCCTGATCTTCGCCCGGATGGGGTCCAAGACCCCCGACCTGGCGCAGCTCATGCCGTTCGTGACGCGTACGTGGATGTACGCCTCCGGCGTCATGTTCTCGATCAACGAGATGCTCAAGGACAAGCCCGCGTGGATCGCGGACGCGCTGCAGTGGAATCCGGCCGCCATCTACATGGACCTGATCCGCTTCGCGCTCATCGACGGGTACGGCCGGGAGAACCTGCCGCCCCACGTCTGGGCCTTCGCGGTCGGCTGGGCCGTCCTGATCGGCGCCGGCGGATTCGTGTACTTCTGGAAGGCTGAGGAGCGTTACGGCCGTGGCTGAGAACAACCAGGGGCACGTCCCCACCGTCATCGCCGACGACGTGCACATCGTCTACCGGGTCAACACCGGCAGCTCCGGCAAGGGCAGCGCCACGGCGGCGCTCAGCAAGATAGTCCGCCGGGGCGGCGACGCACCGGGTGTCCGCCGGGTCCACGCCGTGCGCGGGGTCACCTTCACGGCGTACCGGGGCGAGGCCATCGGCGTCATCGGCTCCAACGGCTCCGGCAAGTCCACCCTGCTGCGCGCCATCGCGGGTCTGCTGCCCTGCGAGTCCGGCAAGGTCTACACCGACGGCCAGCCCTCGCTGCTGGGTGTCAACGCGGCGCTGATGAACGACCTCACCGGCGAACGCAACGTGGTCCTCGGCGGTCTCGCGATGGGCATGTCCCGCGAGCAGATCAGGGAGCGCTACCAGGACATCGTCGACTTCTCGGGGATCAACGAGAAGGGCGACTTCATCTCCCTTCCGATGCGCACTTACTCCTCGGGCATGGCGGCGCGCCTGCGCTTCTCCATCGCCGCGGCGAAGGACCACGACGTCCTGATGATCGACGAGGCGCTGGCCACCGGTGACCGGAAGTTCCAGGTGCGTTCCGAGGCGCGCATCCGCGAACTGCGCAAGAAGGCCGGAACCGTATTCCTGGTGAGCCACAACAACAACTCCATCCGCGATACCTGTGACCGGGTGCTGTGGCTGGAGCGGGGCGAACTCCTGATGGACGGTCCCACCGAGGAAGTCGTCTCGGCATACGAGAAGGCGACCGGCTGACGGCCCTCCATCGACGGCCGCCACCGACGGCCCCCACCGCGTCCGGCGGCGGGGGCCGTCGCATGCCGTCCGGGCGCCGGGCGCACGGGGCGGGCCGCATTTCCCGCGGGTGGCGTGCGGGCGACATCGGCGGTGGAGCGAATACCCGTCGAGCTCCGGCGGCGTTGTACAGCGTAAGCTGGGCCAGGCCCAATCGCGGGCAAGAGGGGGCGATTCCCCCCATAGGCGAATAGCCCGGAACGCCCCGGGGAAAACGCGGCGGCGTGTCCGAAATAGGATGTTTTGGTTTGGCAGTGTAGAACGGGAGATGTGACGGCAATGGCTACGGGAATTCTCCGGCCCCCAGGCACGACGGCCGTCCCCGCCGCGGGCGGCGGGCGGTGACCCCGGGGCACGGCACCAGCCCCCGGCCGCACGAGCTGCCCGACCCCTCCGGCTCCCTCCCCGGCGCCGCCACCCTCGGCAAGGCGCGTTCCGAGAACTTCCCCGTCGCCCCCGCCTTCCTGCCCCGCGCCTGGCGCGAGGGCCTGATGGCGGTGTACGGGTACGCCCGCCTGGTCGACGACATCGGTGACGGCGACCTCGCCCCGGGCGGCCACGACGCCGTGCTGCTGGGCCTCGACCCCGCCGCCTCGGACGACCGGCCCGCCATGCTCGACGCCCTCGAAGCCGACCTGGGCCGCGTCTTCGGCGGCACCGACGGGCCCCCGCGCCACCCCTTGATGCTGGCCCTGCAGCCCGTCGTGCGCGCCCACGGGCTCACCCCCGCATCGTTCCTCGCGCTGATCGAGGCCAACCGCCAGGACCAGCGGGTCGCGCGCTACGCGACGTACGGCGACCTCGTCGGCTACTGCGAGCTCTCCGCCAACCCGGTGGGCCGGCTCGTGCTGGACCTCACCGGCACCAGCACCCCCGAGCGGATCCGCCGCTCCGACGCCGTCTGCACCGCGCTGCAGATCGCCGAACACCTCCAGGACGTCGCCGAGGACCTCGCCCGGGACCGGATCTACCTCCCGGGCGAGGACATGCGCCGCTTCCACGTGACCGAGACCGACCTGAAGGCCCCGACCGCGGGTGCGTCCGTACGCGCCCTCGTCGCCTTCGAAACCGAACGGGCGCGGGAGCTCCTCGACGAAGGCACGCCGCTCGTGGGCAGCGTCCACGGAAGGCTCCGGCTGCTGCTCGCGGGCTTCGTGGGAGGAGGACGCGCCGCCCTGCGAGCCGTCACCGCCGCCGGGTTCGACGTCCTTCCCGGCCCGCCCAAGGCCACCAAGAGCGTCCTGCTCCGCGAGGTGGCCGCCGTCCTGCGCACAGCGCCGAGAAAGGGGTGAGCCCGACCGTGGAGGGCCCCACACACGCGTCCGCACCGGGCGCGCCGTCCGTGCCGACAGCGATGTCCGCACCCGTTTCGGCTGCCTACAGCTACTGCGAGGCCGTCACCGGCTCGCAGGCGCGCAACTTCGCCTACGGCATCCGCCTGCTGCCCGCAGACAAGCGGCAGGCCATGTCCGCGCTGTACGCCTTCTCCCGGCGGGTCGACGACATCGGCGACGGCACGCTGCCGCACGAGGTCAAGCTGACCCGGCTGGAGGAGACCCGCACCCTGCTCGGCCGGATCCGCGCCGAGGAGATCGACGAGGACGACACCGACCCGGTCGCGGTCGCCCTCGCGCACGCCTCGCGCCGCTTCCCGATCCCGCTCGAAGGGCTCGACGAGCTCATCGACGGAGTCCTCATGGACGTCCGCGGCGAGACGTACGAGACCTGGGACGACCTCAAGGTCTACTGCCGCTGCGTGGCCGGAGCCATCGGCCGTCTCTCGCTCGGCGTGTTCGGCACCGCCTCCGCCAACGGGGCCGGCGCGCACGACGCGGCTCGGGCCGGCGAGTACGCCGACACCCTCGGCCTCGCCCTGCAACTCACCAACATCCTGCGGGACGTTCGCGAGGACGCGGGCAACGGGCGCACCTACCTCCCCGCCGAGGACCTCGCCAAGTTCGGCTGCTCCGACGGCTTCCGCAGCGAACGGATGCCCAGCGGCGCCGACTTCGCCGGCCTCGTCCACCACGAAGTCCGGCGCGCCCGCGCCCTGTTCGTGGAGGGCTACCGGCTGCTGCCGCTGCTCGACCGGCGCAGCGGCGCCTGCGTCGCGGCCATGGCCGGCATCTACCGGCGCCTGCTCGACCGCATCGAGCGCGAGCCGGAGGCCGTGCTCCGCGGCCGCGTCTCGCTGCCGCCGCACGAGAAGGCGTACGTGGCCGTCCGCGGCCTCTCCGGCCTGGACGCGCGGACCATCGCGCGCCAGAGCACCAGGAGGCGGCTCTGATGACGGCGGGCCGGCGAGCCGTGCCGGCGGGGCGGACGGGAGCAACCCCGCTGCGCCCGGCGGCGTCTGTGGGAGCGACGGAGGAGGACGCATGAGCGCGCAGCACGCCGTGGTCGTCGGCGGCGGCCTCGCCGGCGTCACCACCGCGCTGGAACTCGCCGACGCGGGCCTGCAGGTGACCCTGCTGGAGGGCCGGCCCCGCCTCGGCGGCCTGGCGTTCTCCTTCAAGCGCGGGGAACTGACCGTGGACAACGGCCAGCACGTCTACCTGCGCTGCTGCACCGCCTACCGGTGGTTCCTCGACCGCATCGACGGCGCGGACCTGGCGCCCCTGCAGGACCGGCTCGACGTACCCGTCCTGGACGTCGCCCACCCCGGCGGCCCCCGGCTCGGACGGCTGCGCCGCAGCGCCCTGCCCGTACCGCTGCACCTGGCCGCCTCCCTCGCCCGCTACCCGCACCTCTCGCTCGCCGAGCGGGCCTCCGTCGGGCGCGCCGCCCTCGCGCTGCGCCGCCTCGACCCCGCCGACCCGGCGCTCGACGGCCTGGACTTCGCGACCTGGCTCGGCCGGTACGGCCAGTCCCCGCGCACCATCGAGGCGCTGTGGGACCTCGTCGGCATCGCCACCCTCAACGCCACCGCCGGGCAGTCCTCGCTGGGCCTGGCCGCCATGGTCTTCAAGACCGGCCTGCTCTCCGAGAACGGCGCGGCCGACATCGGCTGGGCCCGGGTACCGCTCGGCGACCTGCACGACACCCTCGCGCGCAAGGCCCTGGACGCCGCCGGGGTGCGCACCGAGCTCCGCACCCGGGTCACGGACATCTCCCGTACCCCGGAAGACGGTTGGCGGGTGACCACCGAGGGCGGCTCGTTCGACGCCGGCACCGTCGTCCTCGCCGTCCCGCAGCGCGAGGCGCACGGACTGCTGCCCGCCGGGGCGCTCGCCGACCCCGACAAGCTGCTCGACATCGGCACCGCGCCGATCCTCAACGTGCACGTCGTGTACGACCGCAAGGTCCTCAAGCAGCCCTTCTTCGCGGCGCTCGGCTCCCCGGTCCAGTGGGTCTTCGACCGCACCGACTCCTCCGGACTCCCCGACGGCGGCCAGTACCTGGCCCTGTCCCAGTCCGTCGCCCACGAGGACATCGACGAGCCCGTCTCGGTCCTGCGCGCGAAGTACCTGCCCGAGCTGGAACGGCTGCTGCCCGCCGCGCGCGGAGCCAAGGTGCGCGACTTCTTCGTCACCAGGGAGCGCACCGCGACCTTCGCACCCACCCCCGGTGTCGGACGGCTGCGTCCCGGCACGCGGACCGACACGCCGGGGCTTTACCTCGCCGGTGCGTGGACCGCGACGGGTTGGCCCGCGACCATGGAGAGCGCCGTCCGCAGCGGACTGACCGCGGCCCACGCCGCGCTCGTCCCGCTGGGCCGCCACCGCGAACACCCCTTGCAGGAGGCGGTATGACCACCACCGGCACCGCAGCACCACGCACCGCAGTACGTACAGGAACCAGAGGAGAGCCAGTGAACCCGGGGAATCCGGCCGTCGAGAACACGGACGCCAGTGCGGGCCCGGCCGGCGGGGAGAAGGCGGACACGCTCGCGCTCCTCGAACGAGGCCGTACGCTCTCGACGCCCGTGCTCCGCGCCGCCGTGGACCGGCTCGCCGCGCCCATGGACACCGTCGCCGCCTACCACTTCGGCTGGATCGACGCCTACGGCAACCCGGCGGACGGCGACGGCGGCAAAGCCGTCCGCCCCGCCCTCGCCCTGCTCTCGGCGGAGGCCGCCGGCGCCGCCGCCGAGGTCGGCATCCCCGGCGCCGTCGCGGTCGAACTCGTCCACAACTTCTCGCTGCTGCACGACGACCTGATGGACGGCGACGAGCAGCGCCGCCACCGCGACACGGTGTGGAAGGTCCACGGACCCGCCCTCGCGATCCTGGTCGGCGACGCCCTGTTCGCCCTGGCCAACGAGGTGCTGCTGGAGCTCGGCACGGTCGAGGCCGGCCGCGCGGCACGCCGCCTGACCACCGCGAGCCGCAAGCTCATCGACGGCCAGGCCCAGGACATCTCCTACGAGCACCGCGAGAGCGTCACCGTCGAAGAGTGCCTGGAGATGGAGGGCAACAAGACCGGTGCCCTGCTCGCCTGCGCGGTCTCCATCGGCGCCGTGCTCGGCGGCGCGGACGACCGTACGGCCGACAAGCTGGAGGAGTACGGCTACCACCTCGGCCTGGCCTTCCAGGCCGTCGACGACCTCCTCGGCATCTGGGGCGACCCGGAGTCCACCGGCAAGCAGACCTGGAGCGACCTGCGCCAGCGCAAGAAGTCGCTGCCCGTCGTCGCCGCCCTCGCCGCCGGCGGACCGGCCAGCGAGGAACTCACCGAGCTGCTCGCCGCCGACGCCAAGAGCAACGACTTCGAGAACTTCTCGGAGGAGGAGTTCGCGGCCCGCGCCGCGCTCATCGAGGCCGCCGGCGGCCGCCGGTGGACCGCCGACGAGGCGCGCCGCCAGTACGAGATCGCCATCAAGGCCCTCGACGACGTGGACATGGACCAGCGCGTGCGCGAGCAGCTCGTGGCGCTCGCCGACTTCGTCGTCGTGCGCAAGAGGTGATCGCCACCCGTACGCGCATATGAATCGCCAGTCGCCGGCCGGTACTGCCTGACCTCGGTACCGGCCGACGGCGCCCCCCAGTACAGCGGAGGACAGCAGAGGACACTGCACGCAAAGGGGAAGCCATGACTGCGACGACCGACGGCGGCGCCCATGCCTGCGGCGCCGACCCGGACGACACCGGGACCGTCCGCGAGACCATCGAGCGGGCCGTCCGCGATCTGCTCGAGCGGCAGGACGAGGCCGGCTGGTGGAAGGGCGACCTGGAGACCAACGTCACCATGGACGCCGAGGACCTGCTGCTGCGCCAGTTCCTCGGCATCAGGGACGAAGCCACCACCCGGGCCGCGGCCCTGTTCATCCGCGGCGAGCAACAGGACGACGGGACCTGGGCCACGTTCCACGGCGGCCCCTCCGACCTGTCCGCCACCATCGAGGCCTACGTGGCCCTGCGCCTCGCCGGAGACGACCCGGGCGCCCCGCACATGGCCCGCGCCTCGGCGTGGATCCGGGCCCACGGCGGAGTCGCGGGAGCCCGCGTCTTCACCCGCATCTGGCTGGCGCTGTTCGGCTGGTGGAGCTGGGACCACCTGCCCGAACTCCCGCCCGAACTGCTCTTCCTGCCGCCCTGGGTGCCGCTGAACATCTATGACTTCGGCTGCTGGGCCCGGCAGACGATCGTGCCCCTCACCGTGGTCTCCGCCCTGCGGCCGGTCCGCCCGGCCCCCTTCGCCCTGGACGAGCTGCACACCGACGCGCGGACCCCGTACCCGGACAGGAAGCTGGCGTCGATGGCCAGTTGGGACGGCGCGTTCCAGCGGATGGACAAGGCCCTGCACGTCTACCGCCGGTTCGCCCCGCGCCGGCTGCGCGCGGCGGCCATGGCGAGCGCCGGCCGCTGGATCGTGGAACGGCAGGAGAACGACGGCTGCTGGGGCGGCATCCAGCCGCCCGCCGTGTACTCCGTCATCGCCCTGCACCTGCTCGGATACGACCTCGGGCATCCGGTGATGCGGGCCGGACTGGAGTCCCTCGACCGGTTCACGGTGTGGCGGGCGGACGGCGCCCGCATGATCGAAGCCTGCCAGTCCCCGGTGTGGGACACCTGCCTGGCGGCCATCGCGCTGGCCGACGCGGGCCTGCGCCCCGACCACCCCGCCCTGGTCAAGGCCGCCGACTGGATGCTCGGCGAGGAGGTCGTCCGCAGCGGGGACTGGGCCGTGCGCCGGCCCGGACTGGCCCCGGGCGGCTGGGCGTTCGAGTTCCACAACGACAACTACCCCGACATCGACGACACCGCCGAGGTCGTCCTCGCCCTGCGCCGCGTCAAGCACCCCGACCCGGCACGGGTGGAAGGTGCCATCGCCCGGGGCGTGTCCTGGAACCTCGGCATGCAGTCGAAGAACGGCGCCTGGGGCGCCTTCGACGCCGACAACACCAGCCCCTACCCCAACAAGCTGCCCTTCTGCGACTTCGGCGAGGTCATCGACCCGCCCTCGGCCGACGTCACCGCCCACGTCGTCGAAATGCTCGCCGTCGAGGGCCGGGCGGGCGATGCGCGCACCCGGCGCGGCATCGCCTGGCTCCTCGCCGAACAGGACCCGAACGGCGGCTGGTTCGGCCGTTGGGGCACCAACTACGTCTACGGCACCGGGTCGGTGGTACCGGCGCTGACCGCCGCGGGCTTCGCCCCCTCGCACCCCGCGATCCGGCGGGCCGTGGACTGGCTGGAATCCGTACAGAACGAGGACGGGGGATGGGGCGAGGACCAGCGCTCCTACCAGGACCCGTCCTGGGCGGGGAAGGGTGCCTCGACCCCCTCGCAGACGGCGTGGGCGCTGATGGCCCTGCTGTCGGCGGGGGAGCGCGACGCGCCGTCCGTGCAGCGGGGGATCGGCCACCTCGTCTCCACCCAGCGCCCCGACGGCACCTGGGACGAGCCGTACTTCACCGGTACCGGATTCCCCTGGGACTTCTCCATCAACTACCACCTGTACCGCCAGGTCTTCCCGCTCACCGCCCTCGGCCGCTATCTCTACGGAGAACCGTTCGGCCCCGGCGGGCGGTACGTGGATCCGGCCGCCCTCCCGCACACCGCCCCGCTGCCCGGGGAGGCCTGATGACCGGCGGCCCCGCCGCGGCCGCCCCGCCGCCGCTGCTGATCGCCTGCGCCCTGCGCATCGAGCGGACCGCCCTGCGCAGCACCTCGTACCGCAGCGGCCGCGAGCGGGGCGCGCCCGAGCGGTACGAGGTCCTGCGCACCGGCATGGGCCCGCGCGCGGCCGAACGCGCCGTCGGCCGGAAGCTGGCCGAGCCGGAGCTGCACGGCGCCGCCGTGCTCGCCACCGGATTCTGCGCCGGGCTGCTGCCCGGCATGAGCCCCGGCGATCTGATCGTCGCCGAGGAGACCCGGGACCCGCGCGGCACGGTCGCCTGCGCGGGTACCGCCCTGCTCGCCGAGGCGCTGGCCCGGGCCGTTCCCGGCCGGACCGTACACCTCGGTGCACTGACCGGATCCGACCACGTCGTCCGGGGCCAGGAGCGCGCCCAGCTGCGCGCCGGCGGCGCCATCGGGGTCGACATGGAATCGGCCGCCACCCTCTGGGCCGCGACCCGGGACGGCAGCGCCCCGGGGGGCGCGGACCGTCCGGTTGCGGCCGTCCGGGTGATCGTGGACGCTCCGGAGCATGAGCTCGTCCGCATCGGCACCGTTCGCGGGGGAATATCGGCCTTTCGCGTACTGCGTGCCGTACTGCCCGCGTTTTATGAATGGCACCGTTCTTTGCTGCTCCCCAGGAGGTGAGCCAGATGGCCATGCCACTGCGACAGACCATCAGGGTCGGGACGTACCTGCTCGAACAGAAGCTCCGCAAGCGTGAGAAGTTCCCGCTGATCGTCGAGCTGGAACCGCTCTACGCCTGCAACCTGGCCTGCGAGGGGTGCGGGAAGATCCAGCACCCGGCCGGGGTGCTCAAGCAGCGCATGCCCGTGGCCCAGGCGGTGGGCGCCGTGCTGGAATCGGGCGCGCCCATGGTGTCCATCGCGGGCGGCGAGCCCTTGATGCACCCGCAGATCGACGAGATCGTGCGCCAGTTGGTGGCCAAGCGGAAGTACGTATTCCTCTGCACCAACGCCATGCTGCTCCGCAAGAAGATCGAGAAGTTCACGCCCTCCCCGTACTTCGCCTTCGCGGTCCACATCGACGGACTGCGCGAGCGCCACGACGAGTCGGTGGCGAAGGAAGGGGTCTTCGACGAGGCGGTCGCGGCCATCAAGGAGGCGAAGCGCCGCGGATTCCGGGTGACGACCAACTCCACGTTCTTCAACACCGACACCCCGCAGACCATCATCGAGGTCCTCAACTACCTCAATGACGATCTCCGGGTGGACGAGATGATGATCTCGCCGGCCTACGCCTACGAAAAGGCCCCCGACCAGGAGCACTTCCTCGGCGTCGAACAGACCCGCGAGCTCTTCAAGAAGGCTTTCGCCGGAGGCAACCGGCGGCGCTGGCGGCTCAACCACTCCCCGCTCTTCCTGGACTTCCTGGAAGGCAAAGCCGATTTCCCCTGCACCGCCTGGGCCATTCCGAATTACTCGCTCTTCGGATGGCAGCGCCCCTGCTATCTGATGAGCGACGGGTACGTGCCCACGTACCGGGAACTGATCGAGGAGACCGACTGGAGCAAGTACGGCCGCGGGAAGGACCCGCGCTGCGCGAACTGCATGGCGCACTGCGGGTACGAGCCCACGGCCGTCCTGGCCACCATGGGTTCGCTCAAGGAGTCGCTGCGGGCGGTCCGCGAGACCGTGGGGGGCGGGAACCGGGACGCGTCGGCATGACCGGCTTCGATCTCGGCGCCCTGCTGGCCGAGCGGGGTGGCGAGCGGTACGAACTGCACGCCCGCCACCTCAACCACCAGCTGCCGCGGATGCTGCACACCATCGGCTTCGACAAGGTCTACGTGCGGGCCGAGGGAGCCCACTTCTGGGATGCCGAGGGCAACGACTACCTGGACATGCTGGCCGGCTTCGGGGTGATGGGCCTGGGCCGCCACCACCCGGTGGTCAGGCAGGCCCTGCACGACGTGCTGGACGCCCAGCTCGCCGACCTCACCCGCTTCGACTGCCAGCCGCTGCCCGGACTGCTCGCCGAGAAGCTGCTCTCCCACAGTCCGCACCTGGACCGGGTCTTCTTCGGCAACAGCGGCACGGAGGCGGTGGAGACCGCCCTGAAGTTCGCCCGGTACGCCACCGGGCGGCCCAGGATCCTCTACTGCGACCACGCCTTCCACGGGCTCACGACGGGCTCGCTCTCGGTCAACGGCGAGGCCGGCTTCCGCGACGGCTTCGCGCCGCTGCTGCCGGACACCGGGATCGCGCTCGGGGACCTGGCCGCGCTGGAGCGGGAGCTGAAGAAGGGGGACGTGGCGGCCCTCGTCGTGGAGCCGATCCAGGGCAAGGGGGTGCTCGCCGCCCCGCCCGGATTCCTGCTCGCCGCGCAGGAGGCGCTGCACCGGCGGGGGGCGCTGCTGATCGCGGACGAGGTGCAGACCGGCCTCGGACGGACCGGCGACTTCTACGCCTACCAGCACGAGGCCGGGGTCGAGCCGGACCTGGTCTGCGTGGCCAAGGCCCTCTCCGGCGGCTACGTGCCCGTCGGCGCGACCCTGGGCAAGGACTGGATCTTCAAGAAGGTCTACTCCTCCATGGACCGGGTGCTCGTCCACTCCGCCAGCTTCGGCTCCAACGCGCAGGCGATGGCGGCCGGGCTCGCCGTCCTGTCCGTCATGGAGGACGAGCAGGTGGTGGCCCGCGCCCGCGCGATGGGCGACCTGCTGCGCGGCCGGCTCGCCGCGCTCGTGGACACGTACGAACTGCTCCACGAGGTACGGGGACGCGGGCTGATGATCGGCATCGAGTTCGGCCGGCCGTCCTCGCTGGGCCTGCGGAGCCGCTGGAGCATGCTGCAGGCGGCGCGCAAGGGGCTGTTCGCGCAGATGGTCGTGGTGCCGCTGCTGCAGAAGCACCGGATCCTCACGCAGGTCTCCGGCGACCACCTGGAAGTGATCAAGCTGATCCCGCCGCTGATCGTGGACGAGGCGGACGTCGACCGGTTCGTCGGCGCCTTCCGCGCGGTCATGGACGAGGCCCACGGCGGCGGCGCGCTGATGTGGGACTTCGGCCGGACGCTGGTGAGGCAGGCCGTCGCCAACCGCTGAACCGGCGGCCCGGCGGGCGGCGGCCCACCTCGTGGGGCGTCAGTCCAGCAGCCGGTCGCGGAGCCTGCCGAGGGTCTCGGGCGCGAGCCCGAGGCCCTCGGCGAGGTAACGCTCCACGCCGCCCCACTCCTCGTCGATGGCGTCGAAGGCCGTGGTCAGATACGGGGCGCGGGCGTCGAAGAGCGGGGCGAGCAGCTCCATCACCTCGGGGGCGCGGGCCTCGGGCGCATCGCTGCCCCGGCGGACCCGGTAACGGTTGTGCGGGGCGTTCGACTCCAGGTAGTCCGCGACGATCGCCTCCCGCTCGACGCCCAGCGCGAGCAGGGTGACGGCGATCGACAGGCCGGCCCGGTCCTTCCCGGCGGCGCAGTGCATGAGGGCCGGGACGCTGTCCTCGGCGAGCGCGTGCACCACCCGGCTGTGCTCGGCGGTACGGGTCCGGATCATCGTCCGGTACGAACGGGACATCCGCGCGGCGGCCTTACCCTCGCCCAGGAGCTCGCGGAGCTGCGCCAGTTCCCCGCCCCGGACCATCTTCCAGAACTCGCTGCCGTCGGCCGGATCCGACAGCGGGATGTTGACGTTGCGGACCCCCGGCAGCTCCACGTCCGGACCCTCCAGCGCGTGATCGGCGCCGTTGCGGAAGTCGAAGACGGTGTGCAGTCCGAGCGACCCGAGGAACTCTGCGTCGCTTTCGGTGGCATGCGCCAGATGTCCGCTTCGAAACAGTCGTCCCGACTTGACCTGTCGACCGTCCGTGGTCGGCAACCCGCCCACGTCGCGGAAGTTGCGCACTCCGGTCAGCGCCGGCTCCTGCGGCGCCGGATCGGTGTGGGGGCTCTGGGGTATCGGCTGGGTCACCGGGCTCCTCCGTGTCGTCGTCTCGTCGTCGTTGACGGTGTCCGAATTACGCTACTTGCGGGCAACTTGCCATAGCGAGAGGCGAGATCGGACGCGCCCCCGTGAGCCAGATCATACGGTGACGGTGAGTGCCTGATCACGAATGGCGAATTGCCTTGCGGGGGCGGTTGTTGAAGGTGCGGAATGGACGGAGGGTGACCGGAATTCCGGCGGCCCGTCATCTTCAAGATTCTGTTGGTGAATTCATGACTTGTTCCGTGCGGTCGTACTCGATTACGTTCGCGATCGATCCGGACGGACCGCCTAATCCTGCCGCCGACCGGAAACCGCACCCGACTATTCACGCGCGTGGCAGGAGCGGGGGAACCAGGTAAGCCGCTGTTCCGGATCTCCGGTCGAGATCTTTACAACGGGACAGCTCGGGGTGAAGCCGTACATGTGCTGTTCACCGGCACGAGGCGGCCGGACATCTCCAGTCCGAACCCGACAGCTCACCTCGCAGGCGTCGGAGAGGAATTCGACATGTCCGGAACGGGTAAGCACCGCCGTCCCAAGTCCCGCTCGATATCCCGCGGGTTCGCCGCCGCGGGCACCGGTGGCGCGGCCCTCGCGCTTCCGCTGCTCGGCGCCACCGGCGCCCACGCCGCGGGTGTCCCGGCCGCGGCGCCCGCCGCCGCTCCGGTCCAGGCCCCGCAGGTGGTGGCCGCGCAGGTGCCGGCAGCGCTCCAGGCCGCGCCGGCCGCCGCGCAGGCCGCCCCGACCGTCTACACCGTGGTGCCGGGCGACTACCTCTCCAAGATCGCCGAGCGTCAGCACCTCACCGGTGGCTGGGAGCAGCTCTACGCGGACAACCTCGAGGCCGTCGGCACGGACCCCTCGCTGATCCACCCGGGCCTCAGGCTCACGCTCGGCGCGAAGGGCTCGGCTCCGGCCGCGGCGGCCGAAACGCCGAAGCCGGCCAAGAAGTCCGCTTCCTCCGCTTCCTCCGCTCCTTCCACCATTTCCAGCGATTCATCGGATTCCTCCGATGAGGCCGCCGCGCCCGCGGCGCCCGCCCCCAAGGCGCCCGCCAAGCGGCAGACCGGCTCCACCTCGACCGGCTCCACCGCGACCGGCTTCGTCGCCCCGGTCGGCGGCGGCTTCTCCACCGCGTACAAGACCGCCGGCTCCATGTGGTCCAGCGGCTACCACACCGGGGTCGACTTCATCGCGAGCAGCGGCACCACCGTCAAGGCGGTCGGCGCCGGCACCGTGGTCTCCGCCGGGTGGAGCGGGTCGTACGGCAACGAGGTCGTCATCCGGCACGCCGACGGCAAGTACAGCCAGTACGCGCACCTCTCCCAGCTGTCCGTCTCGTCCGGCCAGAGCGTCACCGGCGGCCAGAGCATCGGCCTCTCCGGCTCCACGGGCAACTCGACCGGCCCGCACCTGCACTTCGAGATCCGCACCGGGCCCTCGTACGGCTCGGACATCGACCCGCTGGCCTACCTCCGGTCGAAGGGCGTCAGCATCTGAATCCGGGGCGTTGTCGGAGGTGCCGGTTAGGCTGCCCGTTCCGACAGGGGACGGGACGGTCGTGGCATGAAGGTCAGCGCAAGGGAGCTCAACCGCTCCACCCTCGCACGGCAGTTGCTGCTGCGGCGCGAGGCGATGGGCGTCGGTGACGCGGTCCGCCGGGTGGTCGCCCTGCAGGCGCAGCACGCCGCCTCGCCCTACCTCGCGCTGTGGAACCGACTCGCCGGTTTCGACCCGGCCGACCTCGACGCCGCCTTCACGGGGCGCGAGGTCGTCAAGTCGACGCTGATGCGGCTGACCCTGCACGCCGTGCACGCGGAGGACTACCCGCCCTTCCGGGAGGCCGTCCAGCCGTCCGTACGGGCCGCCCGGCTCGGGACCCGTTTCACGGACTCGGGGCTCACGCCCGAGGACGCCGACGCGCTCGTCCCGCAGCTGCTGGACTTCGCCGACCGGCCCCGTACGACGGCCGAGTGCGAGGCCTGGCTCGGACAGCGGCTGGGGGCGGCGCCGCAGCCCGGAGCGTGGTGGGGGCTGCGCCAGTACGCGCCGCTGCTGCACGCACCCACCGCCGCGCCGTGGTCGTTCGGGGAACGTCCGTCGTACGTCGCGCCCCCGAGCCGGCCGCGCACGGTACCGGCGGACCCGGAGGCGTCCGAGGAGTCCTTGCGGGCGCTGGTCCTGCGCTATCTGGAGGGGTTCGGGCCGGCGTCGGTGGCGGACGTGGCGCAGTTCTCCCTGGTCCAGCGGGCCAGGATCCGCCAGGCGCTGCGCGCTCTGGAGCTCTCCGGAAGGCTCGACCGGCTGACGGGTCCGGACGGCGAGGAGCTGTTCGACGTCCCGGGCGCACCGCGCCCGGAGGAGGACACGCCCGCGCCGCCCCGGCTGATGGCCATGTGGGACAGCGTGCTGCTGGCCTACGCCGACCGGAGCCGCGTCGTCCCGCCGGAGTACCGCAAGCTCGTCGCACGGATGAACGGCGACACCCTGGCGACCCTGCTGGTCGACGGCCGCGTCGCCGGGGTGTGGCGCCCGGCCGCCACCGGCATCGAGGCGACCGCCTTCCACCCCCTGCCGGAGGAGGTCTGGGAAGACCTCGCCGGCGAGGCCCGGGCGCTGACGGCATTCCTGGCCGACCGCGAACCGGAGGTCTACCGGCGGTACGCCCACTGGTGGACCAAACTCCCGAGCGCCGAGACCCGGCTGCTCGCCTGAACCGCGGGGCCGGGACCGGAGGGGGGTCCCGGTCCCGCCGTCGACCCCGCGGTAGCCGTTGGGGACCTGCGTGCTTGCTCCGTCTTGTCCATCGCGTCGTTGATTCCCTGGCGGAGCTGATCTTCGGTCATGGTGTCGCCGTACTTGTCGTACGGCTCGATGCCGATGCGCATCGTGATCTGGTCACCCTGGTCATCGTCCCCGGTGATGAGTGATTCCCCGAGGGAGGCGCCCTTGATCAGGGTGTCCGCATCAAAGCCGGCCGCACGGCCGACGTAGCCGTAGTGGACATTGGAATAGATGTCGTAGAAGACTTCGCGTTCCGCTTCGTCTCTTCGAAGATCCGGCTCTCGGCATCCTTGAACTGAAGCCGCCGATGGTGCCGTCGAGGATGTTCCCGTCCATGACCACGGCTTCGAGGGCCTGCTTGACGGCCTCGTCGAACTCGTCCACGGCCCGCACCGCCGCAGCGACGTGCGCGGTCCAGGACCCCGCGCCCATTCGACCTTCTTCTTCAGCTCGGTGAAGCCGGCGTGAGCATCCGTCAGGAGTTTGGCAGTCGCCGCCTTCGCTTCCGTCTGGGCGGACCTGTACTCACGCCGGGCAAGGACGCTTTCTCGGTGCCGAGACGCCCCGGGAGCAGCCCGGAGGCCGTCTCCCAGCCCTCAAAGGTCCACGTCCGCCGGCGACCTGGCCGTTCGCCGACACAGAGACGTTCGGCAGCCCGCCCCCATAAAGGTGCGCACCCCCGTCGTCGACGTGACCCGCCTGCCCGCGCCGTGAGTCCGCGACGGGGCGGGCCTGCGGTTTGTCACACAACGGTCATCAGCAGATAAGAACCGGCTGTCCGCAGGCAGCCGTCCTCACAGCTGTACCTGTACCAGCCCCTTCCAGAGAAGAGCCGTCCACCATGATGCGTGTTCGCCCCCAGACGACCCCGGCAGCTTCCGCCCGCGGTCGTGGCCGCCCCGCGGCCCCGCTGTTCGCCGTCGTCACCGGGCTGTTGCTCCTCACGGCCTGCGGCTCCGGCGGGGACGCGGGTCGGGCGGACGACGCGAAGGTGTCCGCCGACGTGGCGGGTGTGCACGCCGAGGCGTCGAAGGAGGCTGTTCCGCCGAAGGTGACCACCGGAGCCGTACTGGACTTCGACCTGATTCCGGGGGCGGGGAAGACGGTGGGCACCGGTCAGCCGGTGTCCCTGGAGTTCGAGAAGCCGGTCAAGGACAAGGCCGCGGTGGAGAAGGCGTTGACGGTCACCGCGTCCACCCCGACCGAGGGTTCCTGGGGCTGGGTGACCACGCCTTCGGGCCGCGACCGCCTGGACTGGCGTCCCAGGGACCCCTGGAAGCCCGGTACGGACGTCACGGTCAAGGGCACGCTCACCACGGTCGACCCCGGCGGCGCGCACTTCGACAGGGACCTGGACCGCACGTTCAAGATCGGCCGAGACCAGCAGCTGACCGCCGACCTCGACACCCACCGGCTCATCGTGGAGCGTGACGGCAAGGTGGTGAAGTCCATTCCGATGTCCGGCGGGCAGCCCGTCAAGGGGCGCCAGTCCCGGCTGGGCACGTACGCCCTCAAGACCCGGGAACCCAAGGTGCACATGACCTCCGCGTCCGTGGGCGGGCCGGTGGACTACGACGTGGTGGTCAACTGGGGCATGCGGGTGTCCGACACCGGCGCCTACCTCCACGAGGGGGTTCCGGAGGCGCAGAAGTACGTCGGCAACACCAACCACAGCGCCGGATGCATCGGCATGACCCCGGCCGATGCGAAGTGGGTCTTCGACAACACCATCCTCGGCGACCTGCTCACGATCAAGGGCCGGGAAGCCATCAAGAACGCAGACGGCCCCGGCAACGGATACGCCGACTGGAGCATCGGCTACGACGAATGGAAGAAGCTGAGCAAGGCCTCCTGACCCACCGCCCACAGGACCCGCTCTCCTCACGTCAGGCCGAGACCGACTCCGGCGCCGGGCGCGCCTCCGCGCCCGGCGAGGGCGCCACCACCGTCGGCGCCGCGATCTGCCGACTGCGCTGCCGCCTCGACGCGTCGCAGGCCGAACGGGCGGTCGCCGCGGGAGTGCGTCCGCTGCTCCATCGGAAGGGGGCGCGTTAAGGACGCGTCAGGATTGGCTCAACTCCGGGCATAAGTGATCAGGCTGCGTACGCTTGCTCAGCCGTCGGCGTCGATGGCTGATTGTTGCCGTACGACAGGAGCCCCTCACGATGGCCACCCCTGCCCGCACGTCACGCCTGCGGGCGTGGATGCTGGAAGGCTTGACCGCACAGGACAGTTCGCCCGCCGCCAAGGAAGCGGCGGCCCAGCCGCACGGCCGGCCGTGGTGGCGGGTCATGTGCCTGACGGGTCTCGACTACTTCTCCACCCTCGGCTACCAACCCGGCATCGCGGCGCTCGCGGCCGGTCTGCTGTCCCCGCTGGCGACGATCGTGCTGGTGATCCTGACCCTCTTCGGCGCGCTGCCCGTGTACCGGCGGGTGGCCGAGGAGAGCCCGCACGGCGAGGGCTCCATCGCCATGCTGGAGCGACTGCTGACGTTCTGGAAGGGCAAGCTGTTCGTCCTGACCCTGCTCGGGTTCGCGGCGACCGACTTCCTCATCACCATCACGCTCTCGGCGGCCGACGCCACCGCGCACCTGGTGGAGAACCCGCACCTCACCAGCACGCTCCACGGCCACGAAGTGCTGATCACCCTGATCATGATCGCGCTGCTGGGAGCCGTGTTCCTCAAGGGGTTCAGTGAGGCCATCGGCGTGGCGGTGGTCCTGGTGGTCACCTATCTGGGCCTGAACGTCGTCGTGGTGGCCGTCGGCCTGTGGAACGTCGTCACCGAGCCGCACGTCGTCACCGACTGGACGACCGCGCTGACCACCGAGCACGGCAACCCGTTCATGATGATCGCCATCGCGCTCATCGTGTTCCCGAAGCTCGCGCTCGGCCTGTCCGGATTCGAGACCGGTGTGGCGGTCATGCCGCACGTCAAGGGCGATCCCGAGGACACGGAGGCCGAGCCGGCCGGCCGGATCCGCGGGGCCAAGAAGCTGCTGACGACCGCGGCCATCATCATGAGCGTCTTCCTGATCTGCTCCAGCTTCATCACCACCCTGCTGATCCCGGCCGACGAGTTCAAGCCGGGCGGCGAGGCCAACGGACGGGCGCTGGCCTACCTCGCGCACGAGCACCTGGGATCGGCCTTCGGCACGGTCTACGACATCTCCACGATCCTGATCCTGTGGTTCGCGGGCTCCTCCGCGATGGCCGGCCTGCTCAACCTGATGCCGCGCTACCTGCCCCGCTACGGCATGGCACCGCAGTGGGCCCGGGCCCTGCGCCCGATGGTCATCGTCTTCACCCTCGTCGCGTTCCTGGTGACCTGGATCTTCGATGCCGACGTGGACGCCCAGGGCGGTGCGTACGCCACCGGTGTGCTCGTCCTGATCACTTCGGCCGCCGTCGCCGTGACCATCGCCGCCCGCCGGGCGGGAGAGCGGGGCTGGACCATCGGCTTCGGCGTCATCTCGGCGGTCTTCATCTACACCACCGCCGTGAACGTCGTCGAGCGGCCCGACGGCGTGAAGATCGGTGCCTGCTTCATCGGCGGCATCATGGCGCTCTCGCTGCTGTCCCGCCTGGCCCGGGTCTTCGAGCTGCGCGTGACCCACGTCGAATTGGACGACATGGCGCAGCGGTTCATCCGCGATACGTCCAACCGCACGATCCGGTTCATCGCCAACGAGCCCGACAACCGCGACAAGGCCGAGTACCGCGAGAAGGTCGAGCAGATCCGCGCGGACAACGACATCCCGTCCGGCGACGACGTGATGTTCGTCGAAGTCACCGTCCTGGACGCCTCCGAGTTCGAATCCGGCATGCGGGTGCGCGGAGAGGTGCTCCACGACCGGTACCGGGTCCTGACCTTGGAGAGCTCCAGCATCCCCAACGCCCTGGCCGCCTTCCTCCTCCACGTACGGGACGAGACGGGCCAGCGTCCGCACATCTACTTCGAGTGGACCGAGGGCAACCCGATGGCCAACTTCCTGCGCTTCTTCCTCTTCGGCCAGGGCGAAGTCGCCCCCGTCACCCGGGAGGTCATCCGCGAGGCCGAACCCGACCGGACCCGCCGCCCGCACGTCCACGCCGGCTGACCCGTTCACGTAGAGACGTCACGGCTTCGGAAGTCGTCCAGCGTCTCGCGCCGGACCAGCAGTCGGGCCGTGCCCTCGTGGACCGCGATGACCGGGGGGCGGCCGACCATGTTGTACCCGGAGGCCATGGAGAGCTGGTACGCGCCCGCCACCGGGACGGCGAGCAGGTCGCCGGGGTGGATGTCGCCCGGCAGTTCGGCATCGGCGGCGAGGATGTCGCCCGCCTCGCAGTGGCGGCCGACGACCGTGACGGTACGGGATCCGGCCGCGGAGCGGCGCCCCACCAGCCGGGGCGCGTACCGCACCCCGTAGAGGGCGGGCCGCGGGTTGTCGCTCATGCCGCCGTCCACGGCGACGAAGAGCTTCGCGCCGGTGTGCTTGACGGCGAGCACCCGGTACAAGGCGACCCCGGCCGGCCCGGCGATGGCCCGGCCGGGCTCGATGACGAGCCGGGGGACGCTCATCCCTGCGGTGGCGCAGCCGACAGCGAGCTCGGTACGCAGCATGCGCGCCAGCGCGGCGAGGTCGAGGGCGGGCTCGCCCGGCCGGTAGGCGATGCCGTGGCCGCCGCCCATGTCCAGCTCGGGCAGGACGACGCCGTGGGACGCGCGGATGTCGGCCATCAGCTGCACCATGCGGCGCACCGCCACCAGGTAGGCGTCGACGGTGGTGATCTGGGAGCCGATGTGGCAGTGCAGGCCGGTCAGTTCGAGTTGGGGCTGGCCCAGGATCTTGGCGACGGCGTGCTGGGCGTCCCCGTCGGTGAGGGACAGGCCGAACTTCTGGCCGTCGGTGCCGGTGCGGATCTTGTCGTGGCCCCCGGCCGCGACGCCCGGCACCACCCGCACCATGACCCTCTGATGCCCCCCGGGGCCCACGCCGGCCGCGATCCGGGCGATCTCGGACGCGCTGTCGATGACGATCCGCCCCACGCCGAGCCGTAGCGCCGCCTCCAGATCGCGGGGCGACTTGGCATTGCCGTGCAGCACGATGCGCTCGGGCGGGAATCCCGCGGTGACGGCGAGTTCCAGCTCTCCGGCGGAGCAGACGTCCAGGCCGAGGCCCTCCTCCCGGACCCAGCGCACCATCGCGCGGGAGAGGAACGCCTTGGCCGCGTAGAGGACTTCGGCGCCCGGGAAGACGTCCCGGTAGGCGCGGCAGCGTTGCCGGACCTCGCCCTCGTCCAGTACGTAGGCCGGGGTGTCGAACCGCTCGGCGATCTCGGTCAGTGCCACCCCGCCGACGGCCAGGCCTCCGTGCGGGAGCGGAGTGGTGGAGGCGGGCCATATGGACAGGTCATCGGCGCCGTCCCTGGCTTCCCGGAGCGTGGTGACGGTCATGGCGTGACCCACTTCAGGCTGTCCGGATGGTGGGCTCGCCCGCCTGCGGAACGGGGGCAGGGGGAGGGGCAGGGGCTGTGACCGGGTCGGTCGCCCTTGCCGCAGCGACCGCGGGTGCGGTGAGGGTCGGGTCGACGGTCAGCAGCGCGGCTCCGAGCGGTTCGGCCAGCGAGCGGAGCGCGGCCTCGGAGAGCCGGATCCAGGACTGCCCGGCGCCGAGGGTGGCGGCCAGCCGCTCCGCAGTGGTGAAGCCGACGGCGGTACGCGCCCCCAGCGGGGTGCGGAACAGGCGCACCACCACCGGCTCGGTACCGGGCCGGGCCGGTACGTACAAGGTCGGCAGCACGGCCGGGACCCGTTCTTCAGGCTCCGGGTCGTCTTCGTACTGGAACAAACACATGGGGCCCTCCCAGGGGAACCACGAGTGGCAGGTGAGGCCCCGGATGCGGGGAGGCGGTCCGGGGCACGGCATCGAAGCTATCCCCGCGTCCCGGCACCTGTGGTCACCCCCTGACGGGATCTTGACGGCGACCGGCCGAGTCCATACGGATCACTGACGGCGGGCGGCCGGGCGCCGTCAGACTCGTCGGGCTCGCAAAGCGGGGCCCTTCCCTCTGAAGGGAAGGGCCCCACCACGGGTCCACGGGCTGCACGCCTCCGCGACCGGCTCGGGCGATCCGGACGGAGGGCTCCGTCAGATCACTCCGCCGACAGGCGCGGCGTACGGGGCGGCAGCGTGCGCCGGGTGCCGGTCTGCTCGAAGGCCGCTGCGAGGGTCAGCAGGGCGTTGTCGTCGTAGGCGCGGCCCGCGAACGTCAGTCCGACGGGCATGCCGGTGTCCGCCATGGCGCCCATCGGCACGGTCACGGTCGGGATGCCGAGGTGACGGGGAACCAGGTTGCCGTTCGCGACCCAGACGCCGTTGCGCCAGCCGAGGTCGGCGGACGCCTCGGACACGTCCATGTCGGCAGGGCCGACGTCGGCGACCGCGGGGAACACCACGGCATCCAGGCCCAGTCCGTCCATCCACAGCTCCAGGTCGACCCGGCGCGTCTCCTCAAGGCCGCGCAGCCCCTGCTCCAGGTGCGGCATGTCGGCGAGGGAGGCGTACGGGCGCTCGCGCACGAAGCGCGGGTAGTCGCCGATCGTGTCGTCGAAGCCGTCGTAGCGGTCGGGCAGTTCGCCCTGGGACTTGGGCCAGATGCGGGAGCTGTCGACCTCGGCCAGGCTGGGGAGCTCCGGGTCGCCGTTGGCGCGCAGGAAGTCGTCCCACGCCCAGGCGGACAGGTCTTCGATCTCGAAGGTGAGGTAGTCGCGGCCGACCAGTCCGCGGGTGAACAGCGAGGGCGCACCGGGGCGGTCGGACTCGTAGTTGGTCACGACGGGGAAGTCGACCTCGACCACCTCGGCGCCGGCGGCCTCCAGATCGCGGCGTGCGGCCTCCCACAGGGCGATGACCGAGGGGCGCGTCTCGATGCGCTGCCCGGTCTGGCCGCCGATGCCGCCGTCGGGGTTGGTTCCGGCGTCGGGGTCGGCGTTGATGTACATGCGGGGCACGCCGACGCGCTTGCCGGTGAGTGCGCCGGAGGCGGCCTCGGCGTCGGCGGGAGCGAGGGCCGGGTAGGAGGCGGGGCGTACCTGCGACGCCGGGGGCAGCGCCACCCACGGCTGTGCGCGCCACAGGTCGCCGCGCGTGTGCCGGTCGTCGGCCACGATGACGTCGAGGAGTTCGAGCAGGTCGGCCATGGTGCGGGTGTGCGGGACGACGACGTCCATGGTCGGTACGAGCGGCCAGTTGCCGCGGACCGAGATCACGCCGCGGCTGGGCGTGTAGGCGCACAGGGCGTTGTTCGAAGCGGGGGCGCGGCCCGAGGACCAGGTCTCCTCGCCGAGGCCGAACGCGCCGAAGGACGCCGCCGTCGCGGTGCCGGAGCCGTTGGAGGAGCCGGAGCCGTAGGCGCTGGTGAGCCAGTCGGCGCTGTACGGGCTTTCGGCGCGCCCGTACACACCGCGCTGCATGCCGCCGTTCGCCATCGGCGGCATGTTGGTCAGGCCGATGAGGACGGCGCCGCCCGCGCGCAGCTGCTCGATCGCGAAGGCGTCGCGCTGCGCGACGAGGTGCTCGAAGGCGGGGGATCCGGAAGCTGCGGTCAGTCCCTCGGCGAGGTAGCTGTCCTTCGCGGTGTACGGGATGCCGTCCAGCGGGCCGAGCGTTTCGCCCCGCGCACGGCGTGCGTCCGAAGCCTCCGCATCCGCCCGGGCGTCCGGGTTCATCACGACCATGGCGTTGAGAGCCGTGGCCGTGCCGGGCCGGTCGTAGGCGTCGATCCGCGCGAGGTAGGCGTCGAGCAGTGCGACCGAGGTGGTCTCGCCCTTCTCCAGCGCCGCGCGCAGGTCGGCGATACAGGTCTCCACGACATCGAATCCGCGCGTCATGAGGTGTCTCCCGGGTGGTGGGCCGTACAGGCGGGCCGCCTGCCGTCGGGGTGCGCGCACGAACGGCTGTCACACCCGATCAGCCTGACTAGATTTTCAGTCTAGACTAGAAATCTAGATTCTTAGACTAGGAATCTAGATTCCCGAGCCGAGGTGCGTGGATTCATGCCGACGTCAGACAGGAAGCGTCAGCCCAGTGGGGACGAGGCGCGGGGACGGGCGATGAGGGCCGCCATCAGCGTCATCGCCGAGAAGGGGACGGCGGCCCTGCGGATGTCGGACATCGCCGAGCGGGCCGGCATGAGCACCGGGCACATCCTCTACCACTTCGGCAAGAAGGACCGGCTCCTGCTCGAAGTCCTCGCGTGGAGCCAAGCCGACCTCTGGACCCGGCTCCGGCAGGCCACCGACCAGGCCGCTTCCCCTGCCGAGAAGCTGGACCTGTTCGTCCGCTTCTACCTGCCCAGCCACCAGGGCGACGAGCGCTACGCGCTGTGGACGCAGGTACTGGCCCAGCGCCACGACGAAGCGGGCCGCCACACCCTCACCACACTGCTGGACGGCTGGGACGAGCGCCTGGAGGCCATCCTTCGCGAGGGCCGGGACCTGGGGCACTTCGCCGACGTCGACCTCACCGAGTTCACCATCCGGGCGGTGGCCATGCTGAGCGGGATCTCCGAGGACGTGATGTTCGGACGCTCCCGCTGGCAGCACACCTCCGCACACGCGTTCGCCCTGGCCGCCCTCGAACGCGAACTGCGCAGGTGAGGCGGGTCGCTGCGAGGGGTCCCGGTCCCGTCTGCGTGGTCCGTCCGCGGTATTCCCCGACCGCGGGGTGGTGAAGATCACGGTCCGTGAGGCCCTGGCTACGGTCGCGTAGGTCATGATCCGCGGTGAAGTATGGGCTCCCGTGGCAGCGACGACGACATCCAAGACCAAGACCATTGGCTCGTACGCGGCGCTCGGGGACAGCTTCACCGAGGGCGTGGGGGACCCGGGACCGGGGGACACCTTCCTCGGCTGGGCGGACCGGCTGGCCGTCCTCCTGGCCGACCGGCGGGAGGAGCAGCACGAGCACGCGGGTGACTCCGGCGAGTCCGCCGGTCCGGGGGGTTCCGGGAGTTCCGGAGGGTTCCGCTACGCGAACCTGGCCGTACGGGGCCGGCTGCTCGACCAGATCGTGGCCGAGCAGGTTCCCCGGGCCAAGGAGCTCGCGCCGGACCTGGTGACCTTCTGCGCGGGCGGCAACGACATCATCCGGCCCGGCAGCGACCCGGACGACGTGGCCGCACGGTACGAGGCGGCCGTGCGCGACCTCACCGGATCCGTCGGCCTCGTCGTGATCACCACCGGCTTCGACACGCGCGACGTGCCCGTCCTCAAGCACATGCGGGGCAAGATCGCGACGTTCAGCGCGCACGTCCGGTCGATCGCCGACCGGTACGAGTGCCCCGTGCTCGACCTCTGGTCGCTGAAATCCGTACAGGACCGGCGGGCCTGGGACGACGACCGGCTCCACCTCTCGCCCGAAGGGCACACCAGGGTCGCCCTGCGCGCCGCCCAGGTGCTCGGCCTCGACACGCCGGCCGATCCCGACCAGCCCTGGCCGCCGATGCGGCCGCGCGGGTCGGTGGACACCACCCGCGACAACATCCACTGGGCGCGCGAGCACCTCGTACCGTGGATCGGCCGCCGGCTGCGCGGCGAGTCCTCCGGGGACCACGTGGAGGCGAAGCGGCCGGACCTGCTGCCGCTGTAGAGGTGGTGCGGGGGCGGGCGGGAGCGAGGTCGGGGCGCGTTCGCAGGCGCGTAGCGGAATCCTTGGGGGGTATCACGCGTTGGGATGGTGGTAACCATCAGAACGCCCTGCCCGCACCCCCCACACTGGAGGCGCCTTGACCGGCTCCCGACCCTTGCGTCCACGGCTGCGCGCGCTGCGGCCCGAAGCCTTCGGCGCGGACCCGTCCGGTGCCCGGCTGGAGCGGATCCGGCGTTCGCCGAACTTCGCCGACGGAGTGTTCCAGAACCCGGCCGGAACCCGGACCAGACCCTCCGGGTCGATGGCGGAGTTCGCCAAGATCTACTTCCACAAGGAGCAGCGGCTCCGGCGTAGCCCCGGCGCCCCCATCCCGGTCTACCCGACGACCCTCGCGGAGCTGTCGAAGCCCCCGGTCAGCGGCCTGCGACTGACCTGGATGGGGCACTCCAGCGTGCTCGCCGAGATCGACGGGCGCCGGGTCCTCTTCGACCCGGTCTGGGGCGAGCGGTGCTCCCCCTTCCCCTTCGCCGGGCCCAAGCGCCTGCACCCGGTACCCGTACCGCTGGCCTCGCTGGGCGAGGTGGACGTGGTGGTGATCTCGCACGACCACTACGACCACCTCGACCTGCCGACGATCAAGGCCCTGGCCGGCACGGACACGGTCTTCGCCGTCCCGCTGGGCGTCGGCGCGCACCTGGAGCGCTGGGGAGTCCCGGCCGACCGGCTGCGCGAGCTCGACTGGAACGAGACCACCAAGGTCGCCGGACTCTCGCTCACCGCCACCCCGGCCCAGCACTTCTGCGGCCGCGGCCTGCGCAACCAGCAGTTCACCCTGTGGGCCTCCTGGGTGGTCAAGGGCGACGAGCACCGGATCTACCACAGCGGGGACACCGGCTACTTCCCCGGTTTCAAGGAGATCGGCGCGGAGCACGGGCCCTTCGACGCGACGATGATCCAGATCGGTGCGTACTCGGAGTTCTGGACCGACATCCACATGACGCCCGAGGAGGGCATCCGCGCCCACCTCGACCTCCAGGGCGGCGCCGTGCGCGGCACGATGCTGCCGATCCACTGGGGCACCTTCAACCTGGCCCCGCACCCGTGGGACGAGCCGGGCGAGGGCACGGTGACCGCCGCCGAAAGGGCCGGCGCGGCGATCGCCCTGCCGGTGCCGGGGCAGCCGTTCGAACCGGGTGCGGCCGACGCGCCGAGCGCGCCGTGGTGGCGGCCCTTCGTGGCCGCGGGCTCGCCCCCGCCGGTCCCGGCGGTCCGGCCCGCCGTGACCGGGAGGCCGGCAGCCGTGACGCACGAGGAGCCGGAGGCGGTGGGGTCCTAGGCCCGTAGGCCCGTGGGCCCGGAACGTGAGCGGGGCGGGACCTCCCTGGTCGGGAGGTGCCGCTCCGCGGTGTTGTGAGGGGCGCCGTCGGGGCCGGGGGAGTTACTGCTGGTGGCCGCGGTTCATGGTCAGGCAGAGCGCCCAGACGTCCGTGTAGGTGTCCGGGGAGGGCGATCCCCCGGCGTGGATGTTGGCCGTCCAGGACGCGGCCGTGGTGGATCCGTTGCCGACCGGGTTGCCGTCGGAGTCGCTGGGGAAGCTTCCGTTGAGGTGGGTGCCGCCCGAGCCGGCCTTGGTGAAGCCCTTCGTGGTCACATCGCCTCCGCTGGCGGCGGCACCGCCGCTGATCAGGAGGCTCTTGCCGTCCTGTTCTCCGTGACGGCCACGCCCGCGCCGGTCCTGTCCGTCGCCGTCGGCGCAGCCGACGGTCGCCGTCTGGCCGGTACCGGGTCCCGTCGGGCCGGTCACCTCGCGGAAGTGGACCTTCGTGGTCATGCCGCTGACGTTGACGCGGTCCCCGGTGCAGATCGCGTAGGCGAAGGTCGTGTTGCCGTTGTTGCCGTGTCCGCCGCCGATCCCCCCGACCGCGGTCCAGGAGTCGGGGTTGACCTCACCCTCGGCAGCAGGCTTGCGGCCGAAGTCGTGCGCGGCGTCGTTGAAGGTGGGGAAGCTGCCGATCGGCTTGAGGCTGCCGACGCCGGCGGGAGTGTTGCGCACACCGCCGCCGAGCAGCATCGTGCCGGCGGGACAGGTCGCCACGACCACCTCGGACGATTGCGGGGCGGTGGGCCCCGCCTTCTGGTTCATGACGACCTGGGTGTGCCTGATCCGCGGGGTGGAGAGACAGACCGCGTACGCAGTGGTGGAGAAGGCGGGACTGGCGTTGCCCCCGCTGCCGCCGAACGCGAGCCAGTGCCTGACGTCGGTGCCGACCACCCCGGGCGCTTCGGTGTACTCGGTGAGGCCGTCGGGGCTGGGAGCCATGCCCAGCACGTGGTTGCCGTTGCGGGTGCTCTCGGTGCCGATCGTCTGGTTGACCCCGCCGCCGGAGACGAGTCCGTCGGCGCAGTCGGCGCGGGACGAGACACCGGTGAAGGTGGTCTCGGGGCCCATGGTGGCTTCGGGGACCGTCACGGTGACGCCCGCGACGTCGGCGTAGGCGATCTCCGGGACCGCCAGGGCGATCAGGGCGCCGGGGACCAGCGCCTTCGCCAGGAGGGAACGGCGCAGGGACTTCTCGTTCATCGGTTCTCCGTCTTTCTGGTGGTGGTGGCGCCGGTTGCTCAGACGCCGTCGTCGGCGCAGAGCGCCCAGACGTCGGTCTTGCTGTTCGGTGAGGACGCGCCACCGGTGTGGGTGAAGGCCGTCCAGGACGCCGCAGTGGTGGCCCCGTCGCTCACGGGGTTGGCGCTCGAGTCGCTGGGGTAGCTGCCGTTGAGGTGGTCGCCGCCCGAGGCCGGTCCGGTGAAGTTGGTGGTGGTGACGTTGCCCCCGCTCATGGCGGCGCCCCCGCTGACCAGCTTCCCGTCCCCGCCGCCGCAGGTGACCGTGGCCTTCAGGCCCGTGCTGCCGGCGGTCGGTCCGCTCACCTCGCTGAAGCGGACCTTCACGGTGACCCCGCTGACGTTGATGCCGTTCCCGCTGCAGATCGCGTAGGCGAAGGTCTGGTTGGCGGCGTTGTTGTTGTTGTCCCACCCGACGGCGGACCACGAGTCCGGGTTGGTCTCCCCGTCGGCCGCGGCCTTCGCGCCGTAGCCGTGGGCGGAGTTGTTGAAGGTGGGGAAGCTCGCGATCGGCTTGAAGGAGCCGGTGTTGCCGGGGGTCGTACGGGCCCCGCCGCCGAGCAGGCGGGTGTTGGCCGGGCAGGTCGCCGTGACGAGGCCCACCGTCGAGCCCGTGGTGGGCGCGCTCACCTTGTTCATGACGACCTGGGTGTGGTTGATCAGGTTGCTGGTGAAGCACATCGCGTACGGGGTGCTGGAGAAGCCGGAGTTCACCTGGCCCCCGCTTCCGCCGATGCCGAGCCAGTGCGTCACGTCGGTTCCGACGACCCCGGTGGAGCCGAGGTACTCGGCGCTGCCGTTGGAGCTGGGCGAAGTGCCGTTGACGTGGTTGCCGTTCACCGCCCCGGTGCCGAGGGCCTGGTTGATCCCGCCGCCGGAGATCAGGCCGCTCGAACAGTCGGCGTGGGTGGATATCTCGGAGCTGGAGGCGGAGGGGCCGCTGGTGGCCCCGGGGGTCTTCACGGTCACGCCCACGGTGTTGGCGTAGGCGGACCCCGGTACGGCCAGGGCCAGTACGGCGCCCAGGAGCAGCGCCCTGCCCGCGGCGAAGCGGCGGCGCGGAAGTCCTGCGGTCATGTGGATCTCCCCATGGGATAGGCGATGGGCGGGGCCGGTGCGCACGGGCGTCGTCGGTGCGGAGCTGTCACGGCATCACCACGGCTGTCTGCCTCGCGGATGTACGCCGCTCAGGGGCAGACCAGGGGTACGGACCGGCCATTTCGCCGCTCTGGCGTGAGCGGCGCATGCGGACTCTAGCAGTCCTTTGAGGCTGCATCTACATAGGAGAATTTCGGATTCAGGCCGCAGATGCCGAAGTTGAGTAAGTGACCGCCGGGTAGTCGGGTGGCCGGGTCGCAGTCGGTGGGGCGGGAGAGGGGCGAGGTGCGGGCGGGGGTGCCGGGGGGACGGCGCGTGCCCGCCGTGAGCCGGGGAGTGCGCGCTCCCGGCGCATTCGGGCTGTCGTGCGAGCGCTCCATCGGGAGCGGGAAGCACCCGGGCGAAGTTCCCCAACTGGCCGTCCTGGGGCCGAGCGTGCGGTCTAGCGTGGGTATCCGGTGATCAACACCGGACCCCGGGAAGCCCCGGGGGCCGGGCCCCACCTACCGAGGACGCCGATGTCCGGACTCCGCGCCGCCCGCCACTCCCCGTCGAGACATGCCGTCACCGGTCCCGCTCGGCAGATACGGCCCCAGTTGATCCGCGCCGCCCTGCTGCCCACGCTCGCCGCCGGGCTCAGCGGCGCCGCCGCGGTGATCTTCGCGCTCCAGCTCGGCGGCGGCGCGGGCGCCCGCGACCCCCGGCTGTGGCCGGTGCTCAGCGGCTGCGCCCTGCTCTTCGCGGGCGCGCTCGCGGCCGCCCTGCTCGGGGCCCAGCGCGCGGCCAAGACCGTGCGCGACCGCTGCGAGGCACTGCGCCGCTCCAGCGTCCGCGGACGCCAGGAGCTGCACACGGCAGCCGACCGGCTGGAGCGCGGGGAGCTGCCCGCCCGCCCGGTGCGCGCCGGGCCGGCCGCGCCGTCCTTCGGGCCCGAGACGGCGGGAGTCGACGAGTTCTGGCTGCTCGCCCAGGAACTGCGCGGTGCCCGCGAACAGGCCCACGCGACCCTGGTCCGCCTCGGCGGCCCCGTCGCGCCCTCCGACAGCGACCGCAAGGTCGAGGTCTTCGTCAACCTCGCGCGCCGCCTCCAGTCCCTCGTGCACCGCGAGATCTCGCTGCTGGACGACCTCGAGGACACGGTCGAGGACCCGGACCTGCTCAAGGAGCTCTTCCACGTCGACCACCTCGCCACCCGGATCCGGCGCCACGCGGAGAACCTCGCGGTGCTCGGCGGAGCGGCCTCGCGCCGCCAGTGGACCCGGCCCGTCGACCTGAGCGAGGTGCTGCGCTCCTCGGTCGCGGAGGTCGAGCAGTACACCCGGGTCAAGGTGGTGCCCCCAGCGGGTGGTTCCGTACGCGGCCACGCCGTCGCCGACGTCGTGCACCTGCTGGCCGAACTCGTCGAGAACGCCACCGTGTTCTCGGCTCCCGACACCGATGTCGTGGTGCGCGCGGAGCGGGTCACGGCCGGGATCGCGGTCGAGGTGGAGGACCGGGGCCTCGGCATGCCGCCCGAGGAGGCGCACCGGATGAACGCCCTGCTCGGCGACCCCGACCAGATCAGCGTCCGGCACCTGCTGGCCGACGGGCGGATCGGCCTGTTCGTCGTCTCGGCGCTGGCCCGCAGGCACGGGATCGCCGTCGAGCTCAAGTCGAACATCTACGGCGGCGTGCTCGCCGTACTGGTCCTGCCCCAGGAGCTGTTGGGGGCCGAGGCGCCGAGCGCGGCCGATGCCCTGGGCGGCTCCCGGGCCACCTCCTGGGGGACCGGCGAGGGGACGGGCGCGGGGGCGGGCGCGTCACGGCTGGAGCCTGTACGGGTGCCGCTGCCCGGGCCGGAGCCCTCAGGAGCCCCGCCGGTGGTGGCGTCCGCGGTCACGGTCGCGGCCCCTGCTGTCGCGGCCCCTGCTGTCGCTGCACCGGCCGTCGCGATGCCGGCCGTCGCGATGCCGGCCGTCGCCTCGCCGGTGAAGACCGTGGCGGCGCCGGTCGCGCCGCCGCTCTCCGCCGTACCGGCCGCCCGGGACGGTGGAGAGCGGCCGCCGCTGCCCCGCCGGCGGGCCCAGGAGCACCTCGCGCCCCAGCTGCGCGAGGCCCCCGTGCCCAGTCCCGGCGGCGCCGCGGGCGCGGAGCGGCCCGTGCACGACCCCGGCCTGATGGCCGCCTTCCAACGGGGCTTCGGCCTCGCACAGTCGGAGCACCAGACGTGACCCCGGCCTCTCACCCGACAGCGAAGGAGCGCACCCCCATGGGCGGCGAAGTGGCGACCACGACCAGTCGGCTCTCGGACCTCGACTGGCTGCTCAGCGGCCTGGTCCAGCGCGTGCCGTACACGCGCAGCGCGGTCCTGCTGACCGCCGACGGGCTCGTCACCTGCGTGCACGGGCTCGACGCCGACAGCGCCGACCACCTGGCGGCCCTCGCCTCCGGGCTGTACGCGCTGGGCCGCAGCGCCGGGTCCCGGTTCGCGGAGGGCGCCGAGGTGCGGCAGGTGGTGGTCGAGCTCGACAGCGCCCTGGTCTTCGTCTCGGCGGCCGGATCCGGCACCTGCCTGGCCGTACTCGCCGACCGGGAGGCCGACGCGGGCGTACTCGGCTACGAGATGGCCATGCTGGTCAAGAGCGTCCGCCCGTACCTGGCGGCCCCGCCGAGGCGGCCCGCCGCCGGCGTGGAGCGATGAGGGCCCGTGCGAGGGGGGCAACGGCACCGGGGGGACCGCGCGATGCGCCGTGGCTGGACGATTCGGCGGGCCGGGTCATCCGCCCGTACACCGCGAGCGGCGGGCGGACCCGGCCGTCCGTCGCCCTCGACCTGCTGTCGCTGGTGACGGCCACCGGAGTGCGCCCGCGCGCGCCGCTCGGCGCCGAGCACGCCCTCGCGCTCCGGCTGTGCGCCGGCTCGGCCGGGGTCACCGTCGCCGAGGTGGCGGGACACCTGAGGCTGCCGGCGGTGGTGGTCAAGGTCGTCCTCGGCGATCTGATGGAGCACGGGGCCGTGACGGTGCGCGCGCCGTGCTTCCCCACCGGCGGCTCCTTCGCCGACGACGACCAGTCCCTGCTCCGGGCGGTGCTCGATGGCCTGCGCAAACGGCTCTGAGCCGGCCGCCCGTGGATCCTCCGCGACCTTGAAGGTCCTGGTCGCGGGCGGGTTCGGGGCGGGCAAGACCACCTTCGTGGGCGCGGTGAGCGAGATCGAGCCGCTGAGCACGGAGGAGCTGCTGAGCGGGCTGAGCGAGGCCGCCGACCCGCTCGACGGGGTCGAGGCGAAGACGACCACGACCGTGGCGCTGGACTTCGGCCGGATCACCCTGGACGAGCGGCACGTGCTCTACCTCTTCGGCACCCCCGGCCAGCAGCGCTTCTGGTTCCTCTGGGAGGAGCTGTGCGCGGGCGCGCTGGGGGCGGTGGTGCTCGCCGACACGCGCCGCCTCGCCGACTGCTTCCCCGCCGTGGACTTCTTCGAGCGGCGGGGGATCGGGTTCGTCGTCGCCGTCAACGAGTTCGCCGGCGGGCACCGCTACGCCCCCGACGAGGTCCGGGACGCCATGGGGCTCGGCCCGGAGGTGCCCGTCGTGCGCTGCGACGCACGCCTGCCGAGCTCCGGAACGGGGGTGCTGGCATCCCTGGTCCACCACTTGCTCGATCCGAACTACTCCATCCGAAGTTCATACCGTCCATGAGGTCCGCGCGGCGCGCGGAGTGACGTGATGTGGGGGAGACACCATGACGTACTACGAATCGACCGGACACCTGCTGCTCACACCGGTGGACCGGGAGGCGCCCGCACGCGTGCTGCGGCTGCGTGAACTGGGCCTGGGGGAGCGGGTGGACGGGGAGCTGGACGCGTTCGCGCGGCGGGTCGCGGACGAGCTCGGGGCGCCGTACGCCGGTGTCAACTTCATCAGCGAGGAACGGCAGTTCTTCGCCGGTCTGCACCACGCGCCCGACGCGCCGGCGAGCGGCTATCCGGCGCGGGCGCTCCCGCGGGACCACGGGTACTGCCCCCACGTGGTGGTCCGGCGGCGCGCGCTGGTGCTGGAGGACGTACGGGACTTCGCGCGCTTCGCGGGCAACGCCGTCGTGGACGAGAGCGGGGTGCGGTCCTACGCGGGCGCGCCGCTGACCGACCGGCGCGGGATCGTCCTGGGGACGGTGTGCGCGGTGGACGTGGTGCCGAGGCGGTGGGGGCTGGCGGGGCTCGCGACGGTGAAGGCGCTGGCGGCGGAGCTGGTGGAGCTGGTGCACGACCGGGAGGACCTCGCGGCCCGGGGGTGAATGTCAGTGCCCGGGTCTACGGTCGGAGACGGAGGACGGCACCGGAACGGACCGGAGAGGAGTCGGGGGATGGCCATGAGGGCGGAGGACGTCCGGGAGATCGCGCTGTCGCTCCCGGGCAGCAGCGAGAAGCTGGCCTGGGGCATGCCCACCTTCAGGGTGGGCGGAGCCGACGGGAAGGACGGGGAGGCGGGGAAGGGCGGCAAGGGCGCCAAGAGCGGGAAGATCTTTGCCGCGCTCGCCGACGACGACACCTCGATCGGGGTGAAGTGTCCCCGGGAGGACCGCGAGGAGCTGATCGCGGCGGAGCCGGAGAAGTTCTTCATACGGCCCGGCCACGACGACAACTACGCGTGGCTCCGGGTCCGGCTGGCGGCGGTGGAGGACGCGGCGGAGCTGCGCTCGATCCTGACCGACTCCTGGCGCCAGGCCGCCCCCAAGCGCCTGGCGGCGGCCCATCCGGAACTGGACCGCCCCGGGCCGAAGGGGCCCGTCACCGCCGGGTGAAGGCCGCGATCCGCGCGCGCAGCGCGGCCGGGTCCAGTCCGTGGGCCGCCGTGTGCTCGTCGATCGTGCCGTAGCGGCGCAGCTCGGCCCGGCCGACCCCGAGGCCCAGCACCCGGTGCGGGACCGCTTCGAGTGCCTGGTTCGCGGCGGCCGTGGAGGTCCCGGCGAGGTAGGGCTCGACCAGCACCACGTCGGCCGGGCCGTGCCCGACGGCGGCACGCAGCGCCGCGTCGTCGAAGGGCCGTACGGTCGGCGCGTACAGCACGCTCACGTCCGTGCCCTCGGTCGCGGCGAGGACGTTGTCGAGCAGGGGCCCGACGGCGACGACGACGCCCGCACGGCCCTCCCGTACGGTCTGGAATCCCAGGCCGGCCACGGGGCGGGCCGCCGTGTTCGACTGCGCGGAGAGCCGGACGTAGACCTTGTCGTCCCCGGCGGCGTAGGCGTGGCGCAGCAGCGCCTCGGCCTCGTCCGGGTGGCCCGGGACGTGCACGGTCCAGCCGTCCAGGGTGTCCAGCAGGGCCACGTCGCCCGGCGCCATGTGGGTGAAGCCGCCGGCCGGCCAGTCGTAGCTCGCGCTCGCGCTGACGAGTACCCCGCCCGTTCCCTGGTGCCCGAAGTCGAGCTTGACCTGCTCGAAGGGCCGCTCCACGAGGAAGCTGGCGAAGGTGTGCACCACCGGACGCAGCCCCGTGAGGGCCAGACCGCCGCCCACGGCGACCAGCAGCTGCTCGCGGATGCCCATGTTGATCACCCGGTCGGGATGGCGGTCCTGGGCGGGCCGGAAGCCGTCCATGGTGATCTCGGCCAGCACGACGGCCAGCCGGGGATCCTCGTCGAGTGCACGCGATGTGACCGAGATGAACCGTTCGCGCATGGTGTCCATGTCTCCCCCTCGGAGTTCAGTGCTTCTTCTCGACCCGGGCGACCACGGCGTGCGGTCGGCCCGGATGAGGTGCGGTGTACGCCCTGTGCAGCGCCGCGTGGTCCCGGCCGTCCACGGTGACCGCCGACCAGCCGGCGGCCTCGAAACGGGAGGCGATGCCGCCCCGCCAGCCGTGGGTCGCGGAGTCGTTGTCGATCACGATCGTGTGCAGCCGCTCCAGACCGGCCGAGCCGGCGTACGCGATCGCCTCGTGGTTGCTTCCCTCGTCCAGCTCGGCGTCCCCGATCAGCACCCACACGGCCGGGTCGGTGAGGCCTTGGGCCCGCAGTCCGAGGGCGCTCCCGACGGCGAGCGGCAGCCCGTGCCCGAGTGAACCGCTGCCGATCTCCACTCCGGGGATCAAGGTGCGGTCCGGGTGGTGCCCGAGGGGCGAGTCGTACGCACCGAACCCGCTGAGCCAGTCGACCGGGAAGAACCCCTTGGCGGCGAGGACGGCGTAGTACGCCATCGGCCCGTGCCCCTTCGACAGCAGGAACCGGTCCCGCCCCGGATCCCCGGCGCTGCCGGGCCCGACCCGCAGGACCCGGTCGTAGAGCACCCACAGCGCGTCGAGCGTGGAGGTGGCGGCGGGGCCGTGCTTCTCGGCCCCGGTCATGAGGGCCATGAGCTCGCCCAGGTCTTCGTGGCGGAACCCGGCATCCGCGGCTGCTGTCCGTGTCATGCACCGATCGTGCAACCTCAAGCCCGCTTGAGGTCAACCACGCCCTCGAACCGGTCCCTTCCGCCCTTCGCCCCGCCACGGAGAAGAAAGGTGCGCGCGAGCACCTCCGGAAGTGCGGTATCGTTCTCCTGCGCGTTCAACCAGGGGAAACCCCAGGTCAACGGGCATCGGGACGTGGCGCAGCTTGGTAGCGCACTTGACTGGGGGTCAAGGGGTCGCAGGTTCAAATCCTGTCGTCCCGACTCTGCTTTTCGCAGGTCGGAGGCCGTTCTCTCATCCATGAGAGGGCGGCCTTTCGTGTGTTCGGGGCCAATGTGGTCGCAATGTGGTCGCAAGTCCAGCCCGTGGCCGGTTGGCCGTGGCGCTGAAGGCAGGCGGCGCGGGGAGCGGAGCTGGCCGAGGGCCTCGCGGATCTGGCGGATGTGGTCGCAGCCACGCCGGGCGCCGCAGTTCGGGGCTCCTCTTCTGGGCTCGGGTGAAGGTGCGGTCGATGGTGTCGACGGTTTCTCGGACTGCCTGCCGGGTGAGGTGGCTGTAGATGTTCGCGGTGGTCGACACGGTGGAGTGCCACCGCGTTTTTGAGACCACGGTGAGTGGCACGCCGGCGGTGATGGTGATCGTGGCGGCCAGGTGGCGCAGGTCGTGGACGGTGATCCGCGGGACGCCGGCCGTGGGGGAGCGGGGTCCTTCGCCGTTGCGGTGCGGCCGGTGACCACGATGTGCCCCGCACCCAGGTCGTGGAGTCAGCGGGCGGTCGCGGCGCCGAACCCTGAGGTCCCGCCCGTGGCGAGGTAGCCGCCGCCGGGGGTCGATGAGGGGCTGGGACGGCGTCGGTCCGGGCCTCGCCGTGAGGTCGACGACGAGCTTGCCGGTGTGGGCGGACCGCTAGGGCAGGGCGAACGCCTCCTCCACCTTCCCCGGCGGAAACACCTGGTGGGGCAGGGAGGGGACGGCCTTGTCGGCTGCGAGCCCCGCGACCTGGGCCAACACTTCCCAGGCTGTGCCGGGGCGGCGTTCGATGAGCTGGGCGAGGTCGACGGAGCAGTAGGTCAGGGTGTTGAGGAACGGGCCCTGCCGCAGGTGTCCGTCCGCGTACAGGTCTCGCGCCTGTCGTGAGCCACTACCAGCGGATCGGTCATCGAAGCAGCGATACCGGTCACCAATCCTCGGCCGGTGTCGTGCAGTCGGTCGGCCAGCCTCACCGCCCACGGCTCATCTTGAAGATCACGCTTGATGGCACGCTCCAGAACGTCGTGGGCGCGGGCCCATCGAGCCGTGACAGGCGAGGACTGGCTGTCCTGTTCGGCAGGGGAGAGGTTCATGAGGGCTGTGAGCCATTTCTCGCACAATCGGTCGAACCTGTACTGGTAGTCGTAGCGGGCCTGGCCCGACGAGGGGTTCTCCAGCTTCTGTGCCTCCAAGGTTTCTCGCAGATCTCTTTCCGACAGTGAAGCTCCAGGTGCCGTGCTCGCTGTCGGTAACGGCATCGTGCGCCGAGGCATCTGCGAGCTGCCTGCGAAGGGCGGCATGACGCGAGAAGGGCAGGACTCCTGTCATTGCGTCAGATGTGGCTGTACAAGATGCGGAATCCCCGGCTGACGCTGATTCGCCGACGTCCGACTTTCCGGAACTCAAAACCTTCCAGTTTCACAACGCAGGACACTCCGGGCGCGGCACCGCCCTTGCCGGTCGTTCGTCATTGTGAATGACAGTCAGCTGCTGGCTGGGTCGGGCTCGTTTGATTCACGACCATGTATCCGATCGGGACCTTCGGCTGCGGGTGGTCTGCGCAGAGTATGCGTACTCCCGCGCCAGCCTGCGGCCGTGCGATCGATGCAGGTCGGCGGCAGCCGTTTCGGTTGTCGCCACGAGCCTACTTACGCAGAACGGCCAGGGCAGGGCGTCCAGCCGCTAGTGTGGGTGTGCGCAAGCGGCAGTGGAAATGCTCGAACTGGACACAGTCTGCCTGCCTGTTCGATGGAGATTCATAGCGGCGTGTTTGGTGGCGGCTTGACGCCACGTACAGGGTGGTTGCCTCCCGGTGATCCCGGGAGCGTCTGCAGGGAGACGTATGTCGCGCGTTGTGATGTGCCATGGCATCGGGTACCAGTACAAGCACCGCGAGACATCGCTCACGGACTGGTACGGGGCGCTGCGCACCGGCATGACGGATGCCGCCCTCCAGGTGCCGTCGCCGGACGAGGTCTCGGCGGTGTTCTACGGCAATTGCTACCGCAGTCTGGGTACCAAGGGATCCGACAGCGAAGATGAGTTCGAAGGCATCCCCCGACTGAGGTTCGGTGATGTCAGTGATCCGCTGGACAGTGCCTTGCTGGAGGCGTTCGCGGCGGGTGTCGAAGCCCCTGCGGCCGGTGGCAAGGGCGTGACACAGGCCGTGCTGCGCCGGATCGAGTCGTCCGAGGCCCTCGGTCGGCCGCCGGCCCGGTTCGCGATCTGGCTGGTACAGCAGGTGCGCCGCTATCTGGACTCCAACGACAGCGTCCGGGCCTGCGCGCAGCAGCGATTCGAGCGGGTGGTGACGCCGGAGACCAGGGTGATCGTTGCGCACTCGCTGGGCTCCGTCGTCGCCTACGAGGCGCTCTGCAGGGACCATTCGGACTGGAAGGTGGACACCCTGGTCACGCTGGGCTCCCCCCTCGGCCTCGGACTGATCCAGGAACGCCTGGTGCCGGGGCCGCTGTCGGACGGCGGCAGGCGTCACCCCCGAGTGAATCGCTGGATCAACATCGCTGCCGGTGACGATCCGATCGCCCTGATGAAGGAACTGGGCCCTGCCTTCGGGGAACTCGTCGACGACCGGCCCGTCCGCAATACCGCATGGTTCCACCCTGGGCGGTACATGCTCGGCGGGCACTCGCTGCTGCGCTACCTCACCACCGCCGAGCTGGCCGAGGCTGTCGGGGACGCCCTGCTCGTTGGGGAGCGGTGACCGCGGCGGGCATCCGTGCCGGCTCGGTCGGCAGTGCCGCGCGCGTCGCACTCGTCATGGGCACGAGCAACTTCGGGGAGGGCTTCGAGCCGCTGCAGCGGGTACCCGACGAGCTGCGGATGGTCAAGGCGGTGTTGGCCGAATCGGCCGGCTGCACGATCCACCGTGACTCCGGACTGGACCCGACCGTGCAGCAGTTGCGAAGCAGCCTCGAACGGGCCCTCCACGGTGACGACGGCGTGCCGCCCGACCTGCTGATCTTCTACTACTCGGGGCACGGGAGGGAGTTCGGCGACGGCGACTTCCTTCTAGCCGCCCGCGACAGCGAGAAGGAGGAAGTCAGCACCCAACTGAGGGCCGACGAACTGTTCGCGCTGCTCACCGCGGACGGCCGGCCGCTCCCGCGTGAGGTGGTGATGCTCGTGGACACCTGCCACGCCGGACTTGCGGTGACACGGTTCGGCCAGGAGCTGGCCCTCAAGCGTGCTATCGGCAGCCCGCTTCCCGTGTTCACCGCGTTCGGCGCCGTCGACCGGCTCCACCAGGCGCACCAGCTCCACTTCACTGATTCCTTCGCCGCTGCCTTGCGAACCGTTCCGGGCAGTGAGCGGGAGGAGTTCCTCCGGATGGAGGTGCTCCACGAGGCGCTGGTCGGCCGGATGAAACACCTAGCCGGTGACCAGGGGGTGCCCCCGGAGCCCGAGTTCCTCCCGCCGGGCGGGGCCACCCGGGCCTTCTACAACCCGTGGTACCTGTCCGGGAAGGTCCGCAGGCCCAAGGAGGCTAATGAGGTGAGCGGGTGGGCGTTCTGCGGCCGAGGCAGGGCGGTCGACGCGATCCTCGCCCACCTGAACAGCGGCGACGCCGCAGGTGCTCTCGCCGTGACCGGAGACTCGGGCTCCGGGAAATCCGTGTTGCTGGACTGGGTCCATACGGGATCCTCGGGGAAGCCGCTGCGGGCCGGGCCCAGGGCGCCGGCACCGGTTCCGCTCGAATGTCTCGACCTGTTACTGGACGTTCGGGGCATGCCGCTGGCTCTTGTCGTGAAACTGATCGCATCCCACTACAAGCTGGGAACCGAGTGGCACGACGCAGCGGGACTGCTCGATCGGCTTGCGGCCGGAACCGGAACGCTCACCATGTGCTTCGACTCCATCGATGCCTGCGTCGATCCGTACGGTCTCTACACGGACCTGCTGGCCCCGCTCGCCGCGCTCGACCGGACCAGGGTCATTCTGGCCGGCCACGGGGTACCAGACGGGTTCACCGGCTCCCTGATCGACCTCGACAGCACCGAGTTTTCCGATCCCGCGGGTATCGCAGAGTTCGTCGGCCACGTCCTGCGCCACCGGATGGGCACCACCTGGGCCGAGACGGACCCGCAGTGGGTGACCGACATCGCGGGTGCGGCGGCCGAGGCAGCGGGCGGCTCCTGGCTCCGGGCCTACCTGTTCGCCGTGTCGCTGAGTGCCGAGGACCCGGGCAGCGCGCGGGTCCGGGCGGAGCGGACCACCGCGGAGCTCTTCCTGGAACAGCTGAGGGCGTTGGACGAGGACGATCCGGAGTGGGCCGCGCAGCTCCTGCTCCCGGTGGCGCTCGCCCAGGGCGAGGGCCTGCCGGCGGACGGGCAGGTCTGGGCGGCCGTGGCGGAGCGGACCAGCGGGCGCAAGGTCGGGGCGGCCGAGCTGGAACGGGTACAGCTGATGGCAACGGATTTCCTCGCTGCTCCGGAAGGCGGCTTGCATAGAAATGGTTGGCGGTTCGAACGGTCCCCGAACGCGGAGGCCTTGGTCCACATGGCAGGACGGGAGACCGCCCACACTGCCTTCGTGCAGGCGATGACCCACAGGCTGCCGCTGCGCCCGTCGGGCGCGCGGGACTGGACCGCGGCCGACCGCTACACCCGGGAGCACTTTGTCCATCACGCGGAGCAGGCTGGTGTACTGCTGGACTACCTGAGGGAGCCGGAGTTCCTGTTGATGATGAACTCCGATGCGCTGCAGCGAGTCCTGACGGTCCTCCAGGACGATCCGCGCGGCGAGGTCGCGCGCGTGAGGTCGCTGTGCAAGCATCTGGCCAGGACGAACCGGACGGACGGGCAGACGCTGTCCAGGTTGGCGCTGTTGGCCCAGGTGTACAGACTGCCCGTACTCGCCCGACGCGCCGGCGAGTCCGCGGTGGGCTGGCGACCCCACCTGGTGCATACGGCTCCGGTCACGAGTGTTCACTGTCTCCCGGACGGCGGCGACCTCGTCCTCGACGAGGAGGGACGGTTCCTCCTGCGTCGCGGCTCGGAGGACGTCGGCGTCTGGGAGACCCTCGCGTCGGCCAAGCGCACAGCGCCGGTGAGCGCTGCCTCCGTCATCGATGCCAACGGATCGGCGATGTTCGCCGGGCAGGTCGACGGCCGGGCCTGGGCGGAGCGGCTGTCCGACGGTGAGGCGTTCGCCGTGCCCAACCTCGCGCTCGACTGCAGGTTGGTGACCTGCGTCCAGTCGGAGACGAGGAACCTGCTCATCGCGGGCACTGACGGATGGCACTGGCGGACCCCCGAGAGCACCGGCCGACTGGTTCCCCGAGGCCGCCTCCGGATCGGGGGCGCCGCGACCGCCGTGTACCAGGGGATTCCGATGGTGGCCACCCGCTCGGCCAGGGACGTCACCGTATGGCGAGCGGACGGCCAGCTGGTGGGCAGTTTCGAGCCGGCGCAGCACCTGGCTCTAGCCGCCATCGCCGCCGACTGCGACGGCGTGTACACGGGGGCGGGCGATGGAACCGTCTGGCTGACGTCCTGGAACCTCGATCCGGTTGGGCAGGTGACCGCTCACGCGAGTCAGGTGGTCGAGATCCGTGTGCGCGCCACCGCCGACGGCCGGGCATTGGTCAGCGCCGGGCAGCGCGGTGACATCAGGCTGACCCCGCTTCCCTTGGGCTCGGGTACCTCCGTCCACTTCGAACTTGGCATCGACGTCAGCTCGGTGGACGTCGATACCTGTGGCGATCTGGTGGTCGGCACCAGTGCCGGAGTGGTCCGAGTCGCCCATTGAACAGCAACAGACGGGCCTGCCGGGGCGCGCCGATCAAGGAGGACACGTGAGCAGCACGGGGGCCGGAAAGCAGCCCAGCCGCAGAGACGAATCGCTGCGGTACGAGCTCCGAATGACCCTGCATGCACTCGCCTGTGTGCTACGTCGGCCGTCGGTCGATGCCGCCCAGGTGGAACACCTCCTGCGGAGCGTGATTGATCTCGGCGGCCGGGCCTTGCGCAAGGGGTCGCTTCCGGTCCGCCCGTTTGAATACCTGGGGGAGCGTCCTCCGATCAGCGCTGGGGCGCTGCTGGCTGGGTGCGTCGACCCCGGCACCAGCACGCTCGCCCCGCTCCTCGCCGAGCTGGATGCCGAACTGCTCACCGAACTCGACCAGCTCGTCACCCGGGCGGAGCAGGAACGGCTTCCGGCCGCCGCCACGTTCAAGCATCAGCCGACGGACCCTTCCGAGGTGCCGCTGCTCCTGGAGCCGGTCGACGACTGGTCGGTGGTTGCCCGTGCGACCGTACGGTTCGACATGGGGGAGGTGTCGGACCCGGAGCCGACGGACCGCGCGCTGCGGGTCAGCGGGACAGCGTTGCCGCCTGCCGAAGACTTCGAAGTGGAACGGGCGCTTGGCCTGGCCCGCAGGTTGGTTGCCGACATCGGAGGCCCGGGTCCGCTTGCGGTCCGCGCCACCGTCGACGTGCGGGGCGCCTTGAGTGCGTCCGCGGTCGCCCCGCACACTTGCGCCGTCGCCGTCGCGCTCACTTACCTGGCCCACCGGGGCGGGCTGCCCACCCCGGGGGAGCTCGGTGTTCTGCCCCTCGCGGGGTGCACCACGGACGGGGCCTGGAGCTGGCGCACCGGGGAGAGCCCGGCGCTGCCCGACCTGGCTGAGGACGCCCTCGACCTGCTGTGGCGCCACGAGGTTGGCTGGACGCTGCGCACCCCGTCCGGGACGAGTTCGGATCCCGATCCGACCCTGGCCGGCGCGGCCCGTCTCCTGTGGGGCGACCGGTGGGAGGAGACCAGCCGGGAGTGGGCCCAGGCGAGCCTCGACGCGCACAGGTGGACCCTGCTCCACGCCACCGGTAGGGCACCGTTCAAGGAAGCCGACGACTGGCTGTGCGGTGACCGCGCTCCGCTGGTCGAGTTGGACCAGGCGGCCTTTCTCGCCGGGCGCTTCGTGAAGTGGCCGACCTCGCGTGTCATCCAGTCGGGAAACCGGAACAGCGGCAAGACGGTGTGCGCCCGTCAGTTGGTCGGCGCGCTGGAAGACGGTGGCTGGCAGACCGTGGTCCTTTCGCCCGTGGACCGCCAACTGCCCGTCGATGACAGCCTGACTCACGTGGTTCGGGCCGCACTCGTCGCCGCACAGGTCACCGGTGGATGCCCCGTCCTGGTCGTTCTCGAGGACCTCCACGCGCTGACCGACGGCAACATCGGCGCGGCGCTCGAATCGCTGGGCGACCTCGAAGTCGGCGTACTGGCCCTGACCCGGTACGTGGACGGAGCGGCAAGCAACTGGGACAGCCACGGGGTGACCACGTACGTGACCCCGGTACCGCAGCACGAAGTCCCGGGGCTTGCCCGCCGACTGGTCGAAGCCCACCCCACCGTGTACCAGGCCATCGATGGTGACGCCGGCATCAGCGCGGTGGCGGAGGCCTGCCAGGGCGACCTGGGCGTGCTGACAGACCTGCTCCGTGAGGGCATCACCCCGGACGGGTCTGCGGGACCTGGGCAGGGTGAGGCGACGAACCCGGTGCGCCGACAGGTCGAGAGGGCCTGTGCCGACCTCGATGAGCCCGCCCGGGCGACGGTGTGCCAGCTCGCGGCGGTTTCCATGCTGGACGAGAGAGTGCCCGTCTCCTGGCTGGATCCGCTCTCGGAGCAGACCCGCTCGGCACTGGGCGTCGTCGAGGGCGGTGGCCTGGCCCGGATCCCCAGCGAAGTGCGAGCGAAGGCCGTGCTGGACTTCGCCGGTCCGCAGGGACGCGCTGAGCAGTCCGTCTGGCTGGAGCCGTACCTGCTCGCCATGGTGGGCGAGGGGGCGCACGAGCGGGTGCGGGCCCTGCTCACGAACTGTGCCGCGTACGCTCCTGGACGCTTCGCTGATCTGCTCGAGCTCGGGACGGTGCGGGAAGCGCTCACCTCGTGGGCCATCGTGGTCGACCCCCCGGTTGCGCTGCGGGTGCTCCGCCTGTGCGCGCGGCCCGGCGGCGAGTTGCTGTGGATCACGGCTGTCCTTCCTGCCGTCATCACACGCATCCGGGAGCTGCCCAACCTGACCGCACGGGAGTTGACGGCAGCGCTCCAGGCACTCTGGGACCATCAGAACCAGCTCACCGGCACCGAGGTGGCCGATCTGCTGGCCTGGCTGGGCACCCCAGGGGCGGGGCTGGACGCCGTCCTGGCCAGGCCTGCCTCGGTCACGGACCGCTGGCACCTCGTCCGGTCCTTGCTTCGGCTGTCCTCCAAGGCCACAACGCCGCTGGCGACGCTCTGCGAGTGGCTGGAACAGCGTGCGGACGCCCTGGTCCGTGGGGCTGACGCCCGGTACTACGGCGACCTCATCGCCGTTCGGCGGCTGGATGATCTGATCCACCGCAGGTCGCAGGAGGCACACGGGCCGGACAACAGGGAGGAATCGCGGCGCAACCGGCTGCGCCCGCTGGAGAAGCCCGCCCAGATGTTGCTCAACCAGTTTCCCTCACAGCAGACCTCATTGGGCGGACTGTTGGCTTGGATGTCGCTGCAGCTGCACTTCAATGGTCCGGATGCCTGGGAGAAACTGACCGCACGGTACGACAGGCAGATCATGAAAGCACTGAGGGGTGCGGACGCGATCCAGATCAGCAGCGCCTTCGCCGACCTCGAGCGCAACGACCGTGGCAGGGTCAACCAGTTGCTGAACCACCTACTGAAGAATCTGCAGCTCGGACCCGCGCTGGCGGCGGTGCTCAGGAAGTCGGCACCGGCCGAGGCGTCGATCCTGCTGTCCACGGTGCGCAACATCCACGGCGGCACCATCAAGAAGCTGCTATACCACCAGACCGCAAGCGGCAGCCAGGAAGCCGACCTCAAACTTGCCCAGGATCTGGCCCGGTCGATCGCGGACCTCAAGGACGGACGCGGCGCCGGAATGCTCCTCAGCAGTGTCAGCCGCGCGGACGACCTCTACTGCGACACGGCGGATCGCTTCGGCTACCGCTTGGCGTCCGAACTGGGGCCGGAATTCGCCAGGGCACTGATGAAGCGGGAACGGCGGCCCGCCGTCATCTACTACTTCCTGCGCGGGCTATGGGAGGCGGGCGCCGATTACCGCGCCGAGCTGGAGGACGAGGTGCTCCAGCTGGTGGTGTCCAGCATCGACGCCCAGCGCGGGGCGGCACGGCCCTGGGGGCCGCAGCTGGCGATGCTGCTCATCGACGACGACTACTTCGGCGAACGGTTTCACGCACAGCTCTCGGCGCGCATCGACACCCACACATTGGTCGACCGCATGCTCAACCCGAACCTCGACCCGCAGAGCATGGTGCACACCCACCGGCTGGCTCTCGCGCTCGCTCCCCGGGTGGCGGAGGATTACGCAAGACAAATCAAGGTCGACCGTGCGGTGCGCAGCCCGCTGCAGTGGCGCGCGGGCGACGTAGCCCAGAAGCTCGCTGTCATGGCGGATACCCTCCGTGCCGCCGGGTACCCCGATGCCTCCCGCGTGGTGTTGCACCACTTCAAGGCGCAGTACCCCGAGTGGGACTGGACCCGCAGCCTGCGAGCGCTACAGCGCATTGGACCGTTCACCACTGCGTTGAATCAGCTGCGCAAGGTCGACCCGGGTGAGGCGGCGAGCGTCGTCCACGGCCTCGGCCTGCCGGAGGCCGGCCAGGGGGTTTCGTATCTCAGGGATGCCGTGATCCGCAGTGTGGTCCATCCACCGCTTCTGGCGGATCTGTTGACCGTCGCCGAACGCTGCCTGCCCGGCGCAGGCAGAGCGGAGCTGGACTCCCTGTACAACGACAAATATGACCGCTGGCGGACCTTCACCGACATCCTCCGGTACGAACAGGACCCGATCACGCAGGGAACCATCGGCCGGCAGCTCGTGCGCCTCGGCGTGCTGTCGACCGGCGAATCGCAGAGCTGGATGCGGACACTGGTTTACCAGGTGTGGGCGCCGACCATGCACCTGCTGGCCAGCCCTAAGGCCCTTTTGGAGGTCCTGACGCTCGCCTACATCTGGGAACCGCAGTGGGGTGAGCAACTGGGCGAGAGGGTCGTGGCGAACAAGTTGTTCAAGAGGCTGGACCTGCGCATGCGGCAGGACCTTCGGACCCTGCCCGAACTCATGACAGTACTCTGCCTGACCGGCAGGAAGGACATCGTCGACAAGATCGTCGACGACCTCACCTCGATTGAGCCCGTAATCCTCGCAGAAACCCTCGGACTCGAATGCTCGGGACGCATGCTCAAGTCGCTGCGCCACGCGGACCGGTCGGTCGACTTCCTCGCCCCGGCCGTCGGGCAGCTCGTTGGCAGGACGTTGAAGCGCTCGCTGGTGGTCGATGGCGGGACGCACTGGACAACCCTGGGATGGACGGCGCAGGCGCTCGTAGAGTGCGGCCAGGAGCACCAACTGCCGGACGATGTACCGACGCTGGAGCCGAATATCGCGGCGTATCCGGCAGAGGTGGCCTGGGCCGCGGCGTGGTTGCCGCGCACCGACTGGGCCGCGGTGGCGGCCGAAGAAGCGCTGGCAGCCTTCGAACGGCTCGGTGTCACCCATTGGCACCCCCGGGAGAGCTGTATGGCACTCGTCGCATCGGCTCGGCTGGGCCTGCTGCCGGCCGATGAACCACTGGCCACCACCTGTATGACGGCGACGGAGGCTGGTGACTCGCTACTGACACTGCTGTGCCGCGAGGCGCTGCGCACGCCCGCCGTGGCCGCGCACCTCGGGACGCCCGAAGTGGCGAAGCGCATGAGGGAACGGGTGGCCGAACCCAGTCTCGCCACGTTCGTGGGTCGTCAGGAGCTTAAGTCGGCGGTGGAACGTCTGTGCCCGCTGCCCGAGGCACAGGCCCAGACGATGGAGAACAAACTCGGCCTGTGAGGGTGAGGGTGTGGGGGCAGGGGGACGACGTCGCGCTATCCTCCTGCTCCCGCACCTTGGCCCGGGTCGCGTGAGGCGAGTGGGGTCAGATCGCACCCCTCGACGGACTCGCCCCGTCCACCGAATCGAATGGGCGAACCCTGCTGTGGCAGCCCTCTTGGCCGGGAACCGGCGCCTGCGCGCTATCGCGACCGGCTGTGGAGCTCCAGTTTGCCGTCCTTGCTGAATGGAGGTTGGATGCCGCCTTGCGCAGAGAGCGTTGCACCCAGGCCGCACTGAGAGGTCGACCCCCTCAACGAGCTCACCCGGCTCCGTGCATCAGGAGGAAGCGCTGCTTCAGTTCCTCGTGGGACTGGGCGAACGCCCGTCCGTCCTGCGCCCCCTTGGCGCTCCGGGCAATGATGCGAGCGTGCGCTTCGTGCTCCCGGATCACTGCTTGCTGCTTGGCCGTCCAGCGGCGAAGCTCCGTCACAGCGGCTTTGGCCTTGGCTATCATGTCGTCGGCGTCGGCCTGGGCTGTCAGGTTCGGAAGCTCTCCATGGCGGCGATGTCGAGCATGAGGGCGACGGTCACGTCTAGGTAGCGCGCTTCGTTGGCTCGCGGCCGGTTGACCAGCTGACCGGACACCTCGCGCTTGGTGGCTCCGAAGTCGAGTCGTGACAGAAGCTCGCTGTGGTCGATCGTAGGGCCCCTTGTTCCAGAAGATGTGCGTCAGACCCTCCACAAGCGCCAGGTACGCACTCGGATTGACCGTCTTCCTGCGGTCGCTGTCCTCGTGCATCGGGCCTCCTCCTGCGCACATCACCACTCAGGGTCACCAACCGGTAGCCGTAGCGCGCAAGAAGCTGGTGAACAGCCCGTATGACGGAACTGGATCCTGTCGCAAGGCCCGCGATGCTGACCGATGCTTCACGTAGGGCCACGTAGATCCACTAGGCAGGCGTTCGCCTCACGGTGGTCAACGGGCCTGCCGCGGCAACGCCGCGCTTCCTGGAGGCTCTAGTGGCGCGTGGCGGGTGCTTAGCGGACGTGGTCGTGTCACCAATATGTCACAGGCCCTGGCCGGTGACGCGGAGTGCAAACCCCCCACCTGGACGTTTGTGGGGTTCCACGGACTAGGTGGACGGTACGGGCTGGGCGTCAGCTTTTGGGCGTCAAGGGGGCGCAGGTTCAAATCCTGTCGTCCCGACTTTGCTTCATGTAGGTCGGAGGTCGTCTTCTCGGAAATGAGAAAGCGGCCTTTCGTGCGTCCGGGGTCGTGGGCGGCCTTACGGCGCGGGAGTCGGCGGGTGGTATGCCGCGGGGGTGTCGTTTTCCTCCGGGCGCGGCCAGTGGCGGCCTTCGAGGGCCTCGGCGCTGCGGTTGAGGCGGACCAGGGCGTCCTCGAGCTGCCGTACTTCCTCGGGGGACCAGCCGGCGATCACCCGGGCCAGGCAGGACTGGTTTACGTCGCGGTCCTCGGCGAGCCGGCGCCCGCCCTCCTCCGTGATGCGCAGCTTGCGGGCCATGCCGCCGTCCGGGTCCGGGACGCGCTCGGCCAGTCCGCAGCGCAGCAGTGCGGCGGTCTGGCGGTTCACGGTCGAGGTGTCGAGTCCGAAGGCCTCCGACAACTGCCCGATGGACATGGGGCCTTGTGTGTCGATCCGGCTGAGCAGCACGTACGCCGACCGCTCCAGGCGCTCGGGGTCGCGCTCGCGCCGGGCCAGCACCTGGTGTCGCGAGAGGAGCATCAGCTCCCGCTCCAGTTTTTCCAGCACTGCGCCTCCCCGCTCCTTCGGACGTCCCATTGTCGCGGACCTGGGAACCGGGGGACCGGCGGCCCCGCATCCTGCAATATGCATGATACATAGCCTGTGTACTATGCACTTCTCGTCGCTATCCGACGAGCCACAGCTCAACCCGGAGGACCCGCATGACCGTGACCACGTCCACCGCCTCCCGCGCGGCCGAGATCCTTTCCCGGCCCGTCCAGCTGAACGGCCTGACCGTCCCCAACCGCATCGCGATGGCGCCGATGACGCGGCAGTTCTCCCCCGGCGGCGTGCCCGGCGAGGACGTGCTGGCGTACTACGCCAGCCGGGCCGCCGCGGGCGTGGGCCTGATCGTCACCGAGGGCACCTACGTCGGTCACGACTCCGCCGGGCAGAGCGACCGGGTGCCGCGGTTCCACGGCGAGGAGCAGCTGGCGGGGTGGGCGAAGGTCGCCGCGGCCGTGCACGAGTCGGGCGGCACGATCGTCCCCCAGCTGTGGCACATAGGCATGGTGCGCAAGCAGGGCGAGGCGCCGTACCCCGAGGCCCCCGCCGTGGGTCCCTCCGGCATCCGCGTCGACGGCACCGAGGGGACCGGCAAGGCGATGACCCGCGCCGACCTCGACGACGTCATCGGCGCGTTCGCCGACGCCGCGGCGGAGGCCGAGCGGATCGGCTTCGACGGTGTCGAACTGCACGGCGCCCACGGCTACCTGATCGACCAGTTCCTGTGGGAGCGGACCAACCGCCGCACCGACGCCTACGGCGGCGACGCGGTGGCCCGTACGAAGTTCGCCGAGGAGGTCGTGGCCGCGGTCCGCGAGCGCGTCGCCGCCGACTTCCCGGTGATCTTCCGCTACTCCCAGTGGAAGCAGGAGGCCTACGACGGGCGGCTCGCGCACACCCCGGAGGAGCTGGAGGCCATCCTGGCCCCGCTGGCGGCGGCGGGTGTCGACGCGTTCCACGCCTCCACCCGGCGCTACTGGCTCCCGGAGTTCGAGGGCTCGGACCTGAACCTCGCGGGCTGGACCAAGAAGCTCACCGGCCGGCCGACCATCACCGTGGGCTCGGTCGGCCTCGACGGCGACTTCCTCCGCGCCTTCGCCGGAGAAGGCGCGGCGCTCGGCGACATCGACAACCTCCTGGACCGCATGGAACGGGACGAGTTCGACATGGTCGCCGTCGGCCGGGCGCTGCTCCAGGACCCGCAGTGGGCGGCGAAGGTCCTCGGCAACCGCTTCGACGAGCTGAAGCCGTACGACGCGGCGGCGCTCAAGTCGCTCAGCCGGTAGTCGCTCAGCCGGTAGCCGGCGGCCGGATCGCTCGGATGATCCAGGCCGCCGAGGCGTAGCGGACGCCGTCGGTGGTTTCGTGGGCCGTAAGGGTGGCTCGCAGGTCGTCGACGGCGCGCCGCCGGCCCTCGTCGTCGAGTCCGTCGAGCATCCAGCCGAGCATGCCGAGGAGGAACCGCTCCGCGTCGGCGGAGTCCTCGCCGAACCACATCGTCTCGCTGTGGGGCTCCAGCCGGATGCCCGTGAAACCGGCGGCCTCGAGGACGGTCCGGACCCGCTCCGGGTCCGCGAGCGCGAACGGCCCGGGGGCGTCGGGTGCGGGCGTGGGCAGCGGGCGTCCGGCGGCCAGGGCCCGGGTGAACGAGAGGAACCACTCGTTGTCCGCCAAGGCCTGCCAGACCAGTTGGACGAGGCGTCCGCCGGGTCGCAGCGCGCCGGCGATGTTGCGGAAGGCGGCGACCGGGTCGGCGAAGAACATCGTCCCGCAGCGGCTGACGGCCACGTCGAACCCCGCGGAGGGGAAGGGGTGGACCTGGGCGTCGGCCTGGACGAAGTCGGCGTTGCGCAGTCCTTCGGCCGCCGCACGCTCCCGTGCCACCCGCAGCATCTCCGCCGACAGGTCCACGCCCAGGGCCCGGCCGCCGCTCGCCCGTCGCGCGGCCTCGCGGGTGGTCTCGCCGGTGCCGCAGCCGATGTCCAGCACCCGGTCGGCGGCGGAAATGCCGGCCGCGGCGAGCAGGTGCGGGTGGTTGGCGCGTATCGCCCGGTCGTACCGATCGGCGTGCTCCGCCCAGTACGCGCCCTCGTGACCGTCCCAGGCGCGGGCCTGTTCGGCGTTGGCGGGATCGACCCGAAGAGTGCTGATCATGACCATCACCGCCTATGCTGTCAAAATAGTCCCAAAGGGACTATTTCCGGAATACGCCTCGAGGCTGGCGATGTCAATGGGCCCGGCGCTCACCACCACGTCGTACGCGATCCTCGGCCTGCTCTCGGTCCGGCCCTGGAGCACCTACGAGCTCGCACAGCAGATGGACCGGAGCCTGGGCCGCATCTGGCCCCGGGCCCAGAGCAAGCTGTACGAGGAGCCGAAGAAGCTCGTCCGCCACGGCCTGGCCGAGGCGACGCGCGAAGCGGTCGGACGGCGGCCGCGCACCGTCTACAGCATCACCGCCGCGGGCCGGCGCGCACTGGCCGACTGGCTGCCCGAACCGAGCGCCGGGCCGGTCCTGGAGTCCGAACAGCTCCTGAAGGTGTTCTTCGCGGACTCCGGTACCAGCGCCGACACCTTGGCCACCCTCCGCGGTGCCCGGGTCTGGGCCGAAGAGCGCAACCAGGGCAACGCCGCGACCGCGCACGCCCATGTCGCCGGCGAGGCCCCGTTCCCGGAAAGGGCCGCCCACACGCTGCTCGTCGGCCGCTTCCTCACCGACTACTACCGGCTCGTCGCCGACTGGGCCGAGTGGGCCACCGCCATCGTCGAGCAGTGGCCCGACGATCCCGCGGACGCCGCCCCCGACCCCGAGGAGCTGGCCGAGGTCCTTCGGCGGGCGAGCTGGAGCACCACGGGCGGGGCCTGAGCGGTTCGGATTGCCGCTCCACCCATTCGGCGTAGCGTGAATTGAGGGCCTATCCACTGGCGGACAGCCCCGGGCTCGCCGGAGGTCACTCCGCCCCGGGCCGGGGCAAGAGGAGCGATGGCCATGGGCAACCTCACGTTGGACCAGCTGAGTCAACGGGTGCGCGGCACCGTCGTCACTCCGGGGGACGAGGACTACGACGAAGCCCGCACGGTCTACAACGCCATGATCGACAGACGGCCGGCCGTCGTCGTGCGCTGCGCCAACGCGGGCGACGTCATGGCGGCCGTCGACTTCGCCCGGGAGAACGGGCTCGACCTGGCGGTCAGGGGCGGCGGGCACAGCGTGCCCGGCTTCGGCACCTGCGACGACGGAGTGGTCGCCGACCTGTCCGCGATGCGCGGCGTCCGCGTCGACCCCGTACGGCGGACGGCACGTGCCGAGGGCGGCGCGACCTGGGGCGACTTCAACGCGGCCACCCACGCCTTCGGCCTGGCGACCACCGGCGGGATCATCTCCACCACCGGCGTCGGCGGCCTCACCCTGGGCGGCGGCATCGGCTACCTCGACCGCGGACTCGGCCTGAGCTGCGACAACCTGATCTCGGCCGATGTGGTGACGGCGGACGGACAGCTCGTCGTGGCGAGCGAGCAGGAGCACGAGGACCTCTTCTGGGCGCTGCGCGGCGGTGGTGGCAATTTCGGCGCGGTGACCTCCCTCGAATTCCGGCTCAGCCCCGTCAAGGACATCTACGGCGGGCCGATCCTCTACGAACTGGACAGCGCCGGCACCGTGCTGCGCGCCTTCCGGGACTTCATCGCCGACGCGCCGGAGCAGCTCGGCGGGTTCCCGGCCTTCCAGATCGCCCCGCCGCTGCCGTTCATCCCGGAGGACCGGCACGGCGACACCTTCATCCTGATCGTGTCCTGCTGGGCAGGCCCGACGGAGGAGGGCGAGCGCGCCCTCCAGCCCTTCCACGACTTCGCCCCGGTGGTCGCCGAGCACGTCGGCGTCATGCCGTACCCCGCGCTGAACAGCGCCTTCGACGCACTGGTGCCGCCCGGCCTCCAGCACTACTGGAAGGCCAACTTCGTGACGGAGCTGAGTGACGACGCGATCGAAGCGCACCTGGTGCACGGCCCCCGCGTGCCCGCCGTCAACTCGACCGTCCACATCTACCCGATCAACGGCGCCTGCCACCGCGTCGCCCCGGACGCAACGGCCTTCGCCTACCGGGACGCCTCCTTCGCCACCGTCATCGCGGGCATGTGGCCGGACCCCGCCGACAACGAGGCCAACACCGCCTGGGTCCGCGACTACTACGAGGCCACGGCCCCGCACTCGGAGGAGGGCGGCTACGTCAACTTCATGGCGGACGACGACCAGGAGCGCATCCGCGCCAACTACAAGGGCAACTACGACCGCTTGGTCCAGGTCAAGGGCACGTACGACCCCGGCAACCTCTTCCACCTGAACCAGAACATCAAGCCCTAGCGGAGCGGCGGGCGCCACGGTGTGGGGCGAAGGCGAAGCCTACGAGCCGTACATCGGGCGGTGGAGCCGGCCCGTGGCGGCGGAGTGCCTCCGGCGGCTGGACGTCGCGCCGGGCGGCGACTGGCGGGACATCGGCTGCGGCACGGGCGCCGTCACGCAGGCCGTCCTGGACGTGGCGGACCCCGAGCGGGTGGTGGGAGCCGACCCGTCGGACGGCTACGTCCGGTACGCCCGGCGGCACGTCACGGACGCCCGGGCCCGCTTCGTACGCGCCGACGCCATGGGCCTGCCGTTCCCGGACGGCCGGGCGTCGGCGGCGGTCAGCGGCCTGGTCCTCAACTTCGTCCCCGTCCCCGAGCGGGCCGTCGCCGAGACGGCCCGCATCGTGCGCCCCGGCGGCACGGTCGCCGCGTACCTCTGGGACTACACGGGGCCCCGTTCCTGGGCGGCCAAGGGCCCGCGCCGGCGTACCTCGCCTCACTGCCGCCGAAGCGGCACGATGCCCTGCGCGAGCGGCTGCGCGCTCGCGTTCCCGTCGAGGCCGACGGGTCGATCGCGCTGACCGCCCGCGCCTGGAACGGCCGGGGGAGGCGTCCGGCCCGCTGACGGGGTGAGGGTGCAGACGCCGTCCGTGCACCGGCGCTCCAGGCGGCCGCGCGAGATGGTCTGCGCAAGGCCGACCAGCCAGCACGTCGGGCAGCCCCGGAAGGCGACGAGGGCCAAGGGGGCCGCCAGCAGGGCGACCGGGCCGACGACGGGCACCAGGGCGATCGAGCCGACGATCAGCCCGAAACCGAGGGCGCCGCGCGCCAGATGGCGCGGGACGGACGCGCTGGCGAAGTCCGTCCCGGGCGTATTCATGGTGTGCATGGTGTTCGTGGTCTTCACGGTGTTCACCGTCGTGAGTCTCCTTCGACTACTGGGGGGTCGATCGCCGTCAAGGTGTCGCGCAGGGCTGCGCGCGCCCGGTGCAGCCGCGATTTCATCGCGGCGGTGCTCAGGCCGAGCGCGTCGGCGACGGCCTTGCCGGGCAGGCCCTGGACGTCCCGCAGGATCAGGACCTGGCGCTGGTCACGGGGAAGGGCGCTGACCGCGGCCGCGATCCGCTCCGCCTCCAGCCTGCGCAGCACGGCGTCCTCCGCGGACGGGTCCGCCGACTCCGGTGGGGCCGGTGCTTCGTCGCTCCGCGCGAGGAGCAGCCGTACCTGCCGCAGGCACTCGTTGCGCACGATCCGGAACATCCACGAGGCGAGCGCGCCGGTGGCCCGCAGGGTGCCGATCTTCCGGTAGAGGATGATCAGCGCCTCCTGCGCCGCGTCCTCCGCGTCCTGGGGCGAGGCGCAGAGCGAGAGGGCGAACCTGCGCACATGAGGCTGCGATTCCATGACGACGGTGGTGAGCGAGGTGACGTCGCCGTCCTGAGCGGCCTTGATCAGCCGCTCGTCCGGCCAGGGGAAACGTTGGTTCATGTGCTGCTCATTCCGGAAGGTGTCCTACGGCAGGGACTGCAGGGTCTGCAGGGTCTGCAGGGTCTGGTCAGGCTCGGCTCTTGTACCGCCGCAGCAGGTGCCAGCTGCACGCGCCCACGAGCAGGGCTCCGATCGCTACGAGACCGGTGATCATCATGGTTGTTCCTCCTGGCTCCGCCGGCCCGTTCGGCCGGTACGCGGACAAGAGGCGGGGACGCCCGAAAAGGATTCAGCAGAAGGTTCCGAGTCGCGTCATCTCCCTGCACGATCCGGACGTGAGCCTGCACAATGGCCTCCGGCAAGGTCAACAGGGCTCGGATGAGGCTCAGTTGTCCGGCGGCTGGGGGAGAGGTTATGGAACGTCAGATCCAGGAGATCGAACTGCCCAACGGGGAGACCGTACTGGCACGCGTCAGCGTGATGCGCCCCGAGGACGCTCCCCGCGGATCGGACGAGTTCGCGTACGACGACGTGGGCGCGTTCGACCACCTGACCGCCCGGGTGGATCAGCTGAACGAGCTGGTCAGCGGCATCGGTTCCGCCGTACTCGAATCCGCGCGGGCCGCCCGCCCCGATGAGGTCAGCGCCACCTTCGGGATCGAGCTGGCGGTGAAGCCGGGCAAGGCCGTCGCCATGCTGGCGGACGGCGAGGCCAAGGCCGCGATCTCGGTCACCCTCACCTGGAGCCGCCGAGAAGCCGAAGGCAGGGTGGGCCCGGGCCCGGACGACGCAAGCGGATGACGGCGGCGAAACTCGAGGAGCTCACACGCCGCGCCACGGTGCGGATCGGGCCCCAAGGGGACCCGGACAAGCTCTGGGGCACCGGGTTCTTCGTCGCACCCGGCTGGGTGCTCAGCTGCGCCCACGTGATTCCCGGAGTGGAGCAGCCGGAGGCGGTGGGCACCTTCCTGGTGCACGGACGGCACGGCAGTACTCCGGCCCGGCTCGGGTACTGGCTGGGCGGGGGGTTCGACCCCGAACAGGACCTCGTGCTGATCCGGCTGGCGGACGACTCGCTCCGGCACGCGTGCGTACGGCTCGGCGACCGGAGCGACGCACCCTCGCGGGTGACGGTCTACGGGTGGCGCGCGGCCGAGGGCTGCAAGCCCCAGACATGGAGCGGGCACTGCGTCGTCAACGGCAGCGACGGATCGAGCGGGCTCACCCTCGGCCCCGAGACCGAGATCCCCCACGGGGCCTCGGGCGGCCCGGTGCTGGACCGGGACCGCGGCGTCGTCCTCGGTGTGGTCAAGGCGCGCAGGCGCGGCAAGGACGGCGGGCTGGCCATCGCCGCCACGGCGCTGCGCGGGTTCGCGCGGGCGGTGCCCGTCGGCGGCGAGCAGGGGCTGGGGCGCGAACCGTACCGGGAGCTCATCCGCGCCCACGACCAGTGGCACCACCGCATGCGGGAGGAGCCCGGCTCGGCCGCGAAGTCCTGGGTGGCCGCGCAGGAAGGGCTCGTCCCCTCGGGCGAGCGGGTCTGGACCCCGAGGGACAGCGCCGCCGCGTCCGCCCTGCTGGCCGAACTGCCTCCGCCCGTCTCCACGCGGGAACTCGAATCGCTCATCGAAGTGGCGGTGGGCGAGGAGCCCCTGTGGCCGGGGGCGGTCGCGGCGCGCGACTGGCGCGACGGACACGGCTGGCTCTACGAGACGGCCGACGGCGACGACATCGCCTTCCTGCACTACCTCCTGCTCGTGGCCAGGACCTGCGCCGCGGAACGGCCCGGGCCGGCCGCCGAACTGGAGCGCTGGGTGCAGCAGCGCGCCGGACAACTGCCCGTCTACTACCGGGCGCTGCTGAAGACGCCCAGGATCGCCGCCTGGGTCGCCGCGCGGGCCGCCGGGGCGGAGACGGGCGGCCCGGTGGTCGCGGTCGAGCTCCGGCCGGACGCCTACCGGCCGCAAGACCGTTTCCACTGGCGGATCTGGACCTGGGCCGAGGAAGCGGGCTGCTTCCGCGCCTGGGACGAGGGGGACGAGCCGGAGGGTGCCTCGCTCGCCGAACTTCCGTACCTCCTGAGCGAACCACTGCACGAGATCTTCGGCCGGACCGACACCGAGGACGGGCCCGCACGGCTCGAATTCGTGCTGCCCGTCGAGTGCTTCGACGAGAACGTGCACCTGTGGCGCTCCCGGCTCGTCGCGCGGAGCATGCGGCCCGACCCCGCCGACCGGCCCTTCGGCGTCCACCGGCAAGTGGTGCTGCGCCCGCTGGAAAGGGAGACGACCCCCCGGGAGCTGCACAGGGAACGCTGGCTGGGCGTGGCCGAGGGGGCCCTGGAAACGCTGCCCCTCAGATGGCCCGGAGCGGGGAGCGAGGCGCTGGAGGCAGCGCCGGCCGGCGCCGTACCGCTGGTGTGCAGAACGGCGGGGGACGGGGCGGAGCCGCTGCGCGAGGTGATCAGAGCGGGGTACGCCGTCGCGCTGTGGCATCGGGGCGACCCGCACCAGGCGGGCTGCGGCACGCCCTGCGGGGACCTGGAGGACCGGGTGGCACGGCTGCTGCGCCGGGCCCGTCGGGCCGGCGCACTGCCCGAGGAACTGCGGATGCTGCGCGAGCGCATCAGCAGGGCCGACGCCGATGCGGACTGGGCCGAACCGCTGGCCCTCCTCTACGACGACCCGGACCGTCCGCTCCCCGAGCCGGCAGGCCTGCTGAACTCGCCCTGAACCGCCGGCCGCCGGCCCCGCCGCGATCGCTACCCGAGGAGTACGTCATGACCACCCCCGACTGGTTCGTCTTCCGGGGCACCGGCGAACCGCACGACGGCGTCGACCGCCTGCCGGATCCGCCCCCCTGGCGCGACTTCGACGGTTCCCCGGTGGTCTCCGGGCCCCCGTCCCTGGGCGCGGAGTCGACCCGGCGGCTCGGCTCCGACGCGGCCATGGGATCCGCGGGCCTCGCCTGGCGCCCGGCCGAACTGGAGATGATCAACGCCGCCCTGTACCTGCGGCGCCCGCTGCTCGTGACGGGGGAGCCGGGCTCGGGGAAGTCGACGCTCGCGCACGCCCTCGCCCACGAACTGGGGCTCGGCCGCGTCCTGCACTGGCCGGTCGTCAGCCGTACGACGCTGCGCGAGGGGCTGTACTCGTACGACGCCATCGCCCGGCTCCAGGACATGCAGCTGGCCCGCGAGGGAGGCGAGGACCACACGCGGGACATCGGCCGCTACCTCCGCCTCGGCCCGCTCGGCACCGCGCTGCTGCCGTACGAGAAACCCCGCGTGCTCCTCGTCGACGAACTCGACAAGAGCGACATCGACCTGCCCAACGACCTGCTGAACGCACTGGAGGAAGGGGAGTTCACCATCCCCGAACTCCAGCGCCTCCAGGCGGTCCAGGAGGCCGTCGAGGTCGACACCGACGACGACACCCGGGCCGAGGTCACGAAGGGCAAGATCCGCTGCCGGGCCTTCCCCGTGGTCGTGATGACCAGCAACGGCGAACGGGACTTCCCCGTCCCGCTGCTGCGCCGCTGCCTCCGCCTGGAACTGTCGTCGCCCAAGGACGACGAATGGGGCACCGGCCGCCTCCGGTCCATGGTCCGCGCCCACTTCGGCGAAGACGACGCCGAAACCAACGACGCCCTGATCCGGCAGTTCCTCACGAGCAGGCCCGGCGCCCTGCGCACGGCGGACCAACTCCTCAACGCCATCTACCTGACGCAGGAGACGGTGCCCGGCAACGAGTCCGACCGGCAGCGGCTGGCCGAGCTGCTGATGCGCCCCCTCGACCACGGTGAACCCGGGCCGAGCTGATGGCCCCCCAGTCCCCTGGATCCCCTGGGTCCCCCAATTCCGCTGAGCCCCACGAGTCCCCTGAGCCTCGCGAGTCCCGACGCGCTCCGCTGCCGGAGCTGGTGCGCAGGCTGCTGTCCGCGGGCGCGGAACCGACGGCCCGCGAGCTCGCCGAAGCGCTCTGGCTGGCCCGGCACGTGGATCCGGCCGCACCCGCGCTCCCCGCACCGGCCGAGCCGCCCGTCGCCGGTGCGCCGGCCGGGGACGCGCGGGGCCCGGCCGGGGACGCACGGGACCCCGCCGGGGACGCGCCGGGCCAGGTCGGCGGCGCCGCCGAGAGGGGCGGCCCCGCGGTCACCGGCGGTACGGCCGGACCGCGGGAGCGCACCCGGCTGTACGCGGACCACCCCCGCCACCGCGGCCGGGGCGCAGGTACCGCCGGCGGACTCGAACGGGTCCGGGTCCCCCTGGCCACCGCCCTGCCGCAGCCCCTGGCGCTGGTGCGCGCCCTGCGCCCGCTCCAGCGCTACCGGGCACCCGTGCGCCCGGTGGAGGACCGGCTCGACGAACAGGCCACCGCGGAACGGGCGGCGCTGACGGGCCTGTTGCTGCCCGTCAGCCGCCCCTCCACCCGGCGCGAGGCCCGGATCCGTCTCGTCCTGGACGTGTCCACCTCGACCCCGGTGTGGCAGCGGACCCTGGGGGAACTGAGCGAGATCCTCGCCGGGACCGGAGCGTTCCGCGAGATCCTGGTCCACCACGTGCGCGAGGCCGGGGACGGACGGCTGCTGATCGGTCCCGCCCGGGACGGGAGCCGCCCGTTCTGGGGAGCGGAGCAGCTGAGGGATCCCTCCGGCCGGCAGCTGACGCTGGTGCTCAGCGACTGCGCCGGCCCGCTGTGGCGTGCGGGACGGATGCAGCGGCTGCTCCACCGCTGGAGCGCGGTGGCGCCCGTCGCCCTGGTCCAGCCGCTGCCCCAGCGCATGTGGCGGCGCACCCATCTGCCGGCGCTGCCGGGAACACTGAGGCGTCCCGAGGGGCTGGTGAGCCGGCTCGCGTTCATCCCGCTCGAAGGCGGTACCGCGGCAGGTCCGGTCCCCGTGCCCGTGCTCGCGCCGACCGGCGCGGGGCTGGGAGCGTGGGCACGCCTCCTGTCGACGTCGACCGGCCTCGCGCTGCCGGCCGCGGCGGGCTGGGTGGGCCCGGACTACCCGCCGGCCCTCCCCGTCGGCACGGACCGTACGCCGCCCCCCGCCGAGCTGATCGGGTCGTTCCGCCGGACCGCCTCGCGCCCCGCCCTGCAACTGGCCGTGGCACTCTCGGCCGTCCCCCTCAGCCTCCCCGTGATGCAGCTGGTGCAGCGCAGCACGGCCCCCGGGACGGGACCGTCCGTCCTCGCGGAGGTCCTGCTCGGCGGGCTCCTGCGGCGGGCCGAGCCCGAGGGCTGGTACGAGTTCGTGCCCGACGTGCGCGAGGCGCTGCTGCGGGCGCTGCCCCTGGGCGAAGCCCTCCTCGTGCTCAGGTGCTGCGGGGAGTACGTGGAACGCCACTTCGGGCGGCGCGCCCACAACTTTCCTGCCCTCGCCCGCGCCTACCTCACCGGCGAGGAGCAGCCCGACGAGGGCGGCGAGCTGCTCGCCCCGGAGGCCTTCGCCGAGGTCTCCGCGCTGGTGGCCCGCCGCTACGCGCGGGCCGTTCCCGGCCGGGAGGAGGCCCGGACGGCGGAAGCGCAGGAGCGGGCGCGGGCGGTGAGACAGGCCCGGGCCGAGGAGCGGGAGCGGGCCGACGCCCGGGTGCGGGCCGAGCAGCCGGCGCGGGCCGAGGAGCTGGCGCGGGCCGTGGAACAGGCTCTGGCGCAAGAGCGGGCGCGGGCCGTGGAGCAGGCTCTGGCCGAGGAGCGGGCGCGGGCCGAGGAACGCGGGCGGCTCGAGGAGCGGGTACTACGGGCCGAGGAGCGGGCGCTGGCCGTGGAGCAGGCTCTGGCGCAGGAGCGGGCGCGGGCCGTGGAGCAGGCTCTGGCCGAGGAGCGGGCTCTGGCCGAGGAGCGGGCGCGGGCCGAGGAACGCCTGCGGATCGAAGAGCAGGTACGGGCCGAAGAGCGGGCTCGGGCGGCGGACCTGGCTTTGGCCCAGGACCAGGCTCGGGCCTTGGACCAGGCCCGGGCTGCGGACCAGGCCCGGGCTGCGGACCGGGCCCGGGCTGCAGACCGGTCGCGGCCCCCGGAACGGGCGCACGCCGACGAGGGCAGCAGCACCCGGAACATCCGCATCGTCTACAGCGGATCCAACAGGCCGTGGGCGGTCTGGCTGGCCCACCGGCTGGAGGCCCGCGGACCGAGTACCACGCTGAGGCGCTGGGAGCCGGCTCCCGGGCAGCCGCTGGAGGACGAGCTGCGCCTGCTGTTGCCGGGCCGGGGCTCGGTGCTGATGGTGCTCAGCGCACGCTTCTTCGCCACGGGCGACCGGAGCGACCGGGAGTGGAACACCGCGTGGAGCAGTCTCGCCCCGTCGGAGCTGGAGCGGTTCACCGCGGTCGCCCTGACCGATGCGAGGCTGCCCACGGCGCCGCTGGACCCCGTGTCCCTGTGGGGTCTGGACGCGTACGAGGCGGAGTACCGGGTGCTGCGCCACCTGGACCTGCCCACCGACCGGATCGGCACCGAGACCGGCCGGCGCGGCCCCCGCTTCCCGAACGACCCGCCCGAGATCTGGGGCCGGGTCCCGCGCCGCAACACCCGCTTCACCGGTCGCGACGACCTCATGGCCCGCCTGCACGCGACCCTGTCCGAAGCCCCGCGCAGTGCCTCCGCCGTCACGCTCCTCGGGCTCTCCGGTATCGGCAAGACCCAGATCGCCGTGGAGTACGCCCACCGCTTCGCCGCCGAGTACGACGTGGTGTGGTGGGTCCCCGCCGAGGACCGGGCCACCACGCGCGGAGGTCTCGCCGAACTGGCCCCCGCCCTTGGCCTGACGCGCGGCGCGGGCAGCTACGGGGAGCAGATCCGGGCCGTGCTCGAAGCGCTGAGGCGCGGAACTCCCCACGACCGGTGGCTGATCGTCTTCGACGGCTGCGACAACCCGGACGACCTCACCGACCTGCTGCCCTCCGGTCCCGGGGACGTCCTCATCACCTCCCGCAACCGCGAGTGGGGCTCCCGGCACACCAGCCTCGTCGAAGTCCCGCTCTACGACCGCTCCGAGTCCGTCGCCTTCGTCCGACGCCGGGCGGTGCGCCTCACCGCTGCCGAGGCCGACCGGCTCGCCGAGGCCCTGGGGGACTACCCGCTCGCGCTCGACCAGGCCGCCGGCTGGCTCGCCGACTCCTCGCTCGACGTGCGGGAGTACGTCGCCCTGCTGGAGGGCGTGGACTCCCGCGAGCCGCTCACCCTCTCGGAGGACTACCCGCTGCCCTTCCAGACCGCGCTGGCCATCCTCCTCAACAACATCCGGGTCAACTTTCCCGACGCCCTCACCCTGCTGCGGCTGTTCGTCTTCTTCGCCCCCGGCCCGGTCCCGCTGTGGCTGCTGCGCGATTTCCCCGCAAGGGAGGTGCCGGAACGGGTAGCCGGGATGCTCGGCGACCCCGTCCGGTGGAACGAGGCCCTCAACAAGCTGGTCCAGTTCTCCGTCGTACACCTGGAGCACTCGGACGGGTCTGTGGGGGAAGGCAGCGGCGGGACGGGCACCGCACAGATCCAGCGCACGGTGCACCGTGTCGTCCGCGAGAACCTCTCCGGGGAGGAGGCCGAACCGCTGGCCCGCGCCGTTCAGCGAGTGCTCGTCGAGGCCGCCCCCGGCCGGCCCACCGACGCGCGGCTCTGGCCCCGGTACGCCGAACTCGTCCCGCACCTGGGACCCTCCGGCGCCCTCACGAGCAGCGACCCGAGCACCCGGACCTTCCTCCTGGACTGCGTGCGCTACCTGGTACTCGCCGGCGAGTACCCCACCTGCCTGCGCTTGTGCGAGGACATCGGCCGCTCCTGGCGGGCCGTACTCGGCGCGGACCACCCCACCCTGCGCGAGCTCGCCTCCCTGCACATCACGGTGCTGCGCCTCCTCGGCCGACTGGGCCAGGCCGAGGAGGCATTCCGCGAGCTCCTCCCCGGCGCCGGGCCGGGACGCGGCCGCAGTCGGCAGGACCTGCGGGAGGAGCGCGCTCGCGGTCTGCTCCTGCTCGCCCTCGGCCGGTACGAGGAGGCCCGCGAGTGGATCGAGCCGCTGGTGGACGCCACGCGGGAGCTGCTCGGCCGGGACGACTCCACCACTTTGCAGGCCCGGCACGATCTGGCCGCCGCCTACCGGCTGCTGGGCCGCTACCAAGAGGCCCACGACCTCGACCAGGAGACCCTGCACCGCCGCGAGCGCATGCTGCGGGCCCGGCACCCCTCCACCCTCTCCTCCGTCCTCGCCCACGCCGTGGACCTGCGGTTGCTGGGGCACTACCGGGAGGCGCGCGCCCGGCAGGAACAGGGCGTCAGACGCGTCAGGCAGATGCTGGGCCCCTCCCACCCGCTGGCCCTGAGCTCCGAGCACAACCTCGCGATGTGCCTGCGCGGTGACGGAGACCTCCCCGGCGCGGGTCAGTTGCTGCGGACCGTGTGGGAGCGAGCTGCGCGCCTCTTCGGAGCCGACTCCCCGGGGGCGCTGGCGGTGGCCTGCGACCACGCCGCGTACCTCCGTGAGCACGGGGACATCGACGAGGCGCGCGGGCTGTCCGAGGACGTGCTCCGCGCGTACGAGAGGCAGCTGGGCCGGGCCCATCCGTACGCCATCGGCGCGATGGGCAACCTCGCCCTGGTCCTGCGGGCACAGGGCGAGCGCGAGGAAGCGCTGTCGCTGGCGGAGCAGGGGCTGGCCGGAATGCGGGGCGCGCTCGGCACGCGGCACCCGTGGACGCTGGGCTGCGCCTTGAACGTCACCGGGCACCGCCAGGTCAGGGGGCACGTGGAGGAGGCGCTCTCCCTGAGCCGGGAGACCCTGCGGGTCGCGGAACAGACGTTCGGTCCGACGCACCCCATGACGTTCGCCGCGCAGATCGCTCTTGCCGCGGACCTCCGCGTCGTACGCGCGCGCGAGGAGGCGGACAAGTACGAGGACGCGGGGATCAGGGGGCTCGCGAGCACCTTGGGTGTCCAGCACGTCCAGACCGTCGCGGCGAGACAGCGGAGCCGCCCGTACTGGGACTTTGCGCCTATTCCGGACTGACGGCGGCTTCTCCGGTTGATAGGCAAGTGGTTGCTTGCCTATCCTGGTGGACGTGGCCGACGAACTCTTCAGAGCCTTGGCCGACCCGACCCGCCGCACCATCCTCGACGAGCTCGCGGAGAAGTCCGGGCAGACGCTGTTCGAGATCTGCTCGCGGCTGACGATGAAGCACCGGCTGGGCATCTCGCGCCAGGGCGTCTCCCAGCACCTCGCCGTGCTGGAGGCCGCCGGACTCGTCGAGACCAGGCGGGAGGGCCGGTACAAGTTCCACGACCTGAACACGGCCCCGCTACGGCAGATCGCCGAGCGGTGGCGCATGCCCGACCCGCCCGGACCGGAAGAGAGCACCCCATGAAGATCCACCTGACCAGCATCTTCGTCGACGACCAGGCCAAGGCCCTGCACTTCTACACCGAGATCCTCGGATTCGTGAAGAAGCACGACGTCCCGCTGGGCGGCGAGCACCGGTGGCTGACCGTGGTCTCGCCCGCCGAGCCCGGCGGCACCGAACTCCTCCTGGAGCCCGCCGCCCACCCGGCCGCCAAGACCTACCGGGACGCCCTCGTCGAGGACGGCATCCCGCTCGCCCAGTTCGCCGTCGACGACGTCACGGCGGAGTACGAGCGCCTGCGCGCCCTCGGCGTCCGCTTCACCCAGGAACCGCTGGAGATGGGCCCCGTCACCACCGCCGTCCTCGACGACACCTGCGGCAACCTGATCCAACTCGCCACCGAGCCGAAGTAGCCGACCGCGCCGGGCAGGGGCCACGCCGGGGGACCTTGGCATCGGCAACGCGGAAGCGGCGCGCGCCCCTCGCTTCGAGGAACTGGCCGGCACCTTGATCCGGATCATGCACGGTGCGGTCGTGGTCGCCCACCACCTCGACTTCGAATCGAAGTTCCTGGCCGCCGAGTTCCGCCGCGCCGGCATCGAGCCGCCGGAAGCGGCCGGCCTGTGCACGCTCAAGGAGTACCGGGCGCACACGGAGATGATCGGCTACAAGCTCGGCGGGATCGTGAAGAGCCTCTCGGGCTCCTGGCCCCTGTCCTCACACGCGGCTCTGGAGGACGCCCGGCACACCGCCCGGATCCTGACGACCCTGATCGGCACGGCGCCCGTCCCCCTCACCCTGACCGGCGGTCCCGCAGCCGGAGTGCAGCCGGCGGCGGTGCCGGATTCCGTACGGGTCCGTCCGCGCGCCTGCGGGCTGCGCCGGGGTGAGGACGGCTGGCTGGCGCACCTCCACCGGGCCCTTCCGATGAGGACCCGCACGTCCCCCGACCCGGCCGGGGCCGCCGCGTACTCCGCTGCCCTGTCCGAGGTCGCGGCCACCGGCAAGGTGCTCGGACGGGACGCCTCGGAGCTCGCCGAGCTCGCCTCGGCCGCGGGCCACGGCCAGGAGAGCCTGCGCGCCGCGCACGTGGAGGTCTGGGAGGCCCGCCACACCATGGCGGGGGAGCGGCCGTCGGCCCGGGAACTCCGCTTGCTGGCCGTGCTCGCCGAGCTCCTGGCCGTTCCCGAGCTCGCCGAGCGGCTGCCCGTGACGGGCACGGAGCTGAAGGGCGTACGCGTCGTGCCCCTGGGTGCGGACCCGCGGACGCGGGCCGTGGCCGAACTCGCCGAACGGCACGGTGCGGTGCTGGGTGTGCGCCCCTCCAAGACCACCCGGATGGTGATCGTCCCGGCCGGAACGCCCGCCCCGGCCTCCTTGCCGCACGCGGACATCGCCGTTCTCGCGCCCGCCGAAGCGGAGGCTGCGCTCCGCGATCTGATCAGCCGCAACGCGACCCCGCCCGCGGTGCCCCGCCCGCCCCGCCTGCCCGTCGCCTCCCTGGTGATTCCGGGAGCCGACGTGTCGGCTGTGTGGCGGCGTGGCCGGGTCCCGGCCGCCCGGCACGAAGCCACCGGCACGGCCCGGCACGCCGAGGCCGGCGCAGCCCGGCACACCGAGCCACCGGCAGCCCGGCCCGCCGAACCCCGTGCAGCCCAGGACGATGAGACCCGTGCAGCCCCGAGCGAGGAGCCCCTCGCTCCCCGGCCCGCCGAGGCCCCGGAAGTCCCGGGGGCCGACAGCGCCCGCGACGCCGTGACCCGGAAGGCGGCGGTCATGCTGGCCCGCGGGTTCGCGAAGCGCGAGGTCTCGAAGTCCCTGCGCGCGGAAGGGCTCGGCTACTTCGCCCGGGCGGGGGTCATCGCGCGTGCCCGTCGGCTCGCCGCCGGGTTCTAGGGGGTGTCTTGCCGATCGGGCCGGATCAGGGCGCGGTGCCAGACGCCGCGAGCCCGGCCTGATCGGCAAGACACCCCCTAGGGCCGGTCCACCGGTCGGCCGTGGTGCAGTTCCAAGGGGCCGCCCGGTGTGGTGCGGGCCCTGAGGCAGGACTCGATCTGGCGGCGGAGGGCCGGTTTGGTGAAGCGGCGGAGTTCCGCCGGGGGGACCGTGCGCCATGCGAGGAGTTCCGTCCCGGGCAGGCGGATCCGGGCCAGGGTGGGGGCGTCGAGGGTGCCGCCGTCGTAGAGGAAGCGGACGCGGGCCGGATAGCCGGAGCGGTGGGACCAGTTGACGGCGAGCAGCGGGCCCGGGGCCAGGTCGAGGCCGAGCTCTTCGAGGACCTCCCGGCGGGCCGCGGTGCGCGGGATCTCGCCGAGGTCGCTGTCGATGCCGCCGCCGGGCAGGTTCCAGTGGTCCGGATCGCCGTACGCGGGCCGCACGAGCAGGACCCCGCCCGCGGAGTCGGTGAACAGCACGCTCGCCGCCGTGAGGGCCTTGGGGCGGGCGGCGCGGTGGCCGGCCGTGTCGTAGGCGCCCACGTGTTCCAGCTCCGCCCGGCGCGCGGGGTCGAAGCCGGCCGGGGAGCCGGGCTGCGGCACCCCGTCGATCAGGTGCGCCAGGGAGCCGGAGTGCAAGGCCGCCAGGGCGGCGCGCAGTCGGGATCCCTTCCGGGTGCCCAGGGCCTCGTAGGCCTCCTCCGGGGTGAGCCAGCGCGCCTCGGTGACCTCCCCGTCCGGGAAGGAGAGGGCGGAGGTCTCCTCGGGCGTGAGCGGGCCGACGAGGTGGACGTGGACCACGAGGGAGCGGCCGAGGGGCCCCGGCGGGCGGGAGTCCACGGCGAGCAGCCGCCCGACCGGCGCGCTCAGGTCCAGCTCCTCCTTGAGCTCGCGGGCCAGCCCCTGTTCCGGGGTCTCGGTGTCCTCCACGCCCCCGCCCGGGAGCTCGAGCTCCGCCTTGTACGAGGTGGTGAGGACGAGGACCCGCCCGTGCGGATCCAGCACGATCCCGGTGGCGGCGACGAGGGGCGAGGGCTGGGCGGCGTAGTAGGCGCGGACCGAGTCGGTGTACGGGGACGCGGAGGGCGGCGGGGTCGGGGGCTGGTCCGGCACGGGGGCTCCTGGTGGTGCGGGGAAAGGCCGTACGAGGTGGCGGGGGTGGGGGTACGAGGCTGCGGGCACGGTGATCCGTACCCACTCGGGGCCTGTCCATGGGGTGGAACTCGGGGGACGGTGGCAGGCCAGATGTGCGGGATTGGCCCTGCTGGACAGGCCAATCGCTCCCCAGACTGGAGGTCGGCGCACGGGAATTGGTCTGGTGCCCGGCGGAAGGAGACCTTCATGTCCAGCGAGTACACCGTCCTCAGCGACCGTGCCGAGCGGGCCCTCCAGCAGTGCCACGAGCGGCGGTCCGGCGCCGGGCTGCCGGCCCTTCCGGCGCTGCGCGAGTGGGTCCACGGGCTGGTCAGGGCCGTGCGGGAACCGAGCCGATGAGCCGCGTGGTGGTCAGGGTGAGCGGCTCCCTCGGCAGCCTCGCCGCCCTGCGGGCGGGGGCCCGGGAGGCACGGCTCGGTGGGCGGGACCTGGAGGCCGCAGCGACCCTCGACCGGGCCTTCGAGGAGGCCTTCGGGGGTGACCCGGCGGGCGTGCCCGTCGTACGCCGGCACGTGCTGCGGGGCGACCCCGGCCGGACCCTGTGCGAGCCGGCCGGGCTCCCCGACGACCTGCTCGTCGTCGGAGCCCGGCCCGGCGGGGTTCAGGCCCGGGCGAGGAGCAGGCCGCCCATCGTGACCATGGTCGCGGCGACGAGTCCGTCCAGGGCGCGCCAGGCCGCGGGCTTCCCGAGCGGGCCGCTGAGCAGCCGGGCGCCGTAGCCGAGCGCGCCGAACCAGGCGAGGCTCGCCAGGACGGCCCCGCCCCCGAAGGCCCAGCGCAGGTCCCCGCGGCCGGCGGCGATGGAGCCGAGCAGCAGCACGGTGTCGAGGTACACGTGCGGGTTGAGCCAGGTCATGGCCAGGCAGGTCAGTACGGCGCGGCGGGTGGCGGCCGAGCCGGCGGCCCGGCCGGTGGCGTCCGCGGTGAGGGCGGCGCCCGGGTCGGGGCGCAGCACTCGGCGGGCGGCCAGGGCTCCGTAGCCGATCAGGAAGGCGCCGCCGACGAGTCCGACGAGGGTCAGGGCGGGCGGCCAGGCGGTGACGAACGCGCCGACGCCGGCCACGCCGAGGGCGATCAGGGCCGCGTCCGAGAGGGCGCAGATGGCGACCACGGCGAGGACCGATTGGCGGCGTACGCCCTGGCGCAGGACGAAGGCGTTCTGGGCGCCGATGGCGACGATGAGCGAAAGGCCGGTGCCGAAGCCCGCGAGGCCCGCCGGGATGATGCCGTGTGTCATGTCTTCGACCGTAGGCAGCGGCGCGGCGAGGAGTACAGCTAAAGATTCTTACCTACCATTAGCGGCTGTGATGGATGAGCTGCCTGTGGACCAGGTGCGGACCCTGCTCGCGGTGATCGACGAGGGCACCTTCGACGCGGCCGCCGCCGCCCTGCACGTGACCCCCTCCGCCGTCAGCCAACGCGTCAAGGCGCTGGAACAGCGGACCGGGCGGGTGCTGCTGATGCGGACCAAGCCCGTGCAGGCGACCGAATCGGGGGAGGTCCTCGTCCGCTTCGCGCGGCAGCTCGTCCGGCTGGAGCGCGACGCGCGGGCCGAGCTGGGCATGGCCGAGGGACTGGGACCGGTGCGGCTGCCGATCGCGGTCAACGCGGACTCGCTGGCCACGTGGTTCCTGCCCGCGCTGACGGGGGTGCCGCAGGACCCGCCGGTCTGCTTCGAACTGCACCGGGAGGACGAGGCGCACGCGACCGAACTGCTGCGGGACGGGCGCGTGATGGCCGCGGTCACCTCGCAGCCGGTGCCCGTGGCGGGGTGCACGGTGCGCAGGCTGGGGCTCGTGCGGTACCTGCCGGTGGCGAGCCCGGAGTTCGCGGCGCGGCATCTGCGGGACGCGGTGGAGCGGGACCTGCGGAAGGCGCCGGTCGTCGTGTTCGACCGGCTGGACCTGCTCCAGGACGAGTTCGTGCGGGTCCTGACGGGGGACGCGGCGGCCAGGGCCTCCGCCGTACGTCATTACGTGCCGACGTCGGAGGGGTTCTGCGACGCGGCGACCGCCGGGCTGGGCTGGGCGATGCTGCCGATGGTGCAGGCCGACCCGTTGCTGGAAGCGGGGGAACTCGTGGTGATCGCGCCCGGCCGGAGCCTGGAGATCCCGCTGTACTGGCAGCAGTGGAAGCTGGAATCGCCCGCGCTGTCCATGGTGGCGGAGGCGGTCGCGCGGGCGGCGGCGGGGGCGCTCGGCCAGGACGGGTCCTGACGGGCGGACCCGCGGGAATCCTGCCCTCCCCCGGCCGGGCCCCTTGGCCTGCGAGGACCGGTCGGGGGAGGGCTTAGGCTGCGGGCATGGAGTCCTACACCATCGGCCAGGCGGCGCGGCTGCTCGGCGTCAGCGTAGACACGGCCCGACGGTGGGCCGACGCGGAAAGGTTCCCGACGCGTCGGGACGGTACCCGGCGGATGGTCGACGGGCCGGACCTCGCCGCGTTCTGCGTGGAGGTCGCGCAGGAGGGCGGCGACGGCGAGGGGGCTCCGTACACCTCGGCGCGCAACGCCTTCCCCGGCATCGTGACGGGCGTCAAGCTGGGCACGGTCGACGCGCAGGTGGAGATCCAGGCCGGACCGCACCGCGTCGTGTCGCTGCTGACCCGGGAGGCCGTGGAGGAACTCGGCCTGGAGGTCGGAGCGAGGGCGACGGCGCGGGTGAAGTCCACGAGCGTCTTCATCGACCGGGCCTGAGGCGGGGGGCCCGCGGACGCGGGCCCTGAAGCGGGGGTCTGAGGCCGGGCCCGCGAGGCTGGGGCCCTGAAAGCCGGGGGTCTGAGGCCGGACCCCACGGGCGGACCCCGAGGGCGGGAGCCCGAGGGAAGAGCGCGAGGGCAGAGCTCGAGGAGGGCCTGCGGACGGGCCCCGGGAGCGAAGGCCCGAGCGGCGGGCGTTCATGGGGTCCGCGTGCCGGTGGCACACTGGCCGCTGATCCGCCGAAGGGGAGTACGTCCGTTGTCCATGTTCAGCAACCTGCGCCGGGCCGTGCGCCGTACCTACCGGCGGACCGTCGACCTCAGCCACCCGGCCCGTTCCCCGCTCGGCAGCGCCGTCGTCAACTGCATCGTCTACCGGGAGGGCGTGCGCCAGGACGGCCACGGCCACGCCGATGTGGGCGAGGCGCTGCGCCGGGTCCGCAAGACGGGCGAGGGCTTCGTCTGGATCGGACTGCACGAGCCCTCGCAGGAGGAGTTCGCCGGGCTCGCCGAACTGCTCGGCCTGCACCCGCTCGCCGTCGGCGACGCGGTCCAGGCCCACCAGCGGCCCAAGATCGAGCGCTACGACGACACCCTCTTCGCCGTGTTCAAGACCGTGCGGTACGTGGAGCACGAGGAGCTGACCGCGACCAGCGAGGTGGTGGAGACCGGCGAACTCATGGCTTTCGCCGGCGCCGACTTCGTCATCACCATCCGGCACGGCGGCCGCGGCACCCTGGGGTCGGTCCGCGAGGAGCTGGAGGAGCTCCCCGAGCACGTGGCCAAGGGGCCGGTCGCCGTCCTGCACGCGCTGGCCGACCACGTGGTCGACGAGTACGTGGCCGTCACGGACGCGGTGCAGAACGACATAGACGCCGTCGAGACCATGGTCTTCAGCGAGCACGGCGGCCGCGGGGACGCCGGGCGGATCTACCAGCTCAAGCGCGAACTGCTGGAACTGCGCAGGGCGGTGGCCCCGCTGAGCCGCCCGCTCCAGCAGCTGAGCACGCAGCCGATCCCGGTCATCCCGCCGGAGATGCGCACGTACTTCCGCGACGTCGCCGACCATCTGACCCGCGCCACCGACCAGATCGCCGCGTACGACGCCCTCCTGGACTCGATACTGCAGGCCCATCTCGCGCAGGTGACCGTCGCCCAGAACGAGGACATGCGCAAGATCACCGCGTGGGCGGCCATCGTCGCCGTTCCGACGATGGTGTGCGGGGTCTACGGCATGAACTTCGAGCACATGCCCGAACTGCACTGGACCTACGGGTATCCCCTCGTGCTCGGGGTGATGGCCGTCGCGTGCTTCGTCATCCACCGGGGCTTCCGGCGCAACGGCTGGCTCTGACCGGGCCGGCAGAAACCCCTTCGAGGAAGGCCGGTCGTGCCCGATAGGGTCCTCGTGGCGGCGCGCAACACGAGAAACGGCAGGTCGGGCATGCAGCAGGCGGCGGTGGACGGCGTGGTGGCGACGGCGGTACTGGCCGGAGAGCGGGTGCGGCTGGAGCCGCTCGAGCTGCGGCACCACGACGGGCTGTGCGAGGCGGTCCGCGACGGCAGCCTCTGGGAGCTCGCGGTGACGATCGTCCCGCACCCGGACGACGTCCGCGGCTTCATCGAGGACGCGGTCGCGGCGCGGGCGGCGGGCACGCAGATCCCGTACGCGACGGTGGACGCGCAGACGGGGCGGGTCATCGGGTCCACCCGGCTGATGGTGATCAACACCGCGAACCGGCGGCTGGAGATCGGCTGGACCTTCCTGGCCGCGTCCCGGCAGCGCAGCGGAGCGAACGTGGAGGCGAAGCTGCTGATGCTGACGCATGCCTTCGAGGTCATGGGGATGAACCGGGTCGAGCTGCTGACGGACGTGCGGAACGCGAAGTCGCGGGCCGCGATCACCCGGCTCGGCGCGCGGCACGAGGGCGTACTGCGCCACCACATGGTCATGCGGGACGGCTGGATCCGCGATACGGCGGTGTACTCCCTCACGCGCCCCGAGTGGCCCGAAGCGAAGCGGGGCTTGCAGGCCCGCCTGGCGGCTCACCCCGCCGACCGCCCCGGAGCCTGACCGGAGCCCCGCCCGTCAGCGGGTGGCGCGGGTCAGGAAGTGGGTGGGGGCGTCCTCGTACGTGGCCACGTGCCACCCCGCCGCTTCGACGGCCGGGCGGAGGTTCGGCTCGGCCAGCGGGTCGTCGGGGCTGACGGCGCGCCCGTGGCGGGCCGCGCGCTCGGCCCGCCCGGAGGGGTGGAAGAGCAGCAGCTCCCCGCCGGGGGCGGTGACGCGGGCCCACTCGCGCAGGGCGGCGGCCGGATGCGGCAGGTGGTCCAGGAGCCCGGCGGCGAAGATGCCGTGGACGGCGCCGGCCGGCAGCGGGAGCCGCCCGCAGTCGGCGAGCAGCAGCCGCGCCGGGCCGCCGTGGCCCGCGCGGGCGGCGGCGTCGAGCATGGCGTGCGTGACGTCCACGCCGATCACCGTTCCGGTGGCTCCGACCAGGGCCCGCAGCGCGGGCAGGGCGCGGCCGCTGCCGCAGCCCAGGTCGAGCGCGCGCTGCCCGGGGCGCAGCCGCATCCGGGCGACGGCGGCCTCGTACGCCGGTGTCTGGTAGGCGAACCGCTCCTCCCAGGCGGCGGCCCGGGGCGTGAAGAAGGCGCGGGTGGCGGTGGTTTCGGCTCGCCCGGCGACCAACTCGGCGAAGCGGCGCAGCAGTTCGCAGTCGGCTTCGTGGGGGACGGGCAGCCCCCAGGCGCTGGCGCCCACCCGGAAACCGTGCGGCGCGGAGCCGTCGCCGAGCAGCGGATCGGTGCTGCCGCCGCCGGTGCCGTCCGTACCCGCCGCCTCGGTGAGCAGCCGGGCTCCCTCGCCCAGGGCGAGGACGGGCACTTCGGCGGCCAGCGCCGGCCCGACGAGCGGCAGGGCGGCAGGGGTGGCGCCGGGGGAGAGGATCAGCGCGTCGATCCCGGTGAGGGTGGCCGGCAGGGGATCGTCGGCGCCGGGCCGGCACGGGTGGATCCGCAGCCCGGCCGCCTCGATGGCGGCGGTGGGTGCGTCTCCGATGACGAGGACGGCCATCGGCGCCTCCCTTTCCTGCGTCGTGCTTGCGCTTTCCTGCGTCGTGCTCGCGTTCCTGCGTCGTGCGCGCGCCTCGCGGTTTCCCGCACTTGTCGTTGATCGCGCATATGAGATTCCAGCAGCCGAAATCAGCCGCATCTGCGTAATCATGCCCCGGGCAGCCTCTCATATGCCAGGGGTAGGTGTGTCGCACCCCTTCCGATAGGGGTGGGTCGTGCCGGGCTCTTGAGGTGGCGGGAGTTCTGGTAGTAAAGTTTCCTAACGAAGTCGCCCGAGCATCAACTCCCTCATGGAGGCACTGTGTTCACCCCCCACCGCAAGCGACTGGCCGTAAGTACCTTGCTCGGCGCCGCTCTTCTCGCCGTGCCCGTCACCGCCCACGCGACGGCCGCCGCCCCCACCGCGGCACCGGCCTCCGCGCAGGTGTCGGCCGCCGCCGTCGGACTCGACGACCCGGTGAAGAAGGACATCGCCATGCAGATCGTCTCCAGTGCCGAGAACTCCTCGCTGAACTGGAAGGCGCAGTACAAGTACATCGAGGACATAGACGACGGCCGCGGCTACACGGCCGGCATCATCGGCTTCTGTTCCGGCACCCACGACATGCTCGAACTCGTCGAGTACTACACGCAGATCAAGCCGGGCAACGTGCTCGCCAAGTACCTCCCCGCCCTGCGGAAGGTCGACGGCAGCGATTCGCACGCCGGCCTCGACCCCAACTTCACCAAGGACTGGGTGAAGGCGGCCTCCGACTCCGACTTCAAGAAGGCCCAGGACCACGAGCGCGACCGGGTCTACTTCAACCCGGCCGTGAAGCAGGGCAAGGCCGACGGGGTCGGCGTGCTCGGGCAGTTCACCTACTACGACGCCATCGTCATGCACGGCGACGGCGACGACTCCACCAGCTTCCGCAACATCCGCAAGCGCGCCCTCACCAAGGCCAAGCCCCCGGCCCAGGGCGGCAACGAGACCACCTGGCTCAACGCCTTCCTCGACGCCCGGGTCTGGGCGATGAAGCAGGAGGAGGCGCACAGCGACACCAGCCGCGTCGACACGGCCCAGCGGGTGTGGCTCAAGAAGGGCAACCTCAACCTCAACACCCCCCTGGACTGGAAGGTCTACGGGGACCCGTTCCACATCGGCTGACCGCTCCGAGGAGCGTGAGGCGGCGGCCCGGGGGCAACTCCCCTTCCTCCCCGGGCCGCCGCCCGCCGCCGCAGCGCCCACCCCACGAGCACGGCCGCGCCCGCCAGCCCGTACGCCACCGGGATCGTCGCCCCGCCCAGCGCGCGCACCGACACGTACGCCGCCGCCCCCGCGACCGCCACTGCCAGCCACTCGGCGCGGCCGTCCAGCGCCACCAGCGCGATCAGCAGCAGCGCGTACCAGGAGTACCCCGGGGTCATCAGCAGGAACGCAGTGCCCGTCACCGACAGCGCCGCGCTCCACGGCTGCTGCGGATCCCCGCGCCGCCAGACGTACGCCGTCACCGCCAGCATCCCGGCCGCGACCGCGGGCACCGACCAGGAGTCCGGGAGCACGAGGCGCAGCAGCGCGTAGCGGCCGCCCGCGCCCGGGTCCTCGTACCCCTCCTCCTCGGCGTAGCCGCCCAGGTAGCCGAACACCGATGCGCGGGAGACCAGCACGTACGGCAGGTACGCCAGGCCCACCACCGCGGCCGCGGGCAGCAGCAGCGCCGCAGCGTCCCGCCACCGCCGTACCCCGGCCAGCGCACCCGGCAGCAGCACCGCGGGCAGCAGCTTCGCCGCGATCGCCAGCCCGAACAGGGCCCCGCCGAGGGTGCGTCGGCGCACCACCGCACCCAGCGCCGCCACCGACAGCAGGACGGCGAGCACGTCGACGTGCGCGTTGTTCACCGCCTCCACCGCCACCGCCGGACACCAGGCCCAGTACGCGGCGGTACGCGGCCGCGCGCCCCGGCGGCGCTGGACCAGCAGCAGCGCCCCGGTGACGGCGAGCGCCAGCAGCGCCCCTCCGGTCTGCAGGGCCTTGTGCCGCACGCCCGCCGGGGACAGGGCGTGGACCAACCCGAAGTACCCCTCCGCGACGGGCGGGTAGACGGTGTGGACGGCGGGCCGGTTGATGCGGGTGCACACCCCCGGCTCGATGCCCACCCGGTCGGGCCCGGCGCAGCCGGCCGCGCCGCGCGGGAACAGCCAGTCGTCGCGCAGGGCGCGCAGCGCGGGATCGGCGGGGGCGTGGTCGTACGGGGAGATCCCGGCGGCCTGCACCCGCCCGTCCCAGGCGTAACGGAAGGAATCGGTGCTGGTCAGCGGCGGCCCGGCGAGCCCCGCCGCGCAGACGGCCAGCGCACCCGCCAGCACGAGGGGGACCACGAACCGCTCCGGCACCCGCCGCAGCGACCAGGCGGCCGCACCGAACAGCGTCCAGGCGGCCGCGTACCACCAGGTGAGCCGCGCCGGGTCGGCGAAGTAGCCCTCCTCGCGCACGGCGGGCACGAGAACGGCGGTCAGCGCGGCGAGCAGCAGCACGGTGAGGAGGGTCCGGGCGCGGGGGTGGTCCATACGGGCCAGCCTGGCAGCGCGGGGCGCCGCCGGGCGGGCGACCCGGCCCGGCGTCCGCGTTTCGTAAGGTGTCGGGCCGCCCGCGCGGGGCCCGGCGGCGCTCTCATGGAGGACATGACTCCGCCCCCGCCTTCCTTCGGCGGCCGCCTGCACGACGCCCGGACCGCCACCTCCCTCGGCCGGTGGCTCGGCGCGGCCTTCGCCGTCTGCTTCCTGACAGGCCTGATCAGCCACTACCTCCAGCACCCGCCCGGCTGGGCCGCGGACTCGCTGCCCGGCCGCCCGGTCTGGGGCTACCGGCTCAGCCAGGGCCTGCACATCGCCACCGGGCTCGCGGCGATCGTGCTGCTCCTGGCGAAACTGTGGACGGTGTACCCGAGGCTGTTCGTGTGGCCCCCGGTGCGCGGAGTCCGGCACGGGCTGGAACGGCTGTCGGTGGCGGTGCTCGTGGCCTCCGCCGTCCTCCAGGTCTTCACCGGACTCCTCAACATCGCCGAGTGGTACCCCTGGCCGTTCGGCTTCATCCAGACGCACTTCGCGCTCGCCTGGGTGGTGACCGGATCACTGCTCCTCCACATCGCCGTCAAAGCCCCCGAGATCAGGGCCCATTGGAGCCGCCGTTCACCCGGAACGCTCCAACTACCCTCCCGGGACGGCCCGGACCGGCGCTCCCTGATGCTCGGCGTCGGCGCGGCCGTCGGAGCCGTCACCCTCGTCACCGTCGGACAGTCCTTCACCCCGCTGAAGCGGCTCGACCTGCTCGCACCCCGGCACCCCGACCACGGACCGCAAGGGCTCCCCGTCAACCGCACGGCCGCGGCGGCCGGCGTCACCGAACGGGCGGTACGGGACTGGCGGCTGGAGGTGCGCGGCCCCATCCCCTACACCCTGACGCTCGATCAACTCCGCGCCCTGCCTCGGGCGCACGCGCGGTTGCCGATCGCATGCGTGGAGGGCTGGAGCGTGGAAGCGCGCTGGAGCGGAGTGCGGATCCGCGACCTGATGGCGCGGGCCGGCGCCCCGGCCGGGGCCGGGCTGAGGGTGACCTCGCTGGAAACGGGCGGCGCGTACCGGGTGATGGACATGGGCCGCGACTACGCCGAGGACCCGCTGACCCTGCTGGCACTGGAACTGAACGGCCAGGTCCTGACCGCCGACCACGGCTACCCGGCGCGCGTCATCGCGCCGAACCGGCCCGGAGTACTGCAGACCAAATGGGTCACCCTCTTGGAGGTGCTGTGAAAGGCGTGCGCCTGCTCCTGGGCGGTGCCGGGCTGCTGCTGATCGCGATCGGCGGACGGCTGCTGGCGGACCTGCCCGACCCCCTCGACGTGCTGGTGTGGATGGGCGGGGCGCTCGTCCTGCACGACGGGATCATAGCTCCCCTCGTCCTGGCGGCCGGCCTCGCGGTCGCCGCCGTGCCCGCGCGCGGCCTCGTACGGGGAGCCCTGCTGACGGCGGGCGTGCTCGTCCTGGTCACCCTGCCCCTGCTGCTGCGACCGGGGGCGCCGCCGAACTCGTCGGCCCTGCCGCTGCCGTACGGGCGGAACCTGCTCCTGGTGCTCGCCGCGGTGGCGGTGTCCGCCGGGGCCGCGGCGGTCGCCGGCCGGTGGCGGCGCTCACGGTCCGGAACCTCCGGCGCCGCCGAGGGGGGTGACGGGCCGGCGGGGTGACGGGCGGCTCGGCGTCGCGTCAGGCGCTGCCCCGCTCGACCGGGATCCACAGCTGGGAGCCGGTCTCCGCGCCGATCTCCACCGGCTGCGTCCGCAGGAGCTCCGGACCCGGCCGGCTCGTGTACGGGTTCGAGGGGAACCACTGGGTGAACACGTCGCGCCACAGGTCCTGGAGGGCGCTCGGGTAGGGCCCGTGGTTGTCGAAGACCGCCCAGGTCCCGGCCGGTACGTCGAGGGCGTCGAGCTCCTCGGCGCTCGTCCCGGGGCCGGTCACCACGCCGACCCAGTAGTCCACCTCGGCACCCTCCTCCCGGCTGTCGGTCAGGTGCACCACCGCCGACAGGATGCCCTCGGGCTCCAGGCCGGCCAGCTCCTTCATCCGTACGACCGCCCGCTCGTCCAGGCTCTCCACATGGGCCGTGGCGGCCGCGTTGGTCCCGTCGTGCACGAGGGGCACCCGGGCCTTCCTGCCGAGGACCCGGAACGACTCCTTCTCCACGATCCGGTAGCGCATGGTCGTGCTTCCTTCGACGACGACGCGGAAGGACATGCGCGGCTGCGCCGTGAGCACCGCGCCCGTGCGCCGGGCCTCGCCCGGCCCGATGCCGTGCACCGACCGGAACGCCCGGGCGAACGCCTCGCCCGAGCCGTACCCGTACCGCACCGCGACGTCGAGCAGCGTCAGCTCCCCGGCCAGCACCTCGGCCCCGGCGAGCGTCATCCGCCGGCGCCGTACGTAGACCGGGAGCGGCATCCCGGCGAGCGCGGAGAACAGCCGTCGGAAGTGGTACTCCGACACGGCGGCGATGCGGGCCACCTCGGCCATGTCGATGTCCTGGTCGAGGCGGGACTCCAGGTGCTCCAACGCCTGGTTCAGCCGCTCCAGCACGCTGTCCGTCCTTCCGTTCCCACCCGACACATCCCGTGCGGGAATTGTCGGGCGGCACGACGCGGCGCTGCCCGAGGCTTACCCCCATGAACGACATTAAGGGATATTGCGAGCCGCGGTTCGGCGCGGTCCACGAGGCGCTCGCAGGGTTGCTCGCCAAGGAGGACGTGGGCGCATCGGCGGCCGTCTACCTCGACGGCGAGCCGGTGGTCGACCTCTGGGGCGGGTACGCCGATGCGGACCGCCGCGTCGGCTGGGAGCGATCCACCCTCGCCTGCGTGAACTCGACGACCAAGAACATGACGGCCCTGTGCGCGCTGATCCTGGCCGACCGGGGCCTGCTCGACCTGTCCGCGCCGGTCGCCGCCTACTGGCCCGAGTTCGCCGCGGCGGGCAAGGAGGGCGTGCTGGTGCGGCACGTGCTGTCGCACACCGCGGGGCTGCCGGACCTGCCCGGGTTGCGGTCGGTCGCGGAGCTCTACGACGGGGAGGCCGTGACGGCGGGGCTGGCCGCGCAGGCGCCCGCATGGGAACCGGGAACGGCCGCCGGCTATCACGCGCTCACCTTCGGGTTCCTCGTGGGCGAGATCGTCCGCCGCATCACCGGCCGCGGTGTCGGTGCGTTCTTCGCGGAGGAAGTGGCCGGGCCGCTGGGCGCGGATTTCCACATCGGGCTCCCCGCCGAGCACGACCACCGCGTCGCTCCGCTGATCCCGCCGCCGTCACTGACCGACGACTACGCCGCCGGCGCGCCGCCCGGCCCGGACGGCGCACCCCGGGAGAACACCGGTGTCGCCGTCCGGGTCCGGGACGTCAACGCCCCGGCCTGGCGCCGTGCGCAGATCCCCGCCGTGAACGGCTACGGCAACGCCCGCTCCGTCGCCCTGGTCCAGTCGGTCCTGGCGAACCGGGGAACGGCAGGCGGGGTGAGGCTGCTGTCTCCGCAGGGGTGCGAGCCCGCCTGGCAGGAGGTGTTCAGCGGTGCGGACCGCGTGCTGGGGACGCCGATGTCCTGGACGACGGGCTTCGGGAAGTTCGGCAACACCTTCGGCTGGGGCGGCTGGGGAGGTTCGCTCGTCGTGAGCGATCCCGACGCACGGATGACGGTGGCCTACGTCATGAACCAGATGATCGACCGGGAGCGGCAGCAGGACGACCGCGGCATGGAGATCGTCATGGCCGCGTACGGCGGACTGCACTGACGGGGCCCACGGGGCCTACGGGGCTGCGGTCCAGGCGGCTGCGGCCCCGCGCGTCAGCAGGGTGAAGGCCCGGCCCGCCGCCGTCCACCGGCCCGCCGGCGCCCAGTCCGCGGCCGCCGCGTGCCGGGCCAGGGCCGCCGGGCCGACGCGGGCCCAGGCGAACGGCGCCCCGAGGCCGCCGCGGCCGTCGGCCACCCGGACCTCGCAGCGTTCGTCCACGTCGGCCCCGCCCTCCGCCTGCGCGCACTCCACGATCAGCGAACCGGTCACCGCGAGCACCTCGGCCGTCCGGCGCAGCAGCGCGGCGGGGTCGCCGCCGATGCCGATGTTCCCGTCGATGAGCAGCGCCGTGTCCCAACGGCCTTCGCCGGGAAGGGTGTCGAAGACCGACCGGTGCAGGGCGGCGGCGCCCGAGCGGGCGGTCCGGGCCACCGCCTCCGGGCTGACGTCGATGCCCAGCGCCCGGTGTCCACGGGCGGCGAGCGCGGAGACCAGCCGGCCGGGGCCGCAGCCGATGTCGAGGACGGCGCCCCGGCAGTGGTCCAGCACCGTCCGGTCGGCGCCGTCCGGAGCCTCGCACCAGCGCTCCACGTCCAGCGGGAGCAGCCACCCGTCGCCCCGCCGCAGATAGAGCGGCCCCCGGCCGCGGCGCAGGGCCACCGTGTACGGATCGGCCGACCAGGCGGTGACCGGACCGCCGGGCCGGGCCCCGCCCGAGGTGAGCGTGGTCATCGCAGCACCGGCCGGGTGAGGTCCGCCAGCCGCGCGGCGAAGGCGCCCGCCGGGGCCTCGGCGGCGACCAGGCGGGCGTCCCCGGCGGTGTCGACGTCGCGCAGGACGGGCAGCCGGCCGGTGCGCAGCCCGGCCGCGCGCAGCCGTTCGTACTGGACCGCGCCGGTCTCGGGGACCGACATCGGTACTCCGCGCAGCAGCGCGGGGTCGGGGACGGCCAGTCCGAGCGCCCAGAACCCGCCGTCGACGGCGGGCCCGAACCAGGCCCCGTACGCCGACCAGTCGACGTCCAGCAGCTCCGGCGTGACCTGCGGGGTGTCCATGCCGATCAGCAGGGCGGGCCCGCTGCAGGCCCCGAACGCGGCGGCGAGCCGCAGGTCCAGGCTCCCGGCGCACTGCGGGAGCACCTCGAAGCCGGGCGGCAGCCACGGGCCGGGCCGGCCCTCCAGGACCAGGATCCGGCGCCGGGCGGGGGCCGCGGCCACGGCGGCGAGGGTGTCGGCGAGCGCTGCCTCGGCCAGCGCGGCCGCCTCGGCCGGGGTGAACGGCGGGGTGAGGCGGGTCTTGACCCGGCCCGGGACCGGCTCCTTCGCGATCACCAGCAGGGTGGTCGTGCTCATCGCCCACCACCGGAAGGCGCGCCCGCACCGTCGGCGGGTGCCACCGCACCGGCCCGGCCGGCGGCCGGGGCGTCGGCCGGCTGCGCCAGGACCCGGCTCATGTCGCGGACCGCCTGCCAGGTGCCCCGCCAGGTGCCCGTCACCTTCGACTTCCCCGAGCGCGGCAGGTACGGGACGTCCACCTCCCGGATCCGCCAGCCCGCGTCCGCGGCCCGGACCACCATCTGCAGCGGGTAGCCGGAGCGCCGGTCCGACAGGTCCAGCCCGAGCAGGGCCTCCCGGCGCGCGGCCCGCATCGGGCCCAGATCGCGCAGCCGCAGTCCGGTCCGCCTGCGCAGCAGCCGGGCCAGCGCCAGGTTCCCGGCCCGGGCGTGCGCGGGCCAGGCGCCGCGGCCCTGCGGACGGCGACGGCCGAGCACCAGATCGGCCTCGCCCGCGGCGACGGCCGCCACGAAGCCCGTCAGCAGCCCGGGGTCCAGCGAGGCGTCGCAGTCGCAGAAGCAGACGAGGTCCGCCTCGGCGGCGAGCAGCCCGGCGTGGCAGGCGGCGCCGAAACCGCGCCGGGACTCGGTGACCACGGTCGCGCCGAGGGCCCGCGCGAGCTCGGCGGAGCCGTCGGTGGAACCGTTGTCCACGACCAGGGCCCGCCAGCCGTCCGGGATGCGCGCGAGGACCCAGGGCAGGGCCTCGGCCTCGTTGAGACAGGGGAGTACGACGTCTACCGTCACGGTTTCGCTCACGGTGTCACCGTAGGAACCGCGGCCCCGCAAAAGGGCCGTGGACTCCTTACGAAACGCGGACGTCGCCCCCGTGGACGCGCTCCGGGGCCCGGGCCCGCGCCCGCGGGTGGGAGGCTGGACGGTATGAGCGGTGACGGCGTGAGCAGCAGCAGTGGCGGTGGCGGTGCGGAGCCGGTGCCCGCGCGGATCCTGGTCGTCGACGACGACCCGACGGTGGCGGAGGTCGTCACCGGCTACCTGAGGCGCGCCGGCCATGCGGTGGAGAGCGTCGCGGACGGCCCGGCGGCGCTCGCCCGGGCCGCCGCGTTCCGGCCGGACCTGGTCGTCCTGGACCTCATGCTGCCGGGTCTGGACGGGCTGGAGGTGTGCCGCAGGCTCCGTGCGGCAGGCCCGGTGCCGGTGATCATGCTGACCGCGCGGGGCGACGAGGACGACCGGATCGCGGGACTGGAGCGGGGCGCCGACGACTACGTCACGAAACCGTTCAGCCCGCGCGAGCTGGTCCTGCGGGTCTCCTCCGTGCTGCGGCGCGCTGCGGCGGCCGGAGCCGGGACGGCCCCGGGGTCCGGTGGGGGAGGTGCCCGGCTCACGGCCGCCGGGATCACCCTCGATCCGACCACCCACCGGGCCGCGAAGGACGGGCGTGAACTGGCGCTCACCGTACGGGAGTTCGACCTGCTCGCGCACTTCCTCCGGCATCCCGGGCAGGCGCACGGGCGGGAGGAGCTGATGCGCGAGGTGTGGGGCTGGGACTTCGGCGACCTGTCGACGGTGACGGTGCACGTACGCCGCCTGCGCGCCAAGGTCGAGGAGGACCCGGGGCGGCCGAAGTTGATCCAGACGGTCTGGGGCGTCGGCTACCGCTTCGAACCGGGCGGGCCGCACGAGGGGGCCGCGGCATGAAGGACTTCCTGCTCATCGCGCTGTTCGCGTTCGGCGGGGCCGTGTGCGCGGGGGCGCTCGGCGCGCTCGTGCTGCGGCTGGTGCGGCACCGGTCGGTCGCGGTGTCCCTGACGGTGATCGCCGCCGTGACGGTCACCGCGATGCTGGCCGGGACGCTCGCCGTGGCCCAGGCGATGTTCCTCTCCCGGCACGACCTCGGGGTGGTCACCCTGGTCGTGGCGATGGCGGCGGTGGTCTCCCTGGCCGTGGCCCTGCTGCTGGGGCGGTGGGTGGTGGCCCGCAGCCGGGAACTGTCCCTGGCCGCACGGGACTTCGGTGATGGCGGCAGTTTCGCGGCGCCGCCCGGACTGGCGACGGCGGAACTGGCTGCGCTGTCGCGGGAGTTGGCGGCGACCAGCGAGAAGCTGGCGGTGTCCCGGGAACGGGAGCGTGCGCTCGAGACCTCGCGGCGGGAGCTGGTGGCCTGGATCTCGCACGACCTGCGGACCCCGCTGGCGGGTCTGCGGGCGATGTCGGAGGCGCTGGAGGACGGCATGGCGGAGGATCCGGCGCGTTACCACCGGCAGATCCGCACCGAGGTGGACCGGCTGAACTCCATGGTCGGGGACCTCTTCGAACTGTCCCGCATCCATGCGGGGGCGCTGGCGCTGAGCCCGAGCCGGATGTCCGTGTACGACCTGGTCGGCGATGCGCTGTCCGGGGTGCATCCGCTGGCGCGGGAGCGCGGGGTGCGGCTCGACGGCGGAGCGGTGGACCGGGTGCCGGTGGAGGTGGACGGCAAGGAGATGACGCGGGTCCTGGCCAACCTGCTGATCAACGCGATCCGGCACACGCCCGCGGACGGCACGGTGGCCATCGCCGCGTCCGTTCGGGCGGCCGGGGACGCGGTGGTGGTGTCCGTGACGGACGGCTGTGGGGGGATTCCGGCGGAGGAACTGCCGAGGGTCTTCGACACGGGCTGGCGGGGCAACCAGGCGCGGACGCCTCCGTCCGGGGCGCCTGCGGCCGGGGCGGCCTCGGTGCCGGCGCCTCCGGCCGGGGCGGGGCTGGGGCTGGCGATCGTACGGGGCATCGTGGAGGCGCACGCGGGGCGGGCGGCGGTGCGGAACGTTCCCGGAGGGTGCCGGTTCGAGGTGACCTTGCCGCTGCCGGCCTGAGCCTGGCCTGGCCGGGCCGATGGTGCGCCGGGCCGTGGGCGGGTGCGGCGCCGTTGCCGGGGGCCAGCCCCCGGACCCCCGCTCCTCAAACGCCGGAGGGGCTGGATTTGGCCGGCGTCCGCCTGGATGCGGGAGGCCCGGTGGGGCCTCAGGCAGGGGGGTGTGTGAAGGCCCTCATGCCTGCCGCGAAGCTGGATTTGGCTGGCGTCCGGCCTCAGGCGGGGGATTGGGCGAAGGCCGTCATGCCTTCCTCGAAGTCGACGCCCGGGCGCCAGCCCAGCTCCGTGCGCAGGCGCCGGGAGTCGGCCGTGATGTGGCGGACGTCGCCGAGGCGGAAGGCGCCGGTGACCACGGGGTCGGGGCCGCCGTGGGCCGCGGCCAGCGCGGTGGCCATGTCGCCGACCGTGTGCGGGGTTCCGCTGCCGGTGTTGTAGGCGGTGCACACGCCCGGCGGCGTCGGGGCCTCCAGGGCCAGGGCGTTGGCCTCCGCGACGTCCGTCACGTGGACGAAGTCCCGCCGCTGGCCGCCGTCCTCGTACACCTGCGGGGCCTCTCCCCGCGCCAGCGAGGAGCGGAAGAAGGAGGCCACGCCCGCGTACGGGGTGTCGCGCGGCATCCCCGGCCCGTACACGTTGTGGTAGCGCAGCGACACCGCCCGGCCGTCCACGCAGCGCGCCCAGGAGGCCGCCAGGTGTTCCTGGGCCAGCTTCGTGGTCGCGTACACGTTGCGCGGATCCGTCGGGGCGTCCTCGGCCACCAGCCCGGGCGTCAGCTCCGCATCGCAGACGGGGCAGTGCGGTTCGAAGCGGCCGGCGGCCAGGTCCGCGACGCGGCGCGGGCCCGGGCGCACGACGCCGTGGCGCGGGCATTCGTACCGGCCCTCCCCGTAGACCACCATCGACCCGGCGAGGACCAGGTCCCGGACCCCGCACTCCGCCATCGCGGCGAGCAGCACCGCCGTGCCGAGGTCGTTGTGGGAGACGTAGGCCGGGGCGTCCGCGAAGTCCTTGCCGAGGCCGACCATCGCGGCCTGGTGGCAGACGGAGTCCACCCCGTCGGCCAGGGCGGCCCGCACCGCCTCGGGATCGCGCACGTCCGCCTGTACGAACTCGCCCCCGGCTGATGGCGGGACGAGGTCCAGGACGACGGGATCGTGCCCGCGAAGACGCAGGGTGGTAACGATGTGGGAACCAATGAACCCGGATCCGCCGGTGACGAGTACGCGCATGACCGGGACGCTACGGAACTCCGGGGGTGGACGGGGTGTCCCACGCCTTGCCGTAAGACTTCCGTCAGCCCATTTCGTCACGCGGGGTGAGCGGCTGGGGCCAGGGGGTCTCAAGTTGCGCCCGGTACCGGTGTGTTTGAGCCGCCGAGCAGCGAAAAGTAACGCTTTTGGTGCCTTGCCAACTGGCTTGACCGCGACGTAAGCGGGGCATAAGTTCTGCCCCGGCTCGCTCCATCAGGACCGGCCCACGACCCGTCTCTTGGGGGGACTCATGCACTACTACATCGACGTTCTGAAGAAGTACGCCGTCTTCTCCGGCCGCGCCCGCCGCCAGGAGTACTGGATGTTCGTCCTCTTCGACATCGCGGCCCTGATCATCGTGGCCATCATCGACGCGGTCGCCGGCACCTCGCCGCTGCTCTACGCGCTCTACGCGCTGGGCACGTTCCTCCCGAGCCTGGGTGTCGCCGTCCGCCGCCTGCACGACCAGGGCAAGTCCGGCTGGTGGATCCTCGTCAGCTTCATCCCGCTCGTCGGCTGGATCTGGGCGCTCGTCCTGATGGCCACCGAGGGCCAGCCGAACCCGAACCAGTACGGCCCGAGCCCGAAGGCCGTCCACGCCTGAGCAGGCCCGTAATCGGTAGTGCCCGAGCGTCGTCACTGGCTGAAAGCAGTCGGTGGTGGCGCTCTCGGCGTTTCCGGGCGGCCGGAGCGGCCCGGGCGGGTCCCGGCCACCCGGAGTGACGTGTGTCTCGCACGGGCTTGCGCCGGGGGGCTGTCCAGACAGGCCCGATCACGAGATATCTTGATGTCGAGCAATGTTGCAGACGAGAGACGCAGACTGTGGAGCGGAGCATCCGGTGACTGACTCGACCATCATCTACACGCACACTGACGAGGCCCCGGCCCTCGCGACGTATTCCTTCCTGCCTGTGATCCAGGCGTACGCGTCGACGGCCGGTGTGAATGTCGAGACCCGTGACATCTCCCTGGCAGGCCGCATCATCGCCAGCTTCCCCGAGTACCTGGAAGAGGGCCAGCGGATCGCGGACGCCCTCGCCGAGCTCGGCGAACTGGCGAAGACGCCCGAGGCCAACATCATCAAGCTGCCCAACGTCTCGGCGTCGATCCCGCAGCTCAAGGCCGCGGTAGCCGAGCTCCAGGGCCAGGGCTACGCCCTTCCGGACTACCCGGACGACCCGAAGAGCGACGAGGAGCGCGAGAACCGCGCCCGTTACGACAAGATCAAGGGCAGCGCCGTCAACCCGGTCCTGCGCGAGGGCAACTCCGACCGCCGCGCCCCCGCCTCGGTCAAGAACTACGCCAAGGCGCACCCGCACCGCATGGGCGCCTGGACCACCGAGTCGAAGACGAACGTCGCCACGATGGGCGAGAACGACTTCCGCTCCACCGAGAAGTCCGCGGTGATCGCCGAGGCCGGCACGCTGCGCATCGAGCACGTCGACGCCGACGGCGCCGTCACGGTGCTGCGCGACTCCGTGCCGGTGCTCGCCGGCGAGGTCGTGGACGCGTCCGTGCTGCACGTCGACGCGCTGCGCACCTTCCTCAACGACCAGATCGAGCGTGCCAAGGCCGAGGGCGTCCTGTTCTCCGTGCACCTCAAGGCCACGATGATGAAGGTCTCCGACCCGATCATCTTCGGCCACGTGGTCCGCGCCTTCTTCCCGAAGACCTTCGCCCGCTACGGCGAGACCCTGGCGGCCGCCGGCCTGTCCCCGAACGACGGCCTCGGCACCATCCTGAACGGCCTGGGCGCGCTGCCCGACGCCGCCGCGATCAAGGCCTCCTTCGACGCCGAGATCGCCGAGGGCCCGGCCCTCGCGATGGTGGACTCCGACAAGGGCATCACCAACCTGCACGTCCCGTCCGACGTCATCGTCGACGCCTCGATGCCGGCCATGATCCGCACCTCCGGCCACATGTGGGGCCCGGACGGCGCCGAGGCCGACACGCTCGCCGTCCTCCCGGACAGCAGCTACGCCGGTGTCTACCAGGCCGTCATCGACGACTGCCGCGCGCACGGCGCGTACGACCCGTCCACGATGGGCTCGGTGCCGAACGTCGGCCTCATGGCCCAGAAGGCCGAGGAGTACGGCAGCCACGACAAGACCTTCGAGCTGGCCGTCGCCGGCACCGTCCGCGTCGTCGACGCCTCGGGTGCCGCGCTCATCGAGCAGGAGGTCGCCGCCGGCGACATCTTCCGCGCCTGCCAGACCAAGGACGCGCCGATCCAGGACTGGGTCAAGCTCGCCGTCACCCGCGCCCGCGCCACCGGCGTCCCGGCCGTCTTCTGGCTCGACGAGGGCCGCGCGCACGACGCGCAGCTGATCACCAAGGTGAAGACGTACCTCGCCGACCACGACACCGACGGTCTGACCATCAAGATCCTGTCCCCGGTCGAGGCCACCGCGTACTCCCTGGAGCGCATCCGCCGCGGCGAGGACACCATCTCGGTGACCGGCAACGTGCTGCGCGACTACCTGACCGACCTCTTCCCGATCCTGGAGCTGGGCACCAGCGCCAAGATGCTGTCGGTCGTCCCGCTGATGAACGGCGGCGGCCTCTTCGAGACCGGCGCCGGCGGCTCCGCCCCGAAGCACGTCCAGCAGCTCGTCAAGGAGAACTACCTGCGCTGGGACTCCCTGGGTGAGTTCCTCGCGCTGGCCGTCTCCTTCGAGCACCTCGCCACCACCACCGGCAACGCCCGCGCCCAGGTGCTGGCCGACACGCTGGACCGGGCGACCGGCACCTTCCTCAACGAGGACAAGTCGCCGAGCCGCAAGCTGGGTGGCATCGACAACCGCGGCAGCCACTTCTACCTCGCCCTGTACTGGGCGCAGGAGCTGTCGCGCCAGACCGAGGACCCGAAGCTGGCCGCCGCCTTCGACCCGCTGGCCAAGACGCTGGCCGAGTCCGAGGAGAAGATCGTCGGCGAGCTCATCGCCGTCCAGGGCGCCCCGGCGGAGATCGGCGGCTACTACCAGCCCGACGCCGCCAAGGCCTCGGCGATCATGCGGCCGTCCGCGACGCTGAACGCGGCGCTCGCGCTGCTCGGCTGAGGTCCACCGCTTCCACGGGTCCGCCCCGGCCGGCAATCGCCTGCCGGGGCGGACCCGTTCGTGCGCCCGGTCAGAGCCGGTGCACCTGCTCCGGAGCGAAGGCCAGCGGGTCGCTCCCGGCGGCCAGGACCCGCAGCCCGGGAGCCACGGCGAGCAGCTCGCGCAGCCACTCCAGGGTCTCGGACGCGAGGTGCTCGCATCCGTCGAGGACGAGCAGCATGTCGCGCTCGGCCAGCCACGACGCCGCGTTCGTCGTCCCGCACGGCAGGAACGGCATGCCCGGTACGCAGCCCAGCTCGGCCGTCAGGTCGCGGACCCCGAACCGGCGGTCCATGGACACCACGGCCACGCCGTCGTAGAAATTGGACGAGAGCCGTTGCCCTATCTCCCGCACCACTTGGCTCCGGGGCTCGCGGGACCGTCCGGTGACGGTCAGCACTTTGCCCCGCCGCACGGCGGTGAAAAGACGGGACAGCTCCGCGGAGGCCACCGGAAACGTACCGGCTCCTCTGGAATCCCTCATCGGCACGATGCCCCCCTGCATGCGTGACCAGCTGCGGCAAGAGTGTTGTTTCAAGCCGCATCTAGATGATTATGCGCCAGTTCTATCGGATGGCCAGGGGAATTCCCTATTCCGGTGAAAAGCCCGTGCCGCCCGGTGATCGCAGGAGATGTACACACGACGCGGCTTTGTCCATTCCCGCGGCCCGGACCACCGGGGAACGGTTGTCCGGGGGCAGGGAATCCGCTGTACTGCTGCTGTGCGGCCCGATGTACGGGCATGGCGCGGGCATATGCGGGGGAGGGGTCAGGATGAGTGCGGACCGGCGTCGGGCAGGGCGGGGCACGAGACCCGCGTCGCACCGGCGCCGTGCGGGCTTCCGTCGCCGAAGACCCCTGCTGAGCCTCTTCCTGTCCGCCTTCCTCCTCGTGGGCGTCTGCGCAGCGACGGGCATCGCCTGGGAGCCCCGCACCGTCGCCGACGCACGGGCCCGCTCCGGACCCGGCCCGGCGGACACCCTGCCCGGGACCCCCGGCGACGTCCCCGCGCCGACCGCCACCGGCCCCGTCGCCACCGGCCCGGGCGCGAGCGCCCCGCAGAGTCCCGGCGGGCAGGCCCCGGACCCGAAGGCCCAGGGATCCGGCTCGGACGACGCGGTGCGCCCCGCGGGGGCCCTGCCCTTCGACATGCCGCAGCCCGCCGCCCTGCGCTCCGGCGCCGCCGGCAAGAAGCTGGTCTTCGCCCACTACTTCACCCCGTACCCGCTCTCCCTGGACAACGTCGGCGCCGACGCCGACTACTACACCCGCAACTACCTGAAGCCGGACGGCGAGAACGGCAAGCACGAGCGCTACGGCGGCCTGCTGCGCGACCGCCCCCTGCCCGTCCCGCCCAAGGCCGGGGACTGGGAGCTCGCCAACCTCCGGCAGGAGGTCCGTACGGCCCGCGCCGCCGGCATCGACGGATTCACCCTCGACCTGCTCTCCCTCACGGGGAAGAACCGGGAGCGCTCCAACCTCCTGATGGAAGCCGCCCGTTCGGTGGACCCGGCCTTCAAGGTCATGCTGATGCCGGACATGACCTCCCTGGGCACCGACGACCCGGTCGTGCTCGCCGACCTCCTCGCGGAACTCGGCAGGGCCCCGGCCGCCCACCGGCTCCCCGACGGCCGGCTGGTCGTCTCGCCGTTCAAGGCGGAGGAGAAGAGCGTCGCCTGGTGGACCGGGGTCATGGACGTCCTGAAGTCCCGGCACGGCATCCGTACCGCCTTCGTGCCGCTCTTCCTCGACTTCGGCGCGTACAGCGGTGAGTTCGAGCCCATCAGCTACGGATTCTCCGAGTGGGGCAGCCGCAGTTACGTCGGCCAGGAGAGCTCCACGCGCGACGTCCGGCGCGCCCACGCCGCGGGCAAGATCTGGATGCAGCCCGTGTCGGTCCAGGACGCCCGCCCCAACCAGGGCATCTACGACGAGGCGGGCAACACCGCGACCCTGCGCGCCACATGGAACCGCGCCATCGAGGACGGGGCCGACTGGGTCCAGCTCACCACGTGGAACGACTACAGCGAGGGCAGCCAGTTCGCGCCCTCCCTGCACAACGGCCATGCCTACCTGGACCTTTCCTCCTACTACCTCACCCGGTTCAAGACGGGCGGCTGGCCGAAGATCGTCCGCGACACGCTGTACCTGAGCTCGCGCACCCAGTTCGCCGCCGCGGACCCGAGCGGCGGCCAGTCCCTCGTGATGTCGCTGCGGGGCGGCAGCGCCGCGGCCCGGGACACGGTGGAGGTGCTGAGCTTCCTGACCGCGCCCGCGAGCATCCGTACGGCCGTGGGAGCGGCCGAGGACGCGCACGCGGCCCCGGCCGGGGTCCACTCCGAGCTGCTGCCCCTGGGGCCGGGCGTCGGCTCGGCGTCCGTGGTGCGGGGCGGCAAGGCCGGGGCCCGGGTGGAGCTGCGCTACCGGGTGGACCGGACGGTGGAGGTGCAGGACCTCCAGTACTACGCCGCCACCAGCGGCCGGAGCTGAGGCCGCAGGGCTCCGACGCAAGTCCGCAGGGGCTGAAGTCCCTTGCCCCGGGACCTTCGTCACCCCATATGTAGTGGTGGTGCTCTGCCGTCACATCTATATGTAGTGTTGGCTCTGCCGGTTCGGCGGGGCCTCTCCCCGACCGAGGCAACAGGGAACCCGGTGGGAATCCGGGACTGCCCCGCAACGGTTACGTCCGCCACGGCGGACGAGTCCGACACCTGCCGGCACGGGCTTTCAGGGAAAGCCCGCCATTCTTCCGTGCCGAGCCTCGTGGGAGGGCTGCCGTGACTGCTGTCGTCGATGCCGTAGAGACCGTGACCGAGTACCTGGACCGCCGGGACTGGCGGGTGAACGCCAACGCCAACCAGGGCTATTCGCTCGGCGGGCTCATTCTCAACGCCGCGGGCAAGGTCACCGCGAACTACTGGCTGGAGCAGGTCTATCCCGCCGCCGTGGCCCGCGCCCACCGCGAGGGCGACCTCCACCTCCACGACCTGGACATGCTCTCCGGCTACTGCGCCGGCTGGTCCCTGCGCACCCTGCTCACCGAGGGCTTCAACGGGGTGCCCGGCCAGATCGACTCCGCTCCGCCCAGGCACCTGTCCTCGGCCTGCGGCCAGATCGTGAACTTCCTCGGCACCCTGCAGAACGAATGGGCGGGCGCCCAGGCCTTCTCCTCCTTCGACACCTACCTCGCCCCGTACGTCCGCCTCGACGCGATGGCGTACGACCAGGTCAGGCAGTGCATCCAGGAGCTCGTGCACAACCTCAACGTGCCCTCGCGCTGGGGCACCCAGACCCCCTTCACCAACCTCACCTTCGACTGGACCTGCCCCGAGGACCTGCGCACGCAGATCCCGGTGGTCGCGGGGGAGGAGACCGGCTTCACCTACGGGGAGCTCCAGGCCGAGATGGACATGATCAACCGGGCGTACATCGAGGTGATGACGGAAGGCGACGCCGCCGGGCGGGTGTTCACCTTCCCCATCCCGACCTACAACATCACCCGCGACTTCCCCTGGGAGAGCGAGAACGCCGAGCGGCTCTTCGCGATGACCGCCAAGTACGGGCTCCCGTACTTCCAGAACTTCATCAACTCCGAGCTCGAACCCCACATGATCCGCTCCATGTGCTGCCGGCTCCAGCTCGACCTGACCGAGCTGCTCAAGCGCGGCAACGGCCTCTTCGGCAGCGCCGAGCAGACCGGCTCGCTCGGCGTGGTCACCCTCAACTGCGCCCGGCTCGGGCACCTCTACGCGGGCGACGAGGCGCGGCTGCTGGCCGAGGTGGACCGGCTGTGCGAGCTCGCCAAGGACAGCCTCGAACTCAAGCGGATCACCGTCCAGAACCTGATCGACGACGGCCTCTTCCCCTACACCAAGCGGTACTTGGGCACCCTGCGCAACCACTTCTCCACCATCGGGGTCAACGGCGTCAACGAGATGGTCCGCAACTTCAGCGCGGACGCGTACGACATCACCGATCCCGAGGGACACGCCCTCGCGGTCCGCCTCCTGGACAGGGTCCGGGCCCGGATGGTCGACTTCCAGGAGAACACCGGCCACCTGTACAACCTGGAGGCCACCCCCGCCGAGGGCACGACGTACCGCTTCGCGAAGGAGGACCGGGCCCGCTTCCCCGGCATCCTCCAGGCCGGCACCGACGCCAACCCGTACTACACCAACTCCTCGCAGCTGCCCGTCGGCTGGACCGACGACCCCTTCGAGGCGCTGGAACGCCAGGACGAACTGCAGGGCAAGTACACGGGCGGCACCGTCCTGCACCTGTACACCCCCGAGCGGATCCCGACGGCGGAGGCCTGCCGCAAGCTGGTCCGGCGCTCACTGGAGACCTTCCGGCTCCCGTACCTGACGGTGACCCCGACCTTCTCCATCTGCGCGGACCACGGCTACCTGGCGGGGGAGCAGCCCCACTGCCCCACGTGCGGGGCGGCGTGCGAGGTCTGGACCCGGGTCATGGGCTACCACCGCCCGGTGTCCTCCTTCAACATCGGCAAGAAGGGCGAACACGCCGAGCGCGTCCACTTCAAGGCGGCGGTGTGACCGGCGAAGGGGGAGGCGGGGCGACCTCCGGCGACGCCATCCGCATCGGCGGCTGGTCCCGGCTGTCCACCTGCGACTGGCCCGGACGGCTGGTCACCACCGTGTTCTGCCAGGGCTGCCCCTGGCGCTGCGGCTACTGCCACAACCCCGGCCTGCTGCCCGCCCGGGCCCCCGCCGCCGTCTCCTGGAACGAGGTGCTCGGCCACCTCGCCCGCCGGACCGGGCTGCTCGACGGGATCGTCTTCTCGGGCGGGGAACCGCTGCTCCAGCGCGGTCTGCCCCGGGCCGTACGGGAGGCCCGCGCGCTGGGCCTGGAGGTCGGCCTCCACACCGGGGGAGCCTTCCCCCGCCGCCTGGCCCGGCTGCTGGACGCGGACCTGCTGGACTGGGTCGGCTTCGACGTCAAGGCCCCGCCCGGCCGCTACGAACGGGTCACCGGCATCGGCCACGCGGCCGCCTCGGCGGAGCGCAGCCTGCGCCTCCTGCTCGCCTCGGGGGTTCCCCACCAGCTCCGCACCACGGTGGACCCGGCCCTCCTGGACCCGCCCGCCCTGGCCGACCTGGACGCCTGGCTCGCGGACCTGGGCGCACGGCCCACGCTCCGCCAGACCATGCGCCCGCCGGCCGCCTGACGCACCGCCCTACGCGGCCGCGCCGGGGGCCGGGGCGAACTCCGGCTTGTCCAGCAGCCGCAGCCAGCTGCCGTCGGGCTGGCGGCGTACCACCTGGGCGCGGGCCCCGGCGCCGTCGGCCGGCGGGGTGGAGGTGAGGGCGATGCCGTCGCTCACCAGCGTCGGGAGCGGGGGCTCCGGCTCGAAGCGGGGCCGGTTCACCAGTACCTGCTCCCACAGTGCGCGGATGGCCTCCCGGCCCACCGTCAGCTCCCCGGGCGGGAAGGCCATCACGGCGTCCTCCTCGTAGAGCGCGGCGACCCCGGCCGCGTCACCGGCGTTGGACCGCTCGACGAACAGGCGGGTGATGTCCTCGGGGTGCAGGGCCTTCTCGTACGACGCGTAGTCCGACATCGCTGCCTCCTGTGCTCGATCGTGGTTCAGGGACGGAGATCCGTCGTCTGCTCCAAGCCTCGTGGCCCCTGGGTCAGAAGTCCAACAGCTGGTTTTGCTGAAAGCTAGAATCCTCAGTCATGGAACTGAGGCAGCTCGAGTACTTCGTGGCAGTGGCCGAGGAGCAGAACTTCACCCGCGCTGCCGAACGCGTCCACATCAGCCAGTCCGGTGTCAGTGCCCAGATCCGGCGCCTCGAAGAGGAACTGGGCGCCGAGCTCTTCGACCGGTCCGCGCGTACGGTCACCCTCACGGTCGCGGGCAAGGCAGCCCTGGAACACGCCCGCACCGCCCTGGCCGCCACCGGGGCCCTCGCCCAGGCGGTGGGGGAGGTGACCGGCCTGATCCGGGGCCGCCTCACCGTCGGCATGGTCATCGGCTGCACCCTCACCCCGCTCTTCGACGCCCTCGCGGCCTTCCACCGGGCGCACCCCGGCGTGGAGATCGCCCTGCTGGAAGACAACTCCGACCGGCTGGTGCAGGCCGTGCGCGCCGGCTCCGTCGACCTCGCCCTCGTGGGAACCGCCGCCACCACCCCGGAGGGACTGGAGGCCCTCACCCTCGTCAGCGAGCGCCTGGTCGTCGCGGTCCCGGCAGGGCACCCCCTGACCGTGGCGGACCGGGTCACCCTGCGCGACCTCGGCGGGTACCCGGTCATCTGCATGCCCCCGGGCACCGGGCTGCGTGCGGTGCTGGACCAGGCCTGCGCCGGGCAGGGGCTGCGGCCCGCGATCGCCCTGGAGGCCGGCGCCGCCGATGCCGTGGCGGACCTCGCGGCGCGAGGCCTCGGGGTCGCGGTCCTCAGCGCCTCGATGGCCGATTCCTACGGGGACCGGCTCACCGCCCGGACCATCGAGGACGTGGAGATCCCGGCCCTGCTCTCCCTGGTCTGGCGCGATCCCCGCGGTCCCGCCGTACGGGAGCTGCTCCTGCGGTGCCGCCGCGCCTTCGCCCCCGCGATGGCCGGAGGAGGGGCTGTCGCTCCGCCGGGCGGCGGGGCATGATCGGCCCGACAGCCGCGCCGCACCCACGGAGGTCCCACGTGACCCAGCCCGCCGAGCCGACCGACCGCACCGACCGCGTCGGCCCCGACGACGCCACCGGGCGGGCCGGGGCCGCCTCACGCAGCGGGTCGATGCGCCGCCCCGCCGAATTCCCGGGCGGGCGGGAGCTGTTCCTGCTCTCGCCCGACGTCCACCACCTGAACCACGGGTCGTTCGGCGCGGTGCCCGTCCCCGTCCAGGAGGCGCATGCCGCCCTCCGTGCGCAGGCGCACGCGGACCCCGACGCCTTCTTCATCGGCGCCCCCGACCGGCTCGTCGAGGCCCGGACCCGGATCGCCGCCCGGCTGGGTACGGACCCGGACGGAATCGCCTTCGTGTCCAACGCCACCGAGGCCGCCAACGTGGCCCTCGACGCCGTGGAGTTCGCCGCCGGGGACGAGATCCTGGTCACCGACCACGGCTACGGCACGGTCGTCGCGGCCGCGGCCCGGCGCGCCCCGCTCACCACCGTGGCCCTGGGCACCGACCTGCCCGACGAGGACGCCGTACGGGAAGCCGTGCTGGCCGGGGTCACCCCGCGGACCCGGGTCGCCGTGCTCGACCACATCAGCTCGCCCACCGCCCGGCTCATCGCCTCGCCCCGGCTGCTCGCCGAACTCGCCGAGCGGGGCGTCACCACCATCGTGGACGGCGCCCACGCCCCCGGGATGATTCCCGACCCCCTGGGCGGGGGCGCCGACTTCTGGTTCGGCAACCTCCACAAGTGGGCCTACGCGCCGTCCGGTACCGCGATCCTGGCGGTGGCCCCGCACCACCGTGCCCGGGTCCGCCCGCCGGTGCCGTCCTGGGAGGACCACTACGGCTTCCCGCGTTCCGTGGAGAACCGCGCCACCTACGACTACACCGGCTGGCTCGCCGCCCCGGACGGGCTCGACCTGCTGGAGGAGCTCGACGCCGCCAAGGTGCGGGCGCACAACAGCACCCTCGCCGCCTACGGTGCGGCCCTGCTCGCCGAGATCCCCGGAATCGCCCCGCTCCCGTACACCGAGGGCCTCGCCCTGCGCACGCTGCGGCTGCCGCCCGGGGTGGCCGAGACCCCGGACGCCTCCCGCGAACTGCGCGAGCGGATCGCGGCCGAGCAGCGGATCCGGGTCCTGATCTGGCCCTGGCCGGGCGGCGGCGGGATCCGGGTGAGCGGGCAGATCTACAACCGGGCCGAGGAGTACGAGCGGCTCGCCGAGGTACTGCCCGCCTACCTCCGCCCGTAGCCGTCGAGACGGACCCGGGCGTGCCGGGCGTCCCGGGCGTGCCGGGCGTCCGGGGTGCTCCGGACGTCCCGGCGGGCCCGGCCTAGGCCGGGCCCGCCGTGGCGCCCTCCAGGCTCCTGCGCAGCAGGGCGACGGTGGACGCCAGCTGCTCCAGCGCGCCGGCCGTCAGGGGCTCGGCGAGCAGGGAGCGCAGGCCGTCCTCGAGGGTGGGCGTGGCCGCGGCCAGCAGCCCGGCGCCCTCGGGGGTCAGCTCCAGCAGGGACGAGCGGCGGTTCTCGGGATTGGGCCGCCGGACCACCCAGCCGGCGGCTTCCAGGCGGTCCACGCCCTTGCTGGTCGCCCCGACGGTGATCGCGGCCTCCTCGGCCAGATCGTTCACCCGGCAGCCGTCCCGGCCGTCGATGATGCGCAGGAACTCGAACTGTCCCATCGTCAGACCGTGCTCGGCGCGCAGTCGTTCGCCCAGCGCGTTGTAGAGCCTGATCTCGCAGCGGACGAGGTCCATGAACACCTGCGCCAGGTCGGTCACACTCTGCTCCAGATTCGCGGGAATGATATTCCTAGGAATATAGTTCCTGGTGAAGAACAACACGTCACCGGGAGGGTCTCATGAGCAAGGTGCAGCGCGCGACGATCGACGCCCTGATGCGGCAGGCTCCGTTCGACGGCAGCCTCCCGCCGGAGCGGATGCGCAGGGACTTCGAGGCCCAGACGACCTCGGGCCCGGCCCCGGCCGGGGTGATCGTCACCCCCTCCGTGCTCGGCGGGCGTCCCGCCCTGACCGTCGAACCCGAGGGCGGCCCCGCCACCGGGACGATCCTCTACTTCCACGGCGGAGCCTGGGTCTTCGGCTCACCCGCCACGGCCCTGCAGCTCACCGCCGCGCTGGTGCGCCGCACCGGAGCCCGCGCGGTCTCGGTCGACTACCGGCTCGCCCCCGAGCACCCCTTCCCCGCCGCGGTCGAGGACGGCCTCGCCGCCTACCGCGAGCTGCTGGACCAGGGCGTTCCGGCCGAGCGGATCGTCCTGGCCGGGGAGTCGGCCGGCGGCGCCCTCGGCATCATCACCCTGCTCACGGCCCGCGAGGCCGGACTGCAGATGCCGGCCGCCGCGGTCGCCTTCTCCCCGGGCCTGGACGCCACCCTCTCGGGCGCGAGCATGACCACGAAGCACGACGCCGACCCGTTCTTCACCCGCGCCGGCCTGGCCGCCGTCTTCACCCACCACCTGGCCGGACAGGACCCCGCCCAGCCGCTGCTGAGCCCGGCGCTCCACGCCGACCCGGCCGGGCTGCCCCCGCTGCTGCTCCAGGTCGGTTCCAACGAGGTCCTGCTGGACGACTCCACCCGGTTCGCCGCCCGGGCCGCCGAGGCCGGGGTCGACGTCCGGCTCGACGTCACCGAGGACGTCCCCCACGTCTTCCAGGCCTTCGAGGGCCTGCTGGACGAGGCCGACGCGGCCCTGGACCGCGCCGGACGCTTCCTCACCGACGCACTGGCCGGCACCGGCCCGCGCCGCGGGGTCCCGTCTCCTCGATGAGCCGACCGCAGACGGTGGCCGAACCGGGAATCAGGCCGCGACGAGCTCCTGCTCGCGGTCCGGCGTCTTGACCCGGGGCTTCTTGTTCGGCAGCGAGAGCCGGAAGACCTTGTGCCAGGCGGAGAACACCTGCTTGGGCAGCGGCCCCGTGACGTACTCCAGCTCGTACTTCTCGAACAGTGCGCGCACCTTCACCGCGACCTCGGCGTACCGGTTGCTCGGCAGGTCGGGGAACAGGTGGTGCTCGATCTGGTGCGACAGGTTGCCGGTCATGAAGTGCATGGCCTTGCTGCCGCTGATGTTCGCCGAGCCCATCATCTGGCGCAGGTACCACTGACCGCGAGTCTCGCCCCTGATCGACCGGCGCTCGAAGACCTGCACGCCCTCGGGGAAGTGCCCGCACATGATCACCGAGTGGGTCCAGATGTTGCGGACCAGGTTCGCGGTGAACGTGGCGGCGAGCGTGGGGAGGAACGACGGACCCGACAGCAGCGGGTGGATCACGTAGTCCTTGAGCACCTGCTTGCGGATCTTGCGGCCCACGGCCTTGGCCCGTGCGCGGAACTCCGGGTTCTTGCGCCGGCGCTTGTGCAGGTTCTTGCCGAGCTCCAGGTCGTACGCCGCGATGCCGTACTCGAAGAAGCAGGCGTTGAGGAAGTTCCACAGCGGCTGGCCGAGGTGGAACGGGTGCCACCTCTGGTCCTCGTCGACGCGCATGATGCCGTAGCCGAGGTCGTTGTCCTTGCCGATCACGTTGGTGTACGTGTGGTGCAGCTCGTTGTGCGAGTGCTTCCACTGGTCGGACGGTGAGACGTGGTCCCACTCCCAGGTGGTGGAGTGGATCTTCGGGTCCCGCATCCAGTCCCACTGGCCGTGCAGGATGTTGTGGCCGATCTCCATGTTGTCCATGATCTTCGCCACGGACAGGCCGGCGGTGCCGATCACCCACGCGGGCGGGAAGATCGAGAACAGCAGCACGCCCCTGCTGACCAGCTCCAGCTTGCGCTGCGCCGAAATGACCTTGCGGATGTAGGCGGCATCCTTCTCGCCGCGGCTCGCGATCACCTCGTCGCGGATCGCGTCCAGCTCGCGGCCGAGCTCCTCGATCTGCTCCGCGGTCAGGTGGGCGGTGGGGTCGATGGCGGTCAAGGTGTTCCTACCGTTCGATGGTGCAAGGGCCCGCGGCCGCGGACACGCAGGTCTGGATGAGGACGCCCGGCTCGGCCTCGGTGATCTCGCCGGTGCGCAGGTCGCGGACGGCGCCCGACGTGAGCGGTGTGACACAGCCGAAGCAGATGCCCATGCGGCACCCGGAGGGCATGAGCACGCCGGCCTCCTCGCCGACGTCCAGCAACGGCGTGGCGCCGTCCCCGTCGGCGGTCTTGCCGCTGGCCCCGAACGTGACCTCGCCGCCCTCGCCGGCGACGACGATGCCGGCGCGGAAGCGCTCGGTGTGCAGGCGCTCCCGTACGCCGTGCCCGGTCCAGTGCTCCTCGGCGGCGTCGAGCAGGCCCGCGGGCCCGCAGGCCCAGGTCTCGCGCTCGGCCCAGTCGGGCACGAGTGCGTCGAGACGGGCGATGTCGAGCATGCCGTCCGTGTCGGTGTGCACCTCGGTGAGCCGCAGCTTCTTGTTCGCGACCAGCTCGTGCAGCTCGCCGCGGAAGATCACGTCCTGCGGCTGCGGCGCGCTGTGGACCATGACGACATCGTCGAACGCCGTGTCGCGCAGCATGCCCATCACGGGCGTGATGCCGCTGCCGGCCGTCAGGTAGAGCACCTTGGCGGGCTTGGCCCGCGGCAGCACGAAGTCGCCGGTCGCCTGGTCGAGCTGGATCAGCGTGCCCGGCGCGGCCCTGCGGACCAGGTGGTTGCTGACCTTGCCGTCCGGGATCGCCTTCACGGTGATCGTGAAGCGCCCGTCCTGGCGGTTCGTCGGCGAGGTGATGGAATAGGCGCGCCACAGGCGCACCCCGTCGACGTCGATCCCGATCCGCACGTACTGGCCGGCCGTGTGGCCGCGCCAGCCCCGTCCGGGCCTGATCACGATGGTCGCGGCGTCACCCGTCTCGGGGTGCACGGCCTCGATGCGCCCCCGCAGGTCGGCGCCCGCACGCAGCGGGCTGACCAGGTCGAGGTAGTCCGACGGCAGCAGGGGCGTCGTGACCATCTCCAGCAGTTTCCACGCTCTGCTGCGAAGGGCTGTACTCGTCATGGCCCTAGCTTGCTGTGCGCCAGGGCGTAAAGTCATGACCGCAGGACGTAAATCTGGCCAGCTGAATTGTTCGCAGGGAACAAAACGTGAGTCATGCAAGCAGGAGGGCCAGCGAGCTGTCCCTCGATGAGACGACGGTCACGGCACTTCGGGCCGCGCTGAAGAACACCGCCGACGAGGTCGTCGAGGCGATCATCGACGAGGTCCATCCCTACGCCAACGCCCTTTCGGGCCGCATGGGCGCCACCATCCGCCGATCCGTACGTACCGCCCTGGGGCACTACCTGGACCTCGCCACCGGGAACGCCACGGGCGGCGACGCCGGTGACGCGGCCTACGAGCTGGGCCGCGGCGAGGTGCGCGACGGCCGTTCGATGGACGCCCTGCTCAGCGCCTACCGCGTCGGCGCTCGCGTGGCCTGGCGATGCCTGGCCGCGGGCGCCGTACCCGCTGGTCTGCCCGCCGCCGAGGTCGCCAAGTTCGCCGAGCTGACCTTCGCCTACATCGACGAGCTCTCCGCCGCGAGCGCCGCGGGCCACGCCGACGAACTGGCGGCCCGGGGCAGGGCCCACGAGCGCCACCTGGAACACCTGGCCCGCGATCTCCTCGCCGGAGCGAGCACGGACGTGCTGCTCGCCTCCGTGCAACGGGCCGGGTGGCAGCCTCCGGTGTCGCTGACCGCGGTCCTGCTGCCCGCCGACCAGGCCCGGCCCGCCTACCGCACGCTCGACCCGAACACCCTCGTCCTCGACGATCTGCCGGACGCCACCGGTGTGCTGCTCGTCCCCGATGCCGACCGAGCACATCTCGTGCGGCAGCTCACCGAACGCACCGCCGTGGTCGGCCCGGCCCGGCCGTGGACGCGTGCGTCCGCCTCGTACGCACGAGCCGTACGCGCGCGCTCCCTCTCCTCCGACATCCGCGACACCGAGGACCACCTGCCCGAGCTGGTCCTGAGCGCCGATGCGGACGCGTTCGCAGACCTGCGTGCCCGAGCCCTCGAACCGCTGCGGACCCTGCCCGCCACGACCGCACGGCGACTGGAGGAGACGCTGCGGGCCTGGCTGCTGCACCAGGGCAGGCGGGACGAGGTGGCGGCGGCCCTGTTCGTCCATCCCCAGACGGTCCGGTACCGGATGGCGCAGCTGCGGGAGCTGTTCCCGGATCTCGCCTCACCGCAACGGGTCCTCGAACTGACCCTGGCGGTCGGTCCCCGGGTCGGCTGACGCGCACGTCGACGACGCTGCTCTCACGGACGGTTCGAAGAGGCGGCCCCTAGTCGCGCCGGAGCAGGTACGTGTCCATGATCCAGCCCTTGCGGGCGCGGGCCTCGGTGCGCAGCTCCTCGATCCGGCCGGCGACCTCCGCCAGCTTTCCCGAGACCAGGATCTCGTCGGGGGTGCCGACGTACGCACCCCAGTAGATGTACAGGTCCTGGTCGAGGTGGGCGGTGAAGGCGTGCCGGGCGTCCAGCATCACCACCACGTCGTCCACGTCGGCCGGCCAGCCCTCCGCGAGCCGGCGCCCGGTGGTGATCTGGACCGGGCGGCCCACCCGGTTGAGGGTGGTGCGGTGGCGTGCCAGCAGCGAGGAGATGCTGCTGATGCCCGGCACCACCTCGTGCTCGAAGGCGACCCGGCCCTTCTCCAGCACCTCGTCGAGGATCGCGAGCGTGGAGTCGTAGAGCGAGGGATCGCCCCACACCAGGAACGCGCCCGTCTCGCCCTCCGCGAGGTCCTCGGCGATGAACCGCTCGAAGAGCTCGGCCCGCGCACTGCGCCAGCCGTCCACCGTGGGGGTGTAGTCGGAGGGCGTCCGGTCGCGATCGGGATCGCGGCCCTCCACCAGCCGGTGTCCGGGGCGGGCGTGCGCGTCGAGCATCGCGCGCCGCAGCCCGGTCAGATCCGCCTTCTCCTCGCCCTTCTCCAGGATGAGGAATGCGTCCGCCGCGCCGATCGCCCTGACCGCCTGGAGGGTCAGGTGGTCCGGGTCGCCCGCGCCTATGCCGATCACTGAGAACTTCTTCACCGGGCTATTCTGCCCGTCATGCGCGCCGCCCTGTTCGTCACCTGCGTCAACGATGCGCTCTACCCGCGCACGGGCATCGCCGTCGTCCGTCTCCTGGAGCGGCTCGGGGTCACCGTGGACTTCCCCGCCGCACAGAGCTGCTGCGGTCAGCCGCAGTACAACACCGGCTACCGGCGCGAGGCCGAACCGCTGGTCCGGCGTACCGCCGAGGCCTTCGCCGGATACGAGTACGTGGTGACCCCCTCCGGATCCTGCGCCGCCATGGTCCGCTCCCACTACCCCCGGATCGGCCGCGCGGCCGAGTCCGAGGGCCGGGGCCCCGGCCTGGCCGCGCTGGCCGAGGACCTCGCACCGCGCGTGTACGAGCTCACCGAGTTCCTGGTCGACGTCCTCGGGGTCACGGACGTCGGCGCGTACTTCCCGCACACCGTCACCTACCACCCGTCCTGCCACGGCCTGCGGGGCCTCGGACTCGGAGACCGGCCCCGGCGGCTGCTGGCCGCCGTACGCGGTCTGGAGCTGCGCGAACTGCCCGGAGCCGAGGAGTGCTGCGGCTTCGGCGGGACCTTCGCCGTCAAGAACCCGGACGTATCGGCCGCGATGGGCACCGACAAGACCGACCACGCGCTGTCCACGGGCGCCGAGGTGCTCTGCGGGGCCGACAACTCCTGCCTCGCCCACCTGGACGGCATCCTGCGCCGCCGCGGCGCCCCGCTGCGGGCCCTGCACCTCGCCGAGATCCTGGCCGCGACGGAAGAGGAACCACTCGTATGACGGGCACGTATCTCGGCATGCCGGCCTTCCCCGACGCGGCCCGCGAGGCCGTACGGGACGAGGTGCTGCGGGCCAACCTCCGCCACGCCACCCACACCATCCGCGACAAGCGGGCGCGGGCCGTCGCCGAACTGGAGGACTGGGACCGGCTGCGCGCCGCCGGCAAGGCGGTCAAGGACCACACGCTGGCGCACCTCGACCGGTACCTGCTCCAACTGGAGGCCGCCGTCACCGCCGCGGGCGGCACCGTCCACTGGGCGGCCGACGCCGACGAGGCCAACCGCATCGTGACGGAACTGGTCCTGGCCACCGGGGAACGGGAAGTCGTCAAGGTCAAGTCCATGGCCACCCAGGAGATCGGCCTGAACGAGGCCCTGGAGGCGGCCGGGATCGCCGCGTACGAGACCGACCTCGCCGAGCTCATCGTCCAGCTCGGCCACGACCGGCCCTCCCACATCCTGGTCCCCGCCATCCACCGCAACCGCGGCGAGATCCGCGACATCTTCGCCGCGGAGATGGGCGGCTGGGGCCGTCCGGCCCCCGAGGGGCTGGGCGACGACCCGCGCGAGCTCGCCGAAGCCGCCCGGCTGCACCTGCGCGAGAAGTTCCTGCGGGCCAAAGTCGCCGTGTCCGGCGCCAACTTCATGGTCGCCGAGACCGGCACCCTGGTCGTCTTCGAGTCCGAGGGCAACGGCCGGATGTGCCTGACCCTGCCCGAAACCCTGATCTCGGTGGTCGGCATCGAGAAGGTGATCCCGACCTTCCGCGACCTCGAGATCTTCCTCCAGACGCTGCCCCGCTCATCGACCGCCGAGCGGATGAACCCGTACACGACCATGTGGACCGGCACCGTGGACGGCGACGGCCCCTCCGTCTTCCACCTCGTCCTCCTCGACAACGGCCGCACCGACACCCTCGCCGACGAGGTGGGCCGCCAGGCCCTGCGCTGCATCCGCTGCTCGGCCTGCCTCAACGTCTGCCCGGTGTACGAGCGCGCAGGCGGCCACGCCTACGGCTCCGTCTACCCCGGCCCGATCGGCGCCATCCTCAGCCCCCAGCTCCGCGGCACCGGGAGCGAGATCGACGCCACCCTGCCCTACGCCTCCACCCTGTGCGGGGCCTGCTACGAGGTCTGCCCGGTCGCCATCGACATCCCGGAGGTCCTGGTCCACCTGCGCGAACGCGTGGTCCAGGGCGGCCCGGTGACCCGCGAGGGCCTCCGCGTCCGCATCCGCCCCGCCGACGGCCACACCGCCGAACGGGCCGCCATGCGCGCCGCCAGGCTCCTCCTCGACCGCCCGGGCGCGCTGCGCGCGGGGGAGCGGCTGCTGGCCCGGGCCCGTCGGCTGCGACCGCGCCGGCTGCCGGGGCCGGGGCGGGCCTGGACGGACAGCAGGGAGCTGCCGGAGCTCGCGGAGCGCTCGTTCCGCGACTGGTGGGCGGCGCGCGAGAAAGAGGCACGCCAGAAGGAGGGCCTCGAGAAGGCGGCACGCGAGAAGGCGGCACGCGAGAAGGGGGCACGCCCATGAGCGCCAAGGAACAGATCCTGGCCCGCATCCGCCGGGCCCTGCCGGAGCCGCGCCCGGACACCGCCGTCCCCCGGGACTACCTCCAGGCCCACGGCGCCCGCACCCCGGCCCAGACCGTCGACCTGCTCGCCGCGAACCTCGCGGAGTACCGGGCCAAGGTCCACCGGGTCGACGAGGACGGCATCGCCGTGCTGCTGGCCCGTCTCCTCGCCGAACGGGGTGCGTCGTCGGTGCTCGTACCGTCCGGGCTGCCGCCGCACTGGCTCGCTGCGGCCGACCCGACCCGGATCCCCGACCGCGCGGCCTCCACCCCGCACCAACTGGACGCGGTGGAAAGCGTGGTGACGGGCTGCGCCCTGGCGATCGCCGAGACCGGCACGATCGTCCTCGACGGCGGCCCCGCGCAGGGACGGCGCCGGATCACGCTCGTACCGGACCACCACATCTGCGTGGTCCGGGTCCCCGCCCAGGTGGTGGACTCGGTCCCGCGGGCACTGCCCCTGCTGGACCCCACCAGGCCGCTGACATGGATCTCCGGACCCTCCGCCACCAGCGACATCGAACTGGACCGGGTGGAGGGCGTGCACGGCCCCCGCACCCTGGAGGTAATCCTCCTCGGCGCACAATGAGGACATGTCCTCCCACCTCGCCCTCACCGCCCTCGTGGTCCACGACTACGACGAGGCCATCGACTTCTACACCCGCGCGCTCGGCTTCGACCTCGCCGAGGACACCCCGCGCCCGGACGGCTCCCGCTGGGTCGTGGTGCGCCCGCCGGGCGCCACGGAATCCGCCCTCCTGCTGGCCCGGGCCAAGGACGACGCCCAGCGTTCCCGCGTCGGCGACCAGACGGGCGGCCGGGTCGGCTTCTTCCTCTACACCGACGACTTCGCCGCCGACCACGCCCGGATGACCGCCGAGGGCGTCCGCTTCCTGGAGGAGCCGCGCCACGAGGCGTACGGCTCGGTCGCCGTCTTCCAGGACCTCTACGGCAACCGCTGGGACCTCCTCCAGCCGACGAGGCCCTAGCCGGGCGGGGCGGGGCCGGGCGGGGCGGGGCGCCGGGGTCGGAGCGGCCGCTGGTGCCGCCCCGTGCTCAGGCGGGGCCCGGTCCGCCCGTGAGCCGCGGTGCTTCGGCGGCCGCGTCGACGGCCGCTCCGGCCTCCACTCGCTCTGCCAGCTCCAGGGCCCACCGCACCAGCCCGGCCAGGTCCATCCCGTGCGGGGTCCCGGCCGGTTCTGCGGCCTTGTCCGGGGCCTCGGCCTCGGGGGCAGCCCCGCCCCCGACTCCGTCCTGCCCGGCCAGGGCCAGGGCTCCGCGGCGCAGCAGCCGGGCCCCGCCCACCGCGTTCCCGCGCGCGGCGTGCGTCAGCCCGACCGCCAGCTGCGCCAGCGCCCGCCACAGCGGCGCCTCGGTGCCGGGCCCCGACTTCCAGGCGTCCTCGAACACCTCGTGCGCGTGGAACGGCATCCCGGCGTCCAGCAGCCGCTGCGCCTGCGCCACCGTCTCCCCGGGCGACCGCACCACTCCCTCGGGCTGCCGCTCCACCCCTTGGGCCCCGTAGGGCAGCGGCCGACCCAGCCCGTCCCGGGGCCGGGCGTTCCGCGCCCGCCCCTCATCGTCCCGATCCCGTGCGTTCACCCCTTCATCCTCCCTTCATCCCCCTCCTGCCGATAACCGGTGCATGGACACCCCCCGGTGTGGGGTAATGTTCTGCATGTGCCGCCGAGACGGGGGAAACCCCAGATCAGAAGCACATCGGGACGTGGCGCAGCTTGGTAGCGCACTTGACTGGGGGTCAAGGGGTCGCAGGTTCAAATCCTGTCGTCCCGACTCGAAAGAGTCGTAGACCGAGGGGCCGTTTCAGAGCAATCTGAAACGGCCCCTCGGTCGTTTTCGCATACCCCGGGCGCAATGCCCCGGACCTGCGATGCCCGCCTTCCCCGCGGTTCCGCGGAATTCACGTGAGCAGCAAGCGGAGTTGCGCCGCGCGCCACGTGCCGCCCCTGGACTGAGAAGACGCACCACCTCACCTCCAGGGAGAGTCGTATGCGTCTGACACCGCGGGTCGCAGCTTCGTCCGCCGCCGTCCTCGTCCTCTGCGCGGTCACCGCGGTCGGTGCGGCACCGGCAACCGGAGCCCCGGAACGGCCGGCCGCGTCACCGCGCGCGCCGGAGGCCGCCGCCGACTTCGCACCCCTCACGATCCCGCCCGTCGCATCGGCGCAGTCCGTCGTGCTCGCTCCCGGGGTCACCCGGACCTCCTTCGTCCTCGGCCGGGCCGGCGCCGACGACGCCTGGACCGTCCACGTGAACCAGCCCCTGACCGCCGACGGCCCGTACGACCGGGCCACCGCGGCCCTCGGGGCCCAGGAGCGGGCCGATCAGGTGGCCGGGGCCCTGCGCGCCAAGGGCTTCGAGCCCCGGGTGGAAAGGGTCCTCATCCCCGCCTTCGCCGACCGCCCGGCCGGCACGCTGGGCTGGACCGTGAGGATCGGGCGGTACGCCGACCAGAACGCGGCGACGGCCGCGCTCGCCCAGGTCCGGGCGGCCGGGTTCGCCGGGGACACCCGGTACACGGCGCAGGACGGCACGGACGCCGACGCCCTCCAGCGGGTGTTCGTCCTGCGGGTGGACTTCAAGCAGTTCACCGGCCGTCTGGCCAGCGACTTCGGGCCGACCATCGACGTCCACGAGAAGCTGCCCGACCTGGCGACCGCCGCCGGGGCGCTGGCGGGCGTCAACGCCCAGTGGTTCGCGGACAAGGCCTCGCTCGGCCTGTACGTGAAGGACGGCCGGCTGCTGAGCGCCGCCACCCAGGGCCGCAGCGGGGTCAGGTTCACGGACGGCGGGCGGCAGTTGGACATCGACACGTACACCACGCGGATCACGGTCGGCGCGGGCGGCTCCATCAGGGAGATCGACGGCATCAACCGGATACCCGGCGAGATCTGGAACTGCGGGGGCGTCGGCCGCGACCAGCCCACCCAGCACCCGCAGCACGACGTCAAGTGCACCGACGAGAGCGAGATCGTCCGCTTCACCCCCGAGTGGAGCGCTCCGCCGACCGGAGCGGGCGCCGAGGTGGTCCTGGACCGCAACGACCGGGTGACGGCGGTGCACCGCACGCGCGGGGCCACGCCGCCCGCGGGCGGCTCCACCCTCCAAGCGATCGGCGAGAGCGCCGACTGGCTGCTCGCACACGCACGCCAGGGCGCCCGGCTGCGCATCATCCAGCGCGTCCTGGACGGCTCCGGATACGCCGTCCCGCTCACCTCCGACACCACGATCGTCCAGGTCGGCCCGACCCTGATCCGGGACGGCCGGATCGCGGTGAACGCCCTGGCGGACGGCATCATCCGCCAGGGAGCCGACCAGACCTTCACCTACAACTGGGTGGTCCGCGGCAACCCGCGCACCATGCTCGGGGTCGACGCCCAGGGCAGGCTGCTGATGGTCGTCGTGGACGGACGCCGGGCCGGGTGGAGTGCGGGCCTGGGCGTGGCCGGCGCCGCGAAGCTGATGAAGTCCCTGGGCGCCCAGGAGGCGCTGAACCTCGACGGCGGCGGATCGAGCGTGATGGTCACCGCCGGGACGGGCATCGTCAACCGCCCGTCGGACGCCACGGGCACGCGCTTCCTGGGCAACGTCCTGCTGCTGCACCCGGGCGCTGCCGGCCGCTGATCGTTTGGTTCCGCAAACGCCACGGGGGACGAAGGGAACGCGCAAGCTCGAACCCGACCGCCCTGGACCAGACCCGCCTGAACTGGACCATTTGGGATCGGGCTTGCCGTTGCCGTAATGACATTCACTCAGATTTTGCTGTGCCAATGCGAATTGCGTGCCCTACTCTGCGGTGATCACGTGCTTGACGTTCGCAGAGAGACGCAGACATCCCATGACTCGCCGAAGAGCCGGTATACGCGTGCCCCGCGCGCTCACAGTCCTTCTCACGCTCACCCTCCCGCTCACGGCGGCAGACCTGTTCTCCGCACCGGGCGCGGCCGCGGCGACGCCGACCAAGCCCGAGGTCGTCAGCGCTGGAGCATATGAAGGGAGCTGGGGGCCTTCGGTCGAGGGCAACAAGCCCGTCCCTTGCAACGGTTTGATCGGTAACAGCGGCCTGGCCCTGACCGCAGTCCTACGCGACGAGGACGGCGGAACCGTCACCCCGCAGTTCGTCGTCACCACCGCCGCGGGCGCGGCTGTGCCGGTCTCCGACGTCAGCACCGTGTCCAGCGGTGGCACGGCGATCGGAAAGGTCCTCGCCCAGAACCTTCCCACCGGCAGCTACAAGTGGAAGGTCCGTGCCAAGGACGAGGAAGGTGCCTACAGCGCCTTCACCGGCCCATGCGCCTTCAGCGTGGACGCGGACGCGCCGACGGACCCCGTCACCGTCACCAAGGAGGACGGCAGCCCCCTCACCCCTCAGCAGGCGCGCACCAAGATGCGCATCAAGCTGAAGCACCCGGCCACCGATCTCGCCGGGTTCTGCTGGTCCATGGACCGTCCTTTGTCCGTGTCCACCACGCCGTGTGCCACGAACAATTGGGTTCCTCTCGCCCAGGGCGTCACGGAAGCCGTCATCGAAGTCGACCTGATGGACCGGTTCGGGCACAACTTGTCCACTCGCGTTTTCGACAAGGCCGGGAACGGCTCGCCCACTACGGAAACAAGGCTGACCACCTTCTCGGCGTCCTTCGTCTACCCGGCCGGGCAGACTCCGCTGAACCGGGCGGTCACGGACCTCGTCGGCGACCTGAACGGCGACGGCTTCGTGGACCTGCTAGGCCCCGAAGCGGACGGCGGCCTGCGCTTGTACACGAGCAACGGAGCCGGCCGTGTGCAGATGCGCGTCGTCGGAGACTCCGGCTGGAAGGATGCGCTGATCGCCCACGGAGGTGACTTCACGGGCTACAGGGGCGACTCTGACGTACCCGACGGCTTCGAGGACGTCATTGCCCGCTTGAGCGACAACAAGCTCTACCTCTATCCCGGCAACGGGCAGGGCGCCCCCTTGTACGCGACCCGCCGCGAGCTGCTCCCGCCTCCCGCACTCGGGGTCAAGGGCTGGGGGCGCATCCAGCAGATCATCGCCCCCGGCGACCTGGACCAGCGCACCGATAGCGGCTACAAGAAGGGCAACGATCTGGCTGTCGTCGAATGCGTGGACGACGCCTGCACCGCTGCCCGCCTGCGCGTCTACTCCGGCAAGACCAAGACGGGCGATGCAAGCCCGGACCAGACGGAGCCCTTCGACTTCAAGGCCCCCGGCTACACCGGCGGCACCACCTGGAAGAACTACACGATCCTCGGCATCGGGGACCAGAACGGCGACGGCGTCAAGGACATCCTGGCCCGCAACAAGGTCGACGGGAAGCTGTACTTCTACGCCGGCAAGATCGCCGCGGACGGAAAGTTCGGCCTCGCGCCCCGCACCACCTACGCCACCGGGGGCTGGCTGACCGCCGACCGGCCGGTTGTCGTCAGCCGGGGCAACGCCCAGGGTGCCGTCGTCGGCAAGACGATCACCGACGAGGGCCAGGTCATCAAGTACGACCAGTTCCAGCCCAAGGCGGGTGACGAGCAGGGCGACCTGTGGGCCACCACTCCGGCCGATGCCAAGCGCGTGGTGAACTACGTCGACGGCGCGGGCAAGGCGGCCAGCACCACCTGCCCCACCGGCTGCCTGCTCTTCTATCCGGGTGGTGCCACCGGCCTCAAGCAGCCCCTGCTGGTCGGGGCGAAGGGCTGGGCCACCAGCGTGACCAACCTCTACTGACGGAACTCCGAGAGCGGCGCCGCCGGGTGGACCGGCGGCGCCGTTCGTCGTCAGGAGGACTGTTCCGTCAGGATCGCCGGGTCCGACAGGCCCGCCGCGCCCGTCTCCACCTTGCCGGCGAAGCGGCGGAGGAAGGCCGGGGAGCCGGATGCGGTGACCGTCACGTCGTACCAGCGGCGGGTGTTCTTCAGTGAGACGGTGTGCTTGACGGTGGCGCCCTTGGGGACCGTGAGGCGCTTCGGGCCGCCGCCGTAGGCGTTGGTGAGCGTCACCGTGGCGGTGGTGCTGCCGGCGTTGGTGAGGGTGACGTCCAGGTTTCCGGTGGCGGCGTTGTGGCGGGCGGTGACCTCGGGGCCGGGGGTGGTGCCGGGGTTGCGGAAGCCGCGCAGGAAGCCGTTGGGGCCGTGCACGGTCAGGTCGGTGGCACCGGCCGAGTAGGCGGTGTTCCAGGTGTCCGCGATCGACTTGCCGGCCTCGGTGGTGTAGGTCCAGGGCGCGTCGCTGCGGTTGCCGGAGGTGACGTAGAACTGCGCGCCCAGCTCCGGGCCGCCGCTGAACGTCAGCCGGAACCTGCCCTCGGAGACGAGCGCGGCGCCGTCCACGTACGGGGCGTACTTGAGCGCGCGCGTGGGACGCAGTCCCTTCTCCTGGCGGGGCATGGCCCCCCGGGCCGGCGGGGTCGCCCGGAAGTCGGGGTGGCGCTCGCGGTCCGGCGGGAACCAGCCGTCGGTGTCCGGCAGCGGGGCCGGGGCGGTGTCCTTGCGGGCGAAGTCGAAGGCGGAGGTCAGGTCGCCGCAGACGGCGCGGCGCCAGGGCGAGATGTTTGGCTCGTGGACGCCGAAGCGCTGCTCCATGAAGCGGATGACCGAGGTGTGGTCGAAGGTTTCGGAGCAGGCGTAACCGCCGGTGCTCCACGGGGAGACGACGAGCATGGGCACGCGCGGACCCAGGCCGTAGGGTCCGGCCACGTACCCGGCCTTGCCGGGGAACACGTCCAGGGCGGTGGGCGTCGTCGACAGGCCCTGCGCGGCACTGGCGGGGGCGTACGGCGGGACGACGTGGTCGAAGAAGCCGTCGTTCTCGTCGTAGGTGATGAACAGGGCCGTCTTCGCCCACACGTCGGGGTCGGCGGTGAGCGCGTCCAGCACCTGGGAGATGTACCAGGCGCCGTAGTTGGAGGGCCAGTTGGAGTGCTCGCTGAAGGCTTCGGGGGCGGCTATCCAGGAGATCTGGGGGAGGGTGCCTCCCACCACGTCCGCGCGCAGCTTCTCGAAGTAGCCTTCGCCCGCGGCCGCGTTGGTGCCCGTACGGGCCTTCTCGTGGAGGGCGCTGCCCGGTTGGGCGTTGCGGTAGCTGTTGAAGTACAGCAGCGAGTTGTCGCCGTAGTTGCCGCGGTAGGCGTCGTTGATCCAGCCCCAGGATCCGGCGGCGTCGAGGCCGTCGCCGATGTCCTGGTAGACCTTCCAAGAGACCCCGGCGGCCTCCAGGCGCTCCGGGTAGGTGGTCCAGCCGTAGCCGGCCTCGGCGTTGTTGAGGACCGTGCCGCCGCCCTGGCCGTCGTTGCCGGTGTGGCCCGACCAGAGGTAGTAGCGGTTGGGGTCGGTGGAGCCGATGAACGAGCAGTGGTAGGCGTCGCAGATGGTGAACGCGTCCGCCAGGGCGTAGTGGAAGGGGATGTCCTGGCGGGTCAGGTGGGCCATCGTGGTGGCCGTCTTGGCGGGCACCCAGTTGTCGTACTTGCCCTTGTTGAAGGCGCTCTGGCCGCCCGCCCAGTCGTGGTTGAGTCCCTGGAGGAACTCCATCCCGAGGTCCTCGGACGGCGGCCGGAAGGGCAGCGTCTCCTTCGTGCCGTCGGACTGGTGCCAGACGGACTTGCCACTGGGCAGGGTCACCGGGCGCGGGTCGCCGAAGCCGCGGACGCCCCGCAGCGCGCCGAAGTAGTGGTCGAAGGAACGGTTCTCCTGCATGAGCACCACGATGTGCTCGACGTCCGCGATGGAGCCCGTGGTCCCCTGTGCGGGGATGGCGGCGGCGCGGGCGATGCTCTCGCCCAGCATCGTCAGGGCGGTGGTGCCGCCTGCGAGCTGCAGGAAACGCCGACGATTGAGTTCTGCCATGGCGGGGACGACCTCCGCGGTTGAGGGGTGGCTGAACACCCCAGCACAGCGCGTCCGGGGTTCAGGTAAGGGAGCCTCGCGTGACGCCGGCGCGTACACCAGGCGAACGCCGGTCGGGGTTCGTCCGCAGGTCGGCCGGTTTTCGGCTATCGGGAGAAAAGCCTTGGACCCCGTGGGCGCCCGTGCGGGACACTCCGCTTTCTGGCCAGAGGGTCCGAGAAGGCAGGGTTGGGATGGGATCGCCCGAATCGCACGGAAGTACACCGAACACACACCCACCGCGCAGGAGTCCCGTACTCCTCGCACTTCGTTACTACGGGCGGGAGTTGGTCCGCCTGCGCCGGCTGACGGCGCCCGCGATGCTGCTCCCGGCGCTGGGCAACATCGGCATCCACTACATCGCACCGCTGGTCGTCGCGAAGCTCGTCGGCCGGATCGCGGGCGGGGAAGAGGACACGGGGGCAACCGGGGGAGCCCTCGGCTGGGCGATGCCCTACGTCCTCGGCTTCGCCGGAGTCCTGCTGCTCTCGGAGGCGTTCTGGCGCATCGGGCTGCACTGCCTGAACCGCCTCGACGCCCGCGGGATCGAGCAGCTCTACGTCACCGGGATGGACGAACTGTTCGCCAAGGACGCGGCGTTCTTCCACGACAACTTCGCCGGATCCCTCACGAAGCGGGTCCTGAGCTTCGCCTCCCGCTTCGAGGAGTTCGTCGACACGCTGACGTTCTCGGTCATGGGCAGTTTCGTGCCCCTGCTGTTCGCCTCGGTGGTGCTGTGGCAGTACGACCCGCTGCTCGTCGTCGGGCTGCTGGTGATGATCACGATCACGGGGCTGTGCGTGGCGCCCCTGATCCGTCGCCGCCAAGTGCTCGTCGCCCGGCGGGAGGAGGCGATCGCCCGGGTGTCCGGCCACGTGGCGGACAGCCTGATGAACATGGACACGGTCCGGGCGTTCGCCGCCGAATCGCGCGAGGCCGCCGAACACCGCACCCGCGTGGCGGAGTCGAGGAAGCTCACCCTGCGCTCGTGGGACTACGGCAACCTGCGCATCGACACCCTGGTCGCGCCCCTGTCCGTGGCGACCAACGTGCTGGGGCTGATGCTCGCCATCGTGCTCGGCGGAGGAGCGCACGGGGTGGAAGCGGTCATCGTCGCCTTCACCTACTACGCCAGCGCGACCCGGATCATGTTCGAGTTCAATCAGATCTACCGCCGCCTGGAGAGCTCGATGACGGAGGCCGCGCAGTTCACCGAACTGCTGCTGACACCGCCGACCGTGCTCGACCCGGTGGAGCCCGAACCGCTGCGACGTCCGCCGACCGCCGATGTCCGGTTCGACCGGGTGAGCTTCGGCCACGAGGGCGGGAAGCCGCTCTTCGAGGGCCTGGAGCTGGTCGTGCCCGCGGGGTCCAAGCTCGGTCTCGTCGGCCGGTCCGGCGGGGGCAAGACCACGCTCACCCGGCTGCTGCTGCGGATGACGGACATCGACGGGGGCCGGATCCTGATCGGCGGGCAGGACATCAGCCGGCTGAGCCAGGCCGACCTGCGCAGCCTGATCGCCTACGTCCCCCAGGACCCGGCGATGTTCCACCGCACGCTGCGCGACAACATCGCCTTCGCCCGCCCGGACGCCACCGAGGCGGAGATCCGCCGCGCGGCCGAGGCGGCGCACGTCACGGAGTTCGCCGACGGGCTGGCGGACGGCTTCGACACGATGGTGGGCGAGCGCGGGGTGAAGCTGTCCGGCGGGCAGCGCCAGCGGGTCGCCCTCGCCCGGGCGATCCTGCGCGACGCGCCGATCCTGCTCCTCGACGAGGCGACCAGCGCCCTGGACTCCGAGAGCGAGATCCTGGTCCAGGACGCGCTGTGGCGGCTGATGGCCGGGCGGACGGCGCTCGTGGTCGCGCACCGGCTGAGCACGGTCGCCACCATGGACCAGCTCGTCGTCCTCGACCGCGGACGGATCGTCGAGCAGGGCACGCACCACCAACTGCTCGACGCGGACGGCGCCTACGCGAAGCTGTGGCAGCACCAGTCGGGCGGCTTCATCGACGACACCGCCGAACGGGCCGACCTGCACTGAGGGAGGGGCGGGAGGGCGCTGTCGTACCGGCGGGCGCCGTCGTACCGGAAGGGGTCGTCGTGCCGGAAGGGGTCGTCGTGCCGGCGGTGGTACGACGGCCCCCGGGTCAGAACTCCGCCGCCAGGGCGAGCTGTCTCTCGCGGTCCTGTCTGAGCAACTGCGGGATGGCGCCGCTCGGCGCCACGCCCAGTTCCGCGGAGAGCAGCTCCTGATAGCCGCGGTAGCGGCGGTGTGCGTCGGCCACCTCGCCGACGAACAGGCACGACTGGACGGCGATCCGCCGGGGCGCCTCCCGCAGCGGGTCGGCCTGGGTCGCGGCGTCGGCCAGTTCGAGCACCGCGGCGTGCTGCCGGCGCTGGAGGAACCGCTCGGCGAGGCGCTCCAGGGTCTGGACGCGCTGGACCTTCCACTTCTCCTGGAACGGTACGAGCCAGTCGTCGTCCCAGTCGTTCAGCAGTGGGTGGCGCAGTACGCTCCACGCCTGCGGCAGCCGGTCCTCGCCCGCCATCGTCGCCGTCGCCGCCCCGACCGCACCGGTCTCCGCCGCGATCAGCCTTGCCGCCGCCCGGTAGTCCACCTCGACGTGATCGGCGAGGGCGACGGTGGTGTGCGAGACCCTCAACAGGCCCCCGTCCGTGGCTTGATTCAGCCGCCACAAGGTCTGGCGCAACCGGGCACCCGCCCGGTCGGGCGGGGCATCGGGCCACAGCCGGGCGGCGAGTTCACCGCGCCGGAGCGGGCGGTCGCCGAGCACCAGGGCGGCGACGAGCCGTTGCTGGATGTCGCTGAGATCGGCGACCCGCTGGTCGGTGCGGCAGACGAAGCCTGGCAACAGCGATATGTGCACGATGCCTAAGCCGGTGGGGTTCATCGCACCTCTCGGGTCGTCCGACGGGCCGCCGGCCGCCGGGTGGGCGCTCCATTGATCCCGATTTCCACGTTCGCTTCACATGAGCTTCACAACGGCTGTGGTATGAGCGTGGGGCACGGTCTGGAGATCGTCAACACCCGTGAACGGCGCGTTCCAGCCGTCCCGATGCGCTGTCGGAAGACGCTCGCCCGCGTTGCGTATGTCCCCTTCGTCGCTCCCGCACAACCCACATTCGTGGGGTTGTTTCAGGGGTCCGCCGCGCGCAGTCTCGGTTGCGTCCCCGATCGAACGCGACAGCGAAAGGTGGAAGCATGACCTTCAACGCCCTGGAGTCCCTGCGTGCGGCCGGCGTCATCGGAGGCACGATGGCGCCCGCCCTCGAAGAGTTCTACGCCAGCCTGACTCCCGAGGAGACCAAGGTCCTCATCTCGACGAAGACCCGCCTCGCGGCGATCCTGCCCGACGTGGTGGCGCACTCCCAGGACTGGACCTCCCCGGAGGCCACGAAGGAGGGCTTCGACGCCGCGATGCTCTGTGCCTGCGGCCTCTGGTCGGGATCGGGCCAGGCCGAGAACTGACCGTTCCACAGGCGGGGTCCGGCGGCCACTCGCGTCGGGCCGCGCCTGTGCCAGCCCAGAGAGGAGGCGGGATGCGCGGAAACCTGGTTCGGAACCTGTCGTTGTTCGAGGTGCCCAACGACCTGACGTACTTCGTGCACGGTGAGGACCACCTCGTGGTCAACCCGGAGGTGGCCGCCCGGTGCGTCCTCTCCGGACGTGAGTTTCACGTCCTCGAAACCCTGGCGGCCGCCCGGGCCCGGGGTGAGCAGCCGGGGCTGGAGCAGGACGACGCGACGGAACGCGTCCTCGCCAAGCTCATCTTGAACTGGATCGTGTACTTCAACGGCAACAAGCCCAAGGTCAGGCTGGGCGAACCGCCCCTGGGTGTCGCGTACTACGCCATCACGGACGGCTGCAACCTCCGCTGTCCCTACTGTTACGCCTCCTCCGAGAAGTGCCTTCCGGGCGAGCTCGACACCGCCGAATCCCTGGACCTGGTCTCGCAGATCGCCGACTTCGGCGCCGGGACCATCATCTTCACCGGCGGCGAGCCGATGCTCCGCAAGGACCTGTTCCAGATCGTCGAGCACGCGAAGAGCAGCGGTCTGAAGGTCAACATCATCACCAACGCGACGATGATCCGGACCGAGGCGAAGGCCAAGCGGTTCGCCGAGCTCTTCGACGCGGTCACCGTGAGCCTCGACGGGGGGACGGCCGAGACCCACGACCGCACCCGCGGCAAGGGGGCGTTCGCCAAGACCCATCGGGCGATCCAGCTCCTCAACGCGGCCGGGGTGGCGCCTGCCATCAACCACATCGTCACCTCGGACAACGTCCACGAGCTGGAGGACTTCGCCTCCTTCCTCGACGGGATCGAGATCCACAGCGTCCGCCTGATGAACCACAACGACCTCGGCCGGGGCGTGGGCGACGACTACGACTTCGGCTGGCAGGACCACCTGAAGGTGCAGGAGCTCGTCTGGACCTCGCCGGTCGCCGGCAAGCTCAAGCCGGACGGGCCGAGGCCCGTCACCGCGTGCTCGGTCAAGGGCAACTGCGGAATGGGTGGCAACGAGATCTACGTCAACTCCCTCGGTGACGTCTACCCGTGCAAACTCATCACGGGCAAGGGAGAGTTCGCCGGAAACATCAGGAAGCAGCGGCTGTCGGAGATCTTCGCCGGCCCGATCCTGACCTCGATGCGCAAGAGCACCGTGTACGGCGGGGAGTTCCACGCCGACTGCGAGAAGTGCTACATCAAGGCGAACTGCGGCGGCGGCTGCCGGGCCGCGCACATGTCGGAGTCCGGGGACCTGCGGCGCAACAGCCGCCACCTGTGCCGGATCCTGCGGCACGGCGTCACCACGCAGCTGTGGCAGGAGACCGGCGTGACCCGCGCCGAACTCGCCGTGGGCGGCGATGAGATGACCGTCCCGCGACTGGTCGCCACCGGCGAGGTGCACGAGGCCCACGAGCAGTGGAAGACCTGGGTCCGCCCGCCGGCGCCCGTGCCCGCGATCAAGGTGGGCGAACTGATTCCGATCATGCCGGTGAACAGGAGGCTGGGAGATGTCCCTGCACATCAGTGACGCGGTGATCTGGCAGGAGAGCGGGGACGGCATCTCGCTCTACCACAGCGAATCCGGCGACTTCCGCACCCTGAACGCGACGGCCGCCCAGATCTGGGCGCTCGTGGAGAGCGACGGGGACCGGGAGACGGTCATCAGGAACCTGTCCCTGCTCTTCGCCGGGCACAACCCCGTCATGACGGCCCGCATCCGCGCCGAAGTGGACGCCTTCATCAGCTCCATGATCGAAGCCGACCTCATCGAGGAGACGGAATCCGGAACGCAGGCCACACGGAGCGAGCCGGCCGCGCGGTCATGACCAAGGCCGTCGTCCTCGGCGGGGGCTTCGCGGGCGTGCTGGTGGCCCGGGTGCTCTCCCGGCACGTCGACGAGGTCACCGTCGTCGAGGGCGGCCGGTACCCTGCCGGCCCGGGCGTCCGCCCGGGGCTCCCGCAGGCCTTCCACAGCCACGTGCTCGTGACCGCCGGCGCCCAGGCCCTGGACACCCTGCTCCCGGGAACGCTGGAGGCGCTCCTCGCCCGGGGAGCGCACCGCCGGGGCCTGCCGGACGGCGCGCTGATCCTGAGCGCGGACGGCTGGTTCCGCCGCCACGAGACCGGGGCCTTCATGGTCTCGTGCAGCCGCTGGCTGATGGACCACGTCATCCGGCAGCGGGCCCTGGCCGACGGGGCGGTCACCGTACGGGAGCGCACCCGGGTCCTGGGACTCGTAGGGGACGCCTCGCGCGTGACCGGTGTCCGGGTCGCGGGCGAGGACGGCTCCGGCGAGGACGGCTCCGACGAGACACTCCGCGCCGACCTCGTGGTGGACGCGACGGGCCGGCGCTCGCGGGCCGGGCGATGGCTGACCGCGATCGGCGGACCCGGTGTGGAGGAGGAGGTGGTCGACCCGGGACTGGCGTACTCCACCAGGATCTACCGGGCGCCCCCCGGCCTCGCCGCCGACCTCCCGGCGATCATGGTGCACCCGCGGCCTTCGGGCGGCCGTCCGGGGTACGGAGCCACGCTGTTCCCCATCGAGGACGGACGGTGGATCTTCACCCTGACCGGCACGCGCGCCGCCAGACCGCCGGTGGACGAGCCCGGATTCACGGACGGTGCGCGCTCGCTGCGCTCGCCGATCGTGGCCGAGCTGCTGGCGGCGGCCGAACCCCTGGGCGGCGTACGGCCGTTCCGCGCCACCGCGAACCGCCGGAGGTACTTCGAGCGGCTGCCCCTGCCCGAAGGGTTCCTGGTCATCGGCGACGCGCTGACGGCGGTGAACCCCGTGTACTCGCACGGGATGTCCGTCGCGCTGCTCGGCGCCCTGCGGCTGGAGCGGGAGCTGGCGGAGCGCGGCGCCCGGCCCTCGGTGCTGCCCGCGGTCCAGGCGGCGGTGGCCGAAACGGCCGCCGAATCCTGGAGGATGGCGACCGAGCAGGACCGGGTACGGGCCTTCGCGGAGGGTTCCGCACCCGCCGACGGGCCCGGATCAGCCGAGGGCTCCGGCTCCGCAGCCGGGCGGCGGATGCGGGCCCGGGTGTCCCAAGCAGTGCTCAGCAGCCCGGTGCTGATGACCCGGCTGTTCCGCGCCCAGACGCTGGTCCCTTCCGGGGCGGCTCTCCCGAGGCCCTCCGCCGGCCGCTCCGCGGCCCCTCCGCTCGACACCGACGAGGCGGTCGCGCAGTTCCCCGGACTCCGCGACTGGTGGTTCTCGGAGCGCGGCCCCCACCAACCCACCCCGGGAAGGGAACCGTGACCACCGAAGCCGTACCGCTGATCCCGCACTCCGTCCTGTTCGGCAACCCGTCGTACCTCGTGCCCGAGATCTCGCCGGACGGGACCCGCCTCGTCTACCTGGCCCCGGACGACGGCGTGCTGAACGTCTGGACGGCGCCCGTGGACCGGCCCGAGGAGGCGAGACCCGTCACGCACGACCGGGGCCGCGGCATCCGCACGTACGGCCTGTGCCACGACGACCGGACCCTCTTCTACCTGCGCGACCGGGACGGCGACGAGAGCTGGCGGGTCCACCTCGTCGACCTGGTCACCGGCCGGGAGCGCTGCGCCACGCCTTTCGACGGCGTCCAGGCACGGGTGCTGGCGCACAACCGGTGGCACCCGACGACCCTGCTGATCGGGCTGAACAGGGACCGGCCGGGGCTGCACGACGTCTACGCCCTCGATCTGGAGACGGACCGGCTCACCAAGGTCGCGGAGAACCCCGGGTACGTGAGCTGGATCGTCGACACCGACCTGCGGGTGCGCGGCGGCACCGTGATGAAGCCCGACGGCGGCCTGTCCGTGTTCCTCGACCCGCCGGAGGGTCCGGGGGCCCCGGGCGGCCCGGACGGCGCCCCGCCCTGGCTCGACGTGCCGTACGAGGACGCCGTCGGGACGCGCGTCGTCGGCTTCTCCCGCGACGGCGCCACCTGCCACCTGCTGTCCTCCATCGGGGCCAACGCCGGCCGCCTGTTCGCCGTCGACCTCGCGACCGGGCGGCGGACCCTGCTCGCGGAGGACCCGGTGTACGACGTCAAGCAGGTCGAGTTCGACCCGGTGACCCGCCGGCCCCAGGCGGTGCTGTTCGCGAAGGACCGCGACGAATGGGTCTTCCTCGACGAGGAGTTCGGCAAGGACCTCGGGCGGATCCGCGGCGAGCTCGCGCTCCTGTCGGTCGACGGCGAGGTCTACCTGGACCGCACCGACCGCGGCGACCGGCTGTGGACGGTCTCCGTGGTGACCGGAGCCGGTCCCGTCCTCTACTACGTCTACGACCGGCCGGCCGGCGCGCTCCGCTACCTCTTCAGCCACCAGAGGGAGCTGGAGGCGTACACGCTGGCCAGGATGGAGCCCTTCGCGTTCGCCGCGCGCGACGGGGTCACCGTCCACGGCTACGTCACCTGGCCGCCCGGCGCCGAACGCGCTGGCCTGCCCGCGGTGGTGAACGTCCACGGCGGGCCCTGGGCCCGTCACACCTTCGCGTTCGACGAAGAGGCGCAGCTCCTGGCCAATCGCGGCTACGCCTGCATCCAGGTCAACTTCCGCGGTTCGACGGGCTACGGCAAGCGGTTCCGCAACCTGGGCGCCAAACAGTGGGGCGCCGCGATGCAGACCGACCTGCTCGACGCGGTCGGGCACCTCGTCGAGGGCGGCGGGATCGACCCCGCGCGCATCGCGATCATGGGCTGCTCGTACGGGGGCTACGCGGCGCTGGTCGGCGCGGCGTTCACCCCGGAGGTGTTCACGTGCGCGATAGACCTCTGCGGTCCGTCGAACCTGCTGACGCTGCTGGCGGCCGGGGCGCCCTACCGCACCGCGCTGCGCTCGTTCATGCACGCCCAGGTGGGGGACCCGGAGACGGACCGCGCCATGCTGTGGGAACGCTCACCGCTGTCGCGGGTCGACGCGATCCGGATCCCCGTCCTGGTCGTCCAGGGGGCCAACGACGTCCGTGTGCCGCAGGCGGAGGCCGAGCAGATCGTCGCGGCACTGGCGGCCAAGGAACTTCCGCACGAGTACCTGCTGTTCCCCGACGAGGGCCACGGTCTGGCCCGGCCCGCCAACCGGCAGGCCTACTACGCCGCGGTCGAGCGGTTCCTCGCGGAGCACCTGGGCTGAATCCGCCTCAGGACAGGGCCGCCCGCACCAGGTTCGGCAGGTGCAGGCGGGTCTCCGCCTCCTCGTGCGCGGCCAGGACGAACCCTCCGCCGGTCAGCGCACCCAGTCCGTCGACCACCCGGGTCAACGGCCGGTCCAGGACTTCGGCGGCCTCGCAGACGGTCAACGCCTTGTCGAAGCCGGCCAGTTCACCGAGCAGCGTGCGGGGTCCGGGGTCCAGTCGCTCGACCCCGGTCCGGATCGGGCAGCCGATCGTCCGGGGAACACCGGCGGGCCGGGTGGCCGCCGGGAGTTCGAGCAGCTGGGCCGCGGGCATGTCCGCGAGCCGGTGCAGGCTCAGTACCCCGCACCCCGCGGCGGCCGCTTCCAGCGCGGCCGGCAGGCCGTCCAGGGTCCGGCACAGCCGGACCGCAGCCCGCGCGTCCGCCCGGCCGAGTACGAATCCCGGCCGGATCTCCGAGAGCCGGTCCACGAGCAGCCGCACCGACGGCACGGCGGCCAGGGCGTCCAGGGAGCCGGCCGCCTCCCAGCCCGGCTCGGGGACGGTCAGCGGGGCGAGCACCGTCCCCTGGACGCCGGCCACGCTCCACGGCGCACGGGACGTACTGATCACCCGGATGCCCGGACAGTACGCCAACAGCTCCTCCACGCCGACCGGCTCCCGGGCGTCGGCGACCCCGTCGAGCACGACCAGCACCTCGTGCCGGCCGATGAGCCGGCAGACCGCGGACACGTCCTGCGCACCCGATTCGACGAGCAGGCGCAAGGACCGCAGCAACGGCCCGAAGGCCGTGCCGAGACCGTCGGGGGCCACCGTCCCGGACCCGATCCACAGCACGGGCCAGCCGCGCCGGGAGCTCAGCCGCGCCGCCGTCTCCGCGGCCACCCGCGACTTCCCCACGCCCGCCAGCCCCGAGAGGGAGATCATCCGGCGGTGGTCCGACTCCAGGGCGCCCACCATCGCCCGGACCTCGACGTCCCGCCCGATGAGGGCGTTGACGGACCTCGGCACCGCCAGGCAGGGATCGGCTCCGACCGGAGCCGGGCCCCCGCTGCCCAGGCCCGCGCCGACGAAGAGCTCCCGCGCCAGCCCCTCCAGCCCCAACGCGTCGGCGAGCAGCCGGACGGTCTGCATCCGCGCGTTCACCCGGCCCGACTCCAGGGCCCGGATCGTCCGCGGGCTGATCGTCGACAGGTCGGCCAGCGTCCGCTGGGTGAGCCCGGCCTGCACGCGCTTGGAGCGGAGCAGTTCGGGAAACGACGGAGCCTGGGCCTCGGCACGGTGGACCATAGGCCAGGAGGGTAGGAGGGGCCCGTTCCGTACGCGTCTCCGCGGCGTTCCCGGCACGTCTGCGCTCCGTCTCCGTAGGCCGTCAGACCACCTTCGAACCGGGGTGCGAACCCCGGTCCAGCAGATCCAGCGAGAGGGTCAGCAGCGAGACGGCCAAGGGGTCGGACGCGTCCATGACCGCGTGCTGGGACAGCCGGGCCAGCAGCTCTCCCATGCGCGGCGCCGCGTCCGCGGCCTGTTCGCTGCGCCGCAGCAGCGCGAGGCTCAGGGCGGCCTGCGTGGCGAGCAGCCCCAGCAGCTCGATGTCGTCGAGTTCCCGGCCCGGGGCGTTCGCGTCGTGGGCGTGGCGGTCCAGCACCTCGATCACGCCGATGCACTCCCCGTCCGCGATGAGCGGGGCGGCCATGATGCTCGCGGGAACGTACCCGGTGGAGGCCGCGGCGTCCCGGGCGAACCGGTCGGTCGCGCCCACGTCGTCCGTGATCAGCGGCTGCCCGCTGGCCGCCACCCAGCCCGCGATGCCGGTGCCGGGCTCGAACCGCCGTCCGACCAGGCCCTGTTCGCCCTCGCCGGCCACCGCCGCGAAGATCAGCTCACCGGTGTCGGGGCTCACCATGAACACCGAGGACGCGGCGGCCCCGTAGATGTAGCGGGCCACCGTGACGACAGACTGCAGGAGCTGACGTTCGGTGGCCATCAGATCGTGCGGCCAGGGTTTCATTCTTCTCCGCCTCCTTCTCCTCGGACCGGTGCGTTGTGGACCGACGCGTTGTGAACCGATTCGTTGTGGATCGATACGTTCGCCGCGCAGTGGTACAGGACGCTCTTGAGCTGGAACGGCGTGAGCCACGGGTGCTTGCTCAGGACGAGGGCGGCGATCCCGGCCATGTGCGGCGCCGCGAAGCTGTTGCCGGTGTTGCGGACCGTGCCGCCGCCCAGGCTCGCCACCGGTACGCGCACCCCCCGGGCCCGGAACTCGACCGGGGGAGCGGCGTTGTAGTAGAAGCGCATGCCGTCCGGCTCCGCATGGCTGGCCACGGAGATCACCGAGGCGAAGTTCCAGGGGAAGCTCTCGATGGGCAGATTGTGCGCGGCCGCCACGACCGCGGTGCGGCGGAAGTAGGCCCGATCGCACAACTCGCCCAGCCGGTCGCGGAATTCGACCCTGGTCGTCGACAGGCTCATGCTGATGACGTCGAAGCCCTCCTCGATCGCGAAGGCGAGCCCGGCGATCAGCGCGGAGGCGCTGCCGGCCCTTCCGTCGCCGAGCACCTTGAGCGAACTGAGCGACACCCGGGGCGCGATGGAGCGGATGATCCCCGCGCAGGCGGTCCCGTGCCCGGCGCCGTCGAGCGGCTCGCACTCCTCCACGCGCGGAGCCCGGCCCTCGGCGCTCACCACCTGCCAGGCCCGCTCGACCGTGCCGACCAGCGGGTGCCCGGCCTGGACACCGCTGTCGAGCACGCAGACCCGTACGCCCTCGCCGTCGGCGCCCTCCCACGCCCAACGGGGGCCGATCCCCTCGAACAGGGCCGTCGGCAGGGGCTCGCCGGGATCCCCGCCGGCCGGCATGCTCCACGCGGGCATCCCCGACGCGTGCGGCCGCCGCTCGCGCCGCCAGGGCGCATCGTTCACATCCATGCGCGCACCGCCCCCAGTGGCTTCACCGCGCCGACGGCCGCGTAACTCTCGGCGGCCAGCCCGGCCATCGTGCGGGCCTCGGCCCCCTCGCCCAGGCACCGGTGGGCCCGGGCCAGGTCGAAACAGACCTCGCCCCGCAGGCACGGGTCGTCGAGGTTCCGGAGCAGCCGCAGCACCTCGGCGCGCATCGGCTCGGCGCGGCCCTGCGCAGCGGCGCCCAGCACGGCGGCCGACAGGCACAGGATCCGCCCCCGGACGTCCATCTCCTCGCGCCGCGCGAGCAGGTCCGCGATCCGGCGGGCCGCCTCGTCCGTCCGGTCCCGGCGGGCGCACTCGCGGGCCGCCTGCACCCGCATGGTCAGCGCGACCGGTACGTAGCCGGCCTGTTCGAGAGCGTCCGCCGCGCGGCCGAAGCGCCGCTCCGCCTCCGCGTGCTCACCGTCCAGCGACGCGGCCAGCGCGGCGACCTGGTCCACCAGGACCCGCCCCAGCGTCAGCCGGAGCTGCACGACGACGGACTCGGCCTCGGTCAGCGCCGAACGCGCACCGCTCCGGTCCCCGGTCAGCGCCAGGCAGCGCGCGCGGGCGGCCAGCGCGGGCAGGGCCAGGAACCGGTCGGCGGCGAACCGCTCCAGCAGCTCCGCGCACCCCGCGAGCTTCTGCGCCATCGGACTCGGCGACCACTGCCGGATCTCGCACAGCGCCACCAGCAGCCGGTCCTCCTCGTACGCGTCGCCGACGTCGCGGGCATGGTCGAGCGCGGCGCAGGCCGCCTCCTCGGCCGCCCCGAACCGGCCGCGGTCCAAGTGGATCAGCATCAGCAGCTGCTCGAACCGGCACCGGGCGGACCGGTCGGGCTCCGCGCCGTCGAGCCCGTCGAGCGCGGCCCGCAGCCCCTCCACGTCGGCCGCCGTGACCTTGCCGAGCCGGGCGGCCAGCAGCTGCCGCTGTACCCGTACCAGGGCGGGAGGCGACGTGGCGCGCCACGGGCCCTCCTCCACCACCTCCAGCGCACCCCGGGTGTCCCCGGACAGCATGAGGGCGTCGCTCAGCCGGACGGCCGCGACCGACCGGCACCCGTCCGGCCCGCCCCGCGCCAGGACGAGCGCCCGTCCGAGCAGTCCGATCGCCGTCGGCACGTCACGCTGCCGCAACGCCACCGTGCCCTCACCGAGCAGGGCCCCGGCCGCCTGCCGCGCCAACTCCGGCAGCCCCGCATCGTCCGGGCGCAGCCCTCCGAGGAGCCGGGTGGCGGCTTCGAGGTGGAAGCCGGGACTGAAACCGTGCTCGGCCAGCCGCCGGTGCCAGGACACGCGCTGCTCCTTCTCCAGCCTGCCGTACGCCACTTCGTGCACCGGCTGCTGAACGAAGCGGTAGCCCCCCTCTTCCTCCGTGGACCGGAACAGCCGCCGGCCGGCGAGCTCCGCGACCGCCGCCTCCGGAGCCGGCTCGCCCAGCAGCGCGAGCTGCTCCAGGGTGAACGAGGGCCCGATCACCGAAGCAGCGCCCAGCAGCCGCCGGGACGGCGCGGGCAGCCGGTCGATCATCGCCCCCACCATGGCCGTGATGGTCGGCGGCACCTCGTCGACGGTCCGGCCGTTCCTCAGCCAGTCCATCATCAGCCGGATGTACAGCGGGTTGCCCGCGCTGTAGAGGGCGACCCGGTCGACCTGTTCGGCCAGGTCGAGCCCGTGCAGTTCCACCTCGTCGCCGCTCGCGCGCCCGGCCAGCGAGAACGCCAGCCGCGCGCTGTCGGCCGGGACCAGCGCCCCGACCTCGATCACGTCCGCCTCCTGCGACGCGTCCCGTCCCGCCGTCTCCGGCCTGGACACGCAGACCATCAGGAGCGGGAGGTCCCGCAGGCCGTCCATCAGCTCGCCGATCAGCCGCAGGAGCGACTGCCCGGCCCACGCGAGGTTGTCCCACACCACGACGAGCGGGTCGCGGGCCGCAGCGGTGAGGAGCTCCCGGGTCGCCCAGGAGAGCTCCTCCACGCCCGGGCCCGGGACGGCGCCGGCCCGCCGGGGGAGCGAGGCGTCGCGCAGCGCCGCCAGTACTCCGGCGATCCGCTCGTCCGTCCGCAGCAACTCCGCGCAGGACGGCGCCCGCCGGGTCAGCGCGTCCAGCATCTCGACGAGCGCCCCGTAGTTCCCGGCCGTTCCGTAGGACTGGCAGCTGCCGAACACGGCGACGGGCCTCGCCCCGGCCGCGACGAGGTCGTCCACGGCCTCCCGGACCAGCCGGGTCTTGCCGATGCCGGGTGGTCCGATCACCGTCACCAGTTCCGCGCGCCGCTCCCGGGCCACCCGGTGGTAGATCCGGCGCAGCCGGTGGCGTTCGGCGCCGCGGTCCACCATGAGGGAGTCCTCGCCGGCCCCGCCGTCCGCCGCCTCACCGGTGACCAGCAGCACGGGCACCGGCTCGGCCTTGCCCTTCAGGGCCACCGGGGGCACCGGGACCATCGCGTAGTGCGGACGGGCCAGGTGCGCCACGGTCTCGTTCACGATGATCTCCCCGGCGACCGCCAGCGACTGGAGCCGTGCGGCGAGGTTGACCACGTCGCCGACGACCCGGATGCCGGCCCGGGCCGAACGCGTCACCAGGGCCTCACCGGCCGCGATCCCGCAATGGACCTCGACCGGTGCGGCGTCGGTGGCGGGCGTGTGCAGGTCGCGGACCTCGGCGCGGATCCGCATCGCCGTGCGCAGCGCCCGCGGAGCGTCGTCCTCCTGGGAGGTGTCGGCTCCGAAGACCGCCATGACGGCGTCGCCGATGAACTTCTCGACGACCCCGCCGTGTTCCTCCACCGCGGCCGAGCAGATCTCGTAGTACTCGTCGAGCAGCCGTTGCAGCGGCTCCGGGTCCACGCGCTCGGCGAGCCGGGTCCACCCGACCAGATCGAGGAAGAGAACGACCACCAGTCTCCGGCTCATGCGCGCTCAGAGCAGCTTCAGGTCGTGCGCCCACACCTCGGCATCCGCACCGGAATCCGCCTCGACCAGCCGCAGCTGCACCGATACGACGACCGACGTCTCCTCCTCGGTCAGGCCCGCCAGCACCTCGCGCTGCGCGGTGCTCAACTGGTCGACCGGAAGCCCGGCCTCACGCAGAGCGGTCAGAGGGTCGAACACGTCACCCACCCCTTTCACGGGGCCGCACGGCGGCGGCCAGACATCGATCGGCAGGAGCCGGTGGACATAGCAGTAGGCCACCAGCTCAGCCCTGTTCCTGCAGTTGAACCGGTCGAGCAGGACACTGATCTCCTCGCCCACCGTGTGCCTGCTCAGGCGCAGCGCACGGGCCACGCGGTCGGTCGTATGACCCCGTGCCACCAGGGCCACCAGCACCAGGCCCCGGCTGGAGATCTCGGCACCCCGTATCGCCGTACCCCGTATCGCCGTCACCGGCGAGAGCTCCACGACGCACTCCTCACGACGCTCTCCTCACGACGCTCTCCCTCAGGACGTACTGCGTACGAACAACTCGCGGACCATGACGGCGGCCATGAACGAGACGCCGTGCCAACGCGCCTTGCGTTCGAACCAGAGCCAGTCCCCGTCCGGGTTGGCCTCCAGGAACACCGCCTCCCCGGTGTCGGACACGAGCAGGTCGAATGCCCCGTAGCGCAGGTTCCAGGCGGTGCACAGCGTGCGCACCGCCTCGGCCGCGGGGGTCGGGCAGTCGACGCGCGTCACCGTGACGCTGTCGGGATCCGTCATCGGGCTCGACGGACCGGGCTTGCGGACCTCGAAGGCGCAGATCCCGCCGTCGAGGTGATAGACGCGCAGCTCGCGCGCGTGCGGCACGTACTCCTGGACCACGACCGGGCGCTCTCCCGCGACGCCCGGAGCCGGTCCGGGGCCCTGTTCCACCGCCTCCAGGCCCACGACCGAGGGCAGGACGGCCTTCCAGTTGCGCCGGTCCGGCTCGAACAGCCGGAAGTCCGGAGTCTTGACCACGAGGGTCGGCGCCCCCACCGCGCGCGCCCCCGCCGGCACGTCATTGGTGACGACCGTACGGGGCGTGCGCACGCCCAGCCGGCGCGCCTGTGCCAGCTGGCCCGGCCCGACGACCGTGCCGCCGGGCAGTGCGGCGTCCGCCGTGGCCGCCACCTGCCGCAGGAACCCGGACCAGGACTCGGCCCGCAGCGGATTCATCGAACCGGCGGGTACCGCCTGCGCCATCAGGGCGCAGGCCGAACCGTGCCGCACCCACACCACGGCCGGTCTGACCCGGCGCCCGGATACCTCCAGCAGACCGGAATCCACGTCCAGCGCCAGGGGCGTCGACATGAGTTCGTCCTGCCGGATCAGTATCGCCGGAGTTTCCAGAGGGCCCGTCAAAGCATCGCGAACGACCTCCAATTCACGACCGCCCGCGCAATTCACCAGAACCACAACGGATTGGCCGTCACGGTCTTCAGCCTGTCCCGAACGGCTCATGCAGCGAATGCTAGCCAACGGGGTCGGCGCGGGAGGCGGCAGAACGGAGGCAGCTTCAAGGCAACTTGGGCAGCGGCCGCTTCCCTGCCGTCCCGCGGGCGTAACGTCCAGCCGCAACAACTCGACCGGCCAAGCCGGAGAACACCGTACGGAGAAACACCAAGAGAAACATCGATCACATTGTGGAGGGCGGACCGTGGCGAATGGTGTGGTGAACGCCGAGGAACTGACCAAGCGTTACCGCGGGAAAGAAACGCCGGCAGTCGACCGGATTTCATTCGACATCGCCAAAGGCGAGACCATCGGGCTGCTGGGACCCAACGGTGCCGGAAAGACCACCCTGATGAAAATGATCTGCGGCGTCACCCCGCCCACCACCGGGCGGATCCGGGTGTTCGGCGTGGACCCGGCCCGCGACCCGGTCGCCGCCAAGACCGGCATCGGCGCGATGCACCAGTCCGCCCCCTACGACGAGATGCTCTCGGCCCTGGACAACCTGCTGATCGCCACCCGCTTCAAGGGCCTGTCCTGGCGCACCACCCGCCCCTGGGCGATGGAGGTGGCCGAGTACCTCGGCCTGGCCGACCACCTGTCCCGGCTCGTCTTCCAGCTCTCCGGCGGACAGCGCCAGCGGCTGCAGCTCGTACGGGCCCTGCTGACCATCCCCGAACTCCTCATCCTCGACGAGCCCTCGGCCGGGCTGGACGTGGCCGGCCGGCACCAGATCGAGCGCTTCGTCCGGTGGCTGCGCGAGGAGTACGGCATGACCGTGATCTGGACCAGCCACATCATCCAGGAACTGGAGCGCAACGCCCAGCGGGTCCTGGTCATCAACCAGGGCAAGGTGGTCCGCTTCGCCCAACCGAGCGAACTCGTCCAGGAGTTCGGTGGAGCGCATCTGCTGGTCAGCGTCGACGACGCGGTCGGCGCCAAGGTCGTCAAGGAGTGGGCGGCCACGGCCGGACTGGCCGCGACGATGCAGGACGCCGAGGTGCGCATCGAGAACGCGCAGGTCCGGGACGTGCTGCCGCAACTGTCCAGACACTGCCACGACTCCGGGGTCGCGATCTCCGGAATCTCCACCGTCACCGACTCGCTGGAGCAGGTCTTCCTGCGCATGACCGGGAACGAGGGCTGACACCGTGGCCGACCTGGGATTCAAGACCACCGCACCGGTCGCGTCGGGCAAGCCGGCCGACTTCACCGCCGTGTTCTACCGCGAGTACGCGCTCCTCGCCCGCAACAGGGTCAACCTCATCCTCGGTCTGACCCCCATGCTCGTGTACCTGCTCCTGGTGAACACCTCGCTGGGCAACGTCGTCGGGAACATCACCTACCGCGGCGAAACCCTCCCCTTCGCCGTCTTCCTCCTCCCCATGGTGCTGTCCATGTCGGTGGTCAGCGCCTCCGGGACGACGGGCATGGCGATGTTCCAGGAGGAGATGAGCGGGGTCTCGACCCAGCTCTGGAGCTGGCCGCTGCGCCGGTCGCGCTTCCTGGCCGGCAAGCTGCTGGCCGGAGTCTCGCTCGTACTGGCCCAGAGCCTGCTGGCCCTGGCCGTCGCCGCGATCATCTTCGACTACCCGTTCCACGCGTCCCACTGGATCTGGCTGCTGCTGGCCCTGGTGCTCTCGTCGGTGGCGTTCAACGGGCTCTACCTCGCGGCGGCCGTCCTCATCAGCGACTACCGCACCTTCATGGTGCTCACCAGCGTGTCGGTGCCCGTCCTCGTCTTCGCCGCGCCCTCGCTGTCCACCTCCCAGCAGCTCCCCACCGTGCTGCGGTGGATCTCGACCGTGAACCCGGTGTCGTACGCCGTCACCGGGATGCGCGACGCCGCGATCTTCGGCCTGGGCAAGGCCTGGCCCTCCCTGGTGGTGCTCGCCGTCGTCGCGATCGTCGCCAACTTCGTCGCCGGCCGGGCGCTGTTGCGGCGCACCCGGAACCTCTGACCCGCAGGAGCTCCCCACCGTGCAGACCGACGACACCGTGCAGACCGGCGTCACCGTGCAGACCGGCGATGCGCCCCTGGCCTGGCTGGCCACGCCGCACGACCGTTCCGTGCACCGCCTCCCGGGCACCGACCGGGCCCAACCACCGAAGGCCACCTGGGAGATGGCGACCAGGGCAGCCGCCAAGGTGGGCGTCACCCGGGTCGCCGACATCACCCGGCTCGACTCCATCGGCATCCCGACCTTCCAGGCGATCCGGCCGCTCTCCAGAACGCTCGCCGTCTCCCAGGGCAAGGGGATGACACCCGAACTGGCCAGGCTCTCGGCGGTGATGGAATCGGTCGAGACCTGGCACGTGGAACAGCCGGCCCTGCCCGCGCTGACCGCCACGCCCCGCAAGCTCCGTACACAACTGGGCTACGAGGTGGGCGCATTGGCGCCCTCCGCGCCGAGCCTGCTGCACGACGGGCTCCCGCTGGACTGGGTGGCGGCCCGATCCCTGGTCGACGGAGCGCGCACCCTCGTTCCCGTGAACGTGGTCCGGCTGACGCTGGAGGAGCACACCGACTGGAACCCGCCGGTGTTCTTCGAGTCGACGAACGGCCTGGCCAGCGGGAACACCCGCATCGAAGCCGCTCTGCACGCCCTGTGCGAGGTCATCGAGCGCGACGCGATGACGGCCGCGGTCACCGGGGGCGGGGAGATGGGCGTACGCGTCGACCCGCGCTCCCTCGGGTCGGCGGTGGCCGACGAGCTGTGCACGCTGATCGAACGGGCCGACGTCACCCTGGAGGTCCGCCTCGTCCCGTCGCCCACCGGCCTGCCGTGCTTCCTGTCCTGGGTGGCGAGCGAGGAGTACCCGGCGCCGATGTTCGGCTTCGGCTGCCACCTCAGCCCGGAGATCGCCCTCACCCGCGCCGTCTCCGAAGCGGCACAGGCCAGGCTCGCGTACATCTCGGGGGCCCGGGACGACCTCCGGGACGACTTCGGTCACGTGGACGCCGGCCGGCTGCGGAGCGCGCGGTCCGGCCCGGCGGCCGCCGACATCAAGGGCCTCGTGGAGGATCCCGTTCCGCACGACAGTCTGGCCGGCGCCCTCGCGCACGTGGTGCGCAGGGCGGCGGCCGCCTTCTCCCATCCGCCCCTCCTCGTCGACCTGACGCGCGAGGAGATCGGGGTCCCGGTCGTCAAGGTCGTGGCTCCGGGGAGCCGCGTATGCCCGGAGGTGCTGTAGTGAAGGGGCACAGCGTGAACGGCTCCAGGGTGATCGTCTACGCGGGGCCGACCCTCTCGGCCGCCGACGTCCACGCGGTGCTCCCGGAGGCGGAGGTGCGTCCGCCCGCAGGGCGGGGTGACCTCCTCGCCGACCAGTGGCACCCGGGAGACGTGGTCGTGGTCGTCGACGGCTACTTCCGGGAACGGCGCTCCGTCGGCCACAAGGAGATCCTCCAGGTGCTGACCGAGGGTGCGGAGGTGATCGGCGCCGCGAGCATGGGCGCGCTGCGGGCCGCGGAACTCGCCCCGTGCGGCATGCGGGGCCTCGGCGCGGTCTTCACCATGTACGCCTCCGGCGAGATCGACGGGGACGACGAGGTGGGGGTCCTGCACGGCCCGGCCGAGATGGGGTACCCGGCGCAGACCGTGGCCCTGGTGAACCTCCGCTACGGCTGCAAGGAGGGTGCCGAGACCGAGCTGATCGCGCCCGACGCCGGACGGCGGATCGTGGCGGCGGCCGCGGCGCTGCCCTTCACCCACCGCGGCTGGAAGGACATCGAGCGGGCGCTGGACGAGGAGGATCACGAACCCCTGGGGACGCTGGAGGAGATGATCGCCTCGGGCGTCTGGGACCTCAAACGGCTCGACGCGATGGCGGCGCTGCGCGCGATCGCGAGCCGGGGCGCGGTGACCCCCGGTCCGGTCGCGCCCGAGGTGCCCTTCACGGGCATCAGCCGGACCCAGTCCCTGGTCCGCCGGACCCGTCGGGAGCACGCTCCCGGCCGGTGGATGTCGGACCTCGACGTACTGGACGCCGCCCGGCTGTTCGACGAGGGCTACCCCGCGCTGCACGAGGACGTGCTGACCGGTCTGCTGGAGGAGCTCGCCGGCGCCCGCGGCATGACGCTCGAGGCGTACGCACGGGCCAAGCTCGGGCTCGACGGCCGGTCGCGGCTGCCGGACTCCCTCGCCCGCTGGTTCACGGAAGAGGAGCGGGACGGGCTCCCCGTCGCCGACCGGATCCGGCTCCTCATGGTGCGGGTGTGGCCCGTATGGCAGTCGGTGGACTGGCGGCCGGCGGTCCTGGCGCGCCTGCGGGAATCCGAGCGCTGGGAGGAGTGGTGCGCTCTCGTCGTCCGGGCCGACGAGGCCGCGGAGGAGGCCAGGCCCAGGCTGGTGGTCCCGCCGCCGCCGATGTGCGCGAAGCTCTTCCTGCGTCACTGGCAGGGGCGCGGCACCTCACCGGACGTCGAAATGGCCCGCCGGGGGTTCTCCGGCCCCGACGGGCTGGGCGGGGCGGTCACGCGGTTCTTCGCCCTCGACGTCCTGCGCGGCCGTGAACGTCGCAACGCCGGGGTCCGTTGACCGCGGGCGGGTCGTGGCGCTGAGGCGTCTAGGATGCGAACGTGCGTACGAATGGAAGTGAAGTGCGGCCCGCTCCGAGTCCCGAGCTGAGCGGGGCGGAGCTGGCCCGCTGGTACTGGACGCTGGCCGAACTCACCGCGCTGGCGGGCCGGATGGGCCTTCCCGTCGGGGGCGGGAAGGCGGCGGTCACGGCGCGGATCGCCGCCGCGCTGGACGGGCTTCCGGCCCCGACACCGGCCCCGGCCGGCTCCCGGCCCGCCCGCGGTGCGGGCCGGCAGCTGGCCGCGCCCGTGGACGGTGCCAGCGTGATCCCGCCGGGGCAGCGGTGCAGCCAGGTGCTGCGGGAGTACTTCGTCCGGGAGATCGGGTCCGGCTTCCACTTCGACGCCTTCATGCGGGATTACGTCGCCCAGGGCGCGGGACGCACCCTCGCCGAGGCGGTCGCCCACTGGCACGCCACCCGGGCGCAGGCTGCCCAACCACAGGAGATCGGGGCCCAGTTCGAGCTGAACCGGTTCCTGCGGGACTGGCACGCCCGCCACCCCGAGGGCACCCGCCCGCAGGCCCTGGTCGCCTGGCGGGCCCACCGCTCCAGCCCCCGGGAGGGCGCCGTCAGTCCCGGGCCGCAGTGAGCTCCGGCTCCGACGGCTCCGACGGCTCGGGCTCCGCGGGCTCCGGCAGGCGCCGGGCCAGGGCCCAGGCCAGCAGCGGGAGCACGGCCAGCGGGAGCAGGGCCGTCCGCAGGGAGGCCGCGTCGGCCGCCGCGCCGATCAAGGGGCTCGCGAGACCGCCCACGCTGACGGTCAGGCCCAGGGTGACCCCGCTCGCCGTGCCCATGCGGGTCGGCAGGTAGTCCTGGCCCAGGGTGACCTGGAGGGAGAACGGCACGTACAGGGCGGTGGCGGCCAGCGCCGAGCAGACGTACACCAGCGGCAGCGGCAGGAAGAGGATGCCCGCGACGGCCGGCACCACGGCCGCGTAGGCACGGTGGACGGTGGTGACGCGGCCCCAGCGGGCCGCCAGCCGGCCGCCGAGGAGGGTGCCGCCGGCGCTCCCGGCGAAGAGGGCGAACAGGGCGACGGCGCCCGCGGTTTCGCCGCCGCCGCGCTCGCGGACGTACAGCGCGATGAAGGTGCTCAGGCCGGTGAAGACGACCGAGCGCACGACGACCACCAGGGAGAGCCGCAGGAAGGCCCGCCCGTCGTCGCGGGGGCGCCGGACGGCGGCCGGAGCCGGACCTGCGGCCGCCCGGTCCGCGGCCGAACGCTTCACGGCCGAACGCTTCGCGGACGGCGGCCTGTTGAGGAACACGCCCAGCGCCGCCGGGGCGGCCAGCAGCCACCACCCCGCCGGCCCCGGCAGCGCCAGCGCGCCGACGACCAGCAGCGGGGCGCACGCGAAGCCGATGTTGCCGCCGAGCGCGAACCAGCTCATCGCGCCGTGCCCGGGGCCTCCCACCGTACGGACCAGCAGGGCGGCCGCCGGGTGGTACGCGGCGACGCCCAGCCCGGACAGGGCGACCGCGGCGAGGGTGGCCGCGTACCCCGCGTCGAGTCCGACCAGTGCCACGCCCAGCCCCGCGGCGGCCGTGGCCAGCGGGATCAGCCAGGGCATCGGCCAGCGGTCGGTGAGCGCACCGAACAGCGGCTGGACCACGGAGGAGAGCAGCGAGGCGGCCAGCACGATGCCGGACGCGGCGGCGTAGCCGTACGAGCGCTCGGAGACGAGGAAGGGCACGAGCGCGGCGACGGCGCCCTGGTAGACGTCCACGCAGGAGTGACCCGCGGAGAAGGCGGCCGTACGGAGCCGGGCCGGGCCGGGCGCGGACGTAGAGCCAGAGGCAGAGGCCGAAGGGGAGGTAGAGGCAGAGGACTGGGCTTGGGTCTTGGGCGGTCTCAGGGAGGTCACCGGTCGAGAATCGCTCTCGCCGGGGGCGTCCCGCTTCCGATAAATTGCCGGGTGATGCAGAAAATCCGCCACACCCCGCGCGCAGCGACGAGCATCCGCGAGCTCGACACCCACCACGGCATCGATCCGCACCGCCACGACGACCACCAGATCTGTTACGCCGGTTCCGGGGTGCTGTCCGTCACCACCGACGCCGGCACCTGGGTGGCGCCCACCACCCGCGCCCTGTGGATCCCCGCCGGGACCGTGCACGAGCACCGGGCCTTCGGCCGCGTCGACCTGCACTGCGTGGGTCTGCCCACGCACCTCAACCCGCTCTCGCTCTCCGCCCCGGCCGTGCTCGCCGTCGGCCCCCTGCTGCGCGAGCTGATCCTGGCCTACACCCGGGCCCCGCAGGACGGCAGCGCCGAGCGGCACCGGATGCTGGCGGTGCTGCTCGACCAGCTGAGGGCCTCGCCGCTCCAGCCGCTGCACCTGCCCGCTCCCTCCGATCCCCGGCTGGCCGCGGTGTGCGCGCTGCTGTACGCCGATCCCGCCGATGCGCGCGGACTGGCGGAACTCTCCGCGCAGGCCGGGGCCGGGGCGGGGGAGCGGACCCTGAGCCGGCTGTTCCGAGCCGAGCTGGGCATGACCTTCCCGCAGTGGCGGACCCAGCTGCGGCTGCACCACGCGCTGCGGCTGCTGGCGGTGGACACCCCCGTGACCGCGGTCGCGCACCGCTGCGGCTGGTCCTCGGCCAGCGCCTTCATCGACGTGTTCCGGCGTGCCTTCGGGCACACCCCGGGCGCGCACGCCAAGGAGGGCTGACCGGCTCGTCTGGCCGTCCGCGCCGCACCGGGTCAGCATGGAGGCAGGGAACCGGTTCGGGGCAGGGCGATCGGGAGGACCCCCATGGCGGGCATGGCGCACACCCCGACGACCGACGTACTGATCGTGGGCGCCGGTCCGGTCGGCCTCAGCGCGGCGGCGGAACTGCGCCGGCACGGCGTGAGCTGCCGCCTCGTCGACCGGTTGCCCGCCCGGCTGCCGTACGCGAAGGCGGTCGGCATCCAGCCGCGCACGCTGGAGATCTGGGACCGGATGGGCCTGGCCCGCACCGTCATCGAGGCCGCCGTGCCCCTGCGCGGTCAGCTGATCTACGTCAACGGCACCGAGCAGGCCCGGATCGAGCTCATGCTGCCCCCCGAAGTGCCCTACCGGTTCGCCGCGTTGCCCCAGTACGAGACCGAGCGGATCCTCGAGGAGCACCTCGCGGCCCTGGGCACCGTCATCGAACGCGGCACCGAACTGCTGTCGTTCACCCAGGACGGGGACGGGTCCGCCGGCGGCGACGGATCCGCAGGGGGCGTGACCAGCCTCCTGCGGACCGCGTCCGGAGGCGAGGAGGAGCTGCGCACCCGCTACCTCATCGGCTGCGACGGAGCGCACAGCACCGTGCGCAAGGGGCTGGGACTCTCCTACGAGGGCGGGGCCTTCGCCGAGGAGTACATGCTGGCCGACGTCGTGAGCGACTGGGACCTGCCCGAGGGGTACGGCCTGCGGTCCATGCACCAGGGCGTCGACGGGGCCACCGACGACGTGCTGGTCTGCATCCCGCTTCCCGGCCGGGGCCGCTACCGCATGTCGATGCTGGTCCCGCCCGAGCTCTCCGCCCAGCCGGCCGGCGGACCGGCAGGGGGCTCGGCAGGGGGCCCCGGAGCGGGCGACGGCGTGCTGCACGGGCTGGAGGGGGGCCGGGTTCCCTCGCTCTCCCACATCCAGGCCGTCGTCGACCGGCTCGCCCCGGCCCCGGCCACGGTCTCGGGGATGCGCTGGTCCTCCGTGTTCCGCATCAGCCACCGCATCGTCGACCGGTACGGCGACGGGCGCGTCTTCGTCGCGGGCGACGCCGCCCACATCCACCCGCCCACCGGCGCCCAGGGCATGAACACCGGGATCCAGGATGCCTGCAACCTGGCCTGGAAGCTCGCACTCGCGCTCCGGGGAGCGGGCGGCCCCCAGCTGCTCGCGAGCTACGACGCCGAGCGCCGCCCCGTCGGCGAGGAGGTCGTCGGCCGGACCGTGCGGCACGCGACCCAGGGCATCGACAAGGAACCGGACGATCTGCGGACCGTGCTGCTCCGCGAGGCCCAACTGCTCGTCGGCTACCGCGACGGCCCGCTCGCCGACGGCCCGCTCGCCGGCGGTCCGTTCGGCCCGGCGGACGCACCGCAGCCCGGTGAACGGGCCCCGGACTGCAGCGGATTGACCCTGCCCCTCGCCGCCTACCCCGCACGGCTGCTCGACGTCCTGCGCGGCCGGGCCGGCCACGTGGTGCTCCTGTACGGGGATGACGGCGCGGCCCTGGCCGAGGCCGCCGGGCAGGCCCGGGCCGCGGGCCCGGCGCTGGCGGAGCTTGCCGAGGAGGGCGGCGCGGAGGGTGGCACGGAGGACGACGCCACCGGCCCGCGCACCGTGGTCGTCCTCGCCCGTGAAGCCGCACTCGACGCCTCCGCCGGACTCCCCGCCCCCGTTCCCGGGTACCGGGACGCCGCCGGGGAGTTCGCCCGGCTGTACGGCGCCGACGGCCCGACCGGATTCCTCGTACGCCCGGACGGGTACCTCGGCGCCCGTTTCCCGCTGTCCGGCACGGCGGCGGCCCTGTCCGGTTACGTCGCCCTGCTGTCCGCCCCGTAGGACACCCCCTGCGCCCTCCATACTGGGCGGCGTGAAGATCGAAGCCGACACCGCAGCCGCCGACACCGCCGACACCGTCCTGTGCGCCGTCGAGGGCCGCACCGGGGTGATCACCCTCAACCGCCCCAGGGCCCTCAACGCCCTCACCCATCCCATGGTGCTCCGCATCGCCGAGGCCCTGACCGGCTGGGAGCGGGATCCGGGCGTGGAGCAGGTGCTCATCCGCGGCGCCGGTGACCGGGGGCTGTGCGCCGGCGGGGACATCCGGGCCATCCACGACGACGCGAAGGCCGGGACGCGGGCTTCGGCCGCCTTCTGGCGCGACGAGTACCGGCTCAACGCGCACATCGCCCGCTATCCCAAGCCCTACGTCGCCCTCATGGACGGCATCGTGATGGGCGGCGGAGTCGGCGTGTCCGCCCACGGCAGCGTCCGCGTGGTCACCGAGCGCTCCCGGGTCGCCATGCCCGAAACCGGCATCGGCTTCGTCCCGGACGTCGGCGGCACCCACCTGCTGGCCCGCGCCCCCGGCCTGCTCGGCACGCACCTCGCCCTCACCGGCTCCGCGGTGGGCGCGGCCGACGCGCTGCTGTGCGGGCTCGCCGACCACTTCGTACCCGCCGACCGGCTGCCGGCGCTGACCGCCGAGCTCGCCGGGGCCCCGGCCCGGGAGGTGCTGGGGCGGTACGCCGCCGGTGCCGGGCCCGCGCCGCTGGCCGAAGCGCGGGGCTGGATCGACCACTGCTACGCCGCCGGCACCGTCGAGGAGATCGTGGACCGGCTGCTCGGATCCGGGGAGCCGGAGGCGAAGGAGGCCGCCGAGACGATCCTCGCCAAGTCCCCGACCGCGCTCAAGGTGACCCTGGAGGCCGTGCGCCGGGCCGCCGCGCTCGGGGCGCTGGAGCCGGTGCTGGAACAGGAGTTCCGGGTCTCCTGCAATGCGCTGACCTCCCCCGACCTGGTGGAGGGCATCCGGGCGCAGGTCGTCGACAAGGACCGCAGCCCGCGCTGGTCCCCGGCCACCCTCGGCGAGGTCACCGAGCAGGACGTGGCCCGCTTCTTCGCCCCGCTCGCCGGGGACGGCCCCGGGATCGCCGCGGGCTGAACACGCCCGCGGGGCATGGGCATCAGGCGTCGGTGCCCTGCTCCGCCGTGGCCTCCACCCAGTCGACCAGCTCGATGATCACGCCGTTGGGGTCGGCCACCAGGAACACCCGCTCGCCCCAGGGCTCCACGCGCGGTTCCATGACGATCGGGACGCCCTCGGCGCGCAGCCGCTCGTACTCGGCGGGCAGGTCGGCCACGGTGAAGGCGAGGAGCACTCCGGCGGCGTGCTGTTCGCGGAGCTCCTCGGGGAGCACCTCCAAGCCGCGCCGTATGAAGACCACGTTCGGGCCGTCGGGGTGGGAGAGGGAAGCGAAGCCGTCCACGGCCATCGTTTCCTTGAATCCGAAATGCCCGGTCAGGAAGGTGGACGAGGTCGTGGGGTCTTCGACGGTGAGGCAGATGGCGGTGTCGGTGATCCGCATGGGTCCTCCTGGTGTCGTGGCTCGGAATTTCATTATACACAGTATTCTATACAGCGTAGAAAGTTAAGTGAGCAGGCTGCCGGAAGGCGGCGGAAAGGGGTCGGAAGTGACCACGGACCGGAGCGGCGCGGGCGACCCCGTCCGCACGTTGGAGCTGCTGTGGCGCGAGCCGGGGCAGGGGGCGCCCAGCGGGCGGCGCGGGCCCCGGCAGGGGCTGACCGTCGACGCCGTCGTCGACGGTGCGATCGCGCTCGCCGACGAGGCGGGACAGGGCGGCGGGTCAGGGCTGGCGGCACTGACGATGCGGGCGCTGGCCCAGCGGCTGGGGGTGACCCCCATGACCCTCTACACCTACGTCCCCGGCAAGGCCGAGCTGCTCGACCTGATGCTGGACGCCGCGTACCTGGCCATGGAGCGCGGCGAGCCGGGCCCGGAGGAGACCTGGCGGGAGAAGGTCGCCCGCGTCGCCGAGGACAACCGCGCGCTGTACCTGCGGCACCCGTGGATGGGCGAGGTGGCCGTCACCCGGCCCCCGCTGGGCCCCGGAGTGATCGGCAAGTACGAGTGCGAGCTCGCGGCCTTCGAGGGCATCGGCCTCACCGACGTGGAGATGGACGCCGCCCTGACCCACCTCCTCGGCTTCGTCCACGCGCAGGCCCTGGCCGCCGCCGACACCGCCGCGCACAACGCCCGCCAGAGCGACCAGGAGTGGTGGGAGCTCAGCGCCCCGCTGCTGGAACGGGCCATGGACCCCGAGCGCTACCCCCTCGCCGGGCGGGTCGGCAGCGCGGTCGGCGGGTACAGCCCCGAGACCGTATGGGACTTCGGCCTGCGCTGCGTCCTGGACGGGATCGCACGGCTGCTGGAGCGGGGCTGACCGGGCTTAGGGGGTGAGCCGGCGCCCTACCGGTAGCCGGTGGGGTCGGCCGGGAGGTCGGGGTCCTGCACCTCGACCATGTACCGCCAGGCGTCCGGCCGGCTGCCGTCCACGTCCGTGAAGCCGTAGACCCGGGCGAGCTGTCCGCTGGAGAGCGACTGCCCGTTCCAGCGGGACAGTTCCGGGTCGGCGGCCAGGGCCGCGACCGCGCGGCCGACGTAGAGCGGGGTCTCCGAGATGCCGAAGTGCGGGACCGTCTTCAGCGCGTCCCGCCAGTTCGCCTCGGTGACACCGAAGGCGTCGAGCATCATCTCCGACCGGAGCCAGCCCGGGGTCAGGGCCACCGCCGTCGCTCCGCGCGGTCCCACCTCGTGTCCGAGGGCGAACGCCATGCGCAGCACCGCCGATTTGGCGATGTCGTAGAAGAAGGAGACCCGGTAGCGGCTCGCGTTGTACTCCGCCGTGCCGTCCGTCATCTCCACCACCAGCCCGCCCGGCTCGCGCAGCAGCAGCGGGAGCGCGTAATGGCTGGTCACCGCGTGGGTCTCCACGGCCAGCCGCAGCAGCCGCAGCCCCTTGTCCAGGTCGTGCTCCCAGACCGTGCTCTCCCACTCGAAGAGCCGCTCGCCGCCCCAGATGTCGTTCACCAGCACGTCGAGCCGGCCCTGCTCGGAGTCGATCCGCCCGACCAGCGCCTCGACCTGTTCGGGCACCAAGTGGTCGGCGACCACCGCGATTCCGGACCCGCCCGCCGCCGTGACCAGCTCGGCCGTCTCCTCGATCGTCTCGGGCCGGTCGTACTCCGAGCGCCTGCCGCGCGTACTGCGCCCGCTCACGTACACCGTCGCGCCCTGGGCGCCCAACGCGACCGCGATGCCCCGGCCCGCGCCGCGGGTCGCCCCGGCCACCAGGGCCACCTTGCCTTCGAGAGTCCGCCGTACCTGCGCCATGGCCCCGACCCTACGACGTCCGGGCGCGACGGGGCCGTGCGGCGCGACTGCGGATTCCTGAGACGGGGCGGGTGCGGCCTTGAACAACCGGCCCCCGAGGCCGCACTGTTGGCCGAGATCCGTTCGTATTGTCAGGAGACAGGCTTGTCCACCGACCCCGCGCAGGCATCCGAGCCGACGCCCCCGTCCACGCTCCCGTCCGCGGCCGCGCTCCCGCACGTCATCGACCCCGCGGGCGGCTGCCCGCACGCCCTCAACGCCCGGCTGCGCGCCCGGGGCGCCGTGGCCGAGGTGGTGCTTCCCGGCGGGGTCCCCGGCGCGGTCGTCCTCGGCCACGAGGCGCTGAAGGAGTTCCTCGCCCACCCCGATGTGGCCAAGTCGGCCCGGCACTTCCCGGCCCTGCACGACGGCACCATCCCCGCGGACTGGCCGCTGCGCGTCTTCGCCAACGCCCAGGGCATGCACACCGCCGACGACGCCGACCACCGCCGGCTGCGCTCCCTGGTGGGCAACGCCTTCACCGTCCGGCAGGTGGTGCGGCTGCGCCCCCGCATCGAGGAACTGACGGCCGCGCTGCTGGACGACCTGGAGCGGGCGGCGGAGGCCTCCCCGGACGGGGTGGCGGACCTGCGCACGCACGTCGCGCTCCCGCTCCCGATGAGCGTGATCTGCGAACTCCTCGGCGTGGACCCCGAACACCGGGGGCGGCTGCACGAGCTGACCAACACCGCCGTCATCGCCACCGACACCACCCCGGCCGAGGTCATGGCGGCCGTGCGCGAGCTCATCGAGCTGATCGGCACCATCGCCGCCACCCGGCGGGCCGATCCGGGGGAGGATCTGACGAGCGCGCTCATCGCCGCCCGGGACGGCGACGGCGACCGGCTCAGCGAAGCCGAACTCACCGGCACCATGCGGCTGATGCTGGTCGCGGGCCACGAGACCACGCTCAACCTGATCAGCAACGCCGTACGCGCCCTGTGCACCCACCGCGACCAGCTCGCGCTGGTCCTGGAGGGGAAGGCCACGTGGTCGGACGTGGTCGACGAGACCCTGCGCTTCGACGGCCCGGTCAGCTGGTTCCCGTTCCGCTACCCGACCCGCGATCTGACCATCGACGGGACCGTGATCCCGCAGGGCACCCCGGTCCTCGCCGGCTACACGGCGGCCGGCCGCGACGAGGCCTTCCACGGCCCGGACGCCGACCGCTTCGACCTGACCCGCCCCACCGCCGCCCGCAACCTCTCCTTCGGACACGGCGCCCACTACTGCGTCGGAGCCCCGCTCGCCCGGCTGGAGGCCACCGTCGCCCTGGAAGCCCTCTTCGCGCGCTTCCCGGACCTGGACCTGGCCGTCCCCGAGGCCGAACTCCCGCACCAGCGCAGCTTCATAGGCAACAGCGTCGAGTCGCTGCCGGTCCGCCTACGGGGCCTCGGCCGGCGGTGAGATCTCCGTACTGAGCCACCCCAGTGCGTCGGGGTACATGCCGATCCAGGTCTGGAAGTTGTGCCCGCCCTGAGGGCGGACCAGCGTCTTGACCCGGACTCCGGAGTTCTGGGCCGCCTTCGTGAACTCGGTCAGCTGCTGCGGCGGGCTGTCCTTGTCCTGCGCGGAGGTGGCCAGGAACAGCCCGACGTCCGTGTTCTTGTCGCGCTTCGCCTGCTGCACCAGCCACATCGGGCTGTTGTGCTCGCGCAGCACCGGATCGGACAGCACGTCCGGGTCGCCCGTCAGCGGATCCGGGTCCAGGGCCGCGCCGGCCCGGAACGCCTTCGGGTACTGGAGCGGGAGCTTGGCCGCGCAGAAGGCCCCGGTGGAGATGCCCATCAGCCCCCAGCCCTTGGGCTCGGGGAGCGTGCGGAAGTTCTTGGCGACCAGGTCCGGCACGTCCTCCGCGAGCCAGCTCGCCACCTTGCGCTGCGGGGTGTTCGTGCAGTCGGTGTTCACGCCTCCGGGGTACAGGTCTGGGATCACCAGGATGAAGGGGTGCGCCGCACCGAGCTGGACGAGCTGCTCCAGCGCGCCGGGCATGTCGCCGATGTCGAGCCAGGACCGGGGCGAGCCCGGATAGCCGTGCAGCAGCATCAGCACGGGGAACCGGGTCTTCTCCGCGCCCGGTGCGTCGTACTCCGGGGGAGTCCACACGATCACCTGCCCGGCGAGCTTGGAGTGGGAGCCGCGGAAGTACGTGGTCCGGGTGCCGTCGCCACCGAGGGTGAACTTGGCCCGCCCGAGCGGCGGCCCGGTCATGGCGGCGTCGTTCTGCCCGGCGTCGGTGCCCAGCAGGTCGTCCCACGAGGAGTAGAGGCCGTAGCTCCCGTTGATCCAGGTGGCCACCACGCAGATGGCGGTGAGCTGGCACAGACCGATCATCAGCAGCCGGGCCGGCCAGCGCACCCAGCCGGGGCCGGGGATCCGGTTCCACAGGAGCAGCGCGGCGAGCATCGCGAGCCCGGTGACGACGATCAGCGTGATGAGGAACGACGTACTGGTCAGCTCCACTGCGCCGGCTCCTGACGTGCGACGGAATCGGAGAATTCCGGACATTACGCCAAATCTACGATGCGCACCGCCCGGGGGAGCGGGTGGCGCGCACCGTGTCGGCGTCGGGAGCGGGCGGGGCCGAATCCGAGCCCGAACAACTTGTGAATGCATTCACAACCTAGGATCTTCGTCCGGCGTGAGCGTGCGGCGAAGATCCCGAGCCTGCGGGCCGTGAGACCTCGCGGGTCGGGACCTCGGTCCTGGGGTAGATTCACCGCCTGTTCACCTGCACGGTTCCGGGGCTTTCGGACGGGCTGGTGCCGTATGAGGCATGATCGACGGGGATATGCGCAAAACGCAGAAAGTCCAGAACGCGCAGAGCGCGAAGAAGGTGCAGAAAGCGGCGAGCCGCCGGATTCGTTCCGGCGTGCACACCAGGATGTCGCCGGTGACTCCGGTGCGCGCGGGCTACCAGGTCAAGCTGCTGGTCGACCCGGACCGGGTGCTCGACGCCGACGGCCTGCCCACGGCCGCCGCGGCCGCCGCGCTGTCCCTCGGCGCGCCCGGCCGCTTCGAGGTCGCCCAGTACATGGACGACGCCGGGCGCAGCCTCAACGGGCAGGGCTGGATCGTCCGGATCCGGCGCCACGACGACGAGAACCGGATCCGCCTCGCCTACAAGGCCCGCTTCGACATCGAGGGCGACGGCACGGACCCGGCCGCGGTGCGGCGCGTGATGGACCGGGCCTCCGGTCACAACTTCTGTGCGGATGACGGCAATTACTCCGTCCAGGTCAACCTCAGCCACACCCGCGCCACCCTCGACTTCACCAACAAGAAGTGCCGGCCGGTCCCGGGCCTGGAGCCCGGCGAACTCCCGGGGCTCGATGCCTCCCGCGCGCTGGTCCTGGAGCGTCTCCCCGGAAAGCTCGCCAAGTGGGCTGCGAAACCTGCCGGTTGGGCGGAGTCGGTCACCGCTTCATCTCGACTCCACGGTCCCGTAAGACAGGCCAACTACCCTGGCCGGATGCTCGATCGCGCGATGGAGACGCAAGTCAGCCGGCTGCGGACCGCCTCCGGAGAGCTGGCCTGGTTCGCCGAGATCACCGCCAAGGGGCGCACCCTGCGGGACGCGGTCGAGCTGCGCTCCGACCTGATGGGCAAGCTCCGCGCCGAGGGCTGGCTGCTGGAGCGGGACGCCTTCAAGACCGAACTCATCCTCGGCCCGTGAACGCCTCCGCGACCGCACCGATACGCGTGGCCCACTTGGCCGACCTGCACATAGGCTCCGCCCTGCGCGGGCTGGCGGACTACCCCGGCGCGCCCGCGATGGACCGGCGCGAAGCCCCGTACGAGGCCCTGCGCGCGGCCGTGCGCCGCATCGTCGACGGCGGCTACGACGCGGTGCTCATCGCCGGGGACGTCTTCGACCGCCGCCACAGCGACGCCCGTGCGCTGACCGCCTGCCAGGACGCCCTCGGCGCCTTCCACGACGCGGGTCTGCGCACCGTGGTGGTCTCGGGCAACCACGACGCCGAGACCCCGCTGCCGCACAAGCTGCACCTCCCGCCCTCGGTGCGCTGGCTCGGCGCCGACGCCCCCGAGTCGGTGATCTGGCCCGACCTCGGCATCACCGTCCACGGCCAGTCGGTGGCGGAGCCCGACGAGCGCCGCGACCTCGCGGCCGGCTTCCCGTCCGCGACCCCCGGCGCCGTCAACATAGGGCTGCTGCACACCAGCCTGCACGGGGCCTGGAGCCGCCGGATCTGCGCACCCGCCGACCCGCGGACGCTGGCCCGCGCCGGGTACGACTACTGGGCGCTGGGCCACGTCCACCACCGCCTGGTCCCCGGCGCCGGCGCCTTCGCCGCCTACCCGGGCAACACGCACGCCCGCGGCCCCGGAGAGACGGGCGGCCGCGGTTTCACGGAGCTGCTGATCGACCCGGGCCCCGGTGGCGACCGGCACCGGGTCGGGATCCTCCCGGTGGACACGGCCCCGGTGCGCTACGAGACGCTCCACCTCCCGTACCCGGAGACCGCCGAGGCCGACCTGCGGGACCGGTTCGCGGCCGTCCCGGAGCCGCCGGGCGGCGGCGCCGTCGTCTGGACCCTCAGCGCCGCCACCCCGCCCGACCTCCTCCACGAGGCCCGCACCCTGGCCGGCCCGGCCGCCATGGTCTGCCCGGCCGAGGGCGCGGCCGTCTCCTGATGACGGGGCCCGATCGGCAAGATCCGAAAGAGACGCCCTAGCGGCTGAGCATCTCCGTCATGGGCGACTGCGGCGGGATCAGGCCCGGCAGCAGCCAGGGCTGGAAGAGGCTCAGTACCGCGAGCACGAGGAAGGCGGCCCCGACGACCTGCGAGAAGACGGGGCCCAGCCGCCACAGCTTCTCGACGAAGATCACCACGGCCACCGCGGCCATCGCCAGGACGTTCATGACGCCCAGCGGGACGAGCACGACCATCAGCCCCCAGCAGCAGCCCACGCAGTACGCCCCGTGGTGCGCACCGACCCGCAGGTCGCGGGCCCGGGGCCGGAAGCCCGCGTAGCGCACGAGCTGGCCCATCGGGCTCCGGCAGTGCCGCAGGCAGAGGTCCTTCCACGGGCCGAACTGGTACAGCCCGGCGACCAGGAACGCCCCGGCGCCGATCCAGCGCCCGGAGCCCGGGTGCTCGTCCACCAGGGCCCCGGTCCCGGCGAGGAGCCCATAGGCGATCAGGCCGAAGGCCGTCCAGGCCAGCAGGTACCCGACCAGGAACTGGGCGGTACGAGCCGCCCGCACGACCCCCGTGGGCGACCGGCGCCCGATGGCCCGCACCCAGGTGAGGGCCACCGGGGCCACCGACGGGAACATCATGCCGATCATCATGACCAGCCACAGCAGCAGGAACAGCGGGACGCCCATGCCCATGGTCCCCGGCTCCACCCCCATGTCACGGGCCTGGTCGACCACCAGCACCCAGGCCAGGACGGCGATCGCCACCATCACGGACCAGGCGAACGCGAGCCGACGGGCCGACAGCAGATTCGCCGGACGGAGAGGGGGTGACAGGGCCTTCCGGTCAAGGCGCACACCTCCAGCACATCACGGCGGACCCGTGCGTGCGCGGGGGGACGCGGGAACGCGTGTATGCGGAAAGAACCTCCTCCGGGTGACGCCTGCGGTGGGACAATCGGAGTGGATTCCCGTGCTCACGAGGAGGCAGGGAGATGTCCGAAACGACGGCGGCCGTTCCCCGGTGGCACGCGGCGGGCGACTGGTTCGACACCTGCAAGTGCAACGTGCCCTGCCCCTGCTCCTTCGCTCAACTGCCCACCCACGGCGATTGCGACGGCATCCTGGCCTGGCACATCCGCGAGGGCCGCTACGGTGACGTACCGCTGGACGGCCTGAACGTGCTGATGCTGGGCTCCTTCGTCGGCAACGTCTGGGCCGAGCACACGGACACGTACGCCGCGGTCTTCGTCGACGAACGTGCCGACGACCCCCAGCGCGCGGCCCTTCAGATGATCTTCGGTGGGCAGGCGGGCAGTTGGCCCGCCGAGATGGTGGGCATGATGGGCGCCGAGATGCGCGGCATGGAGTTCGCCCCCATCGAGATCGAGGTCGCCGACGACCTCGCGAGCTGGCGGGCCGTGGTGCCGGGCCGGGTCGAGGCGAGCGCGGTCGCACTCACGGGACCCACGACCCCGGAGGGTGCGCGCGTCCAGTCGACCAACCTGCCGGGTTCGGAGACCGGACCGGGCCAGGTCGCGACCTGGGGCCGCTCGACGGCGGACCGTGCCGATGCCCACGGCTTCCTCTGGAGCCGCGAAGGCCGGTCCAGCAAGCACATCACCTTCGACTGGACGGGCCCCTGATCCGCGATCCGGTCTAATGGGCAGGACCCCCTAGACCCCCTAGACCCCCTAGTCCCTCTAGCCCCGCACCCGGACCGTCACGGTGTGCCAGCCGGTGGCGCCGTCCGGGAGGGTTCCGGTGCGTTCCCCCGTCTGTGCGGCGCCGGTGCCGTCCGTGGCGCGGACCTGGAGGGTGTGCCCGCCGGGAGCCGCCTCCCAGAGCCACACCCACTGGCGCCAGGTATCGTCCCCGTCCGCCGCGCCGAGCCGGGCCTCCCGCCACGGGCCCGCGTCCACCCGTACCTCGACCCGCGCGATGCCCCGGTGCAGCGCCCACGCCACCCCGGCGACCGCCACCCGGCCCGCCGCGACCTCGGCGAAGGGGCGCGGGGCGTCGATGCGCGACTGGGTCTTGACCGGGGCCTGCTGCGCCCAGGAGCGGCGCACCCAGTACGCGTCGTACGCGGCGAAGGTGGTGAGCCGCAGCTCGCGCAGCCACTTGCACGCGGAGACGTACCCGTACAGGCCCGGCACGATCATCCGGACGGGGAAGCCGTGCCGGAAGGGGAGCGGCTCGCCGTTCATGCCCACGGCCAGCAGCGCTTCCCGGCCGTCCATCACGGCCTCGACGGGGGTGCCGAGGGTCATCCCGTCCACCGAGCGCGCCACGAGCTGGTCTGCGGGACCGCCCTGCGAAGGCGGCCGGACCCCCGCCTCGCGGAGCAGATCGGCGAGGCGCACGCCCAGCCAGCGGGCATTGCCCGCGTACGGGCCGCCGACCTCGTTCGACACGCAGGTGAGGGTGGCGTCGTGCTCGACCAGGGGCCGGGCGAGCAGCTCCCGCAGGCCGAGGGTGAGGGGCCTGGAGACCCCGTCCCCGTGCACCAGCAGCCGCCAGGTGTCCGCGTCCACGCGCGGGACGACCAGCGCGGTGTCCACCCGGTAGAACGCCCGGTTGGGGGTGATGAAGGGGGTCGTTCCGGGGATCCGCAGCTCCGACCCGGCCGGTACGGGCGGGGCGGGCACGGTGGGCGGGGGAAGGACGAACCCGGCCCGCGAGGCCGTGGCCCCCGCGTCCCCGAAGGCGCCGAGCCGCCGCCCGGCGTACCCGGCTCCGGCCGAGAGGGCCAGGGTGGCCAGAGCCAGGCGGCCGAAACCGCGCCGGTCCATGGCGCCGGGCGGGCCGGCGCCGGAGGGCCGCGAACGGGGCCGCGGGATGGCTCTGACCAGGACGTACAGCACTCCGGCGGCCGCGAACCCGCCCGCCAGTGAGGGCAACGCGTCCTGCCAGGCCGCCTCCGGCCGGCCGAGTGCGGCCGCCGCGCCGAGCACGCCGAAGGCGGCCGCGAGGGCCGTGCCCGCGGCGGGGCGGCGTACGGCGAGCAGACCGGCCGCGAGGGCCACCGCGGCCAGCAGGGCGCCGATGCCCAGGGTCAGGACCAGCTTGTCGTCGGTGCCGAACCGGCGGATCGCCCACTCCTTGACGGCGGCCGGGGTCGCGTCGACCACGGCCCCGCCGACGGCGGTGATCGGGGCGGCCTCGGGCCGGACGGCCGCCGCGGCCAGCTGGGCCAGGGCGAGCCCGGCGAAGGCGGCGAGCAGTCCGCTGACGGCGCCCAGCGCGTCACGGCCGGGCCTGCGGGGCCTGCCGGGGCCGGCCCGCTGCGGTTTCGTACGGATCATGCGGAGTCACCGCCGCCCCGCTCGGTGGGATGTGTCCCCCCAGGTACCAGGGTGCCTCCGCCGCCCGGTGGACGGCGATCTGTCGGCGCTTGCGCAGTTCCACGATCCCGTCGGTGAGCCGTTCCCGCAGGTCCGAAGGGCTCCGCAGCTGCTGGTCCGAAGGGTTCCCCAGCTGCTGGTCCCGGTCCGCGGGCGGCCGTAACCGGGCGGTGGCGGGCGCCGTGGCCCCGCCGGTGAGGAGCGTCAGCAGCTCCAGCGCCGTGGAGGTGCGGTGCGGGTCGGTCTCGGACATGGCGGGCGTCCTTCCGGCGATGGCGGCGCCGGAAGGGGCGGTCGCCGGATGTTCCGGCGACCGCCCCTGATCCGTTTCCGGCAGTGTCCTTCAGTGAACCCGGTGCCGCCCTGGAGCGCGGCGCGGTCGGCCCGGTTGTCCCCCGACCGGGGGACTCCGATCTCCCGTGTGGTGTGGGTCAGTTGACCTCGGGCAGGGTGGCTGCGATGCCGCTCGCCAAGGTGTACGGGTCACCGCTCGGCCGCGCCGGGTGGCGGGTGGTGAGCTTGGCCCAGTCCTCCTCGAAGGCATGCCAGTCGATCGCCCTCGGCGCGGCGCGCCGCACCAGCGCCTCCTCCAGCGAGGCGAAGTAGGAGGACCAGCGCCGGGCGTACAACTCGCTGATCAGGCCGCTCCATTCGCGGTTCGCGTAGTCGTGCAGGAAGCCGCCCTCGCTGGTGCTCTGCCGCCCCCACACGCTGAGGATCGAGCGGGCGTCGTACTCGTACCGGTCCTGCTCGGCCTTGTCCGCGCCGTGCGCGCGGGCCGCCGACAGCCAGGAGCCGAGCAGGAAGTTCGGATCGGAGCCGACGAGCGTGTCCAACTGCTGCTCCCGACGGGCCCAGTCGGCGATCAGCTGACGGAACAGGGCCAGGTCCCGGGCCTCGTAGGCCGCCTTGATCCGGGGCAGCAGCACCCGCGAGTGGTTGGCGAGGGCCTGCCGGGCGGTGTCCACCAGGTCGAAGCGGTAGGCGCTGGAGCCGCGCAGCCGGGGGTCCACCTCGAGCAGGTGGTCCAGGGCCCGGCGCACCGAACCGGCCTGGTACCGCATCGCCTTGGGGCTCCAGTAGGCCGACCCCACCGCGGTCAGGCTCGGACGAGCGCTGAACAGACTGTCCTGGGACTCCGACCACAGCCCCGAGGAGGTGCTGTACGGGCCCTTGCGCAGCTCCTCCCAGGCCGCGGCGGCCGCGGTGTCCGGGGCTCCGTACCGCCGGCTCGCGAAGTCCGCGAACCACTTCTGCTGGTCGACGGGTCCGGGCTCCCAGGCCAGGTCGGTGAAGAGGTCGAAGGCCGCCGGATTGGTCCCGGTGGCCTCGGGCAGGTAGGCGATGCCGGTCAGCGCACTGTCGGGCTTCGCCCGCCAGGACTGGTACCGGTCGATCCACACCGAGGTGTTGGCGCCGATCGTCGTGTGCCCGCCGAAGTTGTAGATCGAGCCGATGGCGTACGAGGTCCCGCCCCAACGGGTCTCGCGGTCCAGCCGGTTGTAGCGGTCGGAGAGCCCGTCCAGGATCAGCAGTTTCGAGGTGTCCACCCCGGCCAGCAGCTCCTTGGTCGGATCGTCCTGCCAGCCCAGCACCGCCCACAGCGCGCCCGGATGGGCCGCCCACAGGGCCTGCTGCACCGCCCCGGCGGCCGTCTTCACGTCCACCGAGCCGGTCTGCCCGCCCTCGTGCAGCGGGCTCATCCGGTACATCGTGCTGTCCCCGAACACCGCGCGCTGCTCCGCGTAGTACGCGGCGGCCAGCCGGGCGAAGGGCGGCGACATCGGGTCCAGCCAGTCGGGCCGTTCGAAGCCCGCCCAGTCGCCCTGCGGAACCGTCACCGCGCCCGGGTTGTGCCCGGCGAAGGCCGGCGGCACCGTTCCGAAGTAGCCCGGGAGTACCGGGGTCATGCCGAGGCCGCGCAGTTGTTCGGCGATCCTGCCGCCCAACTCGGCGCGCCCGCGCATCAGCTCCTCGGACACCGGACCGCCGAAGCCGCTCAGGTTCTGCAGCAGCCACCAGCTCTGGTGACCCGGACCGGGGATCCACTCCCGCAGTTCCTCGGCGGAGTAGCCGAACTGCTGGAGCGCCCGGTAGTACGGGTACTCGGCACCGACCTGCACGAACACCTCGTTGATGCCGTGCAGGGCGAGCAGGTCGATCTGCCGCTGGTGCTCCTCGAAGGTGCGGTACGGGCCGGAGTACCCGTCGTCGGTGTCGTTCAGCGCGTACCGGTGCGCCACCTGCGCGCTGCGGGTGACCGGGGAGGGCACCGCCGGCAGCTCGGCGGGCAGCAGTCCGATGCTGTCGCCGGGCCAGCCGATGTCGGCTCCGGCGACGTGCTGGAGGTACCAGCCGACCCCGGTGAGCAGGGTGGCGCCGGTGGAGCCCCGGACGGTGATCGCGCCGGCCGTCCCGGACACGGTGAAGGTGTCGGGCCCGGCTCCCGCGTCGGGCACCAGCGTGAACTGCCCCGCGTGGCGCGGCAGCAGCCGCTGCAGCGAGGCCCGCGCGGGGGCGGAGTCGAAGACCCGCGGCCGGGCCGGGGGCGCCGCCGCGGCGTGTCCCGCCCCGGCCCGCGCGGGCGACGGGGCGGGGGCCGGGGCGGGGGACATGGGGGACCGGGCCGCGGCAGCCGTCGCCCCCGCGGCGGGAGCGGTCGCTCCGGGGGCCGCCCCGGCGACGGCCAGGGTGAGCAGGGCCGCGGGCAGCGCGGCCAGGGTGACCCGGCGGCGCACCCGCCGGGCGGCCCGGCCGCGGTGGGGGAGGGGGACCGGCATGCGCGTCGTCCTCGTTTTCGTCGGCTCGGTCGGCTCGGTCGGCTCGGTCGGCTCGGTCGGCACCGGCGCTGCGGCCGGCTCGCTCGGCTCGGTGGGTGGGTGCTTCCTCGTCTGGTGCCTCGTCTGCTCTCCCATGGGGCGGGCCGTCAGACCGGCAGGGCCCACGCCTGGTCGACCTGGTGGTCGCCGCAGGGCGTCAGCCGCAGCCGCTCGGCGGGGGTGCCCGGCTCGACGGGGGCCGCCGCGGGGGCGGGCGCCGTCAGGCAGAGCCCGCTCGCGTCCTCGACCAGGGCTCCGTCCCGGCGGGGCGTCCAGCTCTGGCCCGCCGCGCGGCGCTGCCGCCCGTCCGAGCAGTCGGCCAGCTCCACGAGGCCCTCCTCGCCCGCCGACAGGCAGGCACCGGCCAGGCGCAGGCTGCTGTCCCGGCCCACGGTCCAGCGCTGGTCGGGTGCACCCGTACAGGCGGCCATCACGACGGCGCCGACGCCGGTGGTGTTCGCCCCGTCGGCGCAGGCGGCGCTGGTGCCGGAGCCGCGGCCGGCGATCTGCCCGGTGGGCACGGCCTCGGCGCAGCCGGTGTGCGGGGTGAGCCGCCACACGCCCGTGTCGTGCGCGGCGAGCGATCCGGTCAACGTGTCGGAGAGCTCCCGGGATTCACCGTTCCACAGGTTCTTCGCCTCGACGGTGCAGGAGTCCAGCCCGAGCTCGTCGAGCGGTACCCGGATGTCGCGGACGGCGCCGGACCGGTTGAGCACGGCGACCGCGCGGTCCCCGTTGGCCAGCGGACGCACCAGGATGTCGAAGGTGGCGTTCGAGGAGACCACCGTGCCCTGGCGGCCCATCGGGTCCTGGTCCAGCGCGATCAGGTCGGTGTTGCCCAGGGCGGCGAGGCCGTCCGGGGTGAGCTCGGATACCTGCGAGGACAGGATGAACGGCGCGGCCATCATGGCCCACAGGCCGACCTGGCTGCGGCTCTCCGCCGCGCTGAGTCCGGGGGCGCCCGCGATCAGGAAGTCGGGGTCGTTCCAGTTGCCGGGGCCGGCGTACCGGCCGAGCCAGCGGTTGTAGCCGTAGTTGCCCATGACCGAGCTCCAGCGCGAGGTGGCCGGGGCGGTCGGGTTGTAGACCTTGATGTCCCGGCCCTCGCGCCACAGCTGGCCGGTCTCGCCGACCCAGTCGATCACCTTGTGCCAGTCCGACCCGCCCCACTCGCCCTGCTGGAAGTAGGCGGGCGCCGAGGCGGACAGCACCATGTCCCGGCCGCTGTCGCGCAGCGCCCGGGCGACGGAGTTGTAGGCGTCCCGGTAGGCCTGCTCCTTGGTCTTGCCCTCGGGCACCCAGAGGTTGCAGCCGTCCATCTTGACGTAGTCCACCTCCCAGGAGGCGAACTGGCGGGCGTCGCGGGCGTAGTGGTCGGGGCCGCCGCCCTCGGGGGAGCCGCTGCCGGGGTAGCGCTCGCAGGTGAGGGAGCCGGCGTCCTGGTAGATGCCGAACTTCAGCTTCCTGGCGTGCAGGTACGCGCCGAGCCAGGCCATGCCGTGCGGGAACTTCTCCGTGTCGACGACCAGATTGCCGTCCGCGTCGCGGCTCTTGGTCATCCAGCAGTCGTCGATGGTGACGGTGTCGTAGCCCTTGGCGGCCAGGCCGGTGGACACGAGCGCGTCCGCGTTCGCCACGACCTTGGCCTCGTCGATGTCGCACATGTAGTGCGCCCAGTTGTTCCAGCCCATGGGCGGGGTGAGCGCGAGCGGGGTGTCCGACGTCGCGGTGGGCTCGGCCGCCGCCGGGGCGGGGCAGAGCGCGAGGGCGAGCAGGGCGGCCGCGGTCAGACAGGGGAGCGACGCACGCAGGCGAGGCGGCACGGAGTCTCCTTGACGTGGGGGCTGTCGAGGGCTCAGTGCAGCGGTGTGACTACCCGCTGTCAACATAAGTCGGGGGTTATTGATCAATGACCAGCAATATGGGTGTAGTCGAGTACGCGCGAAGGGGCTGATACGTCGTTTCGTACTGCGTACGTTACGTCGTACGTGACGATGGCTGATACGGTGTATCTCATGCCGAGGAGATCAGCCGCCCTGGACCGCGCCACGCCCGCGGCCATCGCCGCCGCCGCCCTGCGAATCCTCGACGAGCAGGGGCCCGCCGCGCTCAGCTTCCGCGCGCTCGCCGAGCAGCTCGACGTCTCGCACGCCACCGTCCAGCGCCGGTGCACCGACCTCGCCGGGCTGCTCGACCTCTGCACCGAACACCTCGCCGCCCAGCTGCCCGACATCCCGGCCGAGGTCGGCTGGGCCGAAGCCGCCGAGCAGCGGTTCACCGCCCTCTACCGGCTCCTCGCGGCGCACCCCGGGCTGATGATCCTGCGCGGCGGCCGCCCCTGGCTCGGCCGGCAGCTGCTCGCCCGGCTCGTGGAACCGGCGCTCGCCGACAGCGTGGCCGCCGGGATGACCCCCGCCGAGGCGATGACCGCGTACCGGCGGATGTACCTGCTGACCCTGGGCAGCGCGGCCTTCGTCGACCACCGGGACCCGGCCGCCTCCACCGCCGCCTCGCGCGGGGCGCTGGCCGCCCTGGACCCCGCCGAGTTCCCCGTGCTCTCGGCCGGGCTGGCCGACGTACTGCCCTCCCTGACCGACCACGAGGTGTACTACGGCGCCCTGCGCCAGCTGATCGAGGCGAACCGGCCCGCCGGAGCCTGACGAGAGTGTCGAACGACAGGAGTACGGGTTCATGGAACAGCAGCCGGAAGCGGTGCGGCTCGACTCGCTGCCGCTCGATGCGGTGCAGCTCGACGAGGTGCCGCTCGACGCGGTGCCGCTCAACTACGCCGCCGTGCGCGCCGCCGCCGGCCGGATCGCCGGGGCCGTGCGCCCCGTCACGGTGATACCGGCGGGCGGAGGGATCTCGTACGCCCTGGAGTACCTCCAGCACACCGGCTCCTTCAAGGCGCGCGGCGCCCGCAACTTCCTCGTCGCCCACCGCGACGCCGGCACCCTCCCCGATGCCGGGGTCACCATCGCCTCCGGCGGCAACGCCGGGCTCGCCTGCGCCTGGGCGGCCCGCGCCGAGGGGGTACCCGCCACCGTGTTCCTGCCGGGCACGGCCCCGCGCGTGAAGGTGGAGCGACTGCGCGGCTACGGGGCCGACGTACGGCTCGTCGGCGACCGGTACGCCCAAGCACTCGCCGCCTGCCGGGAGTTCGCCGCCGGGAGCGGGGCGCTGAGCAGCCACGCGTACGACCACCCGCTCATCGCCGCGGGCGCCGGAACCCTGCTCGACGAGATCCGCACCGCGCTGCCCGGCCTGGACACGGTCGTCGTCGCGGTCGGTGGAGGCGGGCTGTTCGCCGGCATCGCGACCGCCGCGCGGGAACACGGCGTACGGGTCGTCGCGGCCGAGCCGGAGAACTGCCGGGCCCTCAACGCTGCCCTCGAAGCAGGCCGGCCCGTGGACGTCCCGGTGGACTCCGTGGCCTCCGACTCGCTCGGAGCAACCCGGGTCTCCGCGGACGCGCTGGCCGCCGTACGGGAGCCGAACGCCGCATCGGTCCTGGTTCCGGACGCGGCGATCACCGCCGCCCGGCGCGCGCTCTGGGACGAGCACCGCATCGTGGTCGAAGCGGGCGCGGCCACCGCCCTGGCGGCCGTACGCACCGCGCCCGGGCCGCTCGGCGAGCGGGTGGCCGTGGTGCTCTGCGGGGCCAACACCGACCCGGCGGACCTGGGCGCGGGGCTGTCCTGAGGGGGGACGGGTCCGGCCCTCAGGCGGAGCCGTCCTCGCGGACCACGACGACCGTACTGGCCGCGTACTGCACCACCTGCTGGCTCACCGAGCCCAGCAGTGCGCCCTTGATGCCGCCGTAGCCGCGGGTGCCGACGACCGTCAGCGCCGCCTCCTTCGAGGCCTCCACCAGCACCTGTGCGGGCGAGCCCTGTTCCACCCGGCGGAAGACCGGAACGCCCGGCGAGGTGCCCACCGCCTCCGCCACGGTGTCCGCGAGCTTCTGCCGGGCCGCGTCCTCGGCGTGGACCAGCTCGGTCTGCTCGGCCGGGCTGATGCCGAAGGGGTTGGTGTTCCAGTCCCAGCTCATCACGGCGTGCACGCGGCCGCCGATGGCCTTCGCCTGGGCCACGGCCCAGCGCAGGGCCTGCTTCGAGTGGTTCGAACCGTCCACGCCGACGACGATCAGAGGCTCGGTGTTCTGGCTCACGATGGTTCCTCACGTTTCGTCCGAATGATCGTTCTCATCCCTGTATACACGCCGCACCGGCTCCGACCTCGAACGACGATCGTTGCGCGGACCCAAGACTTTGGAGAACAGCAGCGGCCGCCCGCGCTTGCGAGAGTCGAGAACACGGACGGAAGCCGTCCGAAGAGGAACGAGGAGCTCGACGTGGCGCGACGCAATGGATGTCTGATCGGCTGTGCGGTGGCCGGGGTGCTGGGGATCGGACTGCTGGTGGCGCTGCTGTTCGGGGTGGGCAAGGTCATCGACGTGGCCGACAAGACCCTCGTCGACCACAAGATCTACGAGGCCGTCAGCGTCGGCGACTCCGAGGCCGAGGTCCGCGCCAAGCTGCCGTCCGGCGAAAGCTTCGTCACCTCGGCCCTGAAGGACGGCGGCCCCGCGGTGCCCGCCGGCAGCCAGTGCTCCTGGTACCTGTCCGACTCCGGGAGCGGCGATACGGTGCTGCGCTTCTGCTACAAGGACGGCAAGCTCGCCGAGAAGGCCGACTACCGTGTGAAGTAGGGCCTTCGGTCCCTGCCCGCCGGGCCCGCTCCGCCGGAAGGTGGAGGCATGCAGACCAACTCGGCAGGTACCCTCCCCGCCAGGCCCGTCCTGGCCGCGGTGGACGGCTCGGAACACAGCCTGAAGACCCTGGACTGGGCCCTCGACACCGCCCGCACGCGCGGAGCGGCGCTCCACGTGGCACACGTACGGCCGGACTCCCCGCGGGTCCACGCCCCCGGGGAGTCGCTCGTACCGCCGCCCGACTGGGACACCGATCCGGTGCTGGGGGCGGTACGGGACCGGCTGGCCGGCCGGGAGGACCTGCCGCCCGTCACCTACGTCTCCCGCGACGGAACCCCCTCCGCCACCCTGACCGAACTCGCGGCGGGAGCGCAGCTCCTGGTCATGGGCTCGCGCGGACTCGGAGGCTTCGCCAGCCTGCTGCTCGGCTCCAACAGCCGGGTGTGCGCGGCCCAGTCGCCCTGCCCGGTCGTGGTCGTCCCGCACAGCGCGCGGCTCGTCACACAGGAGCCCGGAGGGCGGGCGCCGGGCGGCGAGCGCAGGGTCGTCCTGGGCCTGGCACCCGACGAAACCTCCGAGGACGTCGTCGACTTCGCCTTCGCGGAGGCCCGCCGTCGGGGCGCGGTGCTCCAGGTCGTCTCCACGCACCTGGTCCCGCTGTCCTCGCTGACCCTGGTCGGCTCCCTCGTCGCGGAGCGCGGCGGCGGCTACCCGCCGGGCACGGCCGACGGCGAGGCCACCGAGGCGGCCCGGGAACTCGCCGAGGACCAGCGCACCCGGCTCCATCCGTACCTGACCAGGCATTACCCCGACGTCACCGTCGAAGCGGTGGTCACCCCGGGCGACCCGGCCGGCCGCCTGGTCACCGCCTCCCAGCAGGCCGACCTCATCGTGGTGGGCCGCCACCGCCGCCGCCTGCGCGCCAACTCCCTCCTGATGGGCTCGGTGTCCAACGCGGTACTCCTGCACGCCCTGTGCCCGGTGGCGGTGGTTCCCGTACGAGCCGGTTAGCCCGCCCCCCGGCCGGAGACGACCTGGCGCAGCTCTGCGGGCCTCATTCCTGCGGGAACAGGATGTAGCCCTTGGTGTTGAACCGGCTGAGCGCGGACTCGGATACGCCTCCGCCGGCAGCCATCAGCTGCTTCCAGTCGCCCTCGTACCAACGTGGGGTGCTCCGGGCGGATGCCCAGGGTGACGGTGTCGCCGCCGGCGGCCTCGCGCGCCGCGCGGCTGATCTCGACCGTGGAGCCGCCGAAGCGGATGCCGCCCTCGCGCAGCGGAAGGACCTGGTCTACGCCGTGGCGGCGGTGTTCGCCGTCCTCTTCGTGCGCCGCCCGTCGGCCCTGCAGTCGGCCGCCTGGGCGGAAGCCCGGCCGGTGGTACGGGCCGGGCTCATTCCGCGAGGAACGCCGAAACGGCCGCCGTGAACTCTTCCGGCGCCGCCGCGTGGATCAAGTGGCCGTACGGGAGCGTGATCAGGCGGGCGTCCGGGATGCGGCGGGCCAGCTCGTCGACGGAGGCGGGTGCCAGGTGGCTGGTGGAGCCGCCGTAGACGACCAGGGTCGGGGCCGTGATGCGGGCCAGGCCCGCCAGCCAGGCCGGGTCGGGGCGGTCGAGCTGGGGGCGGACCGCGAGCACCATCGCCCAGTCGAAGGCGAGCTCGCCCTCGGGGCGTACGGGCGCCACGGCCTCACGGGGCAGCGGCGCGGGGGCGTCCTCCAGGACGAGACGCCCGATGCGGTGCGGCTGCGCGGAGGCCGCCAGGTACGCGACGACACCGCCCATCGAGTGGCCCACGAGGTCCACCCGGTCGAGGCCGAGGGCGTCCAGGAAGCCCAGTACGTCGTCCCGCATCAGCGGGAGCGAGTACGCGGACGGCCGCGCACTGGCTCCGTGGCCGCGCAGGTCCAGTGCGAACACCCGCCGGTCCCGGGCGAGTTCGTCGCGTACGGGCGCCCAGTCCGCGGCGGTTTCGCCCAGCGCGGGGAGGAGGAGCACCGGCGGTCCGGCCGGCGGGCCGGTGACCTCGTAGGCGAGGCGGATCCCGCCGTTCACCGTCACCGTGTGCTGCTCGGTCGGCCGGGTGGTCCCGGGCTCGCGCGTCATCCGCCAGAGGGTACAGGGGCGTGTCGCGCCCGGGCCTCGAAGGAGTCCGGCGCGCTGTCCCGGTGCCCCGCAGCCGCTCGGCCCGGCTCGGGTTCCCTCGACCCGGCCGGGCCGGGCCGTGAACTGCGCCACACGCCCCCGCGGCGCGGGTCCCGGACCACGGGAATCCCCGGAGTTCCGGGCTGCGGCGTCCCGCACCCGGTTGTGCACCTAGTTGCATAATAAGCGGCCGCTCAGCTAGAACAGGAGCATCACCCCCGCGCGAGGAGGCGCCTCCATGAGTTCCCAGAGCCGGTACCCGCACCTGCTGAGCCCCCTGGACCTCGGCTTCACCACCCTGCCGAACCGCGTGATCATGGGTTCCATGCACACCGGCCTCGAGGAGCACGAGCGCGGCTTCGAGCGCCTCGCCGCCTTCTACGCCGAGCGCGCCCGGGGCGGCGCCGGCCTGATCGTCACCGGCGGCATAGCCCCGAACGACGCCGGCCGCCCCTTCGAGGGAGGTGCCCGCCTCACCACCGAGGAGGAGGCCGCCGAGCACCGGGTGATCACCGACGCGGTGCACGCCGAGGGCGGGAAGATCGCGATGCAGATCCTCCACTTCGGCCGCTACGCCTACCACAAGGACCTGGTCGCCCCCAGCGCCCTCCAGGCCCCCATCAGCCCCTTCGTCCCGAACGCGCTCACCGACGCCGAAGTCGAGCGCACCATCGAGGACTTCGTCCGCGCCGCCCGCCTCGCCAAGCTGGCCGGGTACGACGGCGTCGAGATCATGGGCTCCGAGGGCTACCTGGTCAACGAGTTCATCGCCGCCGCCACCAACAAGCGCACCGACCGCTGGGGCGGCGCCTACGAGAACCGCGTGCGCTTCCCGCTGGAGATCGTCCGGCGCACCCGCGCGGCCGTCGGCGAGGAGTTCATCCTCGTCTACCGCCTCTCGATGCTCGACCTGATCCCCGGCGGCTCCACCCTCGACGAGGTCGTCCACCTCGCCAAGGAGGTCGAGGCGGCGGGCGCCACCATCATCAACACCGGCATCGGCTGGCACGAGGCCCGCATCCCCACCATCGCGACCTCCGTCCCGCGCGGCGCCTACACCTGGGTCACCAAGCGGCTGATGGGCGCGGTCTCCGTCCCCCTCGTCACCAGCAACCGCATCAACACCCCGGAAATCGCCGAGGAGTTGCTGGCCGACGGCCGCGCCGACCTGGTCTCGCTGGCCCGCCCCTTCCTCGCCGACGCCGACTTCGTCGCCAAGGCCGCCGCCGGCCGCTCCGAGACCATCAACACCTGCATCGGCTGCAACCAGGCCTGCCTGGACCACACCTTCAGCGGCAAGCTCACCACCTGCCTGGTCAACCCGCGCGCCTGCAACGAGACGGAACTCATCCTGTCTCCGACCCAGTTGAAGAAGCGCGTCGCCGTCGTCGGAGCCGGCCCGGCCGGCCTGGCCTGCGCCGTCTCCGCGGCCGGCCGCGGCCACGCCGTCACCCTCTACGAAGCCTCCGGCCACATCGGCGGCCAGCTCGACATCGCCCGCCGCATCCCCGGCAAGGAGGAGTTCGAGGAGACCATCCGCTACTACGGCACCCAACTCGCCGAGCACGCGGTCGAGGTCAAGCTGAACACCCGCGCCGACGTCGAGACCCTGCGCGGCTACGACGAGGTCGTCGTCGCCACCGGCGTCACCCCCCGCACCCCCGACATCGAGGGCGTCGACGGCCCCAACGTCGTCAGCTACCTCGACGTCCTGCGCGACGGCGCCCCGGTCGGGCAGCGCGTCGCAGTCCTCGGCGCCGGCGGAATCGGCTTCGACGTCGCCGAGTTCCTCACCGACAGCGGCGAAGGCGCCTCCCAGGACCCCGAGGTCTACTTCCGCCACTGGGGCGTGGACACCGCCTACACCGGCCCCGGCGGCCTCACCGCCCCCGAGCGCCCCGCCCCGCCGCGCCAGGTCCACCTGCTCCAGCGCAAGACCACCAAGGTCGGCTCCGGGCTCGGCACCACCACCGGGTGGATCCACCGGGCGGAGCTCAAGCACCGCGGGGTCGTCTCCGTCGCGGGGGCCGCGTACGACCGGATCGACGGCGAGGGCCTGCACATCACGGTGGAGGGCGAGCAGCGCCTCGTACCCGCCGACACGGTGGTCCTGTGCACCGGCCAGGAACCGCGCCGCGACCTGTACGAGGCCCTGCGCGCGGCCGGCATCGAGGCGCACCTGATCGGCGGCGCCGACGTGGCCGCCGAACTCGACGCCAAGCGGGCCATCCGCCAGGGCACGGAACTGGCCGCCACCCTCTGAGGACCGGCTGACGCAAGGGGAGTTGTGGCGGCCCGGCCGGGGCCGCCACAATCACCCGGTGACGATGCTGACACCGGCTGACGCGAACAAGATCCTCCACGACAACTTCGCCCCCTGGGTGCTCGCCCTCGGGCTCACGGTCCAGGACACCGGCGAACGGCACGCCGTCCTGCGGCTGCCCTGGTCCGACACCCTCGCCCGGGACGGCGGGGGCCTCAGCGGCCAGGCCCTGATGGCCGCCGCGGACACCGCCACCGTGATCGCGATCTCCGCCGCGCGCGGGGCCTACGGTCCGATGACCACCGTCCAGCAGTCCACCAGCTTCCAGCGGCCGGTGGTCGGCGCCGATGTGCTGATCGACGTACGGATCACCAAACTCGGCAAGCGGATGGCCTTCGCCGACATCACCATGACCCCCGAGGGCGCCGAGGAACCGGCCGCGAAGGCCTCGACGGTCTACGCCCTGCTGGGATGACGGGCCGGCTCTAGGGCCCGGAACCCGCTGCCCCATGCCGCAGTGGTGACCTGACCTCGGATTCCGCGGCGCGTCACTTCGTCGGTCAGCAGCCGCCGGAGGAGGCAGGGGCGCCGATGGTGAGGGTGGCCGGGGTCGCGCAGCAGCCGCCACCGGTCTCTTCGGCGGGTTCGGGCTGGTCGAAGAGACCGGCTCCGCCGCAGACGCCGGTTTCGGGGAGGGTGAGTTCGACGCGTGCGGCGGCCTCGTGGTCGCCGGCGAGGGCGGCGGCGATGGAGCGGACCTGTTCGTAGCCGGTCATGGCGAGGAAGGTGGGGGCGCGGCCGTAGGACTTCATGCCGGCGAGGTAGACGTCCTTCTCCGGGTGGGCGAGCTCGGTTGCGCCGTGGGGGTAGACGGTGCCGCAGGAGTGCTGGTTGGGGTCGATCAGGGGCGCCAGTTCGACGGGGGCCTGGAGGCGCTCGTCGAGGGCGAGGCGCAGTTCGGCGAGGAAGGTGAGGTCGGGGCGGAAGCCGGTGAGGACGATGACCTCGTCGACCGGGTCCAGGCGGCGGCCGTCCTCGCCGACGAGGACCAGCCGGCCGTCGCCGGTCTTCTCGAAGACGTCGGTGCGGAATCCGGTGACCGCGTCGGCGTATCCGTCGTCGACGGCTGCCTTCGCGGCGAGGCCGAGGGCGCCGCGGGCGGGGAGCTGGTCGGCTGCGCCGCCGCCGAAGGTGGAGCCGCTGATGCCGCGCCGCAGGATCCAGGTCGCGTGCGTGCCGCTGCCGTTCTCAGTCTTCGCGAGGTCGGCGAGGTAGGCCAGGGCCGTGAAGGCGGAGGCGCCGGCGCCGATGACGGCGGTGCGCTTGCCCGCGTACCGGGCACGGACGGCCGGGTCCTTCAGGTCGGGGACGCGGTAGGAGATCCGGTCGGAGGCGGCGCGCTCGCCGAGGGCGTGCAGGCCGGCGGCGCCCGCCGGGCTGGGGGTGGACCAGGTGCCGGAGGCGTCGATGACGGCGCGGGCGAAGATCCGCGCCTCGCTGCCGTCGGCGCCGGTGAGGTGGACGACGAAGGGCTGGGCCTCGCGGTCGGCGTCGACGATGCGGTCGCGGCCGGCGCGGGAGACACCGGTGACGGTGGCGTCGTAGCGGACGCGCTCGCCGAGGACGTCCGCCAGGGGCTGGAGGTAGCGGTCGGCCCATTCGCCGCCGGAGGGGTAGGTGTCACCGTCCGGCTTGATCCAGCCGGTGGGGGCGAGGAGCTTCTCGGCGGCGGGGTCGACGACCTCGGACCAGGTGGAGAAGAGCCGTACGTGCGACCAGTCGCGCACCGCGGACCCGGCGGCCGGGCCGGCCTCGAGCACCAGGGGCTCGATGCGCCGCTCGATCAGGCGGGCCGCTGCGGCGAGTCCGATCGGGCCGGCGCCGATCACGACGACGGGCAGGGTCTCGGTTGAAGCGGTCACGGCAGGCTCCCTGGCTGGTTTGACGTTTGTCGATGTCCTGGCACCTCTAGAGTGACTCCTGTATCGACGTTCGTCAACATAGACATCCGTCGAATTTCAACGGATGATGGGGGCATGACTACGAAGGTGTTGCCGCTGCTGGAGCCGGAGGCCGTCGCGGCCTGCTGCCCGCCCCTGTCGGAGCGCCCGCTGACGGCCGAGGAGGCCGAGCGGACCGCGGTGATGTTCAAGGCCCTCGGCGATCCGGTGCGCCTGCGCCTCTTCTCCGCCGTCGCCTCGCACGAGGGCGGCGAGGCGTGCGTGTGCGACATCTCGGACGTGGGCGTCTCCCAGCCGACGGTCTCCCACCACCTGAAGAAGCTGAAGGACGCGGGCCTGCTCTCCTCCGAGCGGCGCGGCACCTGGGTCTACTACCGCGTGGAGCCCGCCGTCCTCGCCGCCATGGGCGCCCTGCTCACCCGGGCGGGCTCGGCATGAGCCTCCGTATCGAGCCGCTGACCCGGGCGCACGCGGAAGAGGTCCTGGCGATCTACCGGGCCGGGATCGCGGAGGGCAACGCCACCTTCGAGACCGAGGCCCCCACCTGGGAGGCCTTCGACGCGGCGAGGCTGCCCGAGCACCGCTTCGCCGCGGTCGACCCGGACGGAAAGCTGCTCGGCTGGGTCGCCGCGTCCAAGGTCTCGGACCGGTGCGCGTACGCCGGCGTGGTCGAGCACTCCGTCTACGTCCACCCCGCCGCCCGGGGCCGCGGAGTCGCCCGAGCGCTGCTGGACGCCCTGATCGCCTCGACCGAGGCGGCGGGCATCTGGACGATCCAGTGCGGGATCTTCCCCGAGAACACCGCGAGCCTGGCCCTGCACCAGCGGGCCGGCTTCCGGGTCATCGGCACCCGCGTGCGCATCGGCCGGCACCGCGGCGTGTGGCGCGACGTCGTCCTGCTGGAGCGCCGCAGCCCGGCGATCAGCTGAGCGCGCCGTCCGGGGTCATGCCGCGGGCGCTCCGGCGGTCGCCGTCTTGCCGTGCATGAAGATGACCGCGACCAGGGCCAGGCCCACCACCGCGCCGACCAGCTGTACGCCGATGAACGCCGGGACCGAGGCGGGGGCGATGCCCGCGAAGGTGTCGGTGAAGGCGCGGCCGATGGTGACGGCCGGGTTGGCGAAGGAGGTGGAGGAGGTGAACCAGTAGGCGGCGCCGATGTACGAGGCCACGGCGACGGGCGCGAACCGCAGCCGGTCGGTGCGGGCCAGGCCGAAGATCAGCAGGATCAGGCCGGCGGTGGCGACGACCTCGCCGAGCAGCAGGTTCCCCGCGGAGCGGTCGTGGGTCGCCCACTTCACCAGCGGCTCGCCGAACATCGCGTCGGCCAGGACCGCGCCCGCGATCGCGCCGGCGATCTGCGCGGGCACGTAGGCGGCCAGTTCGCGGGCGGTGACGCCGTCGCCGGTGCGGCGGGTGGCCCACCACTCGGCGAGGCTGACGACCGGGTTGAAGTGGGCCCCGGAGACCGGGCCGAGGAGCGCGATCAGCACGCCCAGGCCGAAGACCGTGGCCGTGGAGTTGGCCAGCAGCTGCAGGGCGACGTCCTGGGTCAGCTTCGTCGCCTGGATGCCGGACCCGACGACGACCGCGACCAGCGCGGCCGTTCCGACGAGTTCGGCCGCGGCGCGCGCCACCAACGGGCTGGCGCTCGCCACGGGAGTGGGCCGGGGGGCGTCGGCGGCTATGCCTGGCGCCGCTGCGGGGGCGACGACGGGCTCGGTGACGGACAAGGCAGGTTCTCCTCGGGCAGGTGAGGGGGAAACCAAGCGGACTACGGGCAGGACCGCTTGATGTTCGCTTCGGCGGTGGCGCGCGCGGTCTGTGCGAGGTCGGCGAACTGACCGGCGATGGCCTCGATGACGTCCGGGTGGAGCCTGTAGTAGGTGAAGCGGCCGCACGGTTCGGTTTCCACGACCCCGGCCTCTCTGAGCACCTTCAGGTGGTTGGAGAGGTTGGTCTGCTTGGCGCCGGTCTCCTCCACGAGGTGTGTGGTGCACAGCGTCTCGCGGGAGAGCAGGGTCACGATCTGGAGCCTGAGGGGGTCTGCCAGGACTCGGATCAGTTCAGTGTCGACTGACGTCATCATGCGCTGATACTGTCACATCAGTAGGAGCTGACACCAGCCCGAGCTGACCTCGCCGACTCCTGCGGACGTCTCCACCGCAGCACATCTCACCCCAGGGAAGAACAGATGTCCTCCGCTCCTGCCGCCTCCGTCCTGTTCGTCTGCGTCCACAACGCGGGCCGCTCCCAGATGGCGGCCGGGTTCCTGCGCCACCTCGCCGGCGACCGCGTCGAGGTCCGCTCCGCCGGCTCGGTCCCCGGAGACCGGATCAACCCCTCCGCCGTCGCCGCGATGGCCGAGCTGGGGATCGACATCTCCGACCAGAAGCCGAAGGTCCTCACCCCGGAGGCCGCGCAGGCGTCCGACTACATCATCACCATGGGCTGCGGCGACGCCTGCCCGTACTTCCCCGGCAAGACCTACCTCGACTGGCAGCTCGAGGACCCGGCCGGCCAGGGCGTCGAGGCCGTACGCCCCATCCGCGACGAGATCAAGGGCCTCATCGAGGGCCTGATCGCCGAGATCGACGCCCTCGCCGACAAGCGCTGACCACACACGAGAGGAGGCCGCACCATGGCCCTCAAGAACGTCACCGACAAAACCTTCCTCGCGGACGTCCTGCAGAGCGACAAGCCGGTACTCGTCGACTTCTGGGCTGCCTGGTGCGGCCCCTGCCGCCAGCTCGCCCCGTCGCTGGAAGCCATCGCCGCGGAGCACGGCAACAAAATCAAGATCGTCAAGCTGAACATCGACGAGAACCCGGAGACGGCCGCCGCCTACGGGGTCATGTCCATCCCGACGATGAACGTCTTCGTCGGCGGTCGGGTCGCCAAGACCATCGTCGGAGCCAAGCCCAAGGCCGCCCTCCAGCGCGAGCTGCGCGAGTTCATCTCCCGCTGACGCCGGGGTCAGCCCGTCTGGACGGTGATCGTCCGGCCCGGGGCGACGGTCGGGGTCGCGTAGGTGTACGTCACCCCGTCCAGGACCTTGGTGCGCGCCGGCTGGGGCACTCCGTCGACCGTGAGGGTGGCGTAGGTGCCGGGGAAGCGGGCCTCCCAGGTGTAGGGGGAGGTGCCCGAAGCGTGCGTGAGGGTGGACTTCGTCGCCCCGTCGTGGCGGAGGGAGAACGTCGAGTCGCCGATCCTGAGGTCGTCGATCCGCAGCCAGTCCATGCCCGAGGGCAGCCGGGACCGGGTGCTCAGGGCGTGTGAGGGTGCGTCGGGGGTGACGCCCAGCAGGCCTTCGACGGTCTGGCCGAGCAGGGTGAACGAGACCTCGGGGTAGTCCCCGTTCGTGCCCTGCTTGGTGTTCACGTGCTGGACGTCCTTGTGGTCGTAGACGTCCTTCATCCACTTCCAGCCGGTGTCGTTCCGGTCGTTCCGGAAGAAGGTGTCCGGCAGGTAGGTGAGGGCTTCGATGTTGGAGGGCCGGCCCGGACCCGAGGCCTGCTGGTCGATGTAGTCCAGGTAGGCCTCCCGGCGGGGGCCGGGGTCGATGATCTGCTTCATCGGCATGAACCAGCTGTTCTCCTTGCCCCAGCCGGTCAGGGCGCGCCCGTCCGTGGTGTAGCCGCGCACCATGGCCGAGCCCGAACCAGCGCCGATCCAGGTGGAGTTGAAGTACGTCTTCAGGTCCCGGGCCTTGGTCTCGTACCGGTCGGCGAGGGCGCCGTCGCCCTTGGACCGGGCGAGCGAGGCCATCGCAAGGTAGGCCTGGTACTGGGAGCCGATCGCGTCGCCGGCCTCGGCGAGGGGCTCGCCGCTCTGCTCGTTGTAGCTGGCGGTGCCCTGGAAGATGCCCTGGCCCGTGCCTTCCGCCACCTGGACCGCGCCGTTGTTCTTGAGCCCGTCGTGCAGGGTGACGAACTCGTCGGTGGCGCGGCGGTAGAAGTTCCACAGGGCCGGATCGTCGAGGTAGGCGCGGTCCCCGCTCCAGCGGTACGCCTCCTCGGACTTCTGCACCAGCTCGAAGGTGGCGGGCACCTCGCGGACGAAGTTCGTCGGGCTCTTGTAGTCGATCGAGAGGTACGTCGAGGTGTCGAAGTTGAAGGCCCACGCCGGGTAGTACTTGTGCGCGGGGGTGGCGGACGCGGCGAACGAGCGGAGCATCGACTTGTTCTCGGCGTGCAGGGCGAGGACTCCGGCCCCGGACAGCTGGTGGGCCATGTCGCGCGAGTAGTAGCCGCTGCGGTTGGCGTACCCGGCCCAGTAGGAGGCGGCGTAGGTGCCGGTGCCGCTGCCACCGGTGCGGTTCTCGTCCACGTTGAGCGGGCCCTTCGTGCCCGGCAGGTGGACCCAGCTGTTGGCCTTGCGCTTGGACCAGTCGAACATCTCGACGATCTTCGGGTCGGACGAGCTGACCCGCGGGTCCGCGGGGGAGGCCGGGGAGAGCATCACGTCGTCGGCGTTGACCCAGCCGTCCCCCGACTCGAAGGCGATCTCCAGCCGATCCCCGGGGGCGAGGGTGATCCGGCTGAGCGTGTAGCGGCGGTAGTTCGCCGCGCTCGGCAGGGTGAGCGCGGCGGCGACCGCGCCGTTGACGCGGGCGGTGTAGCGGCCGTTCGGCCCGCCCGTCGCGATCCAGGCGGATACGTCGTACGTCCCCCGGCCCGCGGCCGTCACGGTCTGGGACACCTTCATCCCGGACCCGGCGTCGAGGTAGGCGAGCCGGGCCGCGCCGTGCGGGTAGTTCGTGGCGACTCCGGTCCCGGAGGTGAACTGCCAGCCCGTACGGCCCTGTTCGAAGCCCGGGTTGGTGACGGTGAGCGGGGCGGGCGCGGCCTGCTCGACCGCCGCGGCCCGGCCGCCGAGGGCGAGCGGGGTCAACGGGAGGAGCAGGGCGAGGGCGGACAGGAGCGACACACGGGAACGCGTCATCGGGTTCTCCCTGATGGGGGTGGGCTGCGGTGGGGCGGGGTGGCCGCGCGGTGGAGCGGCCAACCCGCACGGAGCAGGGCGGGCGGCACGCTAGCAACCCCGTCGGAGGAATTGCAATGAACTTGTCAGAATTCTCTGCACGATCGGACTGAAAGGTTTCATCGAACTCTTGCAAGTCGAGAGTCGGCCTGGTTACAGTCCTGGCCAGTCGGCTTCCGCAACGGTGCGAGCAGGGGTGGGTCAGGTATGGAACTGGAACGTCGGAGAGTGCTGCAGATGGGTGGCGCGATCGCCGCGGGGGCCGGACTCACCGGCCTGACCGCCTGTTCCGGAACGGGCGACACGGGCCGGGGCGGGGCGGCGGGAGCCGTGGGGGAGAAGGACAAGGGCAAGATCACGGTCTGGTCCTGGCAGGGTCCCGCCGCCGAAATGAAGGCCCTCGTCCCGGAGTTCAACAAGAAGTACCCCGGGATCGAGGTGACGGTCGAAGACATCGGCAACCCGGCGATCTGGGACAAGATCACCACCGGGCTCGCCGCCGGCGGCCAGGGCCTCGCCGACGTCCTGCACATCGGCGTCGACTACCTGCCGGGCTACGTGGAGAAGTTCCCCGGCGGCCTCGCCGACCTCGGCCCGCTCGGCGCGAACGCCTACCGCGACGCCTTCGCGCAAGGCATGTGGCAGACCGTGTCCCCCGACGGCAAGCGCGTCAACGCCCTCCCCTGGGAGGCGAATTCGGCGGGCTTCTACTACCGGGCCGACCTCTTCGAGAAGGCCGGAGTCGACGCCGGCGCCCTCCAGACCTGGGAGGAGACCATCGAAGCAGGAAAGGAGATCAAGGCGAAGACCGGCGCCCACCTGCTGGGCATCGACAAGCCCGCCTCACAGGCCGACGCCGCCAACTTCTTCCAGATGCTGCTCCAGCTCCAGGGCTCCTTCTACTTCAGCCTCGCCGGGGACATCACGCTCGACTCCCCGGAAGCCGTGAAGGCCATGACCCTCATCAAGACGATGAACGACGCCGGCCTGGTCAGCGATCTCGCCGGCGGCTGGAACGCGCTGATGAGTTCCCTGAAGCAGGGGACCGCAGCCGTCCTGCCCATGCCCACCTGGTTCGGCGGCATCATCCAGGAGCAGGTGCCCGAGGAGGCCGGGAAGTGGAAGGTCCGGCTTCCCCCGGCCGTCCGCCGCGGCGGCTCGACGGCGGCCACGGTCAACTCCACCCACCTCGCGGTGGCGGGCGCCGGCAAGCACCAGGCCGCGGCCTGGTCCTTCGTCGAGTTCGTCCTCACCCGCCCGGCCTCCCAGGTGCAGATCTACAAGGGCAAGGGCATCGCCCCCGCCCTGATGAAGGCGTACGACGACGCGGTCTTCCACGAGCCGTCCCCCTTCTTCGGCGGCCAGAAGAAGGGCGAGGTCTTCCTGGAGGCCCTGAAGGCCCCCTCGTCCGCCTTCAACTACACCGCCGACTACGCCCGCGCCCTCAAGCTCGTCACCGACGCCCAGTCCAAGGTGCTGCTGGGCGGCGCCGACCCGGCGAAGGTGCTGGGGGAGGCCGCCGACCAGCTCGCCCAGCAGACCGGACGCAAGGTCTCCCGATGACGGTCACGCTCACCGGCGGCGAGACCCGGGCCGTCCCCTCCCGGGGGACGGCCCCGCGCACCCGGCCCCGCCGGCGCGCGGCCCCGTACCTCTTCGTCCTGCCCGCGCTGCTCCTCTTCGCCGCCTTCAAGCTCTACCCCATCGGCCGGTCCTTCGTGATCAGCCTGCACAAGACCGTCGGCGGGACCGAGCGGTTCGTCGGCGCCGACAACTACACGCGGCTGATGGGCGATCCGCTGTTCTGGACCGCCCTGAAGAACACCGCGGTGATCCTCGCCGTCCAGGTGCCGGTCATGCTGGCCCTCGCCACCGGACTCGCCGTGGCCCTCGACTCCACCCTGCTGCGCGGCCGCACGGTCTTCCGGCTGGGCTTCTTCCTGCCCATGGTCACCGGGCTGGTCGCCTACGGGATCATCTTCTCCGTCCTCCTCAACAAGGACTACGGACTGGTCAACTGGCTGACGGGCCTCGCCGGCCTGGACCCGGTGCCGTGGCTGACCGACCCCCTGTGGGCGAAGGTCTCCCTCGGCCTGGCGCTGACCTGGCACTACACCGGCTACAACGCGGTGATCCTGCTCGCCCGCCTGCAGTCCGTACCCGCCGAGCTGTACGACGCGGCGTCCGTCGACGGGGCCGGCGCCTGGGCCTCCTTCCGCCACGTCACCCTGCCGGGCCTGCGCCCCGCCCTGCTGCTCACCACGGTGCTGTCCACCATCGGCACCCTGCAGATCTTCGACGAGCCGTACGTGCTCACCGGCGGCGGCCCGGACAACGCCACCCTGACCATCGGCGTGTACCTCTACCAGAACGCCTTCAAATACTTCGACTTCGGCTACGCCTCCGCCATCGCCTACGCCCTCGCCGTCCTCATCGGCATCCTCGGCGTGATCCAGTTCCGCTTCCTGGGGGAGAAGTCATGACCGCCGCCCGCCACCGCGGCAGGAGCATCCTGCTCACCTCCGGACTCGCCATCGCGCTGGCCGCCGTCCTGATCCCCTTCTACTGGCTCGTGGTCGCCGCCACGCACAGCTCCGGGGAGATCTTCGACAGCCCGCCGCCGCTGCTGCCTGGCGGCCATCTGGCGGAGAACCTCCAGACCCTCCAGGACACCGCGCAGTTCGGCCGGGTGCTCCTCAACTCCCTGCTCATCGCGGCGATCTACACCCTGTGCGCGGGCGCCGTCTGCACACTGGCCGGCTACGGCTTCGCCAAGTACCGCTTCCGCGGCCGCGAACCGCTGTTCGGACTGCTCATGCTCGGACTCGTGGTCCCCGCCCAGGTCACCCTCGTACCGCTCTTTCAGCTGATGGCCGAACTGCGCTGGCTGGGCACGTACCAGGCCGTGATCATGCCCAACCTGGCCCTGCCCTTCGGCATCTTCCTGATGCGCCAGTCGATGGCCGCGCTCCCCGACGAACTCCTCGACTCGGGGCGCATGGACGGCTGCGGCGAACTGCGGCTGTTCTGGAAGGTGGTGCTCCCGCCGATGAAACCGGCATTGGCCGCCCTGGCGATCTTCCTCTTCCTGTACCAGTGGAACGACTTCGTCTGGCCGCTGATCGTCCTGCGCGACAGCGCCACGTTCACCGTCCCCGTGGCCCTCGCCTCCCTCCAGGGCCTCGACGAGACCGACTACGGAGCGATCCTCGCCGGAACCGCGGCCGCCGCGATCCCGATGGCCCTCGTATTCCTCGCGCTCCAGCGCCAGTTCGTGTCCGGCCTGCTCGCCGGCGCCGTGAAGGAGTGACCGTGACCAGCGCCGTGACCGCCATCGTGACCACTGCCGTGACCACCGTCGAACCCGTCACCACCGCGGGGCTCGCACCCGCCGCCGAGGAGCCGCTGCTCGACGGGGTCTCGCTCGCCGTCCTCGCCCACGCCCCCGGCGTCCACCCCGCCTGGGCCCTGGCCGAACTGCCCGGCGGACTGCGGATGCTGGAGGTGCGGGCCGACGGCGCCCCCGTCGAGATCCGCTTCTCCGTGCCCCTCGGCGACGCCGCCGGATACTGGCACCCGCAGGGCGGCTGGCAGCGCACCCTGCTCGCCGACTGGGAGGGCCGCTCACAGGTCTCGCTGGTCCACGGGCACGCCGCCGGCTGCCTCTACGACCACGGCGGCGCCACCCTGCTCACCTTCGCCGCCACCGACCCGGTACCCGAGGCGGAGCTCCGCTTCGGGGTCTCCGAGGAGAACGACACCCACGTCGTCCACCTGCGGCTGCCCGCCGCACGGCAGGCCCACCGGATCCTGCTCGCCCCCCGCGCACCCACCGTGGCACGGGCCATGCGGGCCCTGCGTTCCTGGTTCGACGCCGAGCTCGCCCCGGCGCCGGTGCCCGACGCGGCGCGCACTCCCGTCTACTCCACCTGGTACGCCTTCAACCAGGGCGTCAGCGCCCCCGCCGTCGAAACCCAGGCCGAACTGGCCGCCGGACTCGGCTGCGGAGCACTGATCCTCGACGACGGCTGGCAGGAAGGCGGCCACGGCCGCGGCTACGCCGGCTGCGGGGACTGGGAGCCCGACCGGGCCAAGTTCCCCGACTTCGCCGGGCACGTGGCCCGGGTCCGGGCCCACGGGCTGAGCTACCTCGCCTGGGTCGCACCCCTGCTCCTGGGCTCCGGAGCCGCCTGCCACGACCGCTGGGCCGCCTGCGCGCCCGCCCCGTCCGGCGTGCCCGGCGCGCACGTGCTCGACCCCCGCCACCCCGAGGTGCGCGCGCACGTCGTCGGGCTCTGCGTCCGGCTGGTCCGCGCGTACGGGCTCGACGGACTCAAGCTCGACTTCCTCGAGCAGGCCATGGTCTACGCGGGCGACGGAGCCGGTGACGTCGGACAGGCCATGGTGGCCTTGCTGACGGAACTCCGCGCTGCCCTGGAGACCGTACGCCCCGGCGTGCTGCTGGAGCTGCGCCAGCCCTACACGGGACCCGGCATGGCCCCCTTCGGCAACATGCTGCGCTCCTTCGACTGCCCCGCGGACGCCACCGCGAACCGGGTCCGCACCCTCGACACTTCGCTGCTCGCCGTCGGCGGGGCCGTCCACTCCGACATGCTCCTGTGGTCACCCGACGCGCCCGTGACGACGGTGGCCCGGCAGCTGATCGGGGCACTCCACTCGGTGCCGCAGATCTCCGTACGGCTGGACCGGGTACCCGCGGCGCACCGGGAGGCGATCGGGTTCTGGCTGGCGCAGTGGCGGGTGCACCGGGAACTGCTGCTGGACGGGGAGGTGGAACCGGGCCGGCCCGACGAGCTGTACCCGCTGGTGCGGGTGAGCGCCGGGGACCACTGCCTGCTGAGCGTGCACGGGGACCGGGTCGTCCCGCTGGACTTCTCCGCGTACCGCCGCTTCGACCTGGTCAACGGCTCGGACCGGGACCGGGTGATGGTCGAGGTGCTGGGCGGCGGGGGCGAGGTCCGGGGAGTGGTCCACGGGCCGGACGGCCGTATCATGGACGGTCCGCCGTCGTACCTGCCGGAGGGAGCACGCTCGCTGGCGGTGCCGCGCGGGGGGCTGGTATCGCTCACGCTCACGGAAGGACCGCGATGAAGGTCGGGATCACCGAGGTCGCCGCTCGCGCCCAGGTCAGCGAGGCGACCGTGAGCCGGGTGATCAACCGGCGCCAGGGCGTGTCGAAGAAGACCCGGGACGCGGTCGAACAGGCCATGGCGGACGTCGGCTACGAACGGCAGACCCAAGGCCAACTGGTCGCGGTGATCACCGAGTTCGTGTCCAATCCGTTCTTCGCCGATGTCGCCGAGCGCATCGAGTCGGCGCTCGCCCCGCACGGACTCAAGACCATTCTGTGCCCGGCCTTCCCGGGCGGGGTCCAGGAACGGGACTTCATCTCCGCGCTCGTCGACAAGGGCGTCGCGGCCGTCGTCTTCCTCTCCGCCTCCAACACCGTCGAGGGCGCCGACACCGAGACGTACGAACTGCTGCGCCAGCGCAGGGTCCCGTACGTCGGCATCAACGGCGAGTTCGCGGACGGAGTGCCGACCCCGGTCTTCTCCACGGACGACGCGCTCGCCGCGGAGCTGGCCGTCGACCACCTCCACCGGCTGGGCCACCGCAGGATCGGGATGGCCTCCGGACCGGCCGGGAACCAGCCCGCGGACCGTCGGGTGCGGGGCTTCCTCGAGGCCATGGCCAAGCGGGGCATCGCGGAGCCCGAGCGCTGGGTGATCCGGCAGTCGTACACGGTGGAGGGCGGCCAGGCCGCCGTCGGCCCGCTGCTCGCCCTGGGCGCCACCGCGATCGTCGCCGCCAGCGACTACATGGCCCTCGGGGCGATCCGGGGCATCCGCCGGCACGGACGGGCGGTGCCCGGGGACGTCTCGGTCGTGGGGTACGACGGCTCGTCCATCACCGAGTTCACCGACCCGCCCCTGACCACGGTGCGCCAGCCCGCCGACCGGCTGGCCCTGGAGGTCGGGCGCAGCGTACTGGCCCTGGTCAGCAACCGGGACGTGCCCACGGGGGAACTGCTCTTCGACCCCGAACTGGTCATCCGGGCGACCACCGGACCGGCCCCCGCGGAGCCCGGGGCCTGATCCGGGGGCGGACTCAGTGCCGCTCCTCGCCCGCGACGAGGAGCTCGCCGACCTCTTCCGCGAGGGCGGCGCGTGCAGGGGCGGGCAGGCCGGCGTCGGTGATGAACCAGTCGGCCTGGTGGAGCGCCGCGAAGCCGCTGAGCCCCACCACCCCCCACTTGCTGTGGTCCGCCACGACGGCGACCCGGCGTGCCGAGGCCACCAGGGCGCGGTTGGTCTGGGCCTCCATGAGGTTCGGGGTGGTCAGACCGGCGCCCTGCGCCACCCCGTGCGCGCCGAGGAAGAGCAGGTCCACGTGGAGCGAGCCGATCGCCAGGTCGGCGAGCGGTCCGACCAGGGCGGCCGAGGGGGTCGGGGAGCCTCCGGTGAGCAGCAGGGTCGGGGCGCCGGCTCCGCGGTCGCGGCCGTCGGCCCACACCAGTTCCGCGACCGGGAGGGAGTTGGTGACGATGGTGAGCCGGGGGACCCCGAGGAGCCGGGTGGCGACGGCGTGTGCGGTGGTGCCGCCCGAGACCGCGACCACGCTGCCCGGTTCCACCAGGGCCGCGGCCGTGTCCGCGATGGCGGCCTTGGCATCGCCCTCCAGGTCCGACTTGGCCTCGAACCCGGGCTCGTGCCCGCTCGCCCCGGCCGGGGCGACGGCTCCGCCGTGGACCTTCTCCACGACACCGCGCCGGGCGAGGGCGTCCAGATCCCGGCGGACGGTCATGTCCGAGACGCCGAGCTGCCCGACCAGGTCGGCCACCCGTACCGCGCCCTCGCGCCGGACCGCGTCGAGGATGAGAGCGCGTCGCTGGTGGGCCAGTTGGGCAGCCTGCTCGGCCACGGGTCGCTCCCGGGAATCGGCGAAACCGGTCAGAAGGCAGCAAGATAACACGGCCATGTTGTTGAAGTCTGGGGGAAACCTCGGTTCGGGCTGGTGGAAAATGTTCGAGAGTGTTTATTCTCGGTGGGTGAAGAAGACCCTCGCGAAACTCGCGGACGGCCGCGAACTGATCTACTTCGACACCGACGAAGGTGCCGTGCGCGACGCGCCCGACCTGCGCCCACTGGATCCGGTCGACAGCCGGCCGGAACTGCGGCGGGACGAGGCCACCGGCGACTGGATCACCATCGCCTCCCACCGCCAGAACCGGACCTACCACCCGCCCGCCGGCGAATGCCCGCTCTGCCCGTCCCGGGACGGCCGGCTCAGCGAGATCCCCGCCGCCGACTACGAGGTCGCCGTCTTCGAGAACCGTTTCCCCTCCCTCGCGGGCGAGGCCGGACGCTGCGAAGTCGTCTGCTTCACCCCCGACCACGACGCGGGCTTCGCCGACCTGACCCCGGCCGCCGCCCGGCTGGTGCTCGACGCGTGGACCGACCGCACCGCCGAGCTCTCCGCGCTCCCCGGCGTCGAGCAGGTGTACTGCTTCGAGAACCGGGGGGCCGAGATCGGGGTGACCCTCGCCCATCCGCACGGCCAGATCTACGCCTTCCCCTTCGTCACGCCGCGCACCGCCAAGATGACGGCCGCCGCGCAGGCGCACCGCGCCGCCACCGGCCGCAACCTCTTCGAGGATCTGCTGAGCAGGGCCCGCGCCGCCACCGAGCGGGTGGTGACGGCCGGGGAGCACTGGACCGCCTTCGTGCCCCACGCCGCCCGCTGGCCGTACGAGGTCCACCTCTACCCGCACCGCCGGGTCCCCGACCTGACCTGCCTCACCGAAGCCGAGCGGGCCGAGTTCCCCTCCGTCTACCTCGACCTGCTGCGCCGCTTCGACCGGCTGTTCCCCGTACCGGAGACGGAGACGGAGAGGGGGAGGGCGACGGAGAGGGGGAGGGCGACGGAGAGGGGGACGGAGGCGGGGACGGAGACCGAGCGGCCGCACGAGCCCGCCCCCACCCCGTACATCTCCGCATGGCACCAGGCGCCCCGCACCCACGGCGAGGAACTGGCCCTGCACCTGGAGCTGTTCACCATCCGCAGGACCCCCGACAAGCTCAAGTTCCTTGCCGGGACGGAGTCCGGGACGGAAGCCTTCATCAACGACGTGGCCCCCGAGACGGCCGCGCGACGACTGCGGGAGGCCCTGGCATGAGCCGCACCGAGCAGGCCGCGGCCACCTTCGCGAAGCTCTACGGCGGCGCCCCCGACGGGATCTGGGCGGCGCCCGGCCGGGTCAACCTGATCGGTGAACACACCGACTACAACGACGGGTTCGCCCTCCCCATCGCCCTCCCGCAGACCACCCTGCTCGCCGCCCGCGCCCGTACGGACGGCCGACTGCTGCTGCACAGCGCGCAGGGCGACGGCCGGATCACCGAGCTCGCCGTGGCGGACCTGGCCCCCGGCGCGGTGCCGGGCTGGGCCGCGTACCCGGCCGGAGTGGTCTGGGCCCTCGCCGAGGCCGGACACCGGGTCGGTGGCGCCGACCTGCACTTCGACAGCACGGTGCCCACCGGCGCGGGCCTCTCCTCGTCCGCCGCGCTGGAGTGCGCGGTCGCCGTCGCCCACGACGAGCTGTACGGACTGCGGCTGCCCGGGCCCGAACTGGCCCGGATCGCCCAGCGGGCGGAGAACGCCTTCGCCGGCGTCCCCTGCGGGATCATGGACCAGATGGCCTCCGTGTGCTGCACCACCGGCGCCGCCCTCCACCTCGACGCCCGCGCCCCGGAGCTCCACCGGCAGGTCCCCCTCGACCTCCCGGGGCAGGGACTCGTCCTGCTCGTGATCGACACCCGGGTCTCCCACGACCTGGGCGACGGGGCGTACGCGGCCCTGCGCGCGGGCTGTGAACGGGCGGCCGGGCTGCTCGGCCTGCGCGCCCTGCGGGATCTGCCCGCCGGGGACCTCGCGGGGGCCCTGGACGAGCTCCCGGCGGAACTCGTACCGCTGGTCCGCCACGTGGTGACGGAGAACGGCCGGGTCGCCGAGGCGGTCGCCCGGCTCCGGGAGGGCGATGCGGCCGCCCTCGGCCCGATCCTGACGGCCGGTCACGCCTCGCTGCGCGACGACTACCGGGTCTCCTGCCCGGAGACCGACCTCGCCGTGACGGCCGCGCTAGGCGCCGGGGCCCTCGGGGCCCGGATGACGGGAGGCGGCTTCGGCGGCTCCGTCATCGCGCTGGTGGAGGCGGGCCGCGAGGACGCGGTGGGCGGGGCCGTCACGGCGGCCTTCGGGGCGGCCGGCCACCGGCTGCCGCGGCTCCTCACCGCGACCCCGGCGGCGGGCGCGCGCCGACTGGAGCTGTAGCCGAGCCCGCCCGTTCAGGCGGTGAAGGGCGTGCCGTCCAGCGTCCAGTGGGCGTCCAGGCCGATGCCCAGCGCGGCGTAGACGTGGGCGGCGACATCGGTGTGCCGGACCGCCGGCGGCGTCGCGCCGGCGGCCAGGCCCGGTCCGCAGGCGGCCACCCAGGCGGTCCGCTCCAGCTCGCTGCGTCCCCCGTGGCCCCCCTCGTCGCGGTGCCCGTGGTCGGTGACCACGATGACCGTCCACTGTTCCCCGGGGTGGCCCGGGCGGTCGCGCACGGCCTTGAGGAGGCGGCCCAGGCGCTGGTCCGCCGTCTCGATCGACCGGCGGTACTCCTCGCCGCAGCCGAGGAAGTGGGCGGTCTCGTCGACGGCGCCGAGGTAGACGAAGGAGGCGTGGAGTTCCTCCCCGGAGCCCAGCACGTGCGCCGCTTCGGCGGTCACGGCCTCGTCCGCCTCCTCCCAGGCCTCCGGCGTGTCCGCGCGGGGGGCGATGAAGCTCAGCCGGCTGGGGGCGGTGAAGAGCGGGCCGCCCTGCTGGGCGAGGAACAAGGGGGCCCAGCCGCCGGCTGCGAAGGTGCGCCGCCCGCATTCGAGTGCCAGCCGCGTGGTGAAGTCGGGGAACACGTCGAGCCGGTTGCCGTCGAGCCGGTTGCCCCACACCCCGTGCTTGGCGACGGTGACCCCGGTGGCGATGGTGGCCCAGCACGGCCCGGACATGGTCGGTGTGGCCTCGTCGATCTCGACGGGGGCGAGGAACCCCGCGTCGGCTATCCCGTCGAGGTGGGGGGTGTCGAGCCGCGGCAGCAGGTCGAGCCGTACGCCGTCGATGCCGACGACCAGAACGTGTTGAGTGTGCATGGGCCGGTCCAGGGTGTCTGTGGGTGGGTGCGGATCTCTGCGGAGCGGCGCGGTGGCCGGTCCGCAGGGTCAAGGGGTGATGCGGCGCAGCCGGATCAGGCGGCTCGCGTAGTCCCCGGCGGGAAGCGCGAGCTCGATGCCGCGGTGGACCAGGACGGCGCCGCTGTGCACCTGGTCCCGGTCCGGGTCCAGGTAGTGGGCGCCGGTGTCCAGTGCGGGCAGTCTGAGGGGGGCGGGCCGGTGGCCGAACCGGGTCGCGGGCCGCCAGGCGAGCACGGCGTGCTCGCCACCGTCCCCGGCGGCGTAGTGGACGGCCGTCACCCCGTCCGCGGCCTTGATGCGGTACTGGATCCCGTACTGGACCAGCGGGCGGATCTGCTTGTACTGGGCCACGAGCGCGGCGGCTTCGTCGAGCTCCTCGGCGGACCAGCCCGTCAGGTCCCCGCCGAGGCCGAGCGCACCGGACATGGCGACGTGGAAGCGGAAGCGCAGCGGAGTGCTCCGGCCGGTGGCCGTGTTGGGGCTGTCGGTGACCCACGCGGCCATGGTCCGGGCCGGGAAGAGCTGGCTGAAGCCGTCCTGGATCGCGATCCGGTCGACGGGGTCGGTGTTGTCGGAGGTCCACGCCTGGTCGGTGCGGGCCAGGATGCCGAGGTCGGCGCGCCCGCCACCGCCCGCGCACGCCTCGATGCGCAGGCCCGGGTGGTCGGCGCGCAGCCGGTCCATGACGCGGTAGACGGCCCGGGTGTGGTCGATCCACAGCCGGTCGGGATCGGGGTTCCCCTCCCAGCCGGCCTCGGTGAAGGCGCGGTTGGCGTCCCACTTGAGCCAGCCCACCCCGTGGTCGCGTACGAGGCGGTCCAGGGTGCGGTGGGCCCAGGCCTCGACCTCGGGCCGGGCGAAGTTCAGTACGAGCTGATGACGCAGTTCGGTCGCCTCCCGGGTGGGGGAGTGCAGGACCCAGTCCGGATGCGCGCGGTACAACTCGCTGTCCCGGTTGACCATTTCGGGCTCCACCCACAGACCGAAGGTCATGCCGAGACGGTGGACCTCGTCGGCGAGGGGCCGCAGCCCCTCGGGAAAGGCTTCGGGGCGCGGGGTCCAGTCGCCCAGCCCGGCCCGGTCGTCGCGCCGCGTCCCGAACCAGCCGTCGTCCAGGACGAACAGCTCGGCGCCGAGTCCGGCGGCCAGGTGGGCCAGTTTGATCTGGCCGGCCTGGTCGACGTCGAATCCGGTGGCCTCCCAGGAGTTGTAGAGGACGGGCCGCTCCCGTTCGGGCTCCGGCAGTACGTGGTCCGCGACGTAGCCGTGCCAGGCCCGGCTGGCGGCGCCGAAGCCGTGCGGGGTGTAGAGCCCGGCGAACACGGGGGTGCGCAGGCTCCCGCCCGGTTCCAGGGTCCATCGCAGCCCCTCGTGGCCGAACCCTCCTGTCCAGGTGGTGCGGCCGACCGCGTCGCGGTGCAGCGTGATGCGCCAACTGCCGCTCCAGGCAAGGGCGGTGCTCCACACTTCGCCCCGCTCCTCGGTCGCGGAGCCGTCGTCGAGGGCGAGCCAGGGACTGGCGTGGTGGCCGGTGAGCCCGCGGCGGCTGGTCAGGACGGTCTCGGCGACGGGAAGCCGGTCGCGGTGCAGCTGGAACTCGCTGTTCCAGCCGCCCGTGAGGTGGCTGAGCCGGTAGTCGGCGAGCTTCGGGGCCGTCCAGGAGGCGGAGTCCAGCCGGTCGACGGTGATCGGACCGGCCTCGGCCCCGGCCCCGGCCTCGCCCCCGACCTCGGCCTCGACCCCGACCCCGGCTCCGGTGTGCGTGAGCTCCACCCAGCGTTCGACGACGTCGCTCTCCGGCCGGACGCGGTAGCAGAGCTCCGTGCGCAGGGGGTAGCGGCGGTCCGCGAGGAGCAGCCGCAGTTCGCCGCCGTCGATGCGGTGCCCGGCGAACTCCCACTGGGCGCCGACGGTTCCGTCGGCGAAGCGGACCTGGAGGCCCGCCGGACCGAACCGCGCCCCGGTCTGCGGGGCCAGCTCGTCCGCCGCGGCCCCGGCCTCGAAGCTGCTCGCGGCGGGGGAGGCGGCCTCCGGCAGCAGGGTCAGGGCGGCGGTGTCGAGCGGCGCGCCCCAATACAGGTGCCGCGGGCTGCCGTCGGGGCCGATGCGCAGGGCGTACGCGCTGTTCGGAGTGCGGAGCACGGCGACGCCGGAAGCGGGGTCGAAGGTGACGGGCGGGAGCGCGGCAGGCACGAAGAGGTCCCCTGAGGTCGAAGGCCCGCGTACGGGCAAGGAGTTGGCCAGAGGCTAGGGGTGACCCCGGGGCGAAATCAATACTGGACGAAGTTATTTATTTGCTCTACGTTGCACCCGTGTTTCGAAACCACTCCCAGCCACCCCTGGTCACCGCACCGGCCGAAACGGCGGTCCTCGCCCTGCTCCTGGCCGAGGGTCCCCTCAGCCGGGTGGAGCTCGCGCGCCGGACCGGGCTCTCCTCGACGGCCATCACCAAGGCCGCGCGGCCGCTCATCGACGACGGGTACCTGTACGAACTCCCGCCCGAGCGCACCGCTCCCGGGGCCGGCCGTCCGGTCAACCCGCTGGCCGTCACCCCGGACCGGGAGTTCTTCGTCGGGGTGAAGATCAGCGACGACCGGCTGTTCGGCGTGGTGTGCGACCTGCGGGCCCGGGTCCGGGCCACGGCCGAACGAACCCTCGACAGCCATGAACCGAGCTCCGTTGCAGGACTGTTGACCGAACTGGTCGACGAACTGCTCGACACCGACACCGCGTTCCGGGACCGCACCCGGCACCTGGGCATCGCGGTCTCGGGCGATGTGGACCGCGGCGGCGGCCGGGTCCGTTTCTCCGGCCGCCTCGGCTGGCGCGACGTACCGCTCGCCGAGACGCTGGCCGGCACCACCGGTCTGACGGTCACCATCGAGAACGACGTCAAAGCACTCACCATTGCCGAGCACTGGTTCGGGGAGGGGGTCGGCACCGGCTACTTCGCGCTGGTCACGATCGGCGCGGGGATCGGCTCCGCCCTCGTCGTCAACGGAGAGCTGGTGACCGGCGCCTACGGAGTGGCCGGGGAGATGGGGCACATCCCCGTCGACCCGGCCGGTCCGCGCTGCCGCTGCGGCGCGGTCGGCTGCGTCGAGGCCATCGCCTCGACCGGCGCGATCCTCGAAGCGGTCCGCCGCGGGACCGGAGTGGCCGACCTCGGCTTCGACCGGGCCGTGGAACTGGCCCGCGACGGGGACCCCGTGGCCCGCGAGGCCTTCGCCCGGGCGGGCCACGCGATCGGCGTCGGCATCGCCACCCTGGTCAACCTCGTGGGCCCGGAACGCGTCGTGGTCAGCGGCGAGGGAGCCGGTACCTACGACCTGTTCGGACAGCACATCAAGGACGCCTACGCGGCACACGCCTTCGGGGCCGCGGTCAAGTGCCCCCTGTCCCTGCGCCCGCTCCCCTGGGAGGAGTGGGCCCGCGGAGCCGCCGCGGTGGCGGTCCAGGCGCTGTTCCCGGCGAGCACGGCCGCCGCGGCACTCCCGTAGCGGCGCACCACGCGTACCGCACCCGGCCCACCCGGCCGGTGCCCCTCACTGCCGGCAAGCACTGATGGAGGGCACCGACCGGGCCGGACCGGGCCGGACACACCCACATCCCGCCTACCCTCACGGAAGGATGCGACATGAGCGCGCACAGAACCGAGCTTAGCCGACGGCGTTTTCTCGGCGGATCACTGATGATCGTCGCCGGAGCGGTGGTGACCACCGCCTGCTCCACCGACCCGAACGCCGGTGCCTCCGCCGGGACGAAGACCACCCTGAACGTCTGGTTCCACGCGTACGGCGAGGCCGGCACGCAGCAGGCCGCACTGCGCTACGCGACCGCCTTCACCAAGGCCCACCCGGACATCGCCGTCAAGGTCACCTGGGTTCCGGGCGACTACTCCGGCAAGCTCAACGCGACCCTGCTCACCGACGCGGCCCCGGACGTCTTCGAGATCGGCGACTTCAGCGAGAGCCTGGCCCGCCGGGGCCAGATCGCCGCCCTCGACGAGATCTACGGCAGCGACAGGCCGGACTTCAACGACAACGCCCTCGCCGGTGTGGGCGTCGACGGCAAGCTCTACGGCGTCAAGATGATCGACGACGTCATGATGCTGTACTTCCGCAAGAGCGTGCTGGCCCAGGCCGGCATCACCCCGCCCACCACCTTCGACGAGCTGGTCGCGGCGGCCAAGGCCCTCACCACCAAGTCCGGCAAGGGCCTGTTCCTCGGCAACGACGGCCTCGGCGACAGCCCGATCCTCGCCGTCCGCTCGAACGGCGGCGACCTGGTGACCGACGGCACGGTGGCCTTCGGCTCCCCACAGGGACTGGAGGCACTGACCGGCCTGCGGCGCCTGCACGAGGACAAGTCCCTGCTCCTCGGCTTCACCACCGACTGGTGGGACCCGTCCGCCCTCGTCCAGGGCGTCGTTCCGATGCAGTGGTGCGGCCTGTGGGCCATGCCCGCCGTCAAGACCGCACTGGGCGAGGACTTCGGCGTCCTGCCGTGGCCCGCCTTCAAGGCCGGGGGCACCCCCGTCGTGCGCGTCGGGGGCTGGACCAGCTGCGTCAACGCCAAGAGCAAGAGCGTGGACGCGGCGAAGAAGTTCGTCCAGTGGCTGTGGATCCGGCAGGCGGACCTGCAGAAGGACTGGGCCGAGAGCTACGGGTTCCACGTCCCGCCCCGCAAGTCCGTGGCGGCGGGGGCCGCGAAGCTCACCGACGGAGCCGCCAAGGAGGCCGTGGAACTGGCCGCCAAGTACGGCAAGTCCAACCCGGGCACCTGGGACACCGCGGTCAGCTCCGCCTTCTCGGCAGCCGCCGCGAAGATCACCGGCGGGCAGGGGGTCCCCGCGGAGGTCCTGGCGGACGCGGTGAGGCAGGCCCAGGGCGCCATCGACAAGCAGCGCGGCTGATGCTCTCCGCACCGCACACCACAGGGCCGTCCGGGCGGCCGGGACCGTCCCGGCGGTCCGTGGCCGGGGCGGCCCGGGCCGGTCGCCCCGGCGCCGGTCGCCCCCGCGCGGGCCGCCCCCGTGCCGGCCGCTCCGCCTGGATCGCCTTCGCGCTGCTCACCGCTCCGATGCTGATCGGACTCGGCGTCTTCAAGTACGTCGCCATCGGCTGGAGCTTCCTGCTCAGCCTGAGCGACGCGCGCGGCACCATCGCTCCCGGCCGGTGGGTGGGGCTGGACAACTACCGGGCGCTGCTCTCCGACGGGGCGTTCCGCGGCTCCCTGACGCAGATCCTGCTGTTCACCGCCTTCATCGTGCCGGTCACCTTCGCCGCCTCCCTCGGGCTCGCCCTGCTGGTCCACCGGATCAGGCGGGGGCGGGCGGCGCTGCGCACCGTCTTCCTCATCCCGGCGGCCGTGTCCTACGTCGCCGCCTCGCTGCTGTGGAAGATGTGCCTGTTCAACGGGCTCCCGGCCGGCATCGCCAACACCCTCGGCGGCTGGTTCGGCATGGACCCGGTCCCCTGGCTGCAGACCACCTCGCCGCCGCTGTACTGGATCGTGCTGGTCACCCTCCGGCTCTGGCTCCAGGTCGGCTTCTACATGGTGCTCTTCCTGGCCGGGCTCCAGGGCATCCCCCACGATCTCTACGAGGCCGCCGCCCTCGACGGCGCGACCGGCCTGCGGCTGCTGCGCAGGATCACGCTGCCGATGCTGCGGGGCACCTCCGTCGCCGTGCTCATGCTGCTCTTCATCGCCGCCTTCCAGGCCTTCGACGAGTTCTACAACCTCTTCAACAGCGGTCTCTCCGGGACCGGTTCGGCGCCCGTCCAGACCCCGCTGGGCTACCTGTACAACACTGCGATGGGCAGCCAGGACTACGGACTCGGATCGGCCGGAGCCTTCGTGCTCACCGCGCTCATCGTCGGGGTGACCCTGATCCAGGGGCGCTTCACCGGATTCGGCAGGAGCGAGGGGTGAACCGCCCATGACGACCGCAGCGAGACCGTCCGCAGCGAGACTGTCCGGAGCGCTGCGCCTCTGCGCGCGCGGACTGCTGGTGGGCCTGCTGACCACGGCCTTCCTGACGCCCTTCTACCTGATGCTGCGGGGCTCCCTGATGGACGCCCGGGGCATCACGTCGCCGCACTGGACCTGGTGGCCGTCGACGATGCACTTCGAGAACTTCTCCGCACTCTTCGACGACCCGACCCTGTCCATGGGCCGGGCGCTGGCGAACTCCACCGTGATCGCCCTCATCACGGCCCCCGTCTCCACGCTCCTGGCCTCCGCCGCCGGCTACGCCTTCGCCAGGATCCCCGTACCGGGACGCGGGGTCCTGCTCGGCCTGGTGGTCGCCACCCTGATGATCCCCGGATCGGTGACCTTCGTACCGACCTTCGTCGTGGTCGGCTCCATGGGCGGCGTGAACACGCTGTGGGGCATCATCGTGCCCGGCCTGTTCAACCCCTTCGCCGTCCTGCTGTTCCGCAACTTCTACCTCCAGTTCCCGGCCGAGATCGAGGAAGCCGGACGGCTGGACGGGCTCGGCTGGGTCGGCCTCTACCGCCGGATCGCCCTGCCCAACTCGGGGGCGATGCTCGCCTCGCTCGGCGCGCTGGCGTTCATCGACAGCTGGAACTCCTTCCTGTGGCCCCTGGTCATCGGACAGGACCCGTCGGCCTGGACGGCCCAGATCGCCCTGTCGACGTTCCTCACCGCGCAGACCATCAACCTGCCCGGCCTGTTCGCCGGAGCCGTCGTGACGATCGTCCCCCTGGTCGTCATGTTCCTGGTCGCCCAGCGCTACATCGTCGCGGGCATCGCCACCAGCGGCCTCAAGGGCTGAGCCCCGAGAGCACGACACGGAACCGCACACACCACCGCAACCGCAACTGCACGGCACGGCACGGCACATCCTCCCTCTCCGAAGGATCCAACGTGACAGGCACACCACTGCTCCGACGCGCGGCCTCGGCACTCGCCGTGCTGTCCGCGCTGCTCCTCGGCACCACGACCGCGGCCGGCGCGACGGCCCCCGCCCCCGTCGCGGCAGGCGCCCCGGCGGCGCCCACCGTCCTCACGGGTCCCGAACTGGCCGCCTCCTGGACCGCACCGCTCAGCACCCGGGGCCGCTGGATCGTCGACGCCGCGGGCAACCGCTTCAAGCTCAAGGCCGGCAACTGGGCCGGCGCCCAAGGGACATGGACCGGCAGCGGGGACATCAACGATCCCGCCAGCCACCACGCGGGCATATCCGCCCACAGCATGCCCCTCGGCCTGGACCGCGCCCCCATGGCCGCCATCCTGGCCGACTTCCATCACCTGGGCCTCAACAGCATCCGGCTGCCCTTCTCCAACGCCCTCGTCCACGACACCGTCCCCGTCCCGGACGCGGCGGTCGCCGCGAACCCCCAGCTGAAGGGCAAGACCCCGCTGCAGGTGCTCGACGCGGTCATCGCGGCGCTCACCGCCGACGGGTTCGCGGTCATTCTCAACAACCACACCACCACCGCCCGGTTCTGCTGCGGACTGGACGGCAACGAACGCTGGAACAGCAGCCAGAGCACCCAGCAGTGGGTGGACGACTGGGTGTTCATGGTGAACCGCTACAAGGCGGACAAGCGGGTGGTGGGCGCCGACCTGCGCAACGAGGTGCGCCGCGACACCTGGGACGACCCCAACTGGGGCTGGTACGACGACCACGACGCCTACGCCGCCTACGAGGAGGCCGGGAACCGGATCCTGAAGGCCGACCCCGACATGCTCATCGTCATGGAGGGCATCAACTGGTACGGCATCCCGCTCGCCGGACTCCCGCACGGGCGCCCGCAGCTGACACCGGTGGCCAACCTCTCCCACACGCTGATCGAATCCGGCAAGCTCGTCTACTCCGCGCACTTCTACGCCTACACCGGCCCCGCCAACACCGGCGCCGGCAGCGGACCCGGCTCCACCAACGACCCCCGCTACCAGGACTTCACCCCCCAGCAGCTCGCCCAAGTGGTCGACTCCGAGGCACTGTTCGTCACCCGGGCCGGCCAGCACTTCACCGCTCCGGTGTGGATCAGCGAGTTCGGGGCCGGCGGCCTCGGCTCCGACAACGCCAAGGAAAAGGCCTGGCTGCACAACTTCACCGACATCCTCGTCGCCAACGACACCGACTTCGCCATCTGGCCGCTCGTCGGCTGGACCAACGCGGCCGGAGCCCCGATGGACAACTGGGCCCTGCTGTCCTACAGCGCCACCGGCGTCCGCCAGGGCATCGGGGACGGCGGCGACTGGCGCGCCGACGACTGGAACAGGCTGGTCGGAACCGCCGGCCGGACCGGCCGGGTACCGCAGGTCAATCACTGGAACATGCTCGACCTCGACCACGCCGACTACAACGTCTCCGCCGTCATGTCCGCCAAGCCGGACTGGTCCCCGGGCAACCGGAAGGGCAACTGCCCGGACACCGAGCGGCTGACGGGCCTGGCCCGCAGCTCCGGCAGGGGCCTGTGCACCGACGCGGGCGGACCCGCCAAGGCGGGCGGCGCCTGGACCACGGTCACGGACGAGCGATTCGTCACCGGGGGTGACTGGGCGAGCGGCTACAACAAGCTGCAGTGCCCCGCGAACTCCTTCGCGGTCGGCTACAGCGTCCGCAGCAACGCCATGTCGGCCCTGCTCTGCGCACCGGCCGCCGCCACCCTGCCTGCCACGAACCGCCTGCTCTGGTTCGACAAGGGTGACAGCCGCCCGGCCACCGGCGGCTCGAACGCCAGCGACTGGGCGCCGGGCCGCTACAAGGGCCAGTGCAACGACACCGAGTACATCGCCGGTGTCGCCCACACCTGGAAGTGGAACCACGGCGGGGTTCCCGACGCCCTGCTGTGCCGCCCCCTGAGCTGACCCCGTCCACACCTTCCCCCCTCCCCTAGGAGCGCACGGCATGCCCCGACTGGAGATCGCCGCAGACGGCTTCCGTCTCGACGACCGGCCGTTCCGCATCGTCTCCGGTGCACTGCACTACTTCCGCGTCCATCCGGAGCAATGGGCCGACCGGCTCCACAAGGCACGCCTGCTGGGCCTCAACACGGTCGAGACCTACGTCCCGTGGAACCTCCACGCCCCGCGGCGCCGGGAGTTCCGGCTCGACGGGGGTCTCGACCTGCCCCGGTTCCTCGACCTCGCCGCCGCCGAAGGCCTGTACGTCCTGCTGCGCCCGGGCCCGTACATCTGCGCGGAATGGGAGGGGGGCGGCCTGCCCCCGTGGCTCCTCGCCGAGGAGGGCATCGCACTGCGCAGCCGCGATCCGCGCTTCCTGCGGGCCGTGGACGAGTACCTCGGCGCGCTCCTGCCGCCCCTGCTGTCCCGGCTGGGCAGCCGGGGCGGCCCGGTGCTCGCCGTCCAGCTCGAGAACGAGTACGGGGCCTACGGCCAGGACCCCGGCTACCTCGCCGAACTGGCCGGACTGCTGCGCCGGCACGGCGTGGACGTCCCCCTGTTCACCTGCGACCAGCCCGCGGACCTGGCGCGCGGCAGCCTCGAAGGAGTACTGAGCACCGTCAACCTCGGCAGCAAGGTCGAGGCCGGGCTCACGGAGCTGCGCGCGCACCTCCCCGAAGGGCCCCTGATGTGCTCGGAGTTCTGGATCGGCTGGTTCGACCGCTGGGGCGGACCCCATACCGTGCGCGGCGCCGAGGACGCCGCGGCCGACCTCGACCGGCTGCTCGCCGCCGGCGCCTCCGTGAACATCTACATGTTCCACGGCGGAACGAACTTCGGCTTCACCAACGGCGCGAACGACAAGGGCACGTACCGGCCCACGGTCACCTCGTACGACTACGACGCGCTCCTGGACGAGGCCGGCGACCCCACGGCCAAGTACACGGCCTTCCGGGAGGTCCTCGCGAAGTACGGCCCCGTCCCCGAAGGGCCGGTGCCCGCCCCCGGCGCGAAGCTCGACCACGGAACCATCGAACTCACCCACTCCGCACCCTTGTTGGAGTGCGCAGACCTCCTCGGCGGACCGGTGGAGGGCGACCGGCCGCTCACGATGGAGCAACTCGGCCAGGACTTCGGCTTCGTCCTGTACGAGACCCGGCTGGCGGCCCACGGCCCGGCCGTGCTGTCCGTCCAGGACGTGCGCGACCGCGCGCAGGTCTTCGTGGACGGCCAGCCCGTCGGCGTACTCGAACGCGAGAACCACGAGCACGCCCTCGCCTTCACCGTCCCCCGCCCCGGAGCCCGGCTGTCCGTCCTCGTCGAGAACCAGGGCCGGGTCAACTACGGACCGGGCATCCACGACCGGAAGGGACTGCTCGGCCGGGTCCTCGTCAACGGCCGTGCCCCGGAACGGTGGACCAGCCGAGCCCTGCCCCTGGACGATCCCGCCGACCTCGCAGCTGTGCCCTTCGGCGCCTTCGATCCGATGGCGCCGCCGGTGGGCCCCGCCTTCCACCGCGGGTACACCGACATCGAGGAGCCGGCCGACGGCTTCCTCGCCCTGCCCGGCTGGACCAAGGGCAGCGTCTGGATCAACGGCTTCGCCCTGGGCCGTTACTGGTCCCGCGGCGCACAGGCCACCCTGTACGTCCCCGCCCCGGTGCTCCGGGCGGGCCGCAACGAGATCACCGTCCTCGAACTGCACGCCTCGGCCACCCGCACGGTGGAGCTGCGCGACCGCCCCGACCTGGGCCGCACCGAGGACTGACCCGCCGACCGGCCCCGCCCGTGTGCCGGTGTGCCGGTGTGCCGGTGTGCCGGTGTGCCGGGACGAGGGGTCCCGACCGGAAGGTCCGGCCGTGACCCCTAGTCCCACCGCCCTGCTACCAGAGGACGGGGAGCCGCTCGGGGAGGCGCTTCATGAACCGGGTGCGCCAGACGAGCTGGTCCACCGGTACGGCGAGCTGGAGGCGGGGCATCTTCTCCAGGAGCACCTCGATGGCGATCTCGGCGTGCCGCTTGCCGAGGGCGGTGGCGGGGCAGTAGTGCGGTCCGCCGCCGAAGGAGAGGTGGGTGCCCGCGTTCTCCCGGTCGATGTCGACGACGTGGGGGTCGCCGTACACGGCCGGGTCGGTGTTGGCGGCCTCGACCAGGACGAGGAGGAGCTCCCCCTTCTTCACCTCGACGTCCCCGAGGGTGAGGTCTTCGAGGGCCAGGCGGGGCAGGCCGTCGGCGATCGAGAGGTTGACCCGCAGGAGTTCGTCCACGGCGGCCGGGATCTTCTCCGGCGCCTTCCGCAACTGCTCCCACACGTCCGGGTTCTGGAGGAGGGAGAAGACGGCCATGGTCAGGAAGCCCATGGTGGAGATGACGCCGGCGCCGAACAGGGTCACCCCGACGGTGGCGAGCATCTCGTCGGTGAGGTGGGCGTACTGGGGGTCCTGACGCAGGGCCGCCAGCTCGCAGACGAGCCCGGTGGTCGCGGGGTCGTCGAGACGCTCGACCATATAGGCCATGTCCCGGTCCCAGTTGAGCTTGGCACCGGTGACGGGGCAGGCCGAGTTCATGAACGCGATGTCGAGGCTGGACGCCAGGCGCGGGGCGTCGGCCTGCGGGATGCCCAGGATGCGGCAGTGCAGGTTCTCGGCGTACGGGTTGGTGAACTGGCCGCGCAGGTCGACCGGCGCCCCGTGGGCGAGGAGACCGTCGACGAGCTCGGAGGCGTGGCCGCGCATCCAGTCGGTGAGGCCGTCGGTCTTGGGGTTGATCGCCTTCAGGACGGCCTTGCGCAGCCCGGCGCCGGTGATGTTGCCCATGTTGTTGACGACCTCGGGCGGGATCGTCAGCGCGTACTGGCGGGGCACCCCGGGGGCGGAGGTGTCCTTCAGGCTGAATCTGGGATCCTCGAGGACCTGCTTGCACAGCTCGTAGGAGGAGACGAGCCAGGCTTCGTCCCCGGCGATCGTGCGGACCCGCTTGACCGGCTCGTCGCGCAGCTCCTCCACCTGGTGGGGGAGCTGGTCGCCGCGCGCGGAGAACGGGAAGTCGAGGAGGGTCTCAGTGGACATCGGTGGCTCCTTCGGCGGGGGTGATGACGGCGTGGCCCTGGTTGCGGGAGGCGCGCAGGCCCGAGCCGCGCGAGTAGAGCAGTTCCGCCATCGGCAGGAGCTGGTGGTAACAGTTCAGGGAGGACGGCACCCCGAGGATCGCGGGGGTGTCGAGGAAGAGCGGCGCTTCGGCGCAGACGTACTCCAGGCAGACTTCGCGCTGCCGGGTGGTGGCGGTCTTGCCGCCCAGCACCTTGGAGGAGAGGAACGAGTCGACCAGGGAATTGCAGGTGCTGCGGAATTCCGGGTCGGTGTCGAGCAGGTCGTACAGATGCGCGTGGAGCGCGCGGTACGCGGGGATGTCGGTGAGGGCGGACATGGGCCGGGCGCGTAAACGCGTGCCGGTGGGATCGGCTTCGGCCGCCGCGTTGTTGACCTTGGCACGGACGCCCCGCAGGTTCTTGACCGCCTTGCGCCGGGCTTCGTCGGGGTCGTAGCCCAGGGCCTCGTACATCTCGGCCACGTGCAGGTCGGTGTAGATGAGATCGACCTGCGCGAAATTGCGCATGCCCCACTGGGCGAGGTCGATGACGCGCTGCGCGGAGAAGTAGCTGTTTCCGGGGGAGATGCCGATGACAGCGTGATCGCCTTCGGTGTGGATCACCTGGCAGTGCGGGGTGTACGGCCGGACTGTGAAGACTTCGGTCAATGTCGTCAACAGGTGTCGGGTCCTTCGCGCCGCAAGTCCCATGGGGCCCTGTGCCCCGGGTGTGGCGGCGACGTGACGGAAAGGTACCGGAGCGGTGCGCACCGTTCCATGCCTTCCGGCCAGTAACTCACCTGCTGGACATCACGGTTGCCCAGGGCTACGAGCAGGGCGTTTGTCATCCGGCAGCCGGAGGAAGCGCTCGGAGGCGGAGACCGCGAGACCTGTGGGGGGTCGCCCGTCCCGTCGGGCGACCCCCGGAGGATGACCGGTTACCGCTCTGCCGGATGGTGGAGGCGACGCCAGTACCCCGCGAGGTCGCCGACGGAGGTGGTGACCGAGTCGAGGGCCATGGTCGTGCGGGTGTCCTGGTCGTATCGACCCCATTGCGGCATGGGGTGGTGATTCGGGTCGCCGGTGCGGATGAAGGAGATCCACGCCGTGTGCATCGTGGAGGCGAGACCGTCACGGACCCTCGGGTTCAGCCCCGCGAGGAAGGGCGCCTGCGACCACTTGTCGAAGTTGTTGAACACGAACGGCAGTTCCAGGCAGTGTGCGGCCGCGAGCCGACCGCCGTGCGCCGGCGTCGGAAGGTTGAACTGGTAGGCCCAGACCGGACGTCCGCGGGCCGCGCGCCGCTCGGCCAGCGCCACGGCGGGCATGCGGAACAGGTCGTCGGTGATCAGGTCCATCAGTACGTCCACCGGGCGGGCGCCCGGCCGGGCCTCCTGGTACGCGGTGTACGCCTGCTCCGCCCGGTTCCCGAAAGTGTCCCGAGCCCTGGCCAGCACCTGCTCCTTGGTCGCGGCGGCGTACGGATCGCTCAGCGCGAAGGCGAAGTTGGCCTCCTCCCTGGTCCAGCCGATCAGGACGTCGATGTCCGCCCCGGCTCCGCCGAGCAGCAGGTCGGCGGGGTCACGGTCCAGGGTGACTCCGTCGATCACCGGCAGGAACGGGGTCGACCAGTAGCCCCAGCGTCCGGTGCGCCCGAACATGTCGAAGGTGGCGGCGATCAGGCGCGGCCAGGGCACGGCCCGCAGTTCCGACACGTTCTTGGCGCCCAGGATGTCCAGGAAGGCGGCGGTGCGCTCGAGGGATTCGGAGCGGGTGGGGATCTTCAGCCCGAGTGGTGGGCTCTGCAGGATGGCGCGCCGGAACAGCGGGCGAACCGGCCGCCGAGCGGTGCGGGCGCCGGCCAGCGCCGCGACCGACAGGGCGCCGCCCGACTGGCCGGCGAGGGTGATGTCGTCGGGGTCGCCGCCGAACGCGGCGATGTTGTCGCGCACCCAGCGCAGCGCGGCGAGTTGGTCGGTGAGCCAGAAGTTGCCCCCGGCGCCCTCCTCGCCGAAGTAGAGGTAACCCAGCGGGCCCAGACGGTAGTTGACGGTCACGACCACGAGGTCGCCGTCGCGCGAGAAGGTTTCGCCGGAGTAGTTGGGCATCGAGCCGGACCCCGAGATGAAGCCGCCGCCGTGGATCCACACCATGACCGGCCGCTTGGCGGCGTCGGTTCCGGGCGTCCAGACGTTGAGCGTGAGGCAGTCCTCGTCGAAGGGGGGCGAGCCGTGGGTGCCGAGCACCTGGTCGCCTCCCTCCCGGTAGGGCTGCGGGGCGCTGGGGCCGAAGGCGGTCGCGTCGCGCGTGCCCTGCCAGCCGGGATGGGGCTGGGCCGGCCGCCAGCGGAGGGCGCCGACCGGCGGCGCCGCGTAGGGCACGCCCTTGAACACGGCGAGACCCCCCTCCGTGGCCCCGCGCAGTCGGCCCGAGGGCAGTTTCACGACGGGTGAGGACTCGGCCGCGGTGCGCGGGGAGGCCTGTGCCGCGCGCCCGCCCGCCCCGGAGAGCAGTGCGGCGCCCGCCAACACCCCGCTGTTCTTGAGGACTTTGCGCCGTGATGGATCGTCGGTCATGGTGCTTCACTCCCTGACTGATCATGGGCCCGTAGCCGGAATATCTATAGCGTGAATTTGACGAGGGTCAGTATTGCGCCATGCGCAGGGCGCGGGTCAAGGGGTCCGGGGCGGGTGCGGGCGTATATCTTGCGTAGTCTTGACGAGCGTCGCAAAAGCGCGATAGACACGTGTCACTTCGACCGGAGGCCAGGCCTGGACCTGAGCGCCGGATCTTCCGCGCCTGGGACTCCCCACGGCGATCTCATCAGCAACATCCCGCCCTTCAGGGCTGGTTGACAACGTACGGAGTTCCCATGGCAGGTCGGTTTCGTCCCGTTGGTCTGGTCGCCGCATCGACGGCGCTCTTGCTGACCACCGCGTGTGGTGGCGCGAGCCTCGGGACCGGCGAGGAGCAGCAGAGCGGGCCCGTGAAGATCGGGCTCCTCGTCCCGCAGTCGGGGACCTACAAGGCGCTGGGCGACGACATGAAGCAGGGCTTCGAGCTCTACGTCGCGCAGCACGGCGGCAAGCTCGGCGGCCGCGAGGTGGAGATCGTGGTCGCCGACGAGGGGGAGACGGCCGACTCGGGCAAGGCCGCAGCGGAGAAGCTGGTCAAGCAGGACCGGGTGCTCGCGGTGAGCGGGGTGGTCAGCTCGGCCACCATCAACGGCGTCAAGGACCTGTTCGAGACCGGCAAGGTCCCGCTCGTCGGCTCGAACGCCTCGCCCACGACACTCACCGGAACCACCTACATCTGGCGCACCTCGTACGTCAACGACGAACCGGGCAAGGCACTCGGCAAGCACGTGGCCGAGCGGTCCGGCGGTCCGGTCTTCCTGATCGCCGCGGGATACCAGGCGGGCAAGGACGAGGTGGAGGGCTTCAAGTCCACCTTCCTCCCGGCGGGCGGCACGATCGCGGGGGAGGAGGTCTACACGCCGTTCCCGGGCACCAAGAACTTCCAGCCGTACCTCGCGCAGATCGAGAAGTCCGGCGCGAAGGCCGTCTTCTGCTTCTACGCCGGCGGCGCGGCCGTCGACTTCGTCAAGCAGTACCGGGACTTCGGACTGGCCGGCAAGATCCCGCTCTACGCGCCCGGCTTCCTCACCGAAGGCGGCGTGCTCAAGGGGCAGGGAGACGCGGCCAACGGCATCCTCACGGCCCTCAACTACAGTGCGGACCTGGACAATCCCGCCAACAAGCAGTTCGCACCGGCGTACACGGCCGCCCACGGCACGGCCCCGACCACGTACGCGATGGCGTCATGGGACGCGGCGCAGGTCCTCGACAAGGCGATCAAGGCGGCCGGTTCCACGGTGACCTCCGCATCGGTCAACGCGGCCATCGCCCGGGTGGGCGACATCGACAGCCCGCGCGGCACCTGGCGGTTCAACAGCGGCGGGACGCCCGTCCAGCCCTGGTACCTGCGCGAGGTCAAGCAGGGTGCCAACACGGTCAGTTCCGAGCTCGGCAGACTGGGCGGCTGAACATGTCCGGATGGTTGGACGGCAACTTCGTCAGCGTCGTCGACGGGGTCGCCTTCGGTCTGCTGCTCTTCACGATCGCGGTCGGACTCTCCCTGGTCTTCGGCATGATGGACGTGCTCAACCTCGCGCACGGCACCCTCTACCTGGCCGGGGCCTACGTCGCCTACGCCCTGTCCGACGGCAGCCTGTCGGGGCTCCTGCTCGCACTGCTGGCGGGCGTCCTGGTGGGCACCATGGGCGGTGCCGCGCTCACCTTCCTCACCCAGCCCCTGGCCCGCCGCGGACACCTGGACCAAGCCGTGCTGACGCTCGGCATCACCTTCATCGTGGCGGACCTCCTCGCCGCGTCCTTCGGCGGAGACGTACTGCCCACGGACCCGCCCACGGCCCTGCGCGGGACGGTCGGCCTCCTCGGCCACTCCTATCCGGTCTACCGGCTGGTGTTCATCGCCGTCGCGGCCGGCCTCGCGCTCCTCGTGTACCTCGTCTTCGAGCGCAGTTCGCTCGGCGCCCTCGTCCGGGCCACCGTCGCCGACCGGGACATGGTCCGCGCGCTCGGCGTCGACATCCGCAAGGTGCTCTACGGAGTCTTCGCGTCCGGCGCCGCCCTGGCGACGGTCGGCGGAGTCCTCGGAGCGCCGATCCTCGGCCCCGGGCCGGGCGTCGACGAGACCGTGCTCGTCCTCTCCCTCGTCGTCGTGGTCGTGGGGGGCCTCGGATCGGTGCGCGGCGCACTCGCCGGAGCGCTCCTGATCGGCCAGGTGCAGACGCTCGGGGTGGCGCTGCTCCCGGAGTACGCCCCCTTCCTCCTCTTCGGCACCATGCTGCTCGTCCTCGTGGTCCGCCCGCACGGCCTCGTCGCTTCGGCGGTGCGCGCATGAGGCCACCCGCATCCGCCGGCTCCGCATCCGCCGCGCCCGCATCCTCTGCTCCCGCATCCTCTGCTCCCGCATCCGCCGGCTCCGCGACCCGGCGGCGGCTGTCGGCGACCGCCGTGGCCGGCGTGCTCGCCCTGGCCCCCTTCGTGCTGGGCCCGTACGCCGTCGGCACCCTGTCGCGGATCCTGGTGTTCGCCCTCCTCGTACTGAGCGTGAACCTGCTCACCGGTCTGACCGGGCTGCCGACCCTCGGCCAGTCCGCCTACTTCGGCGTCGGCGCCTATACGGCGGCGATCGTGGCGACGCGCATCACCGACATCGGCCCCCTCCAACTCCTCGTCGCCGCGGCCGTCTCCGCGCTGGTGGCGGCGGGGACCGGATGGCTGGCCGTGAGAGCCCGGGGCGTGGTGTTCCTGATGCTCACGCTGGCCATCGGGGAGATCGTCTACAGCGCCGCCGTCAACTGGAAGTCCCTGACCAACGGCACCGACGGCATGTCGGGCGTCCCGCCCGTCGTACCGCTGCCCGGCATGCCCGCCCTGGAGCTCGACGGACTCGTCTACTTCTACGTCCTGGCCGTGTTCCTGCTGCTCTACGCGGCGGTCGCCCGCCTGGGCTCGACCTCCTTCGCCCTGGCCCTGCGCGGCATCCGCGACAACGAGCCCCGCATGCGGGCGATCGGCTACCCCACCCAGCGGTACGCCCTGACCGTCTACTGCGGCGCCGGAGCACTGGCCGGAGCCGCCGGGGCCCTGTGGGTGTCGGTCCAGCGGTTCGTCTCGCCCGGCGACGCCGGCTTCGAGATCGCCGCGCTGGCCCTGCTGGCCGTGGTCATCGGAGGCTCCGGCTCGATGCGGGGGGCCTGCGCCGGCGCCGCCCTGGTCTGGCTCACCCGCGACTACCTCGGAAACCTCGAAGCCGTCGCCGGCCGCGGACCGCTGCTGCTCGGACTGCTCTTCGTCATCGCCGTCTACACGCTGCCCCGAGGACTGGCCGGCGTACGCATCCCGCACAGGCTCACCCGGAAGAGGACGGCGTGACAGCTCACGATCTACTGGAACTGCGCCGGGCATCCCGGCACTTCGGCTCCTTCCGGGCCCTGGACGAGGTCGACCTGACGGTGCGGGCGGGTGCCCGGCACGCGATCATCGGCCCGAACGGTGCGGGCAAGTCCACGCTGTTCGGCCTGATCTCGGGAACCTTGCCGACCACTGCCGGAACCATCCACGTCGACGGACGGGACGTGACCCGGCTGCCCGTACACCGCCGGGTCGGGCTCGGCGTCGCGGCGACGTTCCAGCACTCCAGTCTCTTCCTGCGCGAGACCGTGCTGGAGAACGTGCTGCTCGCCGTGGTACGCCGCAGCGGTTCTCGCACCGGTTCGCGGACCGGTTCTCGCACCGGCTCCAGAGCCGCGGCGATCGCGCAGGCGGACGAACTGCTCGACCGGGTGGGCCTGCCCGCCCGGCACGGCCTCACGGCCGCCGAGCTCTCGCACGGCGAGCGCCGCCAACTGGAGGTCGCCGTGGCGCTGGGGACCGAACCCCGGCTGCTGCTCCTGGACGAACCGGCCGCCGGCATGTCGCCGGCGGAGACGGCGCGGCTCACCGAACTGATCGCCGCCCTGCCCCGGGAGGTCACCGTCCTGCTCATCGAGCACGACCTCGACATGGTCTTCGAGCTCGCCGACACGGTGACGGTCATGCACCTCGGCAGACATCTGAAGACCGGCTCCCCGGACGAGGTGCGCGCCTCCGCCGAAGTCCAGACCGCCTACCTCGGCACCATGGAGGTCACCTCGTGAACCCGCTCCTGCGCATGCGCGGACTGCGCTCCGGCTATGCCGGGGGCGTCGTCCTCGGCGGTGTGGACCTGGACCTCGAGGAGGGCGGGACCGTCGCCCTCCTCGGGCGGAACGGGGTCGGGAAGACCACCCTCATCTCGACCGTCATGGGGCTCGTCCGCCCCTACGAAGGCAGCGTCGTCCTCGACGGCCGGGAGCTGGCCGGAGCCCGTGTCGACGTGATCGCCCGGGCGGGGGTCGGCGTGGTCCCCCAGGGGCGCAGGGTGTTCGCCCCGCTGACCGTGGACGAACACCTGACGATCGCCTCGCGGAGCCCGGCGCGCGGCCCCTGGACCAGGGCCCGCGTCCTCGGCCTGCTGCCGCGCCTGGGGGAGCGGCTCGGTCACCGTGGCGACCAGCTCTCCGGAGGGGAGCAGCAGATGCTCGCGATCGCCCGGGCCCTGCTGGGCAATCCGCGCCTGCTGCTCCTCGACGAGCCGTCCGACGGCCTCGCGCCGGCGATCGTCTCCCAGGTGGGCGAGGTGATCCGCGAGGTGAGCGAGCAGGGCATGTCGGTCGTCCTCGTCGAGCAGAACCTGGGGCTGGCCCTGTCCGTCGCCGGGAGCGTGGCGGTGATGCAGAAGGGCGTCATCGTCCACCAGTCGGCCGCCTCGGAACTGGCCTCCCGTCCCGAGGACTTGAGGCGCCTGCTGGGGGTCGACTGATCGGGCGATCCGTGGAGGGGGCACTAGGCCGTCTCTTTCGGATCTTGCCTGGCCCGCGCCGCCCGGCACCGCACCTCGCCGGAGGCAGCGGGGAGGTGACTAGCGTGGGGACGCCGATGGGGGAAGGACGGAGGGGTGGGTGGGAGATCGGACATAGTCGT
>NZ_JBHUBS010000006.1:43821-78439 GCF_042788835.1 Streptomyces sp. NPDC056883 | reverse complement strand
CGCTGCCGGGTCGCCCGAGTACGTCCAGTACGCGGGAGACCCGGCAGCGCGGCGAGGCACGGCACCGGACGACGCGGGCCTGACCGGCAAGATCCGAAAGAGACGACCTAGGTGCGGGGGGTGTCGTCCGCCTGGAGGGCGCTGTGGATCCCGGTGACGACCACGGTGATCAGGCAGAGGGCGATGATGGTCTCGGCCCACAGGAAGGCGAACCAGTCCAGCACGCAGCCGATCGGGGGCGAGCCGGGAGCGTTGTTGCGGAACGCCGACAGGGCGAAGAGGGTGGCGGCCATCCACCCGAGGGCGGGCCAGGGCAGGCCCTGCCGGTGAGTCGTCAGGTACCAGGCTCCCAGGAGCACGGACGCCGCCAGTGCCCACATCACGATCATCATGAAGGCGGCGAAGGCGAGGAGACTGCCGGACCGGGACACCTTCACCCCCAGGCCGGCCTCGTCCCCGGAGGCCGTCGGTGTCGCGGAGGCGGTGAAGAGCGTGTCGTTGTTGGAGAACAGCAGCCGCACCGGCACCTCCTTCCCGCCGAGTTGTGCCCAGAACTCCAGGTCGGTCTCGTAGGAGTCGAAGGGGTAGTCGCTGATCGATCCCTCGGTGACCGCGACCTGCAGGTCCTTGGTCGTGATCCGCTCGTGCGCCTTGAACTCCAGGTCGCCGAGGGTCTGCGCGGAGGTCTGGAGGGTGAGGTTCGCCACCGGGGCGGATCCCTCCTCCTCGCCGAAGGCCCCGCGCGGGGTGACCCGGACCCGGAGGGACAGTTCTCTGGCCGAGGCGTCGACGCGTTGGATGGCGGCCTCCACGTCCACCCGGTCGCGTGCCGCGGATCCGACCGTGGTCACCCTGTCGATCACCTGCCGCTCGGTGAACTGCAGCCACGATCCCACGGCCACCGCCACCAGGATCAGGACCGCGATGGGAAGCAGGACGCGCAGCATCGACGTCACGGAGCGGCGCGGGCGGGCTGGGTCCGAGGGTGGGGCCATGATGACTCCGGCGAGATCAGTGGGGGGCTCGTCCGGCCGGGGCAGGGCAGCGGCCGCGGTGCGATCTTCGTCGACCGGGTCGGGGATCCACCGCATCCGGGCGAGCGTGTCGCCGCCGGCCGGATCCCTTCGTTGTGCGTCCGAGGGCCACCCGTTATCGTGGATATGTGCGTTCCGCCCAGATTGCCCGGTTATCGCCCGGTGGGGGACAGCCGTAGTTCGGCAGAGGAACGGGATCACATGGCTGAGCAGAGCTTCCACCTCGCTGTGCCGGTTGCAGGCGTCACGTTGGCCCTCCTGGCAGCCCTCGGTCCGGCCGCGGCGAGTGCCGCTCCACCGCCCACCGACACCGCCGGTGTCACCGGGCCCGGTACGGCGGCTGCGTCGCGGTTCGTGCCCGGCCCCTGTCCCGAGCCGCCCGAACCGATCGAAGCGCTGGCCACCGCCCGGTGCGGCGTCCTCGAAGTCCCCGAGAACCGCGAGCGCCCCGACGGCCGGACCATCGGGCTTGCCGTCGCGGTCATCCCGGCCGTCTCGGCGAAGCCCGCCCCGGACCCCGTGGTGTTCATGGCGGGCGGACCCGGCGGCGAGGTGTTCGACGACATCCCGTTCCTGGTCTCCTCCGGCCTGAACCGGGACCGCGCACTGGTCGTCATGGCCCAGCGCGGCAACCTCTACGACAAGCCCAACCTCGCCTGCCCCGAACTGGACCGCTTCCACGCCAAGGCCGTGGGCCTCCCCTCGTACACGCCGCAGACGGAAAAGCTCATGGCCGACGCGGTGAAACAGTGCAGGGACCGCCTGGCGGCCGACGGGACCGACCTGAGCGCCTACAACAGCACCGAGAACGCCGCCGACTTCGCCGACCTGCGCACCGCACTGGGCTTCAAGGAGTGGAACGTCTACGGCCACTCCTACGGCAGCAACCTGGCCCTGACGTACCTGCGCCTGCACCCCCAGGGGATCCGCGCGGTGGCGCTCGACTCGGCCGCCCCCGCACAGTACGTCTCCCTGCCGTTCGCCTGGGCCAACGCCCGGGAGGGACTGGACAACCTGTACAAGGCCTGCGCGGCCGAACCCCGCTGCAAGGCCCGGTACCCGGACCTCGAACGCACCCTGAACGAGCAGGTGCAGAAGCTTGAGGCGCATCCACTGACGCTGAACGTCACCCCGCCGCAAGGCGGTGACCCGGTGAAGGTCGTCCTGGACGGCGGCGCGCTGGTGAACCTGCTGGTCGCCAAGGCGATCCCGTTCGCCGACTTCCCGGCCGCGATCGACGAACTCAGCCGGGGAAACCCCGAGCGCCTGGCCAAGGCCCGCGCCGCCGGTTCGGCCGCGGTGGAAGGCCAGAGCGCACACGGTCTGACCCAGTCGGTGGTCTGCAGCGAATGGCTGCCGGGCCACTCGACGTCCGACGTGCTGAAGGCGGGCCGCGAAGCGTTCCCCGCATGGCCCGAGTCGGTCCAGGCGCAGGCGCCCCAACTGCCCTTCCAGGACCCGCTGTGCCGGATCTGGAACGTCCCGGACCGCACGGCCGACGTGCGGGTGCCCACCGTCAGTTCGGTGCCGGTCCTCTTCATCAACGGGACGTTCGACATGAAGACCGGGGCCAGCTGGGCTCCCAAGACGGCCCGTACGTTGTCCCATGCGACCACCGTGCAAGTGCCCGGGATCGGGCACTGGGTGGTCCCGCAATCGCCCTGCGCCCAGAAGGTGCTGGCGTCCTTCCTCAACGATCCGACCGCTCCCGACACGGGCTGCGTGGCGGGGCTGAGGTGGGAACCGTTCACGATCACCCCGAAATGACGGGGAGGAATGATGGCACGGTCACACGCAGGACGCCTGCGCACCGGACCCGCCGCGGCGGCGACCGGGGTGCTGCTCGCCGGTCTGTTCGCGGCGCCGGTGAGCGCGCAGGAGGAGACGCCTTCGGCGACCGGCACGGTTGCCCGCACCGTGGGTGATGCCACGTTCAAGCCGGGTCCCTGCCCGAAGACGGCGGATCCGGTCGCCGAGATCGAAGGAGCCCGCTGCGGCACGCTCACCGTGCCGGAGAACCGCACGAAGCCGGACGGCCGAAAGATCACCCTCGGTGTCGCGATCGTTGCGGCCGAGGCGGCACAACCGAAGCCCGATCCGATCGTGTGGCTCGCCGGCGGACCCGGCGACGATGCGGTCGGCGAGGCGAAGATGGCGATCGACGGCGGCCTGAACCGCGACCGCGACGTGATCTTCATGTCCCAGCGCGGCACCTACTCGGCCGACCCGGCCCTCCTCTGCCGCAACGTCGACGAGTTCAACGCGCGCGCGACCGGTCTCGTCTACGACGCGCCGTCCACCGAGCGCGAGCACGTCGCTGCCACCAAGGCCTGCCGCGACGACCTGGCGGCGAGCGGGGCCGACCTCAGCGCCTACAACGACATCGAGAGCGCCGCGGACTACGCGGACCTGCGCACCGCGCTGGACCTCAAGGAATGGAACCTGTTCGGCATCTCCTACGGCACCCAGCTGGCACTCGTCACCATGCGCCTGCACCCCGAGGGAATCCGGTCGGTCGGCATCGACGGCATCCTGCCGCCGTCCACCGGAGGTTCGGCCGTGACCTGGAGCGCCGCCAAGCAGGGCTTCGACGGCGTGTTCAAGGCCTGCGCGGAGCAGCCGGACTGCAACCGCCGCTATCCGAACCTGTCGGCCACCTTCGAACGCCTCGTCCGCGAACTCGAAGCCAAGCCCGTCACCACCACCATCACGCTCCCCGACAGCCAGAAGCAGGTGAAGGTCACCCTGGACGGCGGAGCCCTGGTCAACTGGATGACCGCCGCCACCCACGTGGCGGAGCAGGTACCCGCAGCCCTCGACGAACTGGACAACGGCAAGCCCCAGCGGATCGCCGAGCAGTGGGCGGGCGGCAAGTACAGCCCCCAGGCCATCGGCCGGCTGTCCCACGGGCTCGTCTACGGAGTCTTCTGCAGCGAGTGGACCCCGTACGAGACCCAGGCCGAAGCGCTCGCCGCAGGCAAGAAGACCTACCCGTCGTTCCCCGAATCGGTGCAGGCCCAGGCCCCGCTGCTGACGTTCCTCCGTCCTGACTGCGACGTCTGGAACGTCCCCGCGGCGCCCGCCTCCATCCGGGACGTCACCGAGAGCAACATCCCCACCCTCGCCATCTCCGGAGGGTTCGACGCCCAGACCGCAGCGTCCAACGGAGCGTACGTGGCGCGCACCCTGCCCAACGCCACCGTCGTCACGATCCCCTACGTGGCCCACGTGGTCTTCGCCGCGTCGAAGTGCGCGCAGGACATCACGGTCTCCTTCTTCGACAACCCCAAGGCGCCGAACACCGAGTGCCTCAAGGACCTCAAGGCCCCGACGTTCGAGATCCTCCCCGACGCGAGCTGATTCCCCGCAAGGGAAGAAGGTGGTGACCGTGAACCGGATGGCGTTGTGGTGCGCCGCCGGGGGCACCGTGATCGTGGCTCTCCTGGCCGGTGCCGCGAACCCGCAGGCATACGCCTCGACGGGCGACGACCGCGAAAAGCGCAGCGCAGACGTTCTCCAGCAGCTGGTGCCTTCCCCCGACGGCCCGGGCTGTGCGGCGGCCGTCGGCACGCGGGGGAGCATCGTCTGGGAGGCGGGCAGAGGCAAAGCCGATCTGACGACCGGCCGCCCCATCACCTCGAAGACGGTCTTCGACATGGCCTCCAACTCCAAGCAGTTCACCGCGGACGCCATCCTGCTGCTGGCCGGCCAACACCGACTCGCACTGAGCGACCCCCTCTCCGATTTCCTCGACGACCCGCCCGCCTGGGCGCGGAACGTCACCCTGGGCGACCTGATGCGTCACACCAGCGGCATCACCGACTACCAGGACCTGCTTGAGGCCAAGGGCATCCAGGTCACGGACCCGGCCGGCCAGAAGGAGGCGATCGCGGCCATCCTCGCCTCACAGCCGGAAGAACCTCCGGGCAAGCGCTTCTCCTACTCCAACTCCAACTACGTCCTCCTGGCGCACGTCGTCGAGAGGGTCACCGGCACACCGTTCCCGACCTTCGTTCAGCAGCAGTTCTTCACCCCGCTGCACCTGGCCATGACGTTGTCCCCGGCGGTGGACGTCCCCGGAAAGGCGAAGTCGTACGACGCGAAGGACGGCTCGTTCACTCCCAATTCCTCCCCCTGGAAGCAGTACGGAGACGGGTCCGTCCAAACCACCCCCGGGGAATTCGTCCGCTGGGCCGACAATTACCGCACCGGTCGCATCGGCGGAAAGGAACTGCTGGCCGGTGTCACCGCGGGTGCGGTGAGCGTGGGCGACGTCCTGCGCGAGCGCGGCATCGCAGAAGGGCAGTACGGGGCCGGCATCCTCGTCCTCCCCGACAAGAGCCTGGTCCACCGAGGCGACTGGGAGGGCTTCCACAGCACCTTCAAGGTCAGCCCGGACCGCAACACCGCGGTCTCCGTCGTGTGCAACGTGGATTCGCCCGATCACTTCCGTGCGGCGAACCAACTGCTGGACATCTGGAGCTGACCGCGGATGCGAATCGTTGTAGGCTCCGCAGACCGCCCTTGACCTGCGTGAAGCAGGCAGGGAGCAGACACATCGGGAGTTTTGCATGCTTCGCACCATGTTCAAGTCCAAGATCCACCGGGCCACCGTCACCCAGGCCGACCTGCACTACGTCGGGTCCGTGACCGTCGACGCCGATCTCCTCGACGCGGCGGACCTGCTGCCCGGCGAGCTCGTGCACATCGTGGACATCACCAACGGGGCCCGGCTCGAGACGTACGTCATCAAGGGCGAGCGCGGCTCGGGGGTCATCGGGATCAACGGGGCCGCCGCGCACCTCGTGCACCCCGGTGACCTGGTCATCCTCATCAGCTACGGGCAGATGGAAGACGCCGAGGCGCGCGTGTTCGAGCCGCGTGTCGTCCATGTCGACGGCGACAATCGCATCATCGAGCTGGGTGTGGACCCCTCCGCCCCGGTTCCGGGAACGGACCAGGAGCGCAGCCCCCACGCGGTGGCTGTCTGACGGGAGTGGGGGACGATGTCGCAGACCGGGTCGAGTGAATCGATCAAGATCGTGGACGACCGTGCGGCCGGGCGGCTGCAGGCCCTCGAGGACGGGGCGGTGGTCGGACACATCGCCTACTTCGTGCTCGCCGAGGACCCCCACGCCCTCGTGGCGGTCCACACCATCGTCGAGCCGGGGCAGGAGGGCCGGGGCATCGCCGGGAAGCTGGTGAAGGCCTTCTACGGGATCGCGGCCGACGAGGGCGTACCCGTCGTCCCGCTCTGCCCGTATGCCGCCGCCTGGGCCGCCAAACACCCCGAGCAGGCGCCCGAGGCGCCGGCCGGGGTGGTGGCCGCCGCCAAGGCGCAGCTCGCCTCGGACTCCGACCTGTGGTGACGCCGCCCGCGTAGTCCAGTGGGCGCGGCGTCCGGTGGGCGCGGCGTCCGGTGGGCCCGGCGTCCGATGGGCGCAGCGGCCGGGATCGAGGGAGGCTGGAGGCATGACACAGCCTCCCGTCCCCGTCCCCGACCCGGTCCCGGTGCCGAATCCGTTCCCGGATCCGGCGCCGCTGCCCCGGCCCGAGCCGCCGACACCCGGTCCGGTCCCCGAACCCGACCCCGTACCGCCGCCGCCCGGCCCCGCGCCCCAGCCGCCGCCGGAGCCGCTGAGCTGACGCGCGGCCGCCGGGCCGTACGCGTCAGGCCGTACGGACTTCGGAGCGGTCTCCGCTCCACAGCGTGTGGTACGAGCCCTCGCGGTCGGTGCGCCGGTAGGTGTGCGCTCCGAAGAAGTCGCGCTGGCCCTGGGTCAGGGCAGCCGGGAGCCGCTCCGAGCGCAGGGCGTCGTAGTACGCCAGCGAGGCCGCGAAGGCCGGTACGGGGATGCCCTGGCGGACCGCCGCCACCAGTACCTCGCGCCAGTCCTCCTGCGCGGCGCCGATCTCGTCGGCGAAGCCGGCGTCCGCCAGCAGGCTCGGCAGCTCCGGCCGGGCGTCGTAGGCGGCCCGGATCCGGTCCAGGAACGCGGCGCGGATGATGCAGCCGCCGCGCCACAGCGAGGCCACGGCGCCCGGGTCCACGCCCCAGCCGTACTCCTCGCTGCCGGCCTGGATCTGGTGGAAGCCCTGCGTGTAGGAGACGATCTTCGAGGCGTACAGGGCCTGCTCCACCTGGGCCGCGAAGGCGTCGGCCGCCCCTGCGGACAGCGGCGCGGCCTGCGGTCCCGCAAGACCCCGCGCGGCCGTGCGCAGCTCGCCGTGGCCCGACACCGCGCGGGCGAAGACCGCCTCGGCGATCCCGGAGACCGGCACGCCCAGGTCGAGGGCGATCTGCACGGTCCAGCGGCCGGTGCCCTTCTGCTCGGCGGCGTCGGCGACCACGTCCACGAACGGCAGACCGGTCGCGGCGTCCGTGTGCGCGAGCACCTCGGCGGTGATCTCGATCAGGTACGAGTCCAGCCGGCCCTTGTTCCAGGCGCGGAAGGTCTCGGCGATCTTCGCGGGGGAGTAGCCGGCCACCTCGCGCAGCAGGTGGTAGGCCTCCGCGATCAGCTGCATGTCGGCGTACTCGATGCCGTTGTGCACCATCTTCACGAAGTGCCCGGCGCCGTCGGGGCCCACGTGCGAGGTGCAGGGCGTGCCGTCGGCGGCCTTGGCGGAGATCTTCTCCAGCAGCGGGCCGAGCGAGGCGTACGACTCCTCGGATCCGCCGGGCATGATGCTGGGGCCGAGCAGCGCGCCCTCCTCGCCGCCCGAGATGCCCACGCCCACGAAGTGCAGGCCCTGCTCGCGCAGCTCCTTCTCGCGGCGGCGGGTGTCCTCGAAGTGGGCGTTCCCGCCGTCGATGATCACGTCGCCCGGCTCCAGCAGCGGAGCGAACTCGCGGATCACCGCGTCGGTCGGCTCGCCGGCCTTCACCATGATGATCAGACGGCGCGGGCGCTCCAGCGCGTCCACGAACTCCTTCGCGCTCCCGGCGGCCACGAAGGAGCCCTCGTGTCCGAACTCCTCCACGAGCGCCGTGGTCTTGGCGGTGGTGCGGTTGTGGACGGCGACGGTGAACCCGTTGCGGGCGAAGTTGCGGGCGAGGTTGCTGCCCATCACCGCGAGTCCGGTGACTCCGATCTGGGCCGTGCTGGTGGTCATGTGCGTGCGCTCCTGATGCGTCGACAGTGCATTCGATGTGCGGAGGAATGCAGGAACACCGACGCTACCCCGACGGAGATCCTTACCGGTGTCCTACATTCGGCGGGAAACCAACTTCCGCTCGAATGCGTTCTGTTGTGCGCCTTGTCATGCTCCGGTCGTGGCGCTACGTTGCGGGGTTCCTGATGTCTTCGATGGGGGCTCCCATGGGTGTACGGGGCCGGCACCGCCGGTATCAGCCGAGCAGCATCAACCGTGCCTCGCTCGTCGTCACTGCCGGCGGAGCCGGGATCGCGCTGCCCCTGATCGGAGCGGGAGCGGCACACGCCGCCTCGGTGGACACCTGGAACAAGGTCGCCGCCTGCGAATCCACGAGCAACTGGCACATCAACACCGGCAACGGCTACTACGGCGGACTCCAGTTCAGCCAGAGCACCTGGCGCGCCTTCGGCGGAACCGCGTACGCCGCCCGCGCCGATCTGGCCACCAAGGAACAGCAGATCGCCGTGGCCGAGAAGGTGCTGAAGGGTCAGGGACCGCAGGCCTGGCCGGTCTGCGGGAAGCAGGCCGGACTCAGCCGCAGCGGCCCCGCGCCCGCTCTCGGCGCTCAGGGCAAGGCGACGGCCCCCGCGAAGGCGGCTCCGAAGGCCGTGGCGCCGGCCGCTCCCAAGGCGGCTCCGCAGGCCGCTCCCCAGGGCACGACGCCCCGCCCGACCGGGACGTCCGTCCTGCCCAACCCCTACGTCGTCGCCCCCGGGGACTCGCTGTCGGCGATCGCCACCGAGCAGCACGTCGAGGGCGGCTGGCAGTCCCTGTACGAGACCAACCGGGCCGTCGTGGGCGGCGATCCGGACCTGATCTTCCCCGGCCAGCGGCTCACCCTGCGCGTAACCGCCGCACCGGCCGCACCGCCCGCACCGAATCCGGAGAAGCCGCCGCGCACGGCCGAACCCGTGAAGCCCGTGGCACCGGCGAAGCCCGCCGGGCAGGCCGGCGCGAAACCGGCCGAAAAACCTGCCGAGAAGCCCGCGGAAAAGCCGCAGACGCCCTCCGGAGCCTTCAGCGCCCCGATCGACGCGCGCCTGGGCACCGCCTACCACGTCGCGGGCTCGTCCTGGTCGAGCGGCTACCACACGGGCATCGACTTCCCGGTGGCCACCGGCACCACCGTCAAGGCCGTCGGCAGCGGGGAGGTCGTCTCAGCGGGCTGGGCCGGTGCGTACGGGTACCAGGTCGTCATCCGGCACGCCGACGGCCGGTACTCCCAGTACGCGCACCTCTCGGCGCTCTCGGTCAAGGCCGGCGCGGCGGTCACCGGCGGACAGCGGATCGGCCGTTCCGGCTCGACGGGGAACGTGACCGGTCCGCACCTGCACTTCGAGATGCGCACCGGACCCGGCTACGGCACCGACATCGACCCGCTGAAATACCTGCGGGCCCACGGAGTCGCCATCTGAAGCCGGTACCGACGCGACGGGCACGTGCCCGTCGCGGTCCCGGGGTGCGAGGGTGAGCAGGACGAGCCCGGTCGCTGCCGCCGCCGCGCTCACCAGCGCCGCGGCGACACCGGCCGCCCCGTATCGGAAGCCCTCGTCGAACAGGGCGATGCCCACCGCCGCCGCGACGACCGGGTTGGCCACCGTCACGGTGGCCAACGGGGCGGTCAGCCCGGCGCCGCGGTAGGCCGCCTGCGACAGCAGCAGCCCGGTGGAGGCCAGCGCGGCGATCGCGGTCAGCTCCGGCCACAGGGTGACCAGCGCGTCCGGGGCGAAGCTCTCCGCCACCGACTTCGTGAACACCGAGGCCATCCCGAAGGCGGCCCCGGCCGCCGTGGCCAGCAGCACGCTGTGCACGGTCACCCGCCGCACCCGGCGCGCGGCCAGGAACAGCACGGACACCAGGGCCCCGGTCGCCGTCAGGAGCAGGCTCTGCTCCCCGCCCGACAGGGACTGCTCGGCCCGCCCGCCCCCGCCCGTCAGGGCCAGCAGCCCGGCCAGCCCGGCCGTGGCCAGGACGGCCCCGCGCCAGGCGGCGGCCCCCGCACGGCGCCGTACGAACACGGCCGCCATCGGGAGCGCGAAGACGATGGTGAGGGCTCCGAGCGGCTGCACCAGGCTCAGCGGCCCGTACGCGAGCGCCACCACGTGCAGCAGGGCCCCGAGGCCGTTCAGCGCGATCGCGGCGTACCAGGCGGGCCGGCGCACCGGGGCGTAGGACCCGCCCGTCGCACCGGACGCGACCCGCTCCTGGACGATCGCTCCGGCCGCATACGCCACGGCGGACACCAGGCACAGCAGGACCGAAAACGCTAGGGCACTCATAAAAGTCACAATGCCCGAGTCCGGAGAGCTATTCCTCCCCCTAGAGGCGGGGACGGGTACGCCTTGGGGCGTACTCCGAACGCAGTAGCCGCGAGCGGAGGAGCGCGTTTGTCTTCCCGCCCGGGGGATCCGTACACTAGCCCTTTTGGGGACTTCCGCAGCCGGCGGACGCGGACGACTGATCAAGGAACGACAGCGGTATGACGGTGACCGAAGACAGCCAGGAGCAGGGCCACGCCTTCGGGCCCGGCATCGACCCCGACCGCCTGGCCCTCTGCCTGAGCGTGCTCGACGAGCTCGACAAGCTCGACGTCGACCACCCGGACGCGATCACCGTGCGCCGCGCCACCGCCGGCCTGTACCGCACGGTCAAGCAGCGCCGCCGCCAGGATCGCCGCGCCGCCAAGACCGCCAACGACAAGGCCGTCACCGAGGCGACCGCGACCGGCTCCGCCGAGCGCATCGACGACGAGACCGAGGGCCTGCTGCCCTCCTCGGTCACGGAGGCCGGACGGATCGCCGGAATACTCCAGCGCCCGCGCTCCTGCTACGTCTGCAAGACGCGCTACGTCGAGGTCGACTACTTCTACCACCAGCTCTGCCAGGCCTGCGCCACCGTGAACCGGACCAAGCGGGAGGCCCGCGCCGACCTCACCGGCAAGCGCGCGCTGCTCACCGGCGGCCGGGCCAAGATCGGCATGTACATCGCGCTGCGGCTGCTGCGCGACGGCGCGCACACCACGATCACCACCCGCTTCCCCAAGGACGCCATCCGCCGCTTCAAGGCGATGGAGGACTCGGCGGAGTGGATGCACCGACTGGAGGTCGTCGGCATCGACCTGCGCGACCCGGCCCAGTCCGTGGCCCTCGCCGACCAGGTGGCCGCGGCCGGCCCGCTCGACATCCTGATCAACAACGCGACGCAGACCGTACGCCGCCTGCCCAGCGCCTACGCGGCGCTGGTCGAGGGGGAGAGCGCCCCGCTGCCGGCGGGCGAGCTCCCGGCCCACCACGTCATCGGGGCCTTCAACTCCGGCGCGGTCGACGGCCTGGCCGCGCTGCCCATCGGCGTGAGCGGGCTCGAGGCGCAGAAGGTCGCCGACCTTGCACTGGTCGCGGGCAACGCCAGCCTGGAGAGGCACCTCGCCGGCACCGCCATCGACGCGGGCGGCCTGCTGCCCGACGTCGTCGACAGCAACACGTGGGTGCAGACCATCGACCAGATCTCCCCGGTGGAGCTGCTCGAGACCCAGCTGTGCAACTACACCTCGCCGTTCATCCTGATCAGCGCGCTCCGGCCGTCCATGGCCGAGGCGGCCCGGGCGTCGGACGGCGGGCGGGCGTACGTCGTGAACGTCTCGGCGATGGAGGGCGTCTTCAGCCGCGGGTACAAGGGTGCGGGGCACCCCAACACCAACGCCGCCAAGGCCGCGATGAACATGGTGACCCGGACCAGCGGCCAGGAGATGTTCCAGACCGACCGGATCCTGATGACCTCGGTCGACACCGGCTGGATCACGGACGAGCGCCCGCACTTCGACAAGCTGCGCCTCGCCGAGGAGGGCTTCCACGCCCCCCTCGACCTGGTCGACGGCGCGGCCCGGGTCTACGACCCGATCGTCCGAGGCGAGCTCGGCGAGGACCTGTACGGGATCTTCCTCAAGGACTACGCACCCGCGAACTGGTAGGTCGCGCACCCGGTTCGCCGGGTCCGGCTCATCTGAGCGCCTCCGGTCCCTCTTCGCGGAGGGCCGGGGGCGCTCTGTTTTTGAGGCGATTCAGGCGGTTCAGGTGTTTCGGGCGGTTCAGGCTGTGCGGCCGTAGGCCCCCGCCGCGACCAGTTCCAGCACCGGGCGCCAGTCCTCCAGTACGCCTGCGTCCAGGCCCGGGGACCGGCCGGCCTCCGCCGCGTGACCGAGCGACTCCGCGTCGGGGTCGGGGCCGGGAGCAGGTGCCCCGGGCCCGTGGAGCCGTAGGAGCCGGGCCACCCGCTCGCCCAGCAGGGGGCGGATCGTCTCCGCCGGGTGGTCGATCAGCAGCCCCGCGACCTGCAGTTCCTTGTCGAAGGGGTGCGACCGGCGCAGCAGCGCGGCGACCCGCAGGCCGTGGCCGTCGCCGTGCCCGCCCCGCAGCAGGTCCATCAGTTCCCCGACGCTTCCGACGACCACCGGCACCTCGGACTTCGCCACTGTCGTTCCTTCCGTCGCCCGACCGCGTATCACCCGTATGGCGCCGTCGAGCAGATCAGTCGTAGGCGACGCGCCGACGTGCGAGGTGATGAACTCGTGGCGAAAACAAGCTGTCCGGAGTGGATTTTACTATTCCATCGAGCGGGGGTGCGCTCATATGTGTACTCTGATCGCCATGAGAGCCCCACACAGGCCCTCGCTCCACCAAGGCGCCACCGCGTCCGGATACCTTCCCTTCCCGCACCGGCGCGCGGTTCGCCCGCCGGGTTACGCGACACAAAGGAGTGCGCGGTGACACCAGAACTGACGACGACAGACCAGGCGCCAAGGGAACGGACGGGGTCGCGGAGCAGCAAGCGCCCCGAGACGCTCGGCAACCTGGAGGTCTGGGCCCGGTCCGCTCCCATCCGCCTCGCCGGCTATGAGGACGACCTCGCCGAGCCGCACATCCTGCCCGGCATCGACTAGACCCGTACGATGCGGTCCGCCCGCCGTCCCGGTGACGAACCGGAACGGCGGGCGGCGGCGTGCAGGGTCAGTCCCTACCCCCGGGACGGCCCTGATATGGCGATGTCTCCCGGCCCCTGACGGACCGTCGGGCGCCGTCCGTGAGATCCTCGACCACGCTCGACGGGGCCCGGAAGTTCCCGCGACCGGTACGCCGAGGGCGTCATCGCTGTGGGCGATCAAGGGTTCCGCGCACCCCCGGTCCGGGGCAGGCTGACCTGCATGAAGCTGCTGATGCTGGGTGGAACCGAATTCGTCGGGCGCGCGATCACCGAAGACGCCCTGAGTCGCGGGTGGGACGTCACCGTCTTCCACCGCGGCCACCACGCGCCCCCGCCGGGGACCACGGCCCTGCACGGGGACCGCACCGCTCCCGGAGGCCTGGACTCCCTCGCCGAGGGGGAGTGGGACCTCGTCGTCGACACCTGGGGCGGCGCCCCCACCGCCGTGCGCGACAGCGCCCGGCTGCTGGCCGGGCGGGTCGGACGGTACGTGTACATCTCCAGCCGCTCGGTGCACGCGTACCCCGCCCCGGCGGGCATGGGCGAGGACGGCCCGCTCGTCGACGGCTCGCCCGACGCGGACTCCGTCGCCTACGCCGAGGACAAGCGCGGCGCCGAGATCGCCGCCGTGGACGCCTTCGGCGACCGTGCCCTGCTGGTGCGCGCCGGGCTCATCCTCGGCCCGTACGAGAACGTCGGCCGGCTGCCGTGGTGGCTGAACCGCACGGCACGCGGCGGCCCGCTGCCCGCCCCCGGGCCGCGTGACCTTCCGCTCCAGTACGTGGACGTGCGCGATCTCGCGCACTGGACCCTGGACGCCGCCGAGGCCGGGCACGGCGGCCCCTACAACCTGGTCTCGCCGACCGGCCACGCCACGATGGGCAGCTTCCTGGAAGCCTGCGCGAAGGTGACCGGCGGCGGCGCCGAGCTCCGCTGGACCGATCCGGCCCGGATCGAGGAGGCGGGCATACAGGCCTGGACCGAGCTGCCGGGCTGGATGCCCGAGGGCGAACTGCACGACTACATGTACGGCGCGGACGTGACGAAGGCGCTCGCTGCGGGCCTGAAGTGCCGCCCCGTCGAGGAGACCGTCGCCGACACCTGGGCCTGGCTCCAGGAGCTCGACTGCATCGCCCCGCAGCGCCCCGACCGGCCCGCCCCGGGCATGAGCGCGGAACAGGAGGCGGTGCTCCTGGGGCTCTGACCGCCCCGCATCCCGGATCAGCCGACCCGGTCGACAGGACACCTCTAGAGCCTGTCGCGGGCGGCCTCCTCCAGCCGTGTCGGTGGCAGGTACTCCCGTACGAAGCTGCGGTGCCACCACGCACCCGTCTCGCGCAGCTCCCGCCACGTGGTGAAGCGGTAGCGGTACAGCCGCGCCCGGACGTAGCGCGGCGGTGCGTCCGGGAAGGGGTTGTGGCGGAGCAGCTTCAGGGTGTCCCGGTCGCCCGACAGCAGGCGCTCCACGAAGGGCCCGAACCAGTCGCGGGCGTAGCCGGGGGAGAGCGCCGCGAACCACATGAGCCAGTCGAGGCGCAGGTGGTACGGGGCGAACTGGCGCGGGATCCGGCGGACGTCACCCGGCTTGCCCCTGAAGCCGTACTCCCGCCACGCGCCGTCCTCCCGGGGCTGCCGGTCCGCGGTGCCCTCCACCACCACCTCCTCGCGGATCCGGCCCACCGTGCCGAAGGCCCCGTAGGTGTTGACCAGGCGGAGGGGGTCGAAGGACCGGTTCATGACCTGGCGGCGCGAGACCATGTTGGCCACCGGATGCCGGCTCAGCACGAGCACCAGCGCGGTGAGCGCGCACACCAGCACCACGTACCAGAGCGGCCCCTGCCGGGAGGCGGCCGGCGGCGGGGCGCCCGCGAGCGCGCCGAAGTCGAAGGCCGGCAGGGCCGCCGTGATCGTGATCCAGTTCAGCCAGGCGAAGTTCCCCGACACCACCAGCCACAGCTGGGTCGCCACGATGATCCCGGCGGCGTACGAGGCCACTGGCTGCGGGGTGAACAGCAGGACGGGCACGACCAGTTGGGTCACGTGGTTGGCGGCGCACTCCACCCGGTGCAGCGGCTTCGGCAGATGGTGGAAGAACCAGCTCAGCGGGCCGGGCATCGGCTGCGTCTCGTGATGGAAGTACAGGCAGGTGAGCCGGCGCCAGCAGGGGTCGCCCCGCATCTTGATGAGCCCCGCGCCGAACTCCACCCGGAAGACCACCCAGCGCAGCAGCCACAGCACCAGCACCGGCGGCCCGGCCCGCGCGTTGCCGAGGAAGACGGCCAGGAAGCCGACCTCCAGCAGCAGGGACTCCCAGCCGAAGGAGTACCAGGTCTGCCCCACGTTCACGATCGACAGGTACAGCAGCCACAGCAGGGCCCACATCGCCATCGCCGCGCCGAGCGGCACCGCGTCCCCGGCCCCCGCGGCGAGCGCCGCCGCCAGGGCCGCCCCGGCCCAGGCGCAGGAGGCGAAGAACCGGTCCGAATAGTGCAGGTGGAACAGGCTCGGGGCGCGCCGGAAGGGCACGTACCGCAGGTGGCGCGGCACGGGCAGCATGCCGTGCGCCCCGATCAGTGCCCGGAACTGCAGGGCGGCCCCGGCGAAGGCGACGAGGTAGACACCGGCCAGGGCCCGCTGGAAGATCAGCCGTCCCAGCCAGTATCCGGGCGCCGTGAACCAGTCCATCCCCTCCAGTATCGGGCCGGCCGGGCGCCCGTGGCGAGCCGTCGCACGTACCGTCCGAGCCGCCGGGCGTAGGCCTGCTGGAGGAGGGGGACGACCGGTCCCGCCAGGCGGGTGTACCAGCTTGCCGGGCGGCTGAAGGCGGTCACCTCGAACCACACCGAGCCGTCGGCCTCCATGTCCACCACGAAGGACTCCTCGCCGCACTCGGGATGCCCGCCGAGCGTCCCGTACGCGAAACCGGTCCGCCGGGGCTCGTACGCGGTCCAGATCACCTCGCACGGGGCGTCGATCCGCACCGGGCCGATCCCGATCCCGACCACGACCCGGTCGCCGGGCCGGACGGGGAAGGCTCCGGCCGTGACGAGCATGCCCGAGGCGCGGTGCGCCCGGAAGGTGGTGACGGCGGCCCCGGCGGCGTCCAGTGCTGCCTGCCCGTGCCCGATCCGGGTGCGGTGGTGGGTGAAGTTGTACCCGGCGGGCAGCGGCCGCCGGGCCGTGGCGCCCTGGTCGGGGTAGTTGAAGGTGCTGCGGGCTTCGCTGAGCAGGCGGGTCATGCCGGGATCTCCGTTCGGTCGGGCAGGGCGGCGCATGCGGGTGCGGCCGCGGGTGCAGGTGCAGGTGCAGGCGCGGGCCGAGCGGCCGATGCGGTCAGGCGGCGCCAGGCGAGCAGGGAGCAGAGGCCGAAGCCGAGGGCGTTGCCGAGGCCGTGGGTCGCGGCCATCCAGGTCAGGGTGGGGTGCACGATCCCGGTGGCCTCGCCGAGCGCCCACCACAGGGCGAGCAGCATGGTGGCCACCAGGACGACCGCCGAGCACGCGAGCAGCGCACCGGTGATCCGGTCCCGGCCGCGGACCCCGGGGCGGACGTCGCGCCAGGTCAGCAGGGCCACCGCCCACATGCCGCCGGTCAGCGTCACCGCGCCCACCAGCTCGGCCCAGTCGTCGATGAAGTAGCCGAGGAGCACCAGCGCGGTCCCGGCCGGGACGCTGTACGCCGCCCAGCGCGCGAGGGCTCCGGCGGCGGAGGCCCGGCACACCAGACCGGCGACCAGGGCTGCGGTGAAACCGGCGAAGTGGAAGTGCGGCACGGTCAGGGCCAGGATGTCGAGGTCGAAGCCGAAGAGCCGGTGTCCGGCGCGTTCGGCGACCAGGGCGGTCCCGGCGACCGAGGGCGCCACCAGCGCGGTGAGCACGGCCACCTCGGCGGGGCCGGGACCCCGCCCGGGCGCGCCGGTACGGGTCAGGCTCCGCGCCGACCGGGCCGGCGCCCGAACCGCCGGGGCCGCGCCTCGTACCGCTGGAACCAAGCCCCGTACGACCGGAACGAAGCCCCGTACCGCCAGGGCCAGCGTGGCCGCCGCGTAGACCGTGGCGAGCGCCGTGGCAGGGACTCCCCGGGGCAGCCACAGGCAGACCGCTCCGGGGGCCGCGAACAGCGGCCAGAGCCGGGCCGTCCGCCCGAACCGGACCGGATCGATCAGGCGCAGGCCGGCCGGGACGACGTAGAGCATGCCCAAGGTGACGATCAGATTCACCAGTGCGGTCACAGCGGATCCCCCCTCCGGGAACGAACGCATTGAACGCGTTCAACTCACGGTCGTGAGCCTAGACGCCATCTTGAACATGTTCAAGATGGCGTCGGGTGCGTGATCTCCGGTTGCGGGCACCCCGTACATACGGCAGACAAGAGGGAGCAACCGGGGCGAAAAGGGAGATGAAACGTGTACGCACCGACACCCCGTCAGGCGCCGCGTCGTCACGCACCGGCCCGTGCGGCCCTCTTCACCGTCCTCGGACTCCTCGCCGCGGCCTGCGGGGCCACCGGCGACGAGGGACGGACCAAGGGCCCCGCCGCCGAGAGCCAGGACGTCCACCTCCAGCCCGTGGCCTCGGCGGGCCCCGACCCCTTCACCTCCTCCTCCGCCACCGCCGAATCCGCCCCCGTCCAGCCCCCGCTGCCCAACGCGACCGGCCAGGGCATCCGCACCGTCAACGCGGCCACCCCCGGCCTGTACGGCGGAACCCAGCGGCTCGGCAGCTGCGACGTGGAGGCGCAGGTCCAGTCCCTGACCGCCGACGACGCCAAGGCGCGCGCCTTCGCCGAGGCCTCCCAGGTGGAGCAGGAGAAGATCCCCGACTTCCTGCGCGGCCTCACCCCGGTCGTGCTGCGCGCCGACACCCGGGTGACCAACCACGGCTTCGTCGGCGGCAGGCCCAACGCCTTCCAGTCCGTCCTCCAGGCCGGCACCGCCGTCCTCGTGGACGACCACGGAATGCCCCGCGTCCGCTGCGCCTGCGGGAACCCGCTGCTCGCTCCGCGCGCCGCCAGGGGCGCACCGGTGCTCAAGGGGGACCCCTGGAGCGGCTACCAGCCCACCCAGGTCGTGGTCATCGAGCCGACCATGCAGGTGATCAACAACCTGGTCATCGTCAACATGGCCGACAACACCTGGATCGAGCGCACGGCCGGAGACGACGGAGCCCAGGACCGCGCCCCGCAGGCGCCGCCCCCGTACGACCCGGCCGACGGGATCCCCGCCGGGCCCGCGATCCCGCCCGGCACCTCGCCGACCGCACCGTGCCGGACCCCGGAGAACAACAGCCTCGCCCGCACCGAGCCGCCCACCGGCCCGCCCAGCCCCGGCCGCAGCCCCGCCCCGAACGCGGCCGACTGCCCGCCGAGCTCCCCGCAGACGGCTCCGAACACCCCCACCACCCCGACGGCCCCCGACCAGCCCTCCAAGGGCATCCCCTCCGGCCCGCCCACGGCCCCGCCGCCGGGCACCGACCAGCCCGCCGACATCCCCTCCGACCTGCCCGGGCAGACCCCGGGCGACCCGGGAACCCTGGTGGGCCCCGACGGGTCGTCGCCGCAGCCGAGCGATCCGTACGGGGACCCGTACGCGAACCCCGACACGGACCCGTACACGGACCCGTACGCCGACCCCTACTCCGTCCCCGAGCAGCAGCCCTCGGCCCCGTACGACGGCCAGTACCTGGAGAGCGCCTGACCGGCCCGTGTGTCATGGTGGACCGGTGCCGACCGCCGTATCACTGCCGGAGGACTGGCCCGCACATCCGGACCGGTCGCTCTCGCTGAACCGCATGGGCAGTTTCGACTGGGACCTGGTCACCGGTCTCATGCACATGGACTCCGCGGCCCTCGAGGTCTTCGACACGACCCCCGAGGAGTACGACGGCCGCCCCGAGTCGCTCTCGCCGCGCGTCCCGCCCGCCGAGGGTGCCCGGCTCGACGCACTCGTCTCCTCGGCCCTCAAGAGCGGGGTCGACAGCTACGGCGCCTACTTCCGGATCCGCTGCCACGACGGCACGCTGCGCTGGACGCACACCCAGGGCCGGGTCATGCGCGGCCCGGACGGCCGCCCGTACCGGATCATCGGCATCGTCCGCGACGCCACCGAGGAGCTCAGTCATTCGGCGGAGCGCCTCGGGCTGGACGAGGAGCGGCGCCGCCAGACGTCCGTGGTCGAGAGCACCACCGCCGCGCTCGCGCACGCCCGGACCGTCCAGGACGTCATCGACGCGCTCGGCGACGCCCACGGCCTGGAACGGCTCGGATCCATGGGCATGGTGATGGGACTGGTCGAAGCCGGCCGGATCCACCTCGTCGCCGAGGGCCCCGCGGGCAGCTTCGTCCCCGGCACCCGCTACACCCGCATCGACGAGCAGTACCCGATGAGCGAGGTGGTGCGCTCGCTCCAGCCGCGGTTCCTGGACTCCGCGGCCGAGTTCGCCGCCGGGTACCCCGGGCTCTGGGCGAAGATCTCGTCCATGCACATCTCGGCGGCCGCCTACCTGCCGCTGATCGCCCAGGCCCGCCCGATCGGTGCGATCGGCCTGCTCTACCGGGACAAGGACGGCTTCACCCAGGAGGAGCGGAACCTGCTCGTCGCGCTCGGCAGCAGCATCGCCCAGAGCCTGCAGCGGGCGATGCTGCTGGAGCAGGAGCACGATCTCGCGGAAGGGCTCCAGCAGGCGATGCTGCCGCGCCGGATCCCCTCGGTGCCGGGCGCCGAGATCGCCGTACGGTACCGCTCGGCCAAGATGGGCCAGGACATCGGCGGCGACTGGTACGACATCATCCCGCTGCCCGGCGGCCGGGTCGGCGCCGTCATCGGCGACGTCCAGGGCCACGACACCCACGCCGCGGCGGTCATGGGCCAGCTGCGGATCGTGCTGCGCGCCTACGCGGCCGAAGGGCACTCGCCGGCCACCGTCATGGCCCGGGCCTCCGTCTTCCTGCACGAGCTGGACACCGACCGCTTCGCCACCTGCACGTACGCCGAGGCCGACCTGTCGACCGGGGTGCTGCAACTGGTCCGGGCCGGCCACATCGACCCCCTGCTGCGCACCCGGGACGGGGGCTGCGAGCGCCTCGCGCTGGAGGGCGGGATGCCGCTGGGGCTGTCCGCGGAGTTCGGGCTGCTGGAGTATCCGGTGACCACGGTCGAGCTGGGACCGGGGGAAACGCTTCTGCTGTGCACGGACGGCCTGGTGGAACAACCCGGAGCCGACCTCGACGACGGCGTCCGGCTCCTCGCCTCCCTCGTCCGCACCGGACCGGCCGACCTGGCCCTGCTCGCCGACCGGCTGTGCGAGGTCGTGGACGACCGGGGCGGCGACGACGACATGGCGCTGCTGCTGCTCCGCCGCGAGGCCGAGGAGGTCCAGCAGGCCGGCGGCCGGCTCCAGCAGCACGTGGCCCCCGGCGATCCGGAGGCCCTCGTATCGGCCCGCCACATGATCGGCGCTGCGGTGCGGACCTGGGGCGCCCGGGAGCGGGCGGACGAGATCGAGCTGGTCGCCGACGAGCTCATCGTCAACGCCCTCATGCACACCGACGGTCCCGCCATCGTGACGCTGCGGGTCCTGACCGGCCCCGAACGCCGGCTCCGCGTGGAGGTCGAGGACCGCTCCAGCGCCCTGCCCCGCCGCAGGGAGGCGGGCGACTCCGGGGTCTCGGGACGCGGTCTGATGCTGGTGGACCGGCTGGCGGACGTCTGGGGCGTGGAATCGCGGGGGAGCGGCAAGTGCGTGTGGTGCGAGTTCACCATGCCGTGAGTCCGTACGGTCCGCCCACGGCTCGCGCTTCGCCCGGGGGCGCGGCAGGCTGGGGGCATGCCCGAGCTGCCCGAAGTCGAGGCCCTGAGGGAGTTCCTCGACGAACACCTCGCCGGGCGGGTGGTCGAGCGCGTCCTCCCGCTCGCCGTGAGCGTGCTCAAGACGTACGATCCGCCCCTGACCGCACTCGAAGGGCAGCGGGCCGGGACCACCGCCCGGTACGGGAAGTTCCTCGCCCTGCGCATCGGCGAACTGCACCTCGTCACCCACCTCGCCCGGGCCGGCTGGCTGCGCTGGATGGACGCCGTTCCCGACCGGCCGCCGGGCCCCGGCAAGGGACCGCTCGCGCTGCGACTGGTCCTCGAGGGTGGCGGCGGGTTCGACCTCACCGAGGCCGGGACCCAGAAGCGGCTCGCCGTGTACGTGGTCCGCGATCCGCACGAGGTCCCCGGCATCGCCCGGCTCGGCCCGGACCCGCTCGCCGAGGGCTTCGACCGCGAGGCCTTCGGTGCGCTGCTCGCCGGGGAACGGCGCCAGATCAAGGGGGTGTTGCGCGACCAGAGCGTCATCGCGGGGATCGGCAACGCCTACAGCGACGAGATCCTCCACCACGCCAAGGTCTCGCCCTTCAAGCTGGCGGCCTCCTTCGACGAGGCGCAGGCGGACCAGCTGTACGCGGCCGTCGAGGAAACCCTGCGCACGGCCGTCGAGCGGGCGCACGGGGTGGCCGCCGGACGGCTCAAGGCCGAGAAGAAGAGCGGGATGCGGGTCCACGGCCGCGCGGGCGAGCCCTGCCCGGTGTGCGGGGACACCGTCCGTTCGGTCTCCTTCGCCGACTCCTCGCTCCAGTACTGCGCGACCTGCCAGACCGGAGGGAAGCCGCTCGCCGACCGCAGGCTGTCGAAGCTGCTGAAGTAGGCCCAGGGGCCTGCGGGAGCCCCTGCGGAACTCCTACGGCAACCCCTGCCGGGGGCCCTTCCGGGAGGGCCCGGCCGGCCCGACTGCGGTTAGACTCCGGCCCATGCCCGAGGAGCAGCAGTCGCAGCCGCCCCGGCGGGAGGTCGTCACGGGGGTTCCGCGCGGCAGTCGCAGGATGCCTCCCGCGCATACGCCGGCGCGGTCCGAGATCTCCGAGCAGACCACCCTGGGCGCCACCTACGTACGGGCCCTCATGCGCAGCCAACTCCGCGCCGGACTCGCCGCCCTGGCCGCGCTCGTCCTCCTGGTGGGCCTGCTGCCGCTGCTGTTCCTGCTCCCGCGGGTCGCGTCGGGCCCGCTGGTCTGGGTCGCGCTCGGGGTGCTGGTGTACCCGGTGCTGTGGTGCGTCGCCCGTGCGTACGTGATCCGGGCCGAGCGCAACGAGTCCGATTTCACCGGGCTGGTCACCGACCCGACGGAGTCGCCGGGACCGCGCCGGCCGGACTAGGGGGTCTCGCGGAGCTGCACCGGCGCGGTGTCCGGACCCCGGGCCGTGACCGGTTCTCCCTGTGCCGCTGCCACGCCGGTCGGCCCGTCGCCCACGGGCACCGTGTTCGTCACGCGAGCCGTCGAGGTGCCGATGACCGACAGGGTGTCCGAGTCGAAGTTGCTGACGTGGACGAGGGAGCCGTCCGGGCTGACGGCGAGGCCGTTGGGGCCGTCTCCCACGGCGACGGTTTCCGTGACGGCGCGGCCGCGGGTGCTGATCACGGACACGGTGTCGGACCCGATGTTGGCGACGTACACCTGTCGCCCGTCCGGTCGCACCCCGATTCCCGCAGGCTGGTCCCCGACCGGGATGCGGTCCGTTTCCGTGCCGTCGTGGACATCGACCACCGACACGTCGTCCGAGGTCAGGTTGGAGACGTACAGGCGGCGGCCGTCGGGGGTGAGGACCAGAGCGGTCGGTCCGCTGCCGACGGGGATGGTGTCGGTGACCGTTCCGGTGGCGGTGCGGACCACCGAGACGGTGCCGGACGCGGCGTTGGCGACGTAGAGGGTGCATCCGTCGGGCGCCACCGCCACGCCCAGCGGGGCATCGCCCACCGCGATGGTGTCCGTCACGGCACGTGTGCGGGTGCTGATCACCGACACGTCGTCCGACCCGACATTGGCGACGTAGACGTTCCGGTTGTCGGGAGAGACCGTCACTCTGCTCGGTTCGTCCCCGACGGCGACGGTGGCGATGACCGTCCTGGTACGGGCGTCGATCACCGATACGGTGTCCGACGCGGAATTGGTGACGTAGACGCGGGAGCCGTCCGGGCTGACGGCCACGCTGTCCGGTCCGTCCCCTACGGGAACGCTGTCCACGACCGTGCCGGTGCCGGTGTCGACGACCGACACCGTGTCGGAGTGGAGATTGGCGATGTAGACGAGAGCGCCAGGCCGCGGGGACAACCCGACTGCCGTCGTCCCGACGGATGCGCCGGCCAGGTCACCCGGTCCCGTCAGCGCCGCTGCCACACAGAGCACCACGGCTGCCCGCCGCGCAAGGTCCTGACTACTCGTCATGGGGCCACGCTAAGTCTCCGGAGCGGAAAGCCGCGTGAGGCTCACGCTCGGGCTGACCGAACGGCGCATCGCCTACGCCGCCGGCGGGTTGCAACCAAAGAGACGGAACCCGGCCGGTCTCAGAACAGGTGCATCGCCAAGTGTCCCAGCGGCAGGCCGAGTTGCCAGGCCGGGGTCCAGACCCGGGCGTTCTCGTCCAGGCCCGGCGGGGTGTCGGCGTGGCCGTGGCGTCCCGGGTCGAGGTTGGTGGCGAACAGCTCCGTGTGGTCCAGCCAGCGCCAGGCCGCCCGGGCCAGCTCCAGATCGGGGTCCTCGCCCCGGCCGCGCTCGCGGGCCTCCTCGCCCAGCGCGAGGAACCGGGTGTGGACCCAGTCGCGCCAGGGGTGACCGTACGCCGTCAGCGACATCCACTCGTCGAGCTGCGAGACGACCCGGATCCCGGAGAGTTCTCCGGCGGCGTCCGAGAGGTAGATGGTCAGCGCGAGCGTGTCGCGTCCGGCGCGGAACTCCAGGGTGCTGACCGGGATCAGCCGGCCCGTGCGCAGCAGTTCGTCGGCGATGTACTCCGCGTAGAGCCATGCCATGGGCACCGCGAGCCCACCGTCACTGGTGCCGTTCGTACCCTCGGGCTGCACCGTTCCACCTTCTCCCGCATGCGTCGCGTCTTCCCGCCGTCAACGCCGAGCCTTCCTTGCGCGGCTCGCGAAGCGGGGGATGTTTACTCAACTTGAACGGTCCGATGCCGGTTTCGATGCGGTTCGTGTCCGCTTCGCGGGCGTTCAGGCCATTCTTTGACGCATTCGCCGCACCTCGGGCGAGGCGCCTCCCGGGCCGCCCCGGGTCGGTCAGACCGTGGCGATCACGGCGTAGCGTTCGTCGGTCACCGCGCGTCCCCACAGGGCCGCGTTGTCCCCGAGGGGCTCGACGCGCAGAGCGGTCACGAGCGGGCGTACGGCGGCGGCGAGTTCGTCGGCGCCGACGCCGCCCGCCCAGGGCAGGGTCTCCGCGCCGGGTACGTACGGTGCTGCGCTCGCACCGGATTCGCGCCAGCGGCCCTCGACGAGGACGAGGGTGCCGCCCGGACGCAGCCGGCCGACCCAGTCGCCGAGCGCGGCCCCGGGGGAGGGCAGGGTCCACACCAGGTGGCGGGAGAGCAGGACGTCGAACCGCTGGTCCCCGGTGGGCGCAGCGGCGGCGTCGCCGACCAGGAACCGGCCGGTCAGGCCTGCGGCGGCCAGTTTCGCCCGGGCGTGCCCGACCATCTGCGGAGAGAGGTCCACGCCGGTGACCCGGTGCCCTGCTTCGGCGGCCAGCAAGGACAGCGACCCGGTGCCGCAGCCCACGTCGAGGACGTCGAGCGGTCCGGCCGGCAGCCAGGATCCGAGGAGGTCCGCCCAGGCGTCACGGGTCTGAGGGGCCCGCAGGCCGTGGTCCGGCTCCTCGTCGAACCCGGCCGCGGCCGTGTCCCAGTAGGCGGTGATGGCAGCGGTGTTCGTGGAGTTCGGCATCCCGCGAGTCTGGCAGCCGGCACTGACAACGCCCCCGGCACTGACGACGCCCCCGGACACCGGTCGCCCGCCCTCAGGCGCCGAGTCCGTACCCGTAGCCCTGGAGGTCCTTCCGCAGGGCGCGCAGGGCGTAGTACGTACGGGATTTGACCGTCCCCGCCGGAATGCCGAGCTCGGCCGCGGCCTCGGCCACCGAGCGGTCCTGGAAGTAGACCTGCACCAGCACGTCCCGGTGCTCCGGCCCCAGTGATCCCACGGCCCGCCGTACGTCTATGGCCGTCACCGAGCCCGCCACCGCGTCCCCCGGCGCGGGTGCCTGGTCCAGCCCCTCCGGGTCCACCTCCAGGGGCCTGGACAGGCGCGCCCGCCGGGCGTCGATGGCGAGCCGACGGGCCACCGTGAACAGCCAGGGCCGCAGGGACTCGTAGGAGCTGCCCAGGACCTCCGGGTGCTGCCAGAGCCGCAGGAGGGTCTCCTGCACGAGGTCCTCCGCGCGCTGGGCGTCCCCGGCCGTGAGGCCCAGCAGGAAACCGAACAGAGCCCGTCCGTGTTCGCGCTGGAGTTCGGCCAGTGCCTCGGGGTCGGTGCGCAGGAGGGTGGGGGCAAGGGGCACGGGAGGCTCCTTCCGGAGGTCGGTGCGGGGGTGGTCGGGGTCGACGGATCCACCCTGACCTGCACCGGGCCGCCCGGGAACCGTCCCGTCCGGACGGTGCGCCCAACCACCCGGGTCATCCGGTGGGCGGCCGCGCGGGGCGGTGAACGGTCGAACGGCACGCCGAACGGCCATTGGAGTGAGTGCGCGGCCGGCCGACGGAGCCGTTTCTTGACTTCAGGCGTCTCTTTCTATGGATTGACTGAAGATCAGGTAGTCGTACAAATCAAGCTCATCAAGGAGAGCCGGGACAGATGACCGCGCGCACCCGCCACGCCCTCGCACTCCTGACCGCCGTCGTGCTGTCGGCCGTAGCCGGCTGCTCCGTCGGCGGGGACCCCGCGCCGGCCCGCCTCGCGGGCTCCCCGTCCGCCCCGGCGGCCTCGGGCGCTCCCGGATCCACCACGGCCCCCGCCGGCGGCTCGATGAAGGGCTTCACCCTGGTCGCGAGCGGTGACGTGCTGCCGCACGAGTCGGTGATCCGGCGGGCGGCCTCCGACGCGGACGGCGACGGCCACGACTTCCGGCCGATGTTCTCCGGGGTCAAGCCGATCGTCTCGGCCGCCGACCTGGCCCTCTGTCACATGGAGACCATCTACGGACCGGACGGCGGCCCGTTCACCGGCTACCCCGCCTTCCAGTCCCCGCCCGAGGTCGCCGACGGCCTCAAGGACGCCGGGTACGACGGTTGTTCCACGGCCTCGAACCACACCCTCGACGGTGGCGGCGCCGGTCTGAAGCGCACCCTCGACCGGTTCGACAAGGTCGGCCTGAAGCACGCGGGTTCGGCCCGTACGGAAGCCGAGGCGGGCACCGTGACGATGTACACCGCGGGCTCCGCGAAGGTCGCGCACCTCGCCTACACGTACGACACCAACGGCTACCCGATGCCCGAGGGGCAGCCCTGGGCGGTCAACCTGATGGAGCAGGAGAAGATCATCGCGGACTCCCGGGCGGCCCGTAAGGCGGGCGCCGACGTGGTCCTCGTCAGCCTCCACTGGGGCACGGAATGGCAGACCGAACCGGACGAGAAGCAGCTCGCGCTCGGCAAGGCGCTGACCGCCTCGCAGACCGGCGGCCGCCCCGACGTGGACATGATCCTCGGCACCCACGCCCACATCCCGCAGGCGTACGAGAAGGTCAACGGGACCTGGATCGTCTACGGCATGGGCGACCAGGTCGCCGGTGAGATGTTCAACTACAGCGGCGCACGGGACATGCGCGGCAACTACGGTTCCATCGGCCGCTTCACCTTCGCCCCGCCGGCAGCCCCCGGGCAGCGCTGGCAGGTCACCAAGGCCGAGTTCGTCCCGCAGATGATGGACCTGCGGGCGGGCCGGGTCGTCAACCTCCCGGCCGCCCTCGCGCAGTCGCCGGGCCGCGAGGACTACGAGGAGGCGCGTGACGAGATCACCGAGGCCGTCCTCGGCCGCGGCGCGGCGAAGGACGGCCTCGTGATGGCGAAGTAGGCCCCGACGGGGGGTCAGGCGGCGGCGTTCGGGCCCTGGACGGCCTTGACGCGCTGCATCGCGGTCAGCTTGCGCACGAAGAGGACGGCCAGCACGGCGGCCACCGTGGTGGAGAGCTCCGCAGCCGCCATGAAGGCGGCCCCGTCGCTGAGCGCCTCGTGCGTCAAGGCCGCCAGGTACTGCCGGGAGGCCACGCGGTCGAGGACCATGCTGACCACGAACGCCAGCCACCAGGCGACCACCGGGGCGCCCGACACCTGCCGGTAGGTGCCGTCGGGCGCGTACTGGGTGCTGGCGTCCCAGGTCTGCCGCGCCGTCCGGTACGGGAAGAAGAGGTTCGCGAACGGGACGAACCACCCGCCGATGGCCCAGCCGGCGGACTGGCTGAAGCCGTCGGGACGGAACACCTGTCCGTTGCAGCGGACCCGGTGGAACCAGAGGACGAACACCACGGCAGTGGCCAGGTAGAGGACGCCGTGGAGGAAGCCGAGGGGGATGCTGAGCGAGTCGAGCCCACCGAGGCGCTCGCTCGTTTCGGTCGAGGACCCGCTCACGAGGTCGTCCTGCAGGCCGGACCGGTACAGGTCTGCCCCGGACAGGACGAGGCTGAGCCCGCCCACCGCGGACAGCAGCGCGGTCAGGGCCTTCGCCAGCCCTTCGGGGGAGCGCAGGACGTGGACGGCCTGCGGCAGATAGGGGCCCGGCGTCGCAGACGGCGACGGACCGGGTGCGATCGAGGACATGACGAAGTACCCCCCACGGGAACATATGCAAGGAATGACATGGAAACGGGCCGCCCTGTGGGCCGCCTTGTGCGTGGCCCGACCTGTCTGAGCTGCCTGAATGTATGTCACGCCCTGGTTCTCCGTCTACGGTGATCCCGTTGCTGGGGCGAATCACCGCCGGCGGGACCACCGCCGCACGGCTACGGCACCACCGTCACCGGCCAGCGCCCCGCCTTCACCAGACGGATCGCCACCGAGCCCACGATCCGGTGTCCGGCCTGCTCCGAGGCTCCGACCACCACCGCGTCCGCCATCAGCTCCTCCGCCGCGCTCACCAGCCCGGCGTACGCGTCCCCGCGGAAGGTGTGGAACTGCCAGCGGACGTCGTAGACGCCCTTCAGCCGCTCCGCGGACTCCCGGATCTCGGCCACCAGCCCCTCCGCGATCTCCTCGGTGGCCTCCGACACCGGAGCCCCCAGCGAGGCCCCGGCCGGCATCACCGGCTGGACGTACACCAGCGCCAGCAGCGCGTTCTGCCGCCGTGCCAGCCCCGCCGCGTAGGCGGCCGCGCGGAGCGAGGACGGTGACCCGTCCACCCCGGCGAGGATCACCTTCGGACCGTCCGTACCGCGCTCGAATCCCGTACCCACGTGCTCCGTCACCCTTACGAGGCTAAACCCGCTCGCCGCGCGAAGGGGCGCGGCCCTCCCTACAGTGCGAACCATGAGTGCCACCGTGGAGGAGACGCGCGGGACGCGCGGCAGTCGCAGCCGCTTCCTGAACCGGGTGCCCGATGCCTTCGGAGCGTTCTTCGGCACGCTCGGCCTGTTGTGCGCCCTGCTGGCGCTCTCCCCGACGCTGCGCCGCCTGCTGCGGCCCATCGTGCGCTTCCTCGACGCCATCGTCGTACCGGTCAGCGCCAACCTCGCCTACGCCGTCTTCCTCTTCCTCCTCGCCGCCGCACTCGGCATGCGCAAGAAGGTCGCCTGGTGGATCGTCGTCACCTATTTGGCCCTGCTGCTCCTGGTCGACGTGCTGACCGTGGCGGAGGAGGACTACTGGGTGGGCTTCTCCTCCATGGCCATCGCGGTCGCCGCCCTCGTCCTCCTGATCGCCGCGCGCAAGGAGTTCAACGCCGCCTCCCGGCCGGGGGCCCTGTGGCGGGCCCTGCTCGTGCTCGGGCTCGGCCTGCTCGCGGCCGTCTTCCTCGGCTGGGGCCTGGTCGCACTGTTCCCGGGAAGCCTGCCCAGGGGGCAGTGGCTGGACTGGTCCGCCAAGCAGGTCTTCGGCGGGCTGTTCTCGGCCCGGCAGTTCGACGGCCACCCGCCCCGGCCCCTGTACTTCCTGCTCGGCCTCTTCGGCGCCCTCGCCCTGCTGAACGCCGCCGCCACCCTCTTCCGCTCCCAGCGGCTGACCGCCGCCCTGCACGGGGACGAGGAGCCCCGGATCCGGGCGCTGCTGGGCGCCTACGGGCGCAACGACTCCCTCGGCTACTTCGCCACCCGGCGGGACAAGGCCGTGGTGTTCGCCCCGAACGGCAAGGCCGCCGTCACCTACCGGGTCGAGGCCGGCGTCTGCCTCGGCAGCGGCGACCCCGTCGGCGACCCGGCCGCCTGGACCCCCGCCATCGACGCCTGGCTCGCCGTCGCCCGGCGCTACGGCTGGCAGCCCGCCGTCATGGGCGCCTCCGAGGACGGGGCGACCGCGTACGCCCGCTCCGGACTCGGCGCCCTCCAGCTCGGCGACGAGGCCATCCTGCACGTCGCCCACTTCGACCTTGACGGCCGCGACATGCGCGTCACCCGGCAGGCCGTCAACCGTGTCAAGCGCACCGGAGCCAGCACGGTCATCCGCCGCCACTCCGCCCTCTCCGAGGACGAGATGCAGACGATCGTGGACCGGGCCGACAAGTGGCGCGACACCGAGACCGAACGCGGCTTCTCCATGGCCCTCGACCGGCTCGGGGACTCCGCCGACGGGGACTGCCTCCTCGTGGAGGCCTTCGACGACAAGGGCGAGCTGATCGCCCTGCTCTCCTTCGTGCCCTGGGGCAAGGACGGCATCTCCCTCGACCTGATGCGCCGGGACCGGGCCGCCCCCAACGGGGTCATGGAGTTCATGGTCGCCGAGCTCTGCGCGGCCGCCCCGGGACTGGGCGTGCGCCGCATCTCCCTCAACTTCGCGGTCTTCCGCTCCGCCTTCGAAGAGGGCGGCCGGATCGGCGCCGGTCCCGTCCTCAAGGTGTGGCGCAAGCTGCTGCTCTTCTTCTCCCGCTGGTGGCAGCTGGAGGCGCTGTACCGCTCGAACGTCAAGTACGGCCCCGAGTGGTACCCGCGGTTCCTCTGCTTCCAGGACGCCGGCTCGCTCGCCCGGGTCAGCCTCGCCTCCGGCATCGCCGAGGGGTTCGTCTCCGTGCCGAGCATGCGCACCCTGTGGGGCAACGGCCACCCCCGCGGGCTCACCGCCCCCGCCACCACCGCGGGCCTGCCGCCCATCGAGTCCCTCGGGCTGGAATCCGTAGGGGAGGAGGACGCCGAGGCCGCGCGGGCCGAGCGGCAGCCCGAACAGGTCCGGGTCCGGCACGACAAGCTCGAGCGGATCCGGGCCGCCGGCACCGACCCGTACCCCGTCGGCATCCCGCAGCGCACCCACACCGTCGCCGAGCTCAAGGCCGCGCACCCCGGCTACCCGCCCGGCGCCCGCACCGGCTCGCCCGTCACCCTCGCCGGACGCGTGATGGTCGTGCGCGACCTCGGCGGCGTGGTGTTCGCGGTCCTGCGGGACTGGTCCGGGGACATCCAGCTGATGTTCACCCGGGACGAGGCGGGCGCCTCCGTGCTCGACGCCTTCACCTCCCAGGTGGACTTCGGCGACCACGTCGTCGCGAGCGGCGAGGTCGGCGCCAGCAAGGCCGGCGAACTGTCCGTGGTCGTCGACTCCTGGCAGCTCACCGGCAAGTGCCTGCGCCCGCTGCCCGACAAGCGCAAGGGCCTCGCCGACCCGGAGGCCAAGGTCCGCCAGCGCTACCTCGACCTGGTCGCCAGCCCCGAGGCGCGCGACGTCGTACGGGCCCGCTCCAGCGCCGTCCAGGCCCTGCGGCAGGGGCTGCTGGACCGGGGCTACCTGGAGGTCGAGACCCCGATGCTCCAGCAGATCCACGGCGGGGCCAACGCCCGCCCGTTCCGCACCCACATCAACGCCTACGACCTCGACCTGTACCTGCGCATCGCACCCGAGCTGTACCTGAAGCGGCTGTGCGTGGGCGGTATGGAGAAGGTCTTCGAGATGGGCCGCACCTTCCGCAACGAGGGCGTCTCCTACAAGCACAACCCCGAGTTCACGATGCTGGAGGCCTACCAGGCCTTCGCCGACTACGACGTGATGCTCGACCTGACCCGCGAGCTGATCCAGGGCGCCGCCACGGCCGCCTTCGGCTCGCCCATCGCGCACAAGGCGGGACCGGACGGGAAGCTCGTCGTCCACGACATCTCCGGACCCTGGCCGGTCAAGACGATGTACGGGGCGATCAGCGAGGCCCTGGGCGAGGAGGTCGACGCCGACACCGAGGAGCACGTCCTGCGGCGGCTGTGCGACCGCGCGGCCGTGCCGCACGCGCCCGACGACACCCGGGGCGACGTGGTCCTGGAGATGTACGAGCGGCTCGTGGAGGAGCGGACCAAGCTCCCCACCTTCTACAAGGACTTCCCGACCGACGTCTCCCCGCTCACCCGGCAGCACCGCAAGGACCCCAGGCTCGCGGAGCGCTGGGACCTGGTGGCCTTCGGCACCGAACTGGGCACCGCCTACTCGGAACTGACCGACCCCGTCGAGCAGCGGCGCAGGCTGACCGCGCAGTCGCTGCTGGCGGCGGGCGGGGATCCGGAGGCCATGGAGCTCGACAACGACTTCCTGGACGCACTGGAGTACGCGATGCCGCCGACCGGCGGGCTGGGCATCGGGGTCGACCGCCTCGTCATGTTCCTCACGGGGCTCACGATCCGGGAGACGCTGCCGTTCCCGCTGGTGAGGAGGGGCTGACCGGCAGGACTACTCCGGGCGGGTGAGCGCACGGGGGCGCGTCCGTGCCTCTCGACATCTGCGGCGATGTCGTTGATACGTAGTAGTAATGAAAAATGACGAGCCGACAGTAGGGCGACGCGTGCTCCTGCGCTCCGCCGTCTTCCTCGGAGTCGCCGCCGCCGCAGCTGCTGACGGGCGGTGAAACCGATCTGCCGCCATCGGGCGCACGGACCCCCGTCGCGGGCGCCGGCCCCGGGCCGGCACCCGGCGGGGCCGCAGGGCCCGGACCCCTCACCGGAGCCCCCGCCGGACTGCCGCAGTTCCCGCGCGGATCCCCGTACCGGCTCGAGCCGATGACCTCCGAAGGGGCCCCGGAGCGCGCACCCGCGGCGAAGCCCTCCGTACGGACCCGGCCGATCCTGGAACTCCCCGCCGGTGCGAGCACGGCGAGCGCCATGACCCTCACCTTCGACGACGGCCCCGACCCCCGCTACACCCCGGGCATCCTGGACACCCTCGCGCGCCACGGAGTCCGGGCCATGTTCTTCGTCTGCGGGGAGATGGCGGTGGAGAACCAGGACCTGCTGCGCAGGATGGTGGCCGAAGGACACGTCATCGGCAATCACACCTGGACCCATCCGCAGCTCACCAAGATCAGCCGGCCGGCGATGGCCTCCGAGATCGGCCGCACGAGCGAGGTCGTGCAGAAGGCCGTCGGCACCGCTCCGCTGTGGTTCCGGGCGCCCTACGGGGCGTGGAACCGGGCCGCCTTCGAGATCGGCGCGGAGCTCGGCATGGAACCGCTCGCCTGGACCGTGGACACCCTGGACTGGAAAGAGCCGGGCACCGGCGCGATCGTCTCGCGGGTCCTCAAACAGGCCGCGCCCGGGGTGATCGTGCTGAACCACGACGCGGGCGGCAACCGCTCGCAGAGCGTGCAGGCGCTGGCGAGCTACCTGCCGCAACTGCTCGGACGGGGATTCCGGATGACGCTGCCGGACCTGCCGCCGCGCTGACGGCCGTACTCCGCACCCCGCGCGGCGGCGGCACGGTCCGCCGCCGCGCGGGTGGGTCGGTCAGCGGGCCTCCACCATCCGTGCGAACACGACGACGTTGCCGTCGTAGCCACGCCCCTTCGAGTAGCCGCCTCCACAGGTGATCACCCGGAGTTCCGCGTGTCCGGTGTCCCCGTACACCCGGGATCCGGGGAAGGTGTTCTTGGAGAAGACCTCCACGCCGTACACCTCGAACACCGCCGTGCGGCCGTCGTAGCGCGCCACCTCGATGCGGCTGCCCTTCTGGACCGAGCCCAGCCCGTAGAAGACCGCGGGGCCCTGCGCGTTGTCCACGTGGCCCACGATCACCGACGAACCCTGCTGGCCCGGCGAGATGCCGTTGAGGTACCAGCCGGCCAGGTTCTTGTCCTGCGGGGGCGGCGCGTCGATCCAGCCCTGCGCGTCCAGCCCGACCGTCATCACCGGTGCGTCCACGCTGATCGACGGGATCCGGATGCGCTGGACCGACGAGTGGTCCAGCACCTCCATGTCCGGCGGCGGCACGGGCGGCTCGGCGGGCGCCTGGTCGGCCTGCGGCCCGACCGCCGACCCGGCCGGCGCACTCACCGCCGCCGCCGCGGCCGGCTGCGGGGGTCCGTCGCCGGCCTCGGCTCCGTTGCGCATCATGGCGAGGCCGGTGAGCATGACCAGCGCGATCGCACCCCAGGGGGAGCGTCTCCTCGGTGGCCTCTCACTCTCGTCCTCGAGCATGGTTCTCCCTTCCCGACGCGGGGGTCCCGACCCGCGTTCTTGTCCCACCCCTTCACGCCCTACTTCACGCACGCTAAGGCGGTGCGTGCGCGACGGCGATCGGGGAAGGGCGAACGGGTGGTGGGGCCGGAAGGGGTGCGCCCATCCAGGTAATCGTCACATAAATGCCTGACGGGTCGTGACCTGCGGATCCGTCAGCGAACGCGTCCGCGCATCGGCGTGTCGCTCAACCTTGCGGCCCAAAGGCGAACATGCGCTGGTTGCGGACCGAGTCGAGGGTTCGTGATGGGAGGCGTTCTCGTCGATCTGCCCGGGCCACCGCTCCGGGGCGCTTCCCGCTGGAGGTTCCACCATGCGTGTTCTCCGCGCTCTTACCGTGACCGCGGCGGCCACTTGCGCCGCCATCGCCCTCAGTGCCCCCTTCGCCTCCGCGAACCCCGGGAACCCCGTGAGCCCCGCGATCCCCGCGGCACCCGCGAACCCCGCGGGCGGTCCGCCCTCGGGAGGCAACGGCGGGCCCAGCAATGTGACGGTCAACCCGTACTCCGTGCACCAGGGCTCCACGATGCAGGTCAGCGCGGCCGGCTGCGGCCACGGCGGCATCGTCTTCTCGCACGGCAACTTTCCGCAGACGAACCTGTCCGCCGGCTCCATCGGCTTCGCGACCGTCCGGATCTTCAACCACGCCTCGCCCGGGCACCACACGCTGTCGGTCAAGTGCCACGACAACAGCCTCGTCGCCACGCACCGCTTCACGATCCTGGACGGCCGCGGCGCACAGGGAGGCCTCGGCGGCTCCCTCGGCCCGTCCACCGCCGAGACCGCCATCGGCGCGAGCCTCGTGGGTGCGGCGGCCCTCGGTGCCGGTGCCCACGTGATGCGCCGCCGGCGCCCGATCCGCGGCCGGGCCTGACCGGCCGACCTCCCCGGTCGGCCCGGACAACCGCCGGTCGGGAACGGGTTTTGTCCGAGGAAGGGGTAGAAAAAGTGCTTCCCGGGGGTAAAAAGGAGGTGTGGACGGGAGAGGGCACGGGGGTAACCACTTGGGGT